>RDXE01000034.1 GCA_004292755.1 Alphaproteobacteria bacterium
GCCTGCTGAAAGCGGAAATTGACTGGCTGGCCAGGATCGAACCACGCTTCCGGGGCGTTCTCCGCGTTGCGCGCCGAGGCACCCTCGGCGAACACAGTGACCATCTGGTCGCCAAACACCAGGGAGTTGGCGGAGGTCCGATCAATCGGCGTGCGCACACTCATCCGCCGCTGCTGCACCGGGTCGCATTGGCGTTGGTTCTCGATTTTCTGCAACACCAAAGTCAGGCGCTCCGCCGTCACGCCAGCGCGCAAGCGCGCCTGCAGCAACTCGTAAAGCGGACGGATCGCGCCCGATGGCGTCTCCGCCTCCAGCCGCTGGCGCAGGACGTCCATCTCGCGGGTCAGGCGGGATACCTCGGCGTCCCGTTCGGCGGCGCGGCGCTGCAGGCGCTGCTCTGATTCCGCCAAATCGGCGATGCGTTGGTTGGCGTCGGTCATGTCGACTTGGCCTTGCTCCAGCCCCAGCCAGTACACGGCCCCAAACGCAGCCAGCAGCAGCAGCATGAGGATCGCGCGCCACACGGCCCGTCGGCGTTGCTGGCGCCGCATCCGATCTTCCCGAAACCCGAAACTCACAGCACGCCCTCGTCACTTGCCCGCCGGGTCCCGCCGGACCCAATGCTCGCCCGGACCTTACGGACCCGCTGCGCTGCACTCAACAGCCGGGATGCGCGCCGGATCCCTGCGCCCAGGTTAACAACGCCTCCACCACTGGTTTCAGCGCCGCTTCGGCCCGCTGCGCCCGCTCCGGTGCGGGGTCAGCGGGGGCGTTCTCATCCAGATACAGCCGTTGCGCCAATTCCATCTGCACGGCGTGGATGCCGTCAGCGGGTCGGCCATAGCTGCGCGTGATGTAGCCGCCGCGGAATCGCCCGTTCAGCACCACGCTCTCCCCACTGGCCAGTGCCGCCAGCGCCACCCGCTCAGCCAAGTCTGGCGCGGCCGCTGCCCCCGAATTGGTGCCGATATTGAACACAGGCAGGGTGCCGGGAAACAGCCGCGCAATCTCGGAGCGGATGGAGTGGGCATCATACAGCACCACCCGCGGATGCAGCGCCCGCAGCCGGGTTAACTCCGCCGCCAAGGCCGTGTGATAGGGCACAAACCCTGCGGCCACCCGCCGCGCGATCTCGGCTGCGTCCGGCTCATGCCCAGGCCGATACAGCGGGCGACCGTCAAAGGTCTCCATCGGCACCAGCCCGGTGGTCGCCTGACCCGGATAGAGTGATGCACCAGAGGGGTCGCGGTTCACGTCCACCACGGTGCGAGACCACGGCATGCGCACCAGCGTCGCCCCCCAGGCCGCGGCAAAGGCGTACAGCTGATCAACCCGCCAGTCGGTATCCAGCAGCGCCAGATCACGGTCGACCAGGGCGGGCAGCAGATCATCCGGCAGGTCCGTACCCGTGTGCGGCAGGCTTATCAGCAGCGGCGCCTCACCGCGATGCACGATGGGGGAGACGACGGGGTAAACGCTCATGCGGGCTCTCCAGCAACAATGCGGGCGGCAAGCGGGCTGTAGCCCAGGCGATAGGGCAGTTCGGCCAGCCGCTCCACCTCCCAAATGGCGAGGTCGCAGCGCTTGCCTGGCTCCAGCGTGCCGATCTGATCCAGCCGCCCCAATGCCTGGGCCGCGTGGCGGGTCACGCCCAGCAGGATTTCATCCACGGTCAGCCGGAACAGCGTGGCCGCCATGCTCATCACCAGCAGAAGGGAGGTGACAGGCGCCGTGCCGGGGTTGCAATCGCTCGCCAACGCCATCGGCACACCCGCAGCGCGGAACGCGGCAATTGGCGGCAGTTTAGTTTCGCGCAGGCAGAAAAACGCCGCTGGCAGCAGCACGGCGACGGTCCCCGCAGCAGCCAGCGCCGCAGCATCCGCTGGATCGGTGTATTCCACATGATCGACCGACAGCGCGCCATAGGCAGCGGCGAGGCGGCTGCCCCCCAGGTTCGACAACTGCTCGGCATGCAGCTTGACCGGCAGGCCGTGGCGCCGGGCGGCGTCAAACACCTGGCGGGTCTCTTCCAGGGAGAAGGCGATCCCCTCACAGAACACATCGACGTGATCGGCAAGCCCTCTGGCGGTGATAGCCTCCAGCATCGCGCCGGTGACGAGGCCGAGATAGTCCGCCCGCGGCATCTCCGGTGGCAGCGCATGGGCGCCGAGGAAGGTGGTGACCACGTTGACCGATCGGTGCGCTGCCAGCCCGCGCGCGGCCGCCAGCATCCGGCATTCTGCCTCGACCTCCAGGCCATAGCCGGACTTCACCTCCAGAGTGGTCACGCCATCGGCCAGTAGCCGGTCTAGCCGGGGCAGGCTAGCCGCGATCAAGTCTGGCACGCTGGCCGCCCGCGTTGCCCGCACAGTGGACAGGATGCCCCCGCCAGCAGCCGCGATCTCAGCGTAGGAAGCACCGGCCAGCCGCTGTTCAAACTCCGCCGCCCGGTCGCCCGCATAGACCAAGTGAGTGTGGCAATCGATCAACCCCGGCGTGACCCAGCGCCCGTCCAGATCGATCACCTCCGGCGCGTCACCGCGCCAGTTGGCGGCCGGGCCAGCATAGGCGATGCGCCCAGCCTTGGTGGCGATCACGCCATCCTCCACCACGCCCAAACCAGGAGCATCCGCCCGACACGTCGCCAGCCGCGCCCGCCGCCAAATTCGATCCATCTGCATGGCCAGTCTATACAAGCTGACCCGCCCGGCTGTCGAGACGGGGTGAGAGGTGCTAGAGACGTGCCGCCCAGCACCACTGCCAAGACGGAGCAGTTGGTAGAAAGCCGCGTTGTGTGTATGGTCTTGCCGCCATGCAACCGCGCCGCACCCTCCGACCAAGCATCCATCGCTACCCGCGCAAGCACCCTGCGGATCACTCGCCCGACACCTTGGGCCCCCTTTGCGACGCCGCCAATGACGCCGCCAAGCGCGAGGTCGCCCAATGGTTCCTGTTCCTGCTGGTGATGCTGGTGCTGTTCACCCTGGTCGGGGGCACCAGCCACCGGATGCTGTTTCTGGAAGAGCCAATCAAGGTGCCAGTGCTGGAGGTGAACCTGCCGCTGCTGGGCTTCTACTGGGTCGCACCGGCGGTTTTCCTGCTGATGCATTTCTACGTGCTGGCCCAAGTGCGCGAGCTTGCGCGCAAAGTGACTGCCTATCTGACTGCCGCGGAGCGTGATGCCAACGGCAATACCGCGGCCTTCCTTGCCCATCGCCATCGCCTGGATATTTTCCCTGTTGTCGGCATGCTCGCCAATCAACGGCTCGGGCAACCGGGCATCGCCATGGCCGCCATGGTTTTGAGCACCCTGGCGATTATGCCTTTGCTGTTGTTGGTATTCATCCAGGTGCAGTTCCTGCCGTACCATGATGTCGCCACCACATGGTGGCACCGGACCGCCATCGCTCTTGACCTTGGCCTGCTGTGGTGGCTCTGGCCGCGATCTCAATCCGGCGCCCGTTGGCGCCGCTGGACTCTCCGCGCCGTTGGTGGTGTTATGACGGGTTTCGTGGTGGCATTTGCCTTCACCCTTGCATTGATTCCAGAGGAATTTCTCGAAACACAGGCCGATAAGACTATGCCGGTTGCTGCGATTACTCGAGAGTTTCTGTTTAATGGGCCACTGGATGAAGTTTCGAGACAGCGCACCAGCATCTTCACAAGAAGCCTTGTTCTTCCCGATGAAAATTTTTTAACTGCCGAGGAGCAGAAAAAGCTTTCTGAGCTTGGTGACAAAGCACCGGAGACCGGCTTCCGCACGCGCGTCCTCCGTGGTCGTAACCTTCGCTATGCCATCCTCGATCGCGCCGACCTGCGCTACGCAGATTTGACCGGTGCAAACCTTTCCGATGCCGCTATGATCAATGTAAAGCTTACGCGTGCTAGGCTTGATTCAGCGAAAATGCAGGGCGCGTCGCTCACCGAAGCGCAAATGCAGGGCGCCACACTTCTTGGCGTGGACGGGTGGCGCCTACACGGACGGGACACTGCAACAAATTTTGCAAGACTCGGGGTTTGGTTCGAGCAGCGCTTAATGCGCGAACAGTAGCAACCCCACATAGATCAATGGGTGATGGTCATTCCGGCTGTTGAATTAAGGGATCGTGCCCGTGAACGCTTGTCAATTTTGCTGGATACTTAAGATCCTGCCAATGCGGAACGTATAAGATTAACCTGGACGAATCATTCACAACATTCTGATAGTGACTGGAGCAATTTTCTCGGTAATCTCGCTTGTAATCCGTCTGGCAATCGATTCATAGCAAGCGGTATTCTCTGGCGCATCCGCTATGATATTAGGAGTTTAATACAACCTGAACAAAAATTACTTGTAACACAGATGCTGCAGGACGATTGTGCTGGCGCGAAGGGGTTGACCGCAGACGAACGGAGACTGCTTGCAGCGATTGCCGCTGGCCACTCTCCACTCCCATAACCCCCCTCACAACACCAACTCCCGCGCGGCGGTGTCGATGTGGTCCTGCAACCCCGTCCCGATGATCGTCCGGTAGAGGGTTACGTCGACGGTGACCGGGAGCAGGCTGTCTTCCAGGGCGAGGCGGATGGCGGCTGCTTCGGTGTCGGTCAGGGGGCTGTCGAGGAGGAGGTCGATGTCGGACCAGGGGCGCCAGCGACCAGTGGCGCGCGAGCCATAAAGGGCGATGCGGGTCAGGCGGTCCCGATAGGGGGCTAGGGTGGTGCGCAGGATGGCGAGGTCATCCGCACTCAAGCCGTGATCGAGGGCGGGCGGTGTCGTGGCCAGCGTCATGGTGATGGCATTTCCCGCTGCAAACGGGCGGCCAGCTGCTCCAAAGCTGGCAGATAGCGATCTGGCAGCGCAGCCATCACCGCCTCAACGGCCGCGGCTCCATCGGTGTGCGCCAGCTGAGTGCGCGCTTGCAGCGCCGCCATCCAGGTCGCCGGATCGTCGATCACCCGCGCCGCCCCAGCCGCGCGGATCACTGCGGCCGACGTGATGGTCTGGAGCACCACACCCGTTGCTCCAGATAGTCTTTCAGCAGTTTCCAACCAAGCTCCCACGTAAAGGCAAACCGTGTGCTCAGCCCCTCGGTCTCAAGCGGGCTGAGCGGACGGGTGCGCAGAAGGGCAACCCCCTCCTGCACCAGCGAAAGCGCGGTCGTAAAACTCTGTAGGCGGTACTGCCAGCGTGGCGGCGGGGTCATGGCGTCAGCATGGCGCAACGCCTGACCCGCATCAATCCGATGTCGGCCACGCACTCCGGGGAGGGGGGGCCCCTCCCCCGAGGCGATCACACCGCTTCAGCGCGCTTGGAGGCTTTCTTGCGGTCGTTGATATCCAGCAGGCGCTTGCGCAAGCGGATTGCCTTCGGCGTCACCTCAACCAGCTCGTCATCGGCGATGTAGCTGATCGCTTGCTCCAGCGACATCAGCCGCGGCGGGGTCAAGCGCACGGCTTCGTCCTTGCCCGAGGCGCGGACGTTGGACAGCTGCTTGCCCTTCAACGGATTGACGTCCAGATCGTTGTCGCGGGTGTGCTCCCCGATCAGCATGCCAGCATACACTTGCACGCCGGGCTCAATGAACAGCGGCCCACGCTCTTCCAAGTTCCACAAGGCGTAGGCGAGCGCTTCGCCATCACCGTTGGAGATCAGCACGCCATTGCGACGCTCCGGAATGGTGCCCTTGTAGGGGGCATAGGCGTGGAACAGCCGCGCCATCACACCGGTGCCGCGGGTGTCGGTCAGGAATTCACCCTGGTAGCCGATCAACCCGCGCGAGGGTACGTGGAACACCAGCCGGGTCTTGCCACCACCCGACGGGCGCATGTCGGCCATCTCGCCACGGCGCTGGCCCAGCTTTTCCACCACGACGCCTGCGTATTCTTCATCGACGTCGACGACAACTTCTTCAATCGGCTCCAGCCGCTGGCCGTTCTCGCTCTTTAACAGCACGCGCGGGCGGGAGATCGACAGCTCAAAGCCTTCACGCCGCATGGTCTCGATCAGCACGCCCAGCTGCAATTCGCCACGGCCCGCCACTTCGAAGGCATCCTTGCCATCGGTTTCAGTGATGCGGATGGCGACATTGCCTTCGGCCTCGCGCATCAACCGGTCGCGGATCATCCGGCTGGTCACCTTGTCGCCATCGCGACCGGCCAGCGGCGAGTCATTGACCGAGAAGGTCATCGCCAGGGTCGGCGGATCAATCGGCTGCGCGGGCACCGGGGCCACCACATCGGGTGCGCAGATGGTGTCGGCCACTGTCGGCTTCACCAAACCAGCGATCGCGATGATGTCACCCGCCTCGGCCTCATCAATGGGAACCCGTTCCAGCCCGCGGAACGACAAGAGCTTGGTCAGGCGACCCTGCTCGATCAACTCGCCGGTGCGGGTCATCGCCTTGACCGGCATGTTGACGCGGGCAATGCCGGTTTGAACCCGACCCGTCAGAATGCGGCCCAGATAGGGGTCGTACTCCAGCGTGGTCGCCAACATGGTGAAGGGTTGCTCCAGGTCCACCTTCGGCGGCGGAACATGGGCAACGATCTTCTCAAACAGCGGGGTCAGGCTTTCGCGCGCGCCCGATTCCAGATCATCGGTGGCCCAGCCATTGCGACCGCTGGCGAACAGGGTTGGGAAGTCCAGCTGCTCGTCGGTCGCTTCCAACGCGGCGAACAGATCGAACACCATGTCATGCACTTCGTGTGCGCGGGCGTCGGGGCGATCCACCTTGTTGATCACCACAATGGGACGCAGACCCAGCCGCAGCGCCTTGCCCAGCACGAACTTGGTTTGCGGCATCGGCCCTTCGGCAGCGTCCACCAGCAGGACGACGCCGTCGACCATGGTCAGAATCCGCTCCACCTCGCCGCCGAAATCGGCGTGGCCGGGCGTGTCGACGATGTTGATGCGCAACCCGTTCCAATCGACGGAGGTGCACTTGGCCAGAATGGTGATGCCGCGCTCGCGCTCCAAGTCGTTGCTGTCCATCGCGCGCTCAGCCACCTGCTGATTGGCGCGGAAGGTGCCGGACTGGGCCAGGAGCTTGTCGACCAAGGTCGTCTTGCCATGGTCAACGTGGGCGATGATCGCAATGTTGCGGCGGTCCATCTGAGGGCTTCCTTAGGCCAGGGCTTCCGGCAGGGCGGCGCGGAAGAGAGAGGGTAGCGGGGTTTCGGGCCGCGCCCCGATGTGTGAAATGATCTCAGCAGCAGCGATGGCTCCCGCCTTCGCCATCTGCGCTGGCGACAAGCCACGCGCCCAGGCGTGCAAGAAGCCCGCGGCATAGAGATCGCCGGCACCGGTGGTATCGACCACACGCGCCACTGGCTCTGCCGGAACCGCGACCTGCGTTCCTCCTGCCAGAACAACAGACCCCTGTTCAGACCGGGTGATGGCAATCACCTCGGCCTTGCCCGCCAAAGCGGCAGCGGCCTCGTCAAAGCTGGCGGCATCAGTCAGCGCCATCGCTTCGGATTCATTGGCGAACAGGATGTCGACATGGTTCTCGACCAAATCGCGGAACTCACCCTTATGGCGGTTGACGCAGAAGCTGTCAGACAGCGACAGCGCCACTTTGCCGCCCGCGGCATGAACCGTCTTGGCCGCCTCCCGGAAGGCCGCCTTCGCGCGTGGCGGGTCGAACAGATAGCCTTCCATATAGACTGCCTTGGTCGCCTTCAGCGCCTCAAAGTCCAGATCTTCAGGCCCCAACTCTACACACGCACCCAGATAGGTGCACATGGTGCGATGACCATCGGGGGTGACCAGCACCAAACAGCGCGCAGTCGAGGGGCCGTCCAAGGCTGGCAGCGTGACGAAGCGCGCGCCCTGGCTGGTCATATCGTGGCGGAACACCTGGCCCAGCTGATCGGCCTTCACCTTGCCGATATAGGCAACCTTGGAGCCCAACTGAGCCATCGCCGCCATTGTGTTGCCAGCTGACCCGCCAGACACCTCCACCCCTGGCCCCATCCGGCTGTACAGCTGAAAGGACCGCGCCTCATCCACCAGGATCATGGCGTTCTTGGTCAAGTGCTCGCGGACCAGGAAGTCCTCGTCGCAACGGGCAATCACGTCAACAATGGCGTTGCCGATGCCGACAACGTCGAAACGCGTCTCAGCCATGGGTGGGGCGATCCTAGCAGGATGGGTCTAAGGGCGATGGCTCTGTCTTAGCGCGGCGCACTATACGCATCCTTCGCTGCGATGCAACACCAGTGGCGACTGGCCACCCGCTTAAACCGCCAGCATGGCTCCCCTTGGCGTGATCCGCGGCAAGCCGTCGCTGCCTATGATCACCTCGGCATCAACGCCAAACACGGTGGCGATCATATCGGCAGTGACCACTTCGGTCGGTGGCCCCAAACTGACCAGCCGACCTGCGGCCAACACCGCGATCCGGTCAGCAAACCGAGCAGCCGCAGTGATATCGTGCAGAATAACGACCACGGCAATGCCCTGATCGCGCGCTAACCGTCGCAGGACCGTGAGCACTGTAAGTTGATGCCGCAAGTCTAGCGCACTGATCGGTTCATCGAGCAAAAGAATCGTCGGATCGCCAGCTAAGGCTTGGGCCAGGAAGACCAGTTGGCGCTGGCCGCCACTCAGATCTGCCAGCCAGCGGTCCGCTAGGTGGGTGCACTGCATCTGCTGCAGTACGGCTGCAACGGCATCAACATCCGCTGCCGAAACCCTTAGTCCAAGCTGTCCCAACCGGCCAAGCAGCACGGTTTCCATCACCGTCAACGCCGCCCGCGCACCGATATCCTGGGGCATATAGCCAATCCGACCGGTAACGCGTACATGATCGCGCGGCACCGCGATCAGCCCTGCCATTGCCTTCAGCAGAGAGGACTTGCCGGAGCCGTTGGGACCGATCACTGCCGTGATGGCCCCTGCTGGGATCGCCATCGAGATGCGGTCTACCGCGCACTGACCCCCGTACCGAACTGACAGATCGGTGACCTGCAACATCACCAATACCCCCGGCGCATGCCTAAAATCATCCAGATAAAGAACGGCACTCCGATCAAAGCTGTGACGATGCCAATTGGAAACACCGCCCCCGGAAGCACGAGCTTGCTAACCAGAGACGATAGGGAGAGTAGCAGAGCGCCACTGACGGCTGACGCAGGCAGAAACAACCGTTGATCCTCGCCAACCAAAATGCGTGCAATGTGCGGGCCGACCAAGCCAACAAAACCGATGGTGCCAACGAAAGCGACTGCCACTCCCGTCAGCACAGAGATGCACACAAAGCACTGAAACCGCAAAGCACGCACATCCACACCCAAACCGGCTGCACGCTCATCACCAAGCTTCAGTGCTGTCAGCGCCCACGCGTCCCGCAGGATCACTGCCAGAGCAATGATAAACGTCGCCAGGATGATCCACATTTTTGACCAAGTGGCCTTCTGCAAGCTACCAAACAACCAAAAGACAATTTGCTGCAACGCTTCTTGAGTGGCGACATACTGCAGCAACGCCAGCAAAGCCTGGAATAGGAACAGCAAGGCAATGCCTGCCAGAACCAACAATTCCGGCGTCGCACCGCGCACTCGACCGATTCCCCAAACGGCTGCGCAAACAATCCCTGAAAACACGCAAGACGCGATGGGGATTGCCCAATCCTCGGCAATGCCAAGGCGACTGCCCAGCACAATCACTAGAGCCGCACCAAACCCAGCACCCGCTGACACGCCGAGTGTGTAGCTGGAGGCGAGCGGATTATTGAGGATGGTTTGCATAATCGCCCCGGACAGGCCAAGGGCGGCGCCGACGGCCAAGGCGATCAGGGCAATCGGCATGCGAATGGTCCAGACAATCACCTCCGCAGCGGCATCCGACCCACTACCGAACACTGCTGCCGCTACAACTGATAGCGGCAGGAATGAGGGACCAACTGCAATGTCCAGCACCACCGAGAGCGCCAATCCAACCATGCCCAAAGCAACCATGGCACCGCGGCGAGCGACCATCGCCCGCCACTGGGTCGCAAGCGGGAGTGCCCCGCTTGCGACCGGTTGCCGTTCAATCATGGTTGCAGCGCTACCATCCAAGTGCCTGTGAATGGCACTGGCAAGTAGCGCTGGTGAAACTTGGCAAGATTTGCGACTGGGTCAACATCGGCAAACTGAGCCGGATAAAGCCGCTTGGCGATGAATTGCATGGCCGCAAAGTCGAATAGAGTGCGGGCCAAGCCATGCTCCAGCGCAATCACATTGCCGCTACGCACCGCTTTCAGCCCAGCCCAACCCGGTCGTTCAGCATAGGGTCGTAGTGTCCGGCGAGTGCCAGCGTCATCCATGTCATATCCGGTTCGCACCGCAAGGGGTCGGTTCACCCACGACGATCCTGCAATTAGGATCATGTCCGGATTGCTAGCGATCACAGTTTCCGCATTCAGGGGTCCCCATGGTCCTGGTATCCGACCCTCGGCGATATTGTTGGCGCCCAGGGTGGTGATGATCTTGCCCCACATCGTATTGTTGTAGGTGTTCCCAATTGTTGCTGGACCGGCTTGGCCAAGCTCCACATAGACACTGGGTTTGGGACCCGTCACACGGGCAACACGCGCCAAGACATCGCGATACTCCCGCTCGTACAGACCAGCCAGCTCCTCGGCACGCGCCTCTGTTCCCATGACCCGACCAATTGCGCGGGTCGAGGCAAGATGTCGTTCCAGTGTCTGGGCGTTGTAGTCTATGACAACGATTGGAATGCCAGCAGCTTCGATTTGTGCACGCTGCGTGGTCAGGGTCTGCCACGCCCACTCCGCTAGGATCACAACTGAGGGCCTCAGTGCGATCACCTTTTCTGCACTGAAACTGTTATCATCGGTATGACCGACATCGGGCATGCCCTGAAGATTTGGGATCACTTGCGCGTAACGACTGAAGATTGCTGGCCGCCACCCTTCCCACGGTACGCGAGAGATGCCTACCACGCGTGCCCAGCCGTCAACGCCGGCGATGGCGGTGAATTCCTCGTAGTTAAAGTTGATCACGACTCGCTCGACCTGTGCCGGCAGCGTCACCGTGCGGCCAATCGCGTCTACCACCGTGCCCGCAGCCGGTGTATTGCCCTGAGACAAGGCCGGGGTTGCGCTGACACCGGTCGCAAGGGCTGCGGCTAACAGTGTGCGCCGAAGCATGGTTTGGTTGATCCTTGGCATGGATGGGGTCCTCCCGTGACGGTTGTGGTTGCTCAGCGCGCGTAGGGGGCGGTTTCGACCCAGACCTCAATGGTCAGCGGCGGCGCTGTTTGAAAGGTCAGCGTCAGGGCAAATCGGTCCCCGACGGTTAGGGCCTTGGTTAGGCCAACAAGCCTAAGATGTCGGCGTCCCGGACGCATGGCGAGGGAGGCACCTTGAGCAATGTCAAAGCCGTCCGTGGCACGCTCGCCATCGCGGAACGCCACGCTGGCCGCAAGAGGCGTAGCGGCCCCAATCAGTCGATCCCGACCGGTGCTGATACCGATGGGCAGGAAGGCCTCGCCGGTGTCACCGGTCGCAGGGCGGGCCCAGGCGTGACCGATGCTTAACGGACCATGGCGGTAGGAATGGGCGACGACGGTGCCAGGACTCAGCAGCCACGCAAGGCCAAACACCGTCGCCGCCCGCCGGGAGAGGGCAGCCGCGCGCGTCATCCGCGCCCTCCCGAACCGGTGCCGCGCCCGACGAGGCGCCGCAGCTTTTCCAGCGCCGTCGCGTCTGACTCGCCATAGGCAATCGTGCCTGCGAAGCGGCCATCGGGCGCCATCAGATAAATCGTAGCCGTGTGATCCATGGTGTAATCTCCTGCACCCGTTGGCACTTTGGCGTAGAAGGCGTGGTACAGCCGGGCAACATGACGGATTTCATCAGCGGTACCGGTTAGGCCGATCAGCCGGGGATGGAATAAATCCGTGTAGGTGCGCAGCAGCTCTGGCGTGTCGCGCTCCGGATCGACGCTGACGAAGTAGACGCGAAATTCAGCTGCTGCTGGCCCCAGTGCCTCCAACAGGCGCGCCATGTCAGACATCGAGGTCGGACACACGTCGGGACAATGCGTGAAACCGAAATACAGCGCAAAAGGTCGCCCAGCGAGGCTGTCGGAGGAGAACGCTCGTCCGTCCTCATCGGTCAGATTGAATCGACCACCGATGGCAGCACTGGCGTCGCTGGGCAGCGGCGTGGGCGGATGCAGCCAAAGCCACACTGCCGCCACCGCCGTGACCAAACTCAGCGCCAAGGTGACGCCCAGTGGCTTCAGCCAGACCCGCCGACGCCGCGATTGGGGAAAAGGCAACCGCGCTGTCATCATCAATGCCGATGCGGTTGACCGTCGGGGCCAGCCCCGGCTGCCCCAACGCGATACTGCACCTGCACCTGGCCTGCTCGCTCGAATACCAGGGTGCCAACGACTGTTTCACCGGAGACCAGCGGGCGTTGCAACTCCATAAACATCACGTGATAGCCGCCGGGCCGCAATTCGACTGTGCGACCGGGTGGGATCACAAGGCCTTGCTCTAGCGCGCGCATGCGCATGACCTGACCATCCATACGCATCTCGTGGATTTCTACGCGCCCGGCCACTGCCATGGTGCCGGAGAGCAGCCGATCCGGGGCGGAGCCAGTATTGCGCACCTGCAGATAGCCACCGCCAACACGCGCACCAGGCGGGGTCGCCCGCGACCAGGGCTGGGTGATCACCAGATCGCCAACGCGAACCTCGTGCTCGTGGGCGTGGAGTGCGCCCGATAGACCTGAGAACAACAACAATGGAAGCCCGGCGAGGGCCAGCGCGGTACGACGCAACATCGCGTTTACTCCTTTTAGGGGTAGGGATAACGGGGCGGGCAGTGTCGAGAGACAGCGTTTACGCTGTCAGGGCCGACCGCCCATGCAAGCAAGGACCCTGGCGGTGCACTGGTAGGTACAAGCCATCGCGCGCCAGTGCCGTGGTCAGACCATCAATCAGCTCTTGACGCTCGCCCGGTGATAGATCGCGACCCAGCACGAGGCGCTGATTACGCAAGCACGCGGCGAGGGACAAAAGCCCGTGGTCCGGGTCGTCCACCACTTCCAACCGAAGGCCGAACAACGGTAGATAGTCGCGCGCGATCAGCGTACCCTGCCAGTCATACTGGGTTCGCTCCAACCGACCGGCGGCCACGATTAAGCGCTCCGAGCGGCGGCGATGGCGGCGGCTGACCGCTAAGGCGACCAGCAGACCCGCTGCATCCAAGCCAACAAACGCGGCAACAATGCCAAGATCGGCCAACAGCAACAGCGCCTGCGAAGCCAACGCCACCAGCGCAATGGTTGCCGCCACTGGTGTCCATAACGCGTCGGGCAGAGATTGGTGTGGAGTCAGCACAGTATCGAACAGGCTGATAGAAACGGGTGGGTGGCACGCCACCATCTCCCGCGATGCGTCCAGAGCAAGGCTGGACGAAGGGCAAACGTCCATCGAAACGATACCTAGTCGGCGGGCGAAGGCGCTTTGGGGGCGCCAAACCCACTGTCACTGGTTTGGCATGGCCGCAGGCAACGCTGACCATACCCGGCACCAATTAATCGGTGCAGACGACCTAGCTGAGGCGGATGGCGGGGGGAGCGCGGGCGCGTACTGGCGCGCTGAGGATGACCGCGCGCTGAGGCGTACCAACTTTCGGCTTTGCAACCCGTTGGTCGGCGGGCGGCAGCACCACGATGCTGGGGCCGGGCAATAGACCAGGCGCCGCAACCAAGCGACAGGCCTCGCACCCGCCACTCCCGTCGAGGGCGGCGGGTGATGGATCGTCCATACCAGTGCGGCACAGCACTGGCACGGTTCCATCTGGCAGCGCGTAGGCGCTCAGATCGGGGGAGCCTGGGCGTGCGATCGCGCCACCGTGATGGGCGAACCCAACCAGCAGCATCGCCAGCGCATAAAGCGCAACGGTAACCGCTCGTAGACCCCAACAGTGGCGCAGCCAACTCATAGGGTGACGCTGCACCCTCCTGCCCCAGCGGTCAAGCCAGACGGAAGCGTACCCGGTGCGCCAGACTGAAGCGGCGCCGGCCCGATCCGGCTGGGTCAGGGAGCCGGCGGCTTGGTGCGCAAGGCTGCCATCACCGCCTCCATGCTTGTCAGCAAACGGGTGCGCAGCGTTGCGTCCTCTGGAAAGTCAGCCAGCTCAAATGCCGCCTGATCGAGGGCGCCAAACAGCAAGATCGCCAGCCCGTGGGAGTCCATCGGCTGGATCAGACCCGCCTGGATCAGGCTCGCCACCTCCTCGTGAAAGAAGGCAAACGCGCTTTCGCGGTCACGCGCGCGCATCTCCGCCAACCCGATCACACGGGGGCCATCGAGCAGGAGGATTTGGCGCATGGCCGGGTCTTCGGTGGACGATAGATAGGCCCGCCAGATCGCCGAGAACCGTGCCCAAGGCTCGCCGTCGCCTGCAACGGCCTCAGCAATGCGGGCCACCAGGGCGTCCTGCCAGGCATCGTGAACCGCGATGAACAAGGCGCGTTTGGAGCCGAAGTGATCAAACACCGCACCGTGCGAGACACCCGCAGCCTCGGCGATGGCTTGAGCCGACACCGCGTCAAAACCGTGCGCCTCAAACAGGGATTTCGCCGCCGCCAGGATCGCACTCCTGGTTGCCTGTCGCATGTCAGCGTTGCGGCCCTTTGCTTTCGGCATGATCTCCCGCTCTCGGTTTATATTGACTATCAGTCAGAAAAACTCTACCGCTCCGTCGTCAATCCCTCCCACCGACGCTGACCCCAGCCAGACTGAGTGCGACCCCGATGCGGACTGTCCTGCTGACGCTGATTGCTGGCCTGCTGCTGCTCACCTTTGGGGTCTTCACGTGGGCTGCCATCCTCCCGGCAACCACCACCGCCAGCAAGGCGGTCCTGATCCCAGCACCGATCACCCAGGTCTTCGCCCGCGTGACCGACCCAGCCAGTCAGGTGCAGTGGCGCCGCGACATCACGGCTGTGACGCTGGTAGACGGCCCCCAAACTTGGCTTGAAACCACCCGGCAGGGCTTGTCGTTGACCATGCGCGAAGTCGCGAAGGAGCACCCGACTCGCTATGCAATCCAGTTCACCTCTCCCCACGGGTTTCAGGGGGAGTGGGTCGGTCTCTTCCGCGCAGATGGTGACCAGACCATGCTGCATGTCACCGAAACGGTGACGGTGGACGGGTGGTTGAACCGGGTGCTGGCCCGACTGTTTTCACCGCCCGGCGCGCATCTGGACCTCTACCTCGCCGATTTGATGGCTGCGATGGAGCGCCGATAATGCCGAAAACCTGGAGTCAGAAGTTCGAAGGCGGCAAACCACCTCATGTCGTCACGCTGGAGGCTGCCTTTGCCGGTGTCCCGCCGGGTGCCAAGCTGCTGATCGCTTCGCCAAAGCTGCTGGCACAAAAAATCGCCACCATCCCCGAAGGCCAAGTCCGCGATGTTGTGGAGCTTCGACGCGAGCTTGCCCAGGAGCATGGCGCTGACGCGACCTGCCCAGTCTCAACGGCAATCTTTCTGCGAATCACAGCCGAGGCTGCCCTGGAGCAACTGGCCAAGGGCACGCCCGTCGCGCAGATCACACCATTCTGGCGGGCGGTGACACCGGGTTCAAAGCTTGCGCAGAAGCTGTCCTGCGGCGATGATTTCCTGCGCCACCAACGGGCGTTGGAAGCTGCCAGCACTGCCGCCTGATCTCTGGAAGGGATCACCCAGACCAACCCTGGTCAATCGGCCATTGCGCCCTATACCTGCGATAGGGGCCTGTTGCTCCGACGCGGTTGGAGGGGGGATGACCCACAGGATGGTACGGCGGGTGCACCACTGGGCCTTGGCGATCCTGATGCTGCTGGCTCTATTGCACAGCGTTCCAGCAATAGCAGCCGAGGAAGACGGGTGGGCGGCATTGAGAGCAGGCGGCGTCGTGCTGTTCCGCCACGCCATCGCACCGGGTGGCGGCGACCCCCTTGGTATGCGTCTTGGAGACTGTGCCACCCAACGCAATCTGGACACTGTCGGTCGCGCCCAGGCTCGTCGGATCGGTGAGGCGTTTTCAGCCCGCGGACTATCGGTTGGCCGGGTGCTCACCTCCCAATGGTGTCGCACTCGCGAGACAGCCGAACTCGCCTTTCCCGGACGCACCGAGGACGAGCCAGCCTTTAACTCTTTCTTCAGTGATCGCTCACGCCAGGACACTCAGACGGCCGCGGCCCGACAGGTGCTGGATGCTTGGCGCGGGCCGGGCGCACTGGTCATTGTTACGCACCAAGTGAACATCACAGCGCTGACCGGCATCGTGCCCGCCTCGGGCGAAGGGATCGTGCTTGCGCGCACGCCAACGGGGTGGAGCGTCGCTGGGCGGATTCTGCCCTGACAGACAGGGCTAGCGCGCTGGCGGCAGAGCGACGGTGTCCGGCACCAAGGTCACCAAGCCACCCCCGGCGACCCCTGCCCCGGCAGTGCGCCACGTCAAGCTGTCGATGGCACCGCACGCGCCGCAAACTGGCGCCCAGGTCGGCTGGATCATGCCGCAGCTGGTGCAGTGCCAGTGCGGATCGTCCGGGGCCTCGCTCGCCCTCTCCCGCAGACTGATCGCTTGTTCACGATGGTCGAACCCATCGCCTTCGGCCCGCGCCAGTCCGCGTAATGCCCGGCGCGGGTGACCGGGGTCGGCCCGCAGGGCATCTTCGAAGTGCCGCTTGGCTTCACCCCACAGCTTGGCATCCAGCGCCGTGACACCCAGGATCATGTGGCTTTCCACATGATCTGCCGCCATTCCGGCCAGACGTTCGGCACGCTTGAAGCGATCCAAGGCATCACCTTCAACTGCAGCCAAATAGGCAGCGGCCAGATCCGGATGCGGATTGGTGCGCCACAGCGCCTCCACAGCCGCCAAGGCTTTGCTGCGCTTGCCCACCTGGGCTTCCAGTCGCGCCAGTGCCACCACAGCTGGCACGAACTGGGGGGCCGCTTGCGCTGCCACCCGCGCATGGCGGAGTGCGGTGGCGGGTGCCCCCTCACGCTCCGCCTGCCCGGCGAGAGCGAGGGCGACGGTTGCTTGACGCTGGGCCAGGACGGCAGGCTCCAACGCGCGCACGCGACCAAGCGCTGTCAGTACGCTGGCAGCTTCGCCCCAAGCCCCCTGGCGGCAATGCAGATCAAACAGGATTTGCAGCACCCAAGGCGTATTGGGTGCCAGCGCCCGCGCCTCACGCGCATGGGTGAGAGCCGCGGCCAAGTCACCCCGCTGAAGGGCAAGCCGCAACAAGCCGCGCCGCCCCAGAAACGCGGTCTCCTCCTCGTCCAACAGCGCCTTGAACCGCTCCTCTGCCTGAGCGGCGTCGCCCTCGGCCGCCAACGCCTGGGCCTGCAGAAGCTTGGCCAAACTGGCGGATTCCGGCAGGCTGTCGATCCGCTCGGCTGCCCGTGCGGCTTCGCCCGTGCGACCCGCCGCCAACGCCGTCAGTCCCCTGGTCAGTGCACGAAGCCCCCGGCGCTCCCGTCGCCGCTGTATGCCACGGCCGATCCGTCCCGGCACTGCCAACACCCAGCCGAACGCCCGCCACAGGGCCGTCAGCAGGCCAACCAGCATGAGAGTCGCAACCAGCGCTACGGCAACGCTGGTATCAACCCGCCAACCCAGCCAATCAAAGCCGATGCGCCCAGGATTCTCCACCAGGAACACCACGGCAGCCACCAGCAGGACCGCTAGTACCAGAAAGCGGATCAAGCGCAACATGGCTCAGCCCCCCCGGCTGGCATCGGCCAACCCTTGCACGGCCTGACGGCTGAGCAAGCCCAAAACCCGCTCCACCTCCAGCCGGGCGCGTGCTGCACTGATCCAGGGGGCAAGCCCGCGGCTGGCCGCCGCGTCCACTCCGTCCAAGGCGGCCAAGGCACCCGCAAGGTCCCGCGCCTCCAGGCGGGTCGTGGCACGCGCCAAACGGCTGTCCAGATCGGTGCCTGCGTCGTCGCCGACACCGGTGCGCCGCACCACCACCAGACCCGTCAGGAACGCCATCACCTCGCCCTGCCAACCCGAGCGTTCAGCCGCTGCCACCTGGCGCTTTGCCGCCAAGGCCGCCTCTGGAAAGCTGGTAACCAAGCTATCAAGGGACGCGACACCACCGGCATGAACGCTCAAGCCCTGCGCCAGCGCGCGGGCCTCACCCTCCAGCAAAGCAATCAACGCGGTCAACGGCGCCTGGAAGCCGCCCCGCCCGGCGGCATCAGCCACCTGAGCAACCGCCAGCGCCTGGGCTGCGCGACGCGCAAGCCCGGCATCGCCCCGCGCACTGGTCGCGGCCTCAACCTGACGCTGCTGGACCGCGGCGATCTGCTCCGCCAAGCGCCCCAGCCGCTGTTCCAAAGGTGACAGGTCTGGCGTCGGCGTCTGTGCTGATTCCAACGCCGCCAGCCGATTGGCGAGGCGCTCCACCTCCTCCCGCGCCGCGGTGACTGCTGTGAGGTCAGGCACAGTCACCGAGGGTGCCGTCGCCGCTGCTAAGCTGTCACTGCGCGCTGCTAAGGCCTGCAGGCTGCGCTCCACAGCCTCCAGTCGCGCGCCAAGTCGAGGGTCGGTCGCCGCTTGAGTCGAGGCGGCTGGCACCGCGGCACTGGTGGGCGCGCCGCCGCGCTCCAACGCGGCAAGGCGCCGTTCCACCGGACCGAAGTCGGGCGGTGGCACCATCAAAGGCAGCCAGGTCGGTGCCGTCGCAATGGTGAGGGCGGCACCACACACTGCGCCCAAGGCTCCAGCGAGCCACGGAGCAACACCCGCCCCGCGGCGCGCAGGCGCCGGAATTGTAAGGAGTTCTGCCGTAGGCAAAGCCTCTCCCGCCCCTGCCGCGGGCGTTGAGGCGGGAGAGGGTTCGCCCGGCGCCGCGTGTGTGGGTTCCGGTTCGCTGGGCGCGGGAGTCCGCTCGGGTGCAGTGGCCACGGCCTCTCCTTTCCTCAGGGCGTCCAGTGCCCGTAGCAACGCGGGTTGATCTGGGCTGTCCGCAATGGCAACGGCCTTAAAGCCCAAATGGACCAGCGGCTCCGATGCCGCCTTTGACAGACATACCGCAGTTGCACCATGCAGGCGAGCCGTCAACTTGGCTGTCAGAATCTGCTGGGCCAGCAGGCGCGCGCTCCGCGGGGAATAGACCAACACATAGTCGACACTGCCAGCTTCCAACGCGGCTTCAGCCTCGGCTGGCAGAGCCTCGACCGGAACAGCCTCGTAAACCACGGCCCGCACCACGTCGAACCCAGCAGTCCCCAGCAGACCAGCCAGATCACCCGCCACTTCTCTGCCAGAGACGTGCAGCAGGCGGCCATCCTCGGGCTTGGCATCTGTGATCACGGTTGTTGCCAGCGAGGCGACATCACCCTCAGCAGCAATCACCACGGCGAAGCCAACCGCCTCGGCGGCGGCTGCGGTGGCCGCGCCAACTGCGAACACCGCGAGGTCGCGCTTGTCCGACAGGGCAGCAAACGCTCGCACCCCATTGGCGGAGGTGAACAAGAGCCCCTGCACCCGCGCCAAGTCTGGCAAGGCGGCGCCAGCAACTGGTCGGACCGCCATCACGGGGGCCACCAGCGGCTGATACCCCAGCGCGCGCAACTGCTCTGCCAGCGGTTCGGCATCCGCCTCGGGACGGGTGATCAGAACAACGCTCACCGAGACACCTTCGGCGCCGCACCGGGGGCCATCCCCCCAGCTTGAGGCCCCTCGAAATGCGGGCCAGCAAACCACCGGGGATCCGCACTGGCCTTCAAGCGGGCGCCGATTTCAGCCCCCAAGGCTGCCGCGTCGCTGATTGACGCGTCGCCGCGATCGCGGCGCATGTCGCCACCATCGGGGCGCACGACCAACCCCTCCAGCACCAGCCGGTCGCCGACCAGTCGCGCGTGGCCGCCAATCGGGGTGCGACAACTGCCATCAAGGGCCGCAAGCATGGCCCGCTCTGCCACCACGCGGTGGCGTGTCTCGGCATGGTCAAGTGGCGCAAGCCACGCAGCGGTATCCGCATCGTCAGCCCGGATTTCCAACCCGATGGCCCCCTGGGCAACAGCGGGCAACATCTCCTGCTCGCTCAGAAGCGCTGTCGCGCGGTCGGCTAGCCCCAGCCGGGACAGCCCCGCCAGCGCCAGCAGGGTGGCATCAGCCTCTCCGGCTGCGATCTTTGCAAGGCGTGTGTCAACATTGCCGCGCAACGACACGACCTGGAGATCGGGACGCGCCGCGAGAATCTGTGCCGCCCGCCGGGGTGAGGAGGTCCCAACCCGCGCTGCCGCTGGCAGATCCGCCAACCCTGTGACGGGGGTCTGACTGATCAAGCAATCGCGCGCATCCTCCCGCACCAAAAACGCGGCGAGCCTCAATCCCGGCGGCAGAAAGCTTGGGACGTCTTTCAAGGAATGCACGGCGACGTCAACCTCGCCCGCCAGCAGCGCTGCCTCAATCTCCTTGGTAAACAGGCCCTTGCCACCGATCTCGTACAAGGGGCGATCGGTCACGGCATCGCCCGTGGTCCGGATCACGACAGTTTCCAGCGCACCTGGTGCCGCCAGCGCCGGATGAGCCGCAGCCAGCAGCCGGGCCGTTTCGGCCGCCTGCCACAACGCCAGCTTGGAGCCGCGCGTGCCAATCCGCAGCGGTCGTGCAAGAACCCCACCCATCATGATCTGCTGCTACCCTTCCTCAGCCGCAGCGATCATGGCCGCATCCGCCCCGCCACTCCAGACCGTTCCACTGCCCGCCCGCTTGCGGCACGTCAGCGCGGCAGCAACGCCGCGCGCAGTGGCTCACTCAAACGAGTGCGGTCACCCGATGGCTGGCAGACGCCGTGACGGACAACCGCCCCCGCGAGAAACAGCGATTCCTGCTGTCAATGGCTGAGTGCCGCCTCGCGACGCTGGCTGATCCTCAGGCGGGGATTGGAGAGACCAAGTGTCCGCAACCGATCGCGGCGTGATGCATGATTCGGCACCTCGGGACCACGAACCGCCGTCGTGACAAGCCTCTTGGTCAGTCGCCCGCTGCTTGCCTCAGGATCGCCAGAATGAAAAACCTGAGTCGTTGGCACGAACGAGATCAGCAACAGACCAGTCCCTGGACGCACCACGGAACGGTTTGCTACATCCCAGCGATGCGGGTGCTGGGCATTGAAACCTCCTGCGATGAGACCGCGGCGGCGATTGTTGATGATGATCGGCGCATTCTGGCCAATCGCGTGCTGTCGCAGGATGAACGGCATCGGCCCTTTGGCGGTGTGGTGCCTGAGATCGCCGCGCGCGCTCATTTGGATGCGCTGGATGACATCGTTGCCGGAGCGCTGGGCGATGCCGGCCTTACCTTGGCGGAGGTAGACGGTATCGCCGCCACCGCCGGGCCAGGATTGATCGGTGGCGTCATCGTTGGCTGCACCTTTGCCAAGGCGCTGGCGCTGGCGGCCAACAAGCCTTTCCTCGGGGTCAATCACCTGGAGGGGCACGCGCTGACCGTGCGCCTGACCGATGGCATCGCGTTTCCCTATCTCTTGCTGCTGGTCTCAGGCGGGCATTGCCAGTTGCTTGCGGTCGAAGGGCTTGGCCGCTATCGGCGTTTGGGCGGCACAATCGATGATGCCGCGGGAGAGGCCTTCGACAAGGTGGCCAAGCTGCTGAACCTCGGATTTCCTGGCGGGCCAGCCGTCGAGCGGGCAGCACTGGCAGGCAATCCAAGCCGCTTTACCCTGCCGCGGCCGCTGCTGGGGCGACCGGGGTGCGATTTCTCCTTCTCGGGCTTGAAAACCGCTGTGCGGCTCCTGGCTGAAGCTGAGCCGGAGGCGGTGGCCGACATTGCCGCTGGGTTCCAGGCGGCCGTTGGCGATGTCTTGGCTGATCGCACGCGCAACGCCCTGGCCATCGTGGCGCAAGATTGGAAGGGACAGCACCCGTTGGTGGTGGCGGGGGGAGTGGCCGCCAATCAGGCCCTGCGCCACCGGTTGCTGAGCGTCGCGGCCGAAGCCGGGGTACCGCTCGTGGTCCCCCCGCCGCGGCTGTGCACCGACAATGGCGCGATGATCGCCTGGGCGGGGTTGGAGCGGCTGGCCGCTGGGCAGCGCGACTCGCTTTCACTCGCTCCACGTCCACGCTGGCCGCTGGAGGACTTGACAGAATGCTCGCCCAACTGATCCGACCCAGTGATGTTCTGCTGTTGGTGGTGGATGTGCAGGAAAAGCTGGTGCCTGCGATCGCGCGGCACACTGCCCTGCTGCAACGGGTGATGCTGTTGATGCAGGCCGCCACAGCCACCGGGGTGCCAACCCTGGCGACCGAGCATTGCGCGGACAAGATCGGCCCACTGCTGCCCGAGATCACGCAGCACCTCACCCAGCCGCCCCTCGCCAAGCGCAGCTTTGATGCGACCCAGGCGCCGGGCACCCTCGCCCGCCTGCGGCAAGCCCTGCGGCCAAGCATCGCCTTGGTGGGTATGGAGGCGCATGTCTGCGTGCTGCACACCGCGCTGGGGCTGCAGGCAGCGGGGTGGCAGGTTGGGTTGGTGGCCGACGCTGTCGGCAGTCGGCGGGAGGAAGACCGGGCTACAGCGCTGTCCCTCGCCGCGGCAAACAACATGGCGGTCATACCCGCCGAGACG
Source organism: Alphaproteobacteria bacterium (assembly GCA_004292755.1). Lineage (GTDB taxonomy): Bacteria > Pseudomonadota > Alphaproteobacteria > Elsterales > Elsteraceae > RDXE01. The sequence goes on from RDXE01000034.1 coordinate 22,611, forward strand.
TTGGTGTTCGGGTGGCTGGGCAGCGCCGACCATCCAGCCTTCCGTCCCGTGCTGGCGGGCGTGCGCGCGCTATCAGACTCGCCATAACCGACACTGGCACAGGTTCCCTGCAAAGGGGGTTGCGCCCGACGGCCCGCCTGCTGTCCCATGCCGCGTGTTCAGGCTGGTGGCCCAACCCACGAGCAGCCGATTGGGAGCGCGTCATGAGCATTCTGTCAGACCTCAGCCACTGGCTACACGATATGGTCAAAGGCCTGCACGACACCCACGAAGACCCGATTGATGATGATGCATTCTATCTGGAGAAATACCCCGACCTCGCGCTGTTGAGCGACGAGGACATCCACGGCATTGCCGAGCATTATATCAGCCGGATGGATTACACCCAATCAGCCATGCACACCGTACGCGACCACCTGTTTCGCCTGCGCGCCGTCGCCCGCGGCGAAACACCCCCTGACGGTGCGTGATCGCGGGGGTCAGCGTTCGCTGGAGGTTGGGCCAGTCGGCATTCCACCGGCGCGACCTCCCGGCGCGCCCCCCCGGCGCGACGTCACCGCCGACACCGGCCGCACTGTCAGCAGGCCAACGAATGTCGTGGCGCTTCTAAGCGACGCGGCTGAAGAGCGCGCGGCCCACGATGCGGGCATCGGCTTGGCACGGGATCGGCACCACGGAAATCTCAAGTAGTTCCTGGTGTTTCCGATACTGATGAACATACCGGACAGTGAAAGATGCACTCAAAAATCGCGCGAAACTAGAGGGGTAGGAATTGTAATTAGCATGCTTTCAGCCGGCTATGCAAAGTCTTTTCTTCTATGGAATCTTACTCAGATCGCCGTTCTTTTGGTCGAGGTCTGCAGATATTATGCATGTGAGCAATCGGATGAGCTGTCAGAGGGGCATCTGGAGCCAGCCGCGTGACTTGAATGATTGATTGATTTAGGCAATCAGGGCTCAATGGTTTGTGAACACTCTTTGATTCCTCCGATACTGACACAATCATATCGCCAATTCCATCTCCGTCAAAGTCACCAAAGGCAACTAAGTAGGCTCCAAATATCGTAACCGAAGCATTTGTGCGATCCGCGAGAGACAATCTGATAGTATATCGAAACATCAGTCGCCCATAATCCTGTGGAAGATCGACCAGATGAGCGCCAAATGGCCACAAATCAACAAATGTCATTTGATCTGGCCGATTTTTAGACGGTATACTATTCAATCTGTTTATCATCGAATCGGATAGTCGCTGCGTCATCAACGGCACAGTTTTTATATATTCAAAAAACGCTCTTTGGTAGTCCATGAAATTAAAATTTGGACTCTTTAGGGCAATTTGCGTCATATCGGAATCGCAAAAGGTATATGTATATAAATCCACCCCCCGTGTATCTACTTCCATCCGCTGACTGCCGCGTATCTCAAATAACTCTTTGCATGTTGAGACAGTTTTCCAGCCACTTTTCGTTCTGACGCGGATCTCTGGCAACTTTCGGGAGGAAGAATTTCGTATCTGTAGAAGTTCATCACCTTCATAATCTTGATTTTTTAATACTCCTGGACTGTATGTCTTCATCTTGATAAACCTAGCGTCAAGCCATTCTTGATTAAGCTCCTTAAGCGTCGCTGCCCGAAGATCGCTATCTTTTAACGCAATCTGTGGCTGGTCTTGTGTCATCTGACCTGCCACTGTGACTGGAAAGCCGAATGTGAGCATGAATGCCAAAGCAATTTTCCTAGATTTGGACACCGCTCTACCCCTCGGGTGTTGATGCCAGAATTGCAGTTACTCAGTATGGTAATTGGTACTCGGTATTGCGGCCCGCTTCAACGGGCGAGGAGTCACATCTGACCTGCAACTAGGCCAGATGTGACCGTGGCAGCGCCCGTCTGTAGATGATGCGCACTCCCCTGCCGCGGAAACAAGTCGGCGTCGTGGATCAAATCAGACGGTTTGATCTGTCGGGTCTGATCCACTAAGCATTGTCTTGTGGGCTGGTTCACGTACCGGTTGGCAGGAGATACTTCTGCCTTTACTGATGGCGTCTCAGGTACGCTATTTCTTTCTCAAAGCGCTTAGGGTCAGATTTGGCGCCCTCAAGCGCTTTAATCATTGCGCCTCTGTCGCCTGTTTTCACCGCTTCCCACAATCGTCTCACCTCGTCGTCTCTGTTGGTACTGGTCGCTCCAGTCGGTCCGACTCGCCACGCGAGTGACATGGCAATGGTTTGCATATCTGGAGGAAGTGACGTAAACGGTTTTCCGGTTTGGCGCTCATAATTCTTTGACAAGATACCATAGTGATACTTTATTCTTGCGTCTGTTATCTCCATTATCTCTTCGTTTGACAAATTTAACTGCTCTCTATTCAATCTATCCCGAAGCGATGGCTCTTTCTCCATTGTTTTTCCCACCCAAGGATCCAATTTGTTTTGCAGACCTTTGGAAAGTTCACCCAATTCGCCCTTCCCAAGCGCACCTAAATTGATTCCTGGTCCAACGGTCACGCCATTTTTCCCTCCACCTGGGATATGCGGCCCTATGTTGAACTGGTTTTCGAGAAATCGAATCTGCTCCCAGTCGATGCTCCCTGTATCAGCACGCGGTGGCAGCCGGAGGCCTGGGTTGCCGGGCCCTCCAGAGGTAGGATCTCCGTCCTGAGCACCGCGACGGTTGGCCGGCGGAGACGGAGGGGTCGTCCGAGAAGCAGGCGCCGGACTGGCAGTCGGTCTGCCGGTCTGAGCGGTGAGCGGCGTGGTTTGTCCACCACCTCCAACGCCCGGTGCGAATTGACCTCCGACGCCGTCGGGGCTGCCAGCAGGCCAACGGATGTCGTGGCGCTTTTCAACGACGCGGCTGAAGAGCGCGCGAGCGATACCGCGGCCAATGTGCTGGGCCAACGCCAGCCGCGGCGAACGGGGGGAGAGCGAGCGGCCCACGATGCGGGCGTCGGGTTGGCACGGGATCGGCACCACGGAAATCTCAAGCAGTTCCTGGGTCAGGATGTCCTTGCCGCCTTTGCGCGTCGGCTCCGACGAGCGCACCCAGGTCAGCGGGCGGAAGCCAACCGACACGGCATTCAGATAGCCATCGGCAATCAGGCGGAACACTTGGTCCGCAAAGGGATATGTGGCCGCGTCGGCGAATTGCAGCACAGCTGTCAGCCGACCATTGCGCACGCTCACCTCCAGTGCCCGGCCGATCGGCGGGTCGCGGTCGCGGTGGGCGAACAGCACCACGGGGTTGCGGCGGTAGGCGTCCAACTGCCAGCCCTCGACCAGCACGCGGTCGCCTGCGCGGTCAATCAATTCGGTCGACGCCACCACGGCCACCGTGCGCCGGACCCGATCCACTGCACCGGCAGGCACTGTGGCGAGGCTGCGCAACAGGCCGTTGGGGTGGTCGGTCTCGGGCAGGATAGCGGGAGAAGTGATGAACGGGCGCGTGCGGTCGGTCAGCGTGCTCATGGGTCGTCTCCAGTGTGAAACGGGGGTGAGGGTTACCAAGCGTTCCAAGCCGCCACGGGGCGATCCGCATCGGCGAAGGCGAGCAGCAGGGCATCGGCGCGGTCGGGCGAGCGGCCAAGCTCCGCGCGCGCCGCGGCTTTGGCCTCCAAGGCAATCCGCCCGCGGCCATCAAGGCCCCAGCGCAGACGCGCCATCTCGGCGATCAAGCTGTCGTCATCGGGCAGGTCGAGGTCGCCTGCCTCCGCCCGCTCGCGCAGGCGCCACCACAACTCGGCCCGGCGATTGACAAAGCGGTCGCTGGCTTGGGCCGCCCGCGCGACATTGATGCCGGTCACCGGCAGCCCACTCGCGCGCAGCACATCGACCAGGCCAGCGCCAAGGCCGATCTCATCCACTTTGATCGCCGTGGCCGTTGTCTCCGCCATCGCGGTGCGCACCGCGGCCGCAAGACCGGGGATATCCAACCCGTGATGCACGCCAACAATGCGGCCCACGGCACCGCGGCGGACTGCGATCACGCTGGCGTCCGGGCCGAAGCGTGCGACATCGACGCCAAGTTCAATCGGCAGACCCGGCAGCAGAGCGGCTCGGCGCGCACGCTCCAACACCGCTGGCGCCAGTAGCGCATCGGCTGCGACATCGGGAAAGCGCCCGCGCACCTTGGCCTGCCACAGCGCCGAGCCCTCGCCCCAGCGCGCCGCCATCTCCTCTGCCCACAGGCGGGAGACTAGCAGCGGCGCCAATGCCTTCGGTACCACTTCGCCCGTGAAATCGGGTGTGGCATGGGCATCAATCGGCAACACGCACCAGCCACTCTCCTCCGCACAGACACCGGCGAAGGCAGACAGCGGGTCGTCGGGGTTACCAATTGCCAGAAAGCGCGCCTGCGGCGTGGTCAGCAGCGTCTCGGCGGCATCCCACAGCGGTTTGGGAATGCCGCACGCCTCATCAAACACCACCAGCACATGGCGGGCGTGAATCCCCTGGAACGCTGTGCCATCGGTATCGGCCGGTTTGCGCCCGAACCCAACCAGACGGCGTCCGATCCGCCATTCGGTCTGGCTCAGCGTGCCGGGCAGGCGCCCGCGGGCATGGGCGCGTGCAATCTCCCGCCATAGGATGGCCCGCACTTGTGCGAAGGTGGGGGCGGAGGTGACAACGAACACCTCATCGGCAGGCCGGGTTGCCACCCACCACGCCACGAGACGCGAGGCGAGGAATGACTTGCCGGCCCCATGGCAAGATGGCACGGCCACCCGGCGCTGGTGCACCAAGCTGCGCGCAATCTCCTGCTGGCGCGACCACAGATGCTCCCGCAGCACGGTGGTAACGAAGCCAACGGGATCGGTTGCCCAGCGGGTCAGACGCGGGTCGGCGTCGCCCCGCCGGTGACTCAAGGCCTGACGCAGCGTCGCGGCCAAGCGAGGCAGAGGATCGGTCATGCACAGGCTCCAATGACGCCAGAGAGCAGCAGTAGGAGAGAGGCGCGGCCCGCGGCCTCGGCTCATTCCTCCTCAGGCGGGGCGGTATCGCTTTGGGTGCCGCCGAGGGCGGTGATCAGCGCCTCCATCTCGGCGTCGGACAGGCGCAGGACGTCGCTCGGCTCTACGCCGCGCTTGGCCCGGAACATGCCAAGCTCGCGGCCCAGCAGTTCCAGCGCCTTCAAGGCGACCGACTCGCGCCCGCTACTGCCCGTCGCCCGACCCTTGCCCCGCCCTTTGGCCAGCGGCTCTTGCATCGCGCGTTCAAACACTGCGCGGAGCTGGGTCACCACCCAGGCGCGATTGACCTCCGTACCGCCGCGCAGTTCGCGCACGCGGGCACGAATGTCGGGGCGCGCAGCAAGGCGAGTCACGCCGGCCGCGGTGTAGCCGGTCCGTTCGGCAATGGCGGCATGGTCCAGCCCAGACGCAAGCGCCTCGGCCACCGCCTCGTGGCGTTGGTTGGTCAAGTCCGGCATGGGAGGGTCACTTCGCTGACAAGGAGGCAGCAGGCCGTGGCCTTGTGGACCGTAGAGTCCAAGACCAACTGAGGCTGCGGGATACAAAGCGGGAGAATAGAAAAGCTCTAGCGATGCGCGCCGCGCTGTGTCAAGTCAAAACAGAACGAACCCTGAACACTGGTGCCCAACTGCCAACCGTGACACCCCTGCGACACAAACAAGCGGCCATTCCGGTTGGCGTTATGGGCCGTGTTGTCCTAAACCCTGTCTGCGCCGCGGCGGCGAAAAGCCGCGGGCCATCTCTCCCCTGGTGAAAGGCATTCGTGCCATGGCGTCCTACGATCTGGTGGTAATCGGCTCTGGCCCCGGCGGCTATGTGGCAGCGATCCGTGCGGCTCAACTTGGCCTCTCGGTCGCCTGTGTGGAAAAGCGCGCAACGCTGGGCGGTACCTGCCTCAACATCGGCTGCATCCCATCCAAGGCATTGCTGCAATCCTCCGAGCGGTACGAGGCCGCCAAGCACCATTTGGCGGACCATGGCGTCCAAGTCGGCTCAGTGAAGCTGGACCTCGCCCAGATGATGGCCCGCAAGGACAAGGTGGTGGAGGCCAACACCAAGGGTGTTGAGTTCCTGTTCAAGAAGAACAAGGTGCGCGCCGTTGCCGGGACGGGTCGAATCACTGGCCCCAACAGCGTTACCGTGGCGCTGACCGCTGGTGGCGAAGAAGTGCTGGAGACCAAGGCGATCCTGATCGCCACGGGCTCCGACAGCGTGTCGCTGCCGGGTGTTGAGATTGATGAAGAGCGGGTGGTCTCCTCCACCGGCGGCCTCACGCTGAAGGCCGTGCCGAAGCATCTGGTGGTGATCGGTGCGGGCTATATCGGCCTGGAGATGGGCTCGGTCTGGGGTCGCCTCGGGGCGGAGGTGACGGTGGTTGAGTATCTTGACCGCATCACGCCGACCATGGATGGCGAGACGGCCAAGACCCTGCAGCGCATCCTGGAAAAGCAAGGCATGAAGTTCCGCCTCGGCACCAAGGTGACCAAGGTTGATACGTCGTCCAAGAAGGGCGTCACCCTCACCGTTGAACCCGCTGCTGGTGGTGCGGCTGAGACCATTGCTTGCGATGTCGTGCTGGTGGCGGTTGGCCGTCGTCCCTATGTCGATGGGCTCGGTCTGGCCGAGGTTGGCGTGACCGTGGATGAGCGTGGCCGGGTGCCGGTGGACCACCACTTCCGCACCAACGTGCCATCGATCTTCGCCATTGGCGACGTGATCCCCGGTGCCATGCTGGCACACAAGGCCGAAGACGAAGGGGTGGCCGTGGCCGAACTGCTGGCCGGCCACGCAGGCCACGTGAATTACGACGTCATTCCCGCCGTGATCTACACCGCGCCCGAGGTCGGCTCAGTCGGCAAGACCGAGGAAGAGTTGAAGGCAGCCGGGATCGCCTACAAGGTTGGCAAGTTCCCGTTCACTGCCAATGGCCGCGCGCGGGCCAACGGCGCGACAGACGGGTTCGCCAAGATCCTGGCCGACAAGACCACCGACCGCGTGCTGGGCGCCCACATCATCGGCCCGGAAGCTGGCACCCTGATCGCCGAAATCGCCGTCGCGATGGAGTTCGGCGCCTCGGCCGAAGACGTCGCCCGCACCTGCCACGCCCACCCCACCCTGAACGAGGCCGTCAAAGAAGCCGCCCTCGCCGTGGATGGCCGCGCGCTGCATATGTAAGACCTGGGTCCAGTCAGGCGGGGTGTTGAGCCCCGCCTGATCCCTCACTCCACGCCAGCAACGCGGCCCAGGTGGCCTCGGGTTGTTCGAGGGTGGGGAGGTGGCCTGCCTCTTCGATGATGACCAAGCGGCTGGCGGGCAGCAGGCGGTGCATGGTCTCGTGCCGGTCGAGCGGGCACAGGCGGTCGTGGCGCCCCATTAGGACCAAGGCGGGGCCGGGATAGGCGGCCAGCGCGTCGCACTGGTCGGGCCGCGTGCTGAGGGCGTTGGACTGTCGGGCGAACACCTCAGGGCCAAGGGCCAGCGCCATGGCAAGGCAGAGGTCAAGCACGGCTTGGTTGCGCGGGCCGGGGGCCAAGTAATGGGGCTTCATCTCCTCCCGCATCACACCGGCCAAGTCGCCAGCCAGCGCGCGGGCGATTTGGGGTGGGCGGCGCTGCCGCACCGCGTCTGTCTCCGCAAAGGGGTTGGTGTCCAACAGGGCCAGACGCTCCACCCGCTCCGGTGCCTGGCGCACCACCTCCATCGCCACAATGCCGCCCATGCTGAGGCCCGCTAGGTGAAAGCGCGGCGGGGCGTCCGCCAGCAGAGCCGCCGCGAGGGCGGGCACGCTGTCCGCTTCCGTGCAAGGGGCGTGGATCACCATCCGCCGCGCCAGCGCGTCCGGCAACGGGCCCCACAGCCTTGCGTCGCACATCATGCCGGGGATCAGCACCAGCGGCGTCATCGCCCCACCTCCCCCTCCCCTCCCCTGTGTCAGGAGACCAGTCGGGCGCCGTCCTTCAGGGTTTTCAGCTTGGCCCAGGCGATATCTGGGTCAACCGCACCATAGCCGGCAAAGGTCCCAAATCCGCAGTCGGAGCCTGCAATCACGCGATCAACGCCAACAATCGCCGTAAACCGCTCCAGCCGCTGGCGCACCAGTTCGGGGTGTTCAATGAAGTTGGTGGTGGTGTCAACGGCACCGGGCACCAGCACCTTGTCGTCGGGAATCTCGCGGGCACGATCCTGAAACACCACCCACTCATGGCCGTGGCGCGGATTGGCGGTCTCAAACAAAATGTAGCGCGCGGGCACCCGCATCAGCAGCGGGAACACCTTGGCCATATCGATATCGCAGCAATGCGGCCCCTCATAATTGCCCCAGCAGATGTGCAGACGGATGCGATCCTGCGGCAGGCCTGCCAGCGCGTGCTGCAATGCCTCCACATGCAGGCCCGCAACGGCCAGGAACTCCTCATCCGACAGGTGGGTGAACAGCATGTGGCGAGAGAGGGCCAGGTCAGGGCAATCGAGTTGCAAGTCCAGACCAGACTCGAGGATCGTGCGGTACTCCTCGCGCATCGCCTCGGCCAAGGCCTCCAGATAGGCCTCACGGGTTGGGTAATAGGCGTTCTGCAAGAACAGCGAGATAACGCCGGGCGAGGCTGCATTCATAAAGCCGCGGGTAACGCCATGGGCCGCCATTGCTGCCTGCAGCGCTGCGATATCCTTCTGCAACTCCCCCTGCCCTTTCGACACCACAGGGCCGACGCATTGCGGACGCGCGTACTGAGGCGTGCCACCCGACTTGGCGATCCGCTCAAGAAACCGCGGAAACATCTTCAAGTCGGCAGGTGGATTGCGCGGGCTGTCACCGTCAAAGCCGGTGTAGCGGTCTTTGACATAGGTGGCGTAGGAGATTTTGGACGTCTCCCCATCGGATACGATGTCAACACCCGCCGCCACCTGCTGGCCAACCACATCCATCACAGCCGCCGCCATCGCGGCATCAAAGGCGGCTTGGTCATACGCCTGCCCACGCTCCCGCGCGAACAGGAAATCCACCACGGTTTGCGAGCGCGGCAACGAGCCGACATGGGTGGCAAGCAAAGCCATTGGTTCCCCCCTTCCCTACAGCAGCCGACCGGTTGCCCCGGCTGGATCATCCGTGCCAATCACGCGATACAGCGATGCCTCCCCCGTCATGGAGGGGGCCAGACTATGCGCCAAGCCCGGTGGCACCGCGGCCGTGTCGCCGGGGTTCAGCACTGTGCTGCCGCCCTGCCACGCCAGACGCCAGTGGCCGCGCATCGGCATCAGCACTTCGTGGCGGTCGAACTGGTACGGTGTGTCAGGCAACGAGCCGCGGGTGAGCAGCTCCACCTCGAACCCTGGCCGGTCGCGCAGCTTACCCTCAGCTCCAATCACCTTGGCGGGCTGCCGGTCGGCCAGCGCCATCAAGTCCCAGTAGCGGGCGATGTGGTTGGGAATCACCTCGGCCGTGGATGGCTCAGCGAACGCCGCGGCTTCGGCATCGCTTAACAGCGGCATGGGCGCCACCCCCTCGGGCAGCTGCTCGCCGCGCTTGGTATCGTAGAGGCGACCATTCTCCCCCAGCACAAGGCCGTGGGCACGCGCGTCTTCGATCACCTGCGGCGCCCAGATCACGCCCCCCCCGGCGTCATCGCCGCCCAGGATCGCCATGATCATCCCGTAGTCGGTGCCGATGTTCTCAAAGCCCCGGAACACCCCGGTGGGGATGTTGAACAGGTCGCCCTCCTCCAACACCACCTCGCCAGCCGTGCCCCAGCGGCCCCAGAAGAAGCGCCAGCGCCCGGTCAGAACAAAAAACACCTCGGCTGTGCGGTGGGTGTGCAGGGAGTTGCGACAGCGCGGCGGCTGACCGGCGGCACCGATGTTGAACCCCGGCGTCTCCCGAATATGAACGAATTGATCCGGGCTTTCCGACACGCCAGCCCCAATGATCGTGAAGTTTTCCTTCTGATCAGAGCCAGGCGTATGGGCATCAATGAACGCGGTTTTGCAGGGCCGCAGTTCGCCATAGCGAACGATGCGGGCTTCCATTTCGGCAGGAGTCATAACGCACCTGTGTGCAGCAGGATCTGCTTCCAGATCGCAACGTCATCGAACAGCGTGTACTCGCGGCGCACGCTCACCCCACCGGGGCCATAGGGCCCGAATTCAGCATGGCTGAGGCCCATCACATGCACCTCAGCACCAGTGGGAGGGCCAAAACTGCCCCATCCATCATGGCGCCCGTCCAGTGACCAACGGATCGCCGCGCGCGGCGGCATCATGCCACCCTCCATCCCGATTTGGTGGTGGATGGTGAACCGGGCGGAGGGAAAGGCAGAGCGCAAGCCAACCCAGAACGCGGTCACCGCGTCCCACCCAGCGGCTTCGACTGCCCCCGGATAGGCACCCAGCACTGCGCGGTCATAGTTCTGATGAATGTGTTGGAACTCGGCAGCCATGATCCGGGTCAGCCCGTCGGCATAGCGGTGGCCCCATTCACTGCTGTTACCACGGCCACGATAGACCGGCGGGATATCGGTGGCAGGCGTGAGCGGACGCTTGGCCGCAGCGGGCCCGCCCTCACGCTCGATCAACCGCCACGCATACTCCTTCGGCACCATGCCCAATTGGCGCACGATGCCACCATAGTCGCGGATCAACCATTCATCATAAATTGTGTCGGCCTTGGCCGCACAATCTGCAATGATGCGAATGTTGAACCGCTTGCCAGTCGCCGGGCCAAACGCCCCATCTGCCAGATGAGTCCCAGTGGAGATGATGCGGTGGGAGGACAGGAATCCATGCTCCGCATCCTCCGAAAAAATCACATCTTCGGCGTAGAGTTGCCGGTCAGGAAACTCATGAATCGTCGCCATAGTGGCGGCAATCACGGCTTGATTTCCGATACTCGCACCCATGGGGGAGCGCACTGGAATCTCAGGCGCGTAGTAATGATTCAGGGTTGCGATGCCCCGATCTTCCCAAATTTCTTTGGTGATATCGATGATATAGTCGCGAAACTCTGGCCATCGGTTGGAAAAGCTGGTCATAGATCATATCCCTTTCGGACACACGGCAACACGCACACGCCTAACCACCTGCGCGCGTCGACCCGCGCACGATCAACTCGCCAGGAATGCGGACATGGCTGGGGTTGGTATTGCCTTCAATCTGGCCCAACAGCGTGGCAACTGTCGCCTCCACCATCGCCTCAACGGGTTGGCGGATCGTGGTCAAGTTGTAGGAGGGCCACGCCGCCATCGGTACATCGTCATAGCCGATGATCGACACGTCCTCCGGCACCCGGACCCCCTGGCGATGGACCAGTTCGTCCATGACGGCAAAGGCCATGTGATCATTGCCCACGAAGATCGCATCGGGCCGGACGGAGCCAGTCCACAGGCCGTGCGCCACTGCAGCAGCGCGCTCCCGGCTATATTCCCCGTCGATCATCGCGAGCGGCGCGAGCCCTTGGGCTGCCAGGCCCGCCTGAAACCCCTGGGCGCGATCCCGACCAGTGGAGGATTGCTGCCAGCCCATGATGTGGGCGATGCGTCGATGGCCAGTCTGGATCAGATACTCCGCCACTTGGCGGCCGCCCTGATCATTGTCGGAAGTCACCTCGCTCAAGCGCGGGTCATTCTGGCCGCGGTTGAACATCACCACCGGGATGCCGGCAGCCTGACAGCGCGAGGTTAGGTCATTGGTCATCGCGACAGAGGCGGTGATGATCCCGTCGACTTGATAGTCCAGCAGTTCCCCAACCACGGTCTCAACATTGTCAGCGGCATTGCCCGCCATGAAGATAAGGATGTGATACCCGCGATCCTGCAGCGCATTGGACAGGCGTTCCAGGGCAACGGGATAGAACTGGTTCTCCAGATAGGCCACCACCAGGCCGATGATCCGGCTGCGGCCAGTGATCATTGCTCGCGCCAGCACATTAGGGCGATAGCCCAGGGACTCGGCCGCTGCACGCACCTTGGCGACGGTGCGCGCTGAGGCAGAGGCACCAGGGGTGAACACACGCGACACAGCCGATTGCGATACCCCGGCCAAGCGGGCAACGTCCGCGCTGGTCACCCGTTCGGTCAGACGGGCAGGACCGATCTCGTTCACCAGCGGGCCGGGTGCATCGGTCATTCGGCCGTCCACCCGCCATCGATCAGCAAATGGGTGCCGGTCATCAACGCCGAGGCGTCGGAGGCGAGAAACACCACCGGCCCCATCAAATCCTCAACCTCCCCCACTCGGCCCAGCTTGATCTTGGACAGGATCCAGGCCTTGCGCTCTGGGATCGCGAGGGTTTTCTCGGCCAGCGGCGTGCGAATGAAGGTTGGGCACAGCGTGTTGACGCGAATACCATGGGGACCCCACTCCACCGCCATGGCTTTGGTCATCCCCTCCAGCGCGTGCTTGGTTGCGCAGTAAACCGCGCGGTCCGGCCCACCAACCAACCCCATCTGGGAGGAAATGTTGATCAAGGACCCAGGCTTGCCTGCCGCCACCAGTCCACGCGCCACAGCACGGGTGATGAAGTACGCCGCGCGCACGTTCAGGTCCATGACCGCGTCGTAGTCGGCCGGTTCGGTGGCCAACGCTGGAGAGTGGCGGGCCAAACCGGCGGAGTTGACCAGCACATCAAACGGCCCCTCGGCCGCGATCATCTGCTCCGTGGCCTCACAGTCAGTGATGTCAAGCGCGCGGGCCTCGGCTGCCCCCCCTGCCTCCCGAATAGCGTGGGTGACAGCCTCTAACTCCGCGGCCCTGCGTGCCACCAGGGTGACCGCTGCACCGGCCTCAGCCAGAGCGGCCGCTGCCGCCAAGCCAATACCAGACGACGCCCCGGTCACCAGCGCGCGGCGGCCATCCAGCCGAAACGACGGCGTGCGCGGCAACCGCAGCGCGGCATCCAGGCTCATCACTCGGCCGCCATGCCGTAGGGAACATTGCGACGGCCATAGCGCCGCACACGCACGTTGCACTGCTCCGCGTGCCCAACAAACCCCTCAAGCATGCACAGTCGGGAGCCATACTCCCCAATCATCGCTGCCGCTTCATCGGTCAGCACCCTCTGATAGCTGTGGGTCTTCAGAAACTTGCCGACCCACAAGCCACCGGTATACCGCCCGGCACGCCGCGTCGGCAGAGTGTGATTGGTGCCGATGACTTTGTCGCCATTGGCAACATTGGTGCGTGCGCCCAAGAACAGCGCGCCGTAGGAATGCATGTGCTCAAGATACCAATCATCCCGATCGGTCATCACTTGCACATGCTCGTAGGCCATTTGATTGGCGACCTGCAGCATTTCCTCATGGGTGTCGCACAGGATGACGTCGCCATAGTCACGCCAGCTGGCCGCCGCGGTGTCAGCGGTTGGCAGAATGGTCAGCAAGCGCTCCACCTCGGCAATCGTCGCCTCAGCCAGAGTGCGGGAGGTGGTGATCAAGCACGCAGGTGAGTTATAGCCATGCTCGGCCTGTCCCAAGAGGTCCGTCGCGCACAGCTCGGCGTCCACGGTATCATCGACAATCAGCATGGTTTCAGTGGGGCCCGCGAACAGATCAATACCGACGCGCCCGAACAACTGCCGCTTGGCCTCCGCCACATAGGCATTTCCGGGACCCACCAGCATGTCGACTGGGCGGATCGTCTCTGTCCCAAGCGCCATTGCACCCACGGCTTGAATGCCGCCCAGCACATAGATCTCATGCGCACCACCCAGATGCATCGCCGCCACGATGGCGGGGTGGGGCTCCCCATTGACGGGAGGAGCGGAGGCAACAATCCGCGGCACACCTGCAACAGAAGCGGTCAACACCGACATATGCGCGGAGGCGACCATCGGAAACTTGCCACCAGGCACATAGCAACCGACCGACTGGACAGGAATATTGCGATGCCCCAGCACCACCCCCGGCAGGGTCTCGACCTCGACATCCTGCATGGTCGCGCGTTGCGCTTCAGCGAATCGGCGGATTTGCGCCTGGGCGAAGCGAATATCATCCATGTCGCGCTGGCTGACCTTGCTCATCGCCGCTTCGATCTCAGATGCGGACAACCGCAGGCTGGCGGGCGCGTAGCCGTCGAACTTTTGTGCCAAGGCGCGCACGGCGGTATCGCCTCGCGCTTCAATGTCAGCCAGGATCGCCTCCACTGTGGTGCGTACCTTGGCGTCATCCTCCGCCCGATCCTGGGGAGGCTTGCCCGACTTCAGGGAGATGATTGCCATGTTCGGACCCTCACGAGGCTGACCCCGGCGGCGCCGGGGGGAGTTTTTCACCACGGTCAAAGGCTTCCCAGCCCTCACCGTCAAACACGTCGCGGCCCAGCTGCGCCAGCACGGCTGCGAAGTCGACGAATACGGGGTTATCGATGATCCGCCCGTCTTCGACGCGCCAGAAGTCCATGTAGGGGATCATCACCCGCTTGCCGGTGGGCTGGATGCCCATGAAGACTCCCGAGTGGGTTGCCTCGATTGCCCCGAAGCAGGCGGCCCACGGACCATCGGCGATCATCTGCTCGGTCTGATACACCCGGTCGGTGAAGGCCGCCCGCAACGGCACTTGCCAATTGCGGCGAAACGCGGCGAGGCCTTGCTTGGTGCCGCAGCCAACATTGCCTCGCCAGACGAAGGCCTCGTGGAAATGGGCGGCCATGTCATTGGAGTTGGCGCCCAGCGCCGCCTCCATACGCTGCACCACCGCCAGCGTGGCCTCTGACTGGGCACGGTGATCCAACCCCGCGCTCATGACAGCGACCGCGGCAGACGCTGGCCACTGGCTGCGTCAAACAAGTGGCACAGGCTCGCCGGCACATGGGCCGACAGGGTGGCACCGATCGGGGCAGAGAAATCCTTCGCGGCTTTGATGGCGGCAAAGGCCCCTCCACCCAACTGCAAGGTTGCCATGGAGGAGTCACCCAACAATTCCATCGAATAGACCGGCGCTGCGATTTCGCCCTCGGCCACGATGGCCGCATCCTCCGCCCGGAACCCAAGGGTGACCGGGCCATTGGGGCAGACGAACCCTGGCACCCGCACGCCGGGGGCCGAGAACACGCCACCCTGCACCTCGCCTGGGATCAGGTTCATGGCCGGGTTGCCAATGAACGAGGCGACAAAGGTGTTGGCTGGTTGGTCATAGATCTGCAGCGGCGTGCCCACCTGCTGCACCTCGCCCTTGTTCATCACCACCACGCGATCTGCCAGCGTCATTGCTTCGATTTGATCGTGGGTGACGTAGATGGTGGTGGTTTTCAGCTCATGATGCAGGTTCTTGATCTGGGCACGCGTGGAAACACGCAGCTTGGCATCCAGGTTCGACAGAGGCTCGTCCATCAAGAACACCCGCGGCTTGCGCACAATCGCGCGCGCCAGCGCCACGCGCTGGCGTTGCCCACCCGATAGGGCGGCGGGCTTGCGGTCCAGGAGTTCGGTCAACTCAACGGTCTGTGCCGCCCGCATCACCCGCTCGTGATGATCCGCTTCGGGGATTTTGCGCACTTTCAGGGGAAAGCGGATGTTTTCGTACACCGTCATGGTCGGATACAGCCCATAGGACTGAAACACCATGGCGATGTCCCGATCCTTCGGGTCCAGATCATTGACCACACGATTGCCAACGCGGATTTCGCCCTCGCTCACATCCTCCAGGCCCGCGATCATCCGCATGGTGGTGGTCTTGCCGCAGCCAGACGGGCCCAGCAGCACCAGGAACTCGCCATCGGCGATGGTCAAGTTCAAGGTTTTCACGCCGACCACGCCGCCCCAGCGCTTCGACAGATTGATCAGCTGGATGTCGGCCATAGCTTACCCCTTCACCGCGCCAGCCGTGAGGCCGGAGACGATTTGGCGTTGGAAGAACATCACCAGCAAAAACAACGGTGCCGTCACCGACACCACTGCTGCGACGGCAAACATCACATTGCCTTCCGTCTGGGTCGTGCCCAGGAAGCTGGCGATCTTGGGAATCATGGTCTGATTTTCCTTGGACAGCAGCATCGCCGTGACCACGAAGTCATTGTAAGCCAGCAGGAAGGAGAACAACCCCGTGGTGATCACTCCCGGCCACATCACCGGGATGATCACGTGACGAAAAGCTTGGAACTGGGTGCAGCCGTCCACCCGTGCACTCTCATCCAAGTCCTTCGGGATGTTCTTGAAGAACGCTGTCAGCATCCACAGCGTGAAGGGCTGATTGATCGCCACCAGCACAATGATCGCCGTGCCAAGATGACCCCACAGGTTCCACTGATAGAACGGCAGCAGATAACCAGACACCAGGGTGATCGGCGGCATGGCGCGAAACACCAGGGCCAGGATCAACAGCCAGAACGTATAGCGATAGGTCGACCGGCTGAGGGCATAGCCGCCCAACGTGCCAAAGGTCAGCGAGATCACGACCACCGAGACAACCACAAGCCCGGTGTTGAGGGAGGAACGCCAAAACTCCTCCTGCACCCAGGCGCCGTAATAGCCAGCACCCGTGAAGGCGCTGCCATGGTCCGCCAGGGTCAAGGGGCCGAACAGGGCGTTTTGCCAACTGGCTTTGGAGAAGAAGTCCCCCTCCACTTTGAAGCTGCCCCAGAGCGTCCAGGCAAAGGGGAAGATCGCCAAGATCAACCACAGCACAAGAAACCCAGTCAGCAGCAACGCAAGCGGCAGGGGGCGCCGCTCCTGTCGAGAGGAGATCATCGCCCACTCCCTGTGCCGAATTGGCGCCAAGTCCGCACCAAGGCCGGTGCCAGCAACACCAACACGCCCACAATCGTCAGCACCGAGGTGGCGGCAGCAGACGACAAGCGCCGCGTCTCCCCGCCCAAATCCGAATAGATGAAGTACGACAAGGATTGGGCGTGCGCCGCAGCGTTGAAACTGACGATTGGCTCAAACACGCGGAAGTTATCCATGATCTTGATCAAGAACATGAACACTGTCAGCGGCATCAGGTGCGGTAGAACAATGTATCGAATGCGTTGCCAGCGTGAGGCACCGTCCAGCCGTGCGCTTTCCAAACTATCCTGTGGCACAGTCTGCAAACCAGCATAGTACACGACAAACGCAAAGGGAGAGGTGGACCAGATGCCATACACAATCAGCATGATCCACGTCAGGGGTGTTGAGGCTTTCAGAGACAAATCAGGATCATTTGCGACCCATTGCACCGCAGCCCCAATAATCCCGCGGGAATCTACCATCCAGAACAGGATCAAAGCACCAACCAACGGCGTCACAATCATCGGCAACAGCGAGAAGAAAATGACCGGCCCCCGAAACAACCGCGGGATGGCGTTAACCGCTAAGGCCACCACAAAGCCTAACAGGATCGATAACGGCGTAACGAACGCCATGTAGGTCAAGGTGAAGAACAGCGCCTTGTAAAAAGGCAGCGACATCACTCGGTCAATGAAGGCGCCCAAAGTAGTGGTGCGTTGCCAGGCTTCAGCAATCTCGCCAAACGCCAGATGCGATTGATCGGTATAAATGCCCAAGCCGACAAACCGACCGAGCGGGCGCTCTTCTTGCAGCTTCGCCGTCGCAGCTTGGTCAATCACGGTGGATTTGGTGCAGCCGAATGGCGTGCAGTTTTCCACTTCGACCACCACACGACCATGGGGGGCGTGGACCGACTGGATCAGCACGGAGATCATCGGCAGAGCGATGAACAACAGCATCGCCGTTGCAGATGGCAGGAAGAACCTGAGGAACGTGCCGTGAGTCATGCCCCCTCCTTCGGCGCCGCGGCGCCAGCGGGCAGATGCGAAATGGCAGCGGTGCGCGGTGTTTGGTCAGCAGGACCAACAGCAGCAAGGTGGCGACTGCTGTCGCCACCCGCTTGTGTTGTTGGCTACTTCAGGAAGCCTTTTTCCGTGGCAGCCGTGCTGTAGGCCTTTTCGATGTCCGCCAGCGTGGTTGCGGCATCCTTGCGGCCCTGGAAGAAGGCGGCCAAGCCATCACCCAACGCCGTGTGCAGCAAGCCCATGTACGGCAGCATCGGATAGGGCTTGGTGCCCATCGCGACGCTCTGGATCACGCCCTGGTTGACCGGTGCCGGGCGATAGCCCGCGATCATCCACACAGCCTGCCCCATGGTTTCATCGGTCAGGATCGAGGGGGAGATGCCGTTCTTCAACGCCAGGAACGTCGCACGGGCGTCATCATCGGAGATGTTGCGCGCAACGGTCCAACCATCCCACCACAGGGTGGTGGCTGGGATGCTGCCGCCGCCCACTGTCATCGGACCGGCAACGGCCGTGTTGTCAGCGACGCGCGGATCATTCCCCTCACGCCCCATCAGCACGCCGGTACGTGAGCCCCACATGTTCATCATCGCCACATTGCCAGCACGCCATTCGGCCGAGGTGGCGTTGGAGTCGTGGGTCAGGAAGTCGGGGTGCATCAGCTCAGACAATTGCTTCAGAACCGTCAGCGTCGCCACCCCTTGCGGGTTGTTGATCGCGACTTCCGGGCTGCCCGGCTTAAAGAACTCACCACCATGACCAAGGTACATGTTGATGAACTCTTGGGCGAGGTTCCAGCCAGACTGGAACGCGCCACCAATTGGATTGCGCAGGATGCCGCGCTCGCGGATCAGGCGACCGATGCGGATCATGTCCTCATAGGTCTTCGGCGGCTGAGCGCCCACCTGGTCCAGGATATCCTTGCGATAGACTAGATGCTGGGCATTCGCCATGAAGGCCACGGCCATCACCCGACCATCAATGGTCACCAGCTGGTTGCGCGGGATGTCCTGGCCGTGGGCCGCGATCAGCGCATCCAGTGGCCGGATCACATTCTCGTTGATCAGCGCCACAATTGACGATGTGGCAACAATCGCCGAAGTGTATTCAGCCGGGTTCCCCTGCATGCCAGCCACATTGATGCGCTGGTGATTGGCCGTCAGGTTGGAGCGCACAGTCAAGCTGCCGGTTTGGCAGCGTGCGGCATTGGCTGCCACTGTGCGAATCGCTGGGAATTCATTGCCAACGATGTTCACCCGCCCAGTGGTGACACCGCAGTTTACCTGTGCCGCTGCTGGCGCCGCCGCCGTCAGGGCTGCCACCAGCACAGTGCTGGCAAGGCCCGCCACAACAGTCGCCCGCGGCATGGCCCGATTCATTATGGACAACATCAGCCACTCCCTCCCCCAAAAGGTTGGCGGCGGGACCCTCCCCCCGCGGCCAAAACCGTTCGCCCAATCAGGCAATCACGTCTTGCAAACGTATGCAACCGCGATCTTGCATACGTTTGCAATCTGCGGAACAGTCGTCCCTGCGGGCCGCGGCCCAAACTGGGGGGTGACACAATGGTTCCAGGGTTTGATCCGGGGGCGTCGCCCTCCCCCACAGTGCGCCGCGCAGTGCATCAGCGCCTGACCACCCTGGCCGAAGCATCCCCCGCGGCCAGCGAGGCCGCCCTGGCCGCCCTGGCCAGGCCCGATGCGCTGTGGCGGGTCGCCCACCCCATCAATCACTGCACCGGCTTGGCCGAGGTGCTGACCCGCGCGCTCCTGCCCCTGAAACATGCGTTCCCCGATCTGGAACGGCGGGATGTGATCTTCGTCGGTGGTTGCTACCAGGGACGAAGCTACCTCGCCGCTGTCGGCCATTATTGCGGCACCATGCGGGGGGATTGGCTCGGGATCCCCGCCACCCGCCGACCGATCTATCTGCGCTATGGCGAAGTATACCAGATCGATGGTGAGGGCGCGGTGGTCCAGGCCACTCTGTTGTGGGATGTGCTGGACGTGATGCGTCAGGCGGGCGTTTGGCCGCTGGTGCCCCCGCTCGGCAGCCCGGAACAGTGGCCCGCCCCGCTCACGGCGGACGGGATCCGTTTTGACCTTTCAGACCCTGCCGACGCCCAGGCTAGCATCACCCAAACCATCGCCATGCACGGCACTCTGGCGGAGTTCAAGGATCGCACCCAGCTCAGCCGCGAGAACTTGATCGCCATGCCCCAACGTGCCCACTGGCACCCGCGCATGATGTGGTACGGCCCTGCGGGCATCGGCACGACCCGCGGGTTAGACGGATTTGTCGACGGCCATCAACTGCCCTTCCGCATCGCCTTCGACCGCCCACAAGGCAGCTTTGAGGAGGTACAAGCCGAGCGCGCGCGCCACGGCGCTGGGCACTATATCCGCATCGGCGACGGCCCCTACTCCGTCACCGGTGGCTGGCCCTCGGTCTATGCCATCCACGCCGGTGGCGGTTTCTGCGGCTTACCACCAACGGGTCGGCCGGTGACCATGCGGGTGATGGATTTTTACCTCCACCATGAGGGGCTGATCCGCGAAAACTGGGTTCCCCTCGACATGCTCGATCTCTTGCAGCAAATGGGTTTCGACGCCCTTGCCCGGATGGCCGAGGTGCTGCGCCGGTAGCACAGGGTCCCAAGCATACGGCAGGCGGAGGCGACCTCAACCTGGGAACAAGGTGAAATCGCTCAACGCCAGAGAGGTCACGCCCGGCAGAATTGCGATTGTCTGCAAACTACCTCCAGCAACAAAAGCATCATCATCATAAACAATCCGCGTCTCAGTTGGGCTGCTGATGAAATAAAATGCACGATTGCCGCCGGTATAGGAACTTGTGATCTGCGCTATCCTTTCATCAATTGCAACCAAGTTGGCAGGAGTGAAGGTAACGTCCGTACCGCTAATGGCATAGGCAGAGGAAACGCCACTGGTGAGCGTTGGCACTGTCAGGCTGGCAAGGTTTGTTGCGAGTGTGTTGGCTGGATTGACTGCTTGGCCCTGGAACCCTGTGGGCAGCACCAACGGGTTCGCGAAGAAGCTGTTGGTCAGTCCAATCCGATCCTGCCCTGGGGTGAAGTCAGTGACGAGATCCCAGGAGCCGACGATAAAACTGTCAGCGCCTGTCCCACCGGTCAGGGTGTCCGCCCCTTGACCGCCCTGCAGGGTATCGGCGCCATCACCGCCCGTGATGGTATCGCGACCAAAACCACCGCTCAGCATGTCATTCCCTGAGCCACCGTTGACGACGTTGTGAGTCCCTTGCGAAACCACGGCGTCGGTGGTGGAGGCATTCAGCACCTGGTCGCGGGCGAAGCCAGTTTGAATGCGTCCGACCCAGCCTGGATTGGCGGTCAGCGCGGTTTCCAGCGTTGTTGCGTCGGCTGCATTCAATTGAATGGTCAACACACTGGCATCACTGGCCAGAACCGCGCTCTGCACCGTCGCAAGGCTCAGGGGAATGTCGGTGCCATCTGCGCCGTTGTTGGTGAGATCGAAGACAAAGCGACCAAGATCCAGCCGTGTGCGGAAATCAACTGCCGCTGGATTGCTCAGCTCGTTGGTCCCCAGCATGTTTCGAAGCGCCAGACCATCGATCAGCAACTGATCACTGGCAGCCAGATACTGAATACCTTGGAACGAAACCGACGGTGCGGTCCCGTCAATCACAATTGCCGCATTGGCAGCCAAAGACCCCGTGGCTGTTCCAGTCGGCACTGTTGGCGTGACCGGACGACCGAACTGGTCGGAAATGCTACCGCCGATCACCTGCAAGGCCACGCTGGATTGTGCATCCAAGTCGGTGGAGTTTTGACCGCTGGCAACAGTGTAGGAAAAGGTGAGTGTGTTGGTGCCACTGCCGGAGGCATAGGTGGCTGTTCCCCCGCTCGATAAGGCGAGGGTTGGCGCCCCGGTCACGGTGACGGTGCCGCCAAACTGTACCGTGACCGAAACAGTCTGCCCAATGCCCCGCGCGACCGACGGGGTGGGTGATCCGAGCGCAACCACACCCACAGTTGCAACTGCGCCAACGGTTGCTTGAACCGTGCCACTGGCAGCAGAACTGTTGCCCGCCACGTCCGATGCAAATCCAGCCACCATGGTCAAGCGGTCAAACGTGCCATCCGCGGACCCAAAGCCGCTGAGACCGGTCAATGCGGCGCGCGCAGCGCTGGTCAAGGAGAGCACCAGAGACGTGTCAGAGTTAACCGTGGCATCACTAAAGCTCGACGCGCCAAGCGTGGCGTCGATTGTGCCGTCATTGTTCAGATCAAGCGAGATCGCCGAACCACCGAGGCGTGACAGGATCGAGCCGGAGTTGTTGCCAAACGGCAAGAACCCGCTGAAGCCCGCACCCGTCAGGGTCAAGGTGCTGGCGTCGGTGGCGAACCCAGCGCTTGTCAGCGTGGGCGCAGGCGCCTGCCCGTCGATCACGGCTGTGCTGGTGCCGCTTAACGACTTGGCCGATCCAACGGATGGCAGCGTCAACACAGCCTCGCGACCCGTCAGGGAGCGCATCGTCACACCAGAAGCCAGCGCCAAAGCGCTGGTGCTGGTGTAGTCCAACTCCAATGTCTGAGCGGCACCGGAGTAGGTGTAGGTAAACTGCAGGGTGTTGGTACCAGAGCCACCGGCATAGGCCACAGGGCCGGGACCATTGATACCCAAAGACACAGGGTCAACACCGCTCGTCGCACCAGCAACCACCACGGGTTGGTCGAACGCAACGGAAATCGTCACGCTTTGACCCATCCGATACTCGCCCGACGGCGCGGTGACCGACAGGACAACCGGGTCAGTCCGACCCGCAAACGCGCTTCCCAAGGGCGTGTCAGGCGGCAGCGTCAAACCGGATGGTACGGCCAAGGGGGGTGCCGTGGCAGGGCCAACCCAGTCATTGGGGATGGTCGACCCATAGCGCTGCCACAAGGCGGTGAGGTCCGTTCCCGTCGGTGGTGTGAACCCTGGCGTAAAGATGGCGACGTCAGTCACTCGATCAAACGCCGTTTCCAGGTTTCCACTTGCAATTGCTGCTGTGAATACGGGGTCGTAGGCGAAATTTGCCAAAGAAATCCCATTGCCAAGTGCTCGTGGCTCCTTAATCCCGAAAGTTACAAAATGGTCCCAAGCAGTCATTTGGCCGGCAAAAACTGCTCCGGCAACGTCTGGATTGGCACTGAGATAGGCACTCGGACTGAAAACCGCCGATGCAGTTCGCCCTTCCACGCGACCAAAGGCTTGGTGATGGCCGAACGCTGTGGTGGAGCCCGCAGCCACAGCACTGGCCACGTCTGGATTCTGCTGAAGGTAGAGTTTGGTGTCAAAAAATGCACTGGGGTCGCGTCCCTCCCGCCGACCGAACACTTCAAAGTGCTGCTCCGCCGTGAAGGCACCTGCAGTCACAGCAGCTGCTACATCAGGGTTGCGCGACAGGTAGAAGCTGGAATCGAAGCGCGACATAGTTAACCTACTGCAGTCTTTAAAGTTACCGCCAGACCACGGTTGGCGCGCTCATATCAAAGCCATTTAACGACTTCAAGGCGAAATATACTGACACGATCGTCGCATCTGCTTATTTTAGGTATAAACTTCGGGGTTTTTGCAGCCCCTGGGCTCGCGTTGCTCGCACCAACTGCCGCAGAACTCCAGATCAGTGACTCACGGGTAGGGGGCTCGGCTAAGCACAGGCTGACCAGGACAAGGTCACGCTCGTCCCCACATCGACCGACGATTTGACCGTCACGGTTCCAGCCATCTGGGCCATCAAGCCTGCGGTGATATACAGACCCAATCCTGCGCCAGGATAGGCACCATGGATTGCATTGCTGGCGCGGTAATGAGCATGAGCAACATGGCGAACCTCCGAGGCGGGGATACCAATCCCGCTGTCAACCACGGTGATGTCCACGCAACCATCGCGTGGTCTAACTGCGATCTCGCAGCGCACCGTCTGGTGCGGGCGGCTGAACTTGATACTGTTGGAGATTGCGCCACAGATGCAGGTGACAATAGCACTGGGGTCACCCATGACACGCGGACGAAGCAAACCTGACGGCGGGGCCACCAAGTCGATCCTGCGCTTCGCCGCCACTGGTGCCATCACTTGGATCGCCTGGACCAGCGACTCCTGAATATCAACTGAGCGGCAAACTGTCGATATCTGGCCTGTCGCCAAATGACTGTAAAACAAAACCTGTTCAATTGTGTCACATACGGTCTGGCCTGCGTCAACGATACAGGTAGCGTAATCTTGCAGTTTCTCCGGATCTATTGCAACGGGATGGCGACGTAACAATTCCGCGAACCCAATGACAGTATTCAATGGTGTGCGCACGCCATGAGACAAATACGTTGCGAACCGCTGGCGAATTGATAGCGCGTCCTGTGCTGCGATCAGAGCATCATGCGTATCCTGGCGCAATTCCTCCACCAGCAGGGCGGCCAAGTGACCACTCACCTGATCCTCTGCCAAGTCTGTCAGTCGCCGCAGCAGCGGTCGATCCGATGGCCCAAAGGCCCCCTCCTGGTCACTCACAGCGACCAATGCGCCTGCAATCTGGCCCGCCACCCGGATCGGCATGGCCAGCAGGGATCGGACTGGACACCCATCCACGCACACCCCTTGCAACCAGTCCGGCAGGGGTTGACCACTGGTATCAATCGCCTGTTCGTCACCGGAGGCCCGCCACAGATCCAGCACCGTGTGCAGCCAGCGAGCGGGGTTCGCCTCAAGGCGCTGGCGCACCGGCAGGCCCAACAGGGCCGCCTCGCCAAACCCAACGATGGCCTTGGGGCAGGTCAGAACGTCCTGCACCAAACTGGTGACCCGATCAAAGCGCGGCGCCAGCCCAGACCTCAGCAGTGGCAGCAACACTGGCGGAACAACTGAAGATAGAATATCTGTGCAATCGGCGGTGTCGGTGGAGTCCACCGTATCAGGCGAAGCCATGATGCCTCCTCAGCGGTCGCCGGGTGACCAGCGCAGCACTGCTGAGCGGGCCCCCAGGTCGACGCTCAAATTATGCGGCGCGAATACTGGATAAAAACCGATCGACCTCGGTGGTCAGTCGTTGTGATTGCGCAGCAAGACTGTTAGCGCCACTTTCCAAGCTGTGTGCGGCACTACCAGTCTCTTGGGCACCGCGACTGACATCGGCCACAGTTTCCGTCACCGAGTGCGTGCCCTCGGCTGCTTGCTGAACATTGCGTGCAATCTCAGCCGTTGCCGCCTGCTGCTCTTCCACTGCAGCGGCGATGATGGTCGCAATTTGGTCGATGCGCACAATGGTGGCGCCAATGCCCCGAATGGCCTGCACCGCGTTGGAGGTTGCGCTCTGCATGCCTGCCACTTGCGCAGCGATTTCTTCGGTTGCCTTCGAGGTTTGGGCCGCCAAGGTCTTCACCTCCGACGCCACAACGGCAAAGCCGCGCCCCGCTTCGCCCGCACGGGCCGCCTCGATGGTGGCATTCAAGGCCAGCATGTGGGTTTGCTCGGCGATCTCATTGATCAGGTCAAGCACACCCCCAATGGCCCGCGCCCCCTCGGCAAGACTTTCAACCAAGTGATCGGTGCGCTGTGCTTCTTCAACGGCACCACCGGCGATCCGACCACTCTCCGACACTTGCCGCCCGATTTCCGCAATGGAGGCTGCCAGCTCATTGGCTGCAGCAGCAACGGTCTGCACATTTGCGCTGGCCTGTTCAGCGCTGCTGGCAACGTGGGCAGTCAGGCGCGTGGCGTCTTGCGCGATGGAGGATACCTGACGGGCCGCCACAGTGATCGTACCCGCACGGGCGCTGACATCCTCCGCAACGCCCTTGACGCTGCTTTCAAACTCCGTGGCAAGCTTTGCGAGCTCCGCCCGGCGCTGGGCCTCGGCCGCCGCTTTGGCTTCATCTTGGGCGTGACGAAGCTGCCGGTTTTCCAGCGCTTGATCGCGGAACACCTGCAAGGCCGTCAACATCTGGCCCACTTCATCACGTCCAGCCGCTGGGATCGGGTGATCCAACTCGTCGCGCGCTAGGGCCCCCATGGCGGCAATCGCCCGGTTCAGAGGGCGGGTGATCATGCGCGTCCCGGCAAGCACCGCCATCAGCACCGATACCACCAGCACCGAGGCTACCAACGCAAGCGACATGAGTTGGCGCTGTTCGTCCTCCGCCTCGATCTTCACGAGCCGTTGATCAGCACGCTCGTTGGCATCCTTCACCACGGCGTCGGCCATATCCGACAAGGCCTGGCTCAACTCGCGCATCGCATTGGTCACACCAGCCACCCGCGCCCGCTCTTCAAAAACCAGATTGTTGGCGGCCCCGTCGAACTCATTGGACCGGATCAGTGCGATGGTTCGCATGCTGGATTCCTGGGCGAAGGCCCACAGGTTCGGCAGCATGACCCGCAACCGCTCGACCCGGGCCAAGTGGCCTTCGACCCGCCGCGCCTGTGAGAGCAGTTCGATGTCACCCTCAAAGGCCTTGGCCACACTGCCGCGCACCCGCATCAACTCCACCAATGCCGACGTTGTCCGGTCCACCTCATTGATTGCTTGTGTCACGGCATTGGCGGTCCTGACCGACTGCACCAGGGTTGCCTGCGTGCGTGCCGCAATTGTGCCACCATGTGCCTCTACATATCCAAGGACTGACAGCTGGACGCCATTCATCGCGCCTTGCACTGCGTCAATCGTCTGGATCAATTGTGTGCGTCGATCTTCATCTTCAGCGGTGGCGTGGCGTTCAGCCGCGACCGCGGCATCGTGGGAGGAATCCTCCACCACGTTGATGCTCATGAGGGCCAGAAGCGGCAGGATCACGATCAGAGCCAAGCGAACGCTGATCCGATGCCGCAGCCCGACCGGCTGGGCGAGAATGGTGGTCATGATGAACCTCCTGTCAGTCGGCCAATCAGCGGAGCTGATCGAGGGTAGCTTGGGCAGTGCGGATGGCAGAGTGAACGTGGGATGGTGTCATCCCGACACCCGCCTCCACCCCAACCGGAGCAGCGGCAGGGGCGACGATGGAGCGGATCGCGCGGACATCGGCCAACACGACTCTCAACGCATCCACCACATGCTGCGGCGTCACCTGCCCCGCTGCTGCCTCCAACTTGACGACACCGCCTGATGGCGCCAGAGCCGGACGGCGCTCCACCACCTCGGCCAAGGCATGGCTGAATGCGACGGCAGCCTGAAGGGAATCCTGCGGGGTTCGACCCGGCTCGATTGGCATCGGCCACGCTTCCTCACCGACAGCGAGGGCTTGGCGCACGGCCTCCATCTCCTGACCCAGCACGCTGGCAACCGCAGCGGCATCGTTCGGCACCTGAGGTGGCACACCCAGACTGACCAGGGCTGTGATCACGGTGGCCAACACCTGCACCACATCCCCTGGTGTCGATCCGTCCTTGAGTGCGGGTGCCGGTGGCAGCGCTGGTGCGCCATACAGCGGCGCGAGATCGGACGCAGCGATCACAGTGCGCTGCACAAGCGCCTGCACCATAGCAGGCATGACCTCCCCGCGGGGCAGATCAGGCAGTGGCACCTCGTCTTGACCCAGCAGCCGACGCAGCAAATTGATGCGGTTGGCCACCTCACGCGCGCTCTCATACGCGTGGCGGGGCCGACGGGCCGCCGCGGCGCTCGTCGGCTGTACGGTTGGCGCCACAAGGCTCGCCCGCTGATAGGTGTTCAACACGCCCAGCAGATGCTCCGCCGCCTGACGCGAGTGTCCTGGTGTCTGCGCGCTTGCAGCTCCCCCAACACCGAGGATGGCGGTCACAACCGCCACAGCAATAAATTGATTCATTCTAAACGCCCCTCCCACCGAGCGAGTGAAGAGGGATAGTTCGGATCACAGGCTATACAACTGCACAATTAGTACGGATATCGATCCGTGCGTTATGATTGAGCAAACCCCACGTCAGTTATGGGATTCTTGGTCACCAAAGCTCTGGCGTGCCCGCTCGCGCAGGGCGTCAATCGGGATCAGATGGCCCTGACGACGCACATGCCAAAAGGTCCAGCCGTTGCACGCAGGCAACCGTTGGATGGCCGCCCCGACTTGATGAATGGAGCCGCGCATCTGATCGGCAATCAAGCTGCCATCGGCGCGCACGCGTGCTGCAAAGCGCTGGCGTTGATCAACCAATACTTCTCCCACTTCAATCAAACCACTTTCTACTAGAGATCCAAACGGCACACGGCGCTGTTCGCGCGCACTTTCCATGCCGCGCACTAACTCAGCAGTTTGCGGTTGAACCGCCCGAATGCGGTTGATCGCTGCTTCAATATAGTCCGGTTCCCGTTCAATTCCGATCCAATGGCGCCCAAGCCGCTTGGCAACGGCTCCAGTGGTGCCAGTTCCGAAGAATGGGTCCAGCACAATGTCACCCGGCTTGGTGCAGGCGATCAGAATGCGGTGCAGCAGCGACTCCGGCTTCTGGGTGGGATGGAGCTTTCGACCGTCAGGGCCCTTCAGCCGTTCCTGACCCGTGCACAACGGGATCATCCAGTCCGAGCGCATCTGTACGTCATCATTCAGCGTCTTTGTGGACGCGTAGTTGAACGTATAGCGCGACTGTTCGCTCTTTGACGCCCAGATCAGTGTCTCGTGGGCGTTGGTAAAGCGGCGCCCGCGGAAGTTCGGCATCGGGTTGGACTTCTGCCAGATCACATCATTCAGCAGCCAGAACCCCAGATCCTGCAGCGTCACCCCTAGGCGAAAGATGTTGTGGTAGCTGCCAATCACCCAGATTGCGCCGTCTGGTTTCAGCACCCGCCGACACTCCGTCAGCCAGGATTGGCTGAAGCGGTCATAGCTGGCGAAGTCGCCGATCTGATCCCACGCGGCATCCACCCCATCCACCCGGCTGCTGTCCGGACGGTGCAACTCCTGCTTCAATTGCAGATTGTACGGTGGGTCCGCAAAAATCAGATCCACCGAGGCATCCGGCAACGACTTCAAGGTGGTGACACAGTCACCGGCGAGAATCCGATCCAGCGGAAGGGTGTGTGCGATGGACATGGCGACAGGATTGCCGCACATCGGGAGTATGTCAATAAAATTCGATGGTTAGTGTCTTTTCTTAAAGTGACATCTCCGCTTGACGAAGCGCACCAAAGCTCCGCCGGTGGTGCGGCGTCGGGCCAAGGCGCCCCAACGCCTGACGGTGCTCGGCAGTGGGGTAACCCATGTTGCGTTCCCACCCGAAACCCGGCCAGCGGCGGGCAAGCGCCAGCATGGCGCGATCGCGCACCACTTTGGCGATGATTGAGGCCGCGGCGATCGCGGGCTCGCTGGCGTCGCCCTTGATGATCGCTCGCGCCTCGCAGCCAAGACCGGGAGGGACGCGATTGCCATCGATCAAGGCGAGGTCCGGCGGCATCGGCAGGCGCGCAATCGCGCGCCGCATCGCCAGGAAGGTGGCTTGCAGAATGTTCAACTGGTCAATTTCAGCCACGCTGGCGGCGCCAAGGGCGATCTGGCAGCCGCCATCGGCCCGCAGAACTGCCGCGAGGCGCTGCCGCTCCATCGCGGACAAGGCCTTGCTGTCCGCCACGCCAAGTGCGCGCCACTGCGCGTTGGACCCCAGAGGCAGAACAACCGCCGCGGCGACCACAGGCCCGGCCAGCGGGCCGCGGCCAACTTCATCCACACCTGCGATGACCAACGGCACGGGCGCCGCAGACCGTCGGCCTACCACCGCCTGGGCGGAGCGATCCGGTCGCGCGGCCAGTCCAAGAAGGCGAACAGCCACAGGCCGACGATCCACACCGGCGGTGCCAGTGCGACCAGACCCCACCAGCCCGATAAGCCTGCCTTCCGCGCCACTCGGGCGGTCGCCCACATCGCCACGATGAAGTAGGGAATGGCGACGATGACGAACAGCGTCCACCCGATCAGGGCAATGAAGAACTCGATCATCGCGCCTCGCGCTCCCAGCGCGACACTGCCAGGATCAACACCACCAGGGCAACGCCGATCCAGGGGATAATGGCCAACAAGGCCAAAGGCTTGGGTAAGCCCGCGCGGCCACAGATCACCCATAAGGGTAGGATGGCAAGGAACCCCAGCCACCACAGCAATGCATCCATGCTCAGGCCATCGCCTCCGCTGCCAGACGGCGCACCCGATCCGCTGCGCGCTCCTTCTGGCTTTCACTTCTCAGTTGTCCGCACGCGGCCAGAATGTCACGACCGCGCGGCGTCCGCACGGGCGAGGCGTAGCCAGCGGCATTGACGATATCGCCAAAGGTCTGGATCGTCGCCGCCGACGAGCATTCGTAGGGGGCTCCCGGCCACGCGTTGAACGGGATCAAGTTCACCTTGGCGGGGATACCCTCCAACAGCCGCACAAGCGCGCGCGCCTCGGCTGGGCTGTCATTCACGCCCTTCAGCATCACATACTCAAAGGTGATCCGACGGGCATTGGACAGGCCGGGATAGCGCCGACATGCATCCAGCAGCATCGCAATGGGATACTTGCGATTGAGTGGCACCAACACATCGCGCACCTCGTCGGTGACAGCGTGCAAGGAGATGGCGAGGTTCACCCCCAACTCCGCCCCGCACTGCTCAATCATCGGCACAACGCCCGAGGTTGACAGCGTGATCCGGCGCTTGGAGATCGCAATCCCTTCGTGATCCATCACGATCTTCAGGGCTTTCGCGACAGCGTCGTAGTTATACAGCGGCTCGCCCATGCCCATCATGACGATGTTGGACAATAGCCGCTCGTCCTTGGGCGAGGGCCATTCGCCCAGCTTGTCGCGGGCCAGCATCACCTGGCCGACAATCTCGGCGGCGGTCAAGTTGCGCACCAGCTTCTGGGTGCCGGTGTGGCAAAACCGGCAGGTCAAGGTGCAGCCCACTTGGGAGGACACGCACAGCGTGCCGCGATCCTCTTCCGGGATATGTACCGCTTCGATCTCGCTGCCATCATCGCAGCGCAGCAGCCACTTGCGGGTGCCGTCAATGCTTTGCAGGTCTTTGGTCACATCGGGACGGGCAACTGAGAACCGCTCCGCCAGGGCAGCCCGCAACTCCTTCGCCAGCGTGGTCATCTGCGCGAAGTCCTGTTCGCCGCGATGATAAATCCAATGCCACAGTTGGCGTGCCCGGAAGGCGGGTTGACCAATCTCCGCCAGGGCCGCGGTCAATTCCGCCCGGTCAAGGCCAACCAAGCAGGGCAGCCCCGCTGGTGCTGCGGGTGGCCGCTCTAGGATGGCGGTTTCAGGAACAAGCGACTGGACCGCGGGCATCGGCGTCTCACAACAACAAGGGCTGGACGGTAGATTGGGACGACCCTACCCAACGCCAAGGCATGTACGCAATTGCGCCGATGTCCGGGGCCGATTTCTGCAGCTAGCGCTGCTTGAGCAGGTCGCGGATTTCAGCCAGCAGCACCTCCTGTGGGGAGGGTGGCGGCGGTGAAGCCGGAGGCGCGGGGGCGGCCTCCTTCGCCGTCATGAAGCGATTGACGTTCTTCACCAGGATGAACACGGCAAACGCGACGATCAGGAATTTGATGCAGGCGTTGATGAACAGCCCGACATTCATCGTCACGGCGCCAGCCTTCTGCGCTTCCTCCACAGTGGCAAACGGCCCGCCCGCTGGCGCAGACTTCAACGTGATGAAGATGTTGGAGAAATCAACACCACCAATCAGCAGTCCAAGCGGCGGCATCAGCAGATCATTCACCAGCGATGTCACAATCGCCGTAAACGCTGCGCCGATGATGATACCGACCGCAAGGTCCAGCACGTTGCCACGCGAAATGAACGCCTTGAACTCGTCGATCATGTTTGCCTCCCGCTCAGCAACACGCTGATATCAGGAGTTGGTCAGAACCAGCATCAAACTGCAAGCGACTCGCGTTGTTTTACACCAACAGGCATTGGCGCCACGGCTGTTGGCAAGCGATCGATTGACCCGCGCCTGTCATCACCACCCAGCAGTGACACACCTGGGTGCTGTCACTTACGCAGACTGGCGCTTTTCCTCAATCCGGTCCCAGATCGCACGCTCCAGATGCACGCCATCCAGCCGCGCGACCTCCTGCAAGCCCGTTGGGGAGGTCACGTTGATCTCGGTCAGCCAGTCACCGATCACATCAATGCCAACAAAAATCAGCCCCTGGTCCCGCAAGGTCGGGCCGATGCGGCGGCAGATTTCTTCCTCCCGCGGCGTCAGAGCCGTTTTCACTGGCTGCCCGCCGACATGCATGTTGGCGCGCGCCTCGCCTGCAGCGGGCACCCGCAGGATTGCGCCCATCGGTTCGCCGTCGACGAGAATGATGCGCTTGTCACCAGCGCGCACGGCTGGCTCATAGCGCTGGATCATCAGGGGCTCACGCGTGCGGGCGGCAAACATCTCCAAGAGTGCCGTCAGATTCTCGTCCCCCGGCGTGATGTGGAACACGCCAGCACCACCATTGCCGAACAGGGGCTTCACAATAATGTCCTGAAACTCGGCGCGGAAGGCGCGGATTTCGTCCCACCGACTGGTGATCAGCGTGGGCGGCATCAAGTCGGGGAAGTGAGTGACCAAAAGTTTTTCTGGTGCGTTGCGCACCGAGGTTGGGTTGTTCACCACCAATGTTTTGGGGTGGATGTGATCCAGCAGGTGCGTGGTGGTAATGTAGCCCATGTCGAACGGCGGGTCCTGGCGCAGCAACACCACGTCCATCGTGCCAAGGTCCACCCGCTCTGGTTCGCCCAGGGTGAAGTGGTCACCCTTTACCCGCCGAACCTCCAACGCGCGGACGGTGGCGAACAGTCGCCCGCGATCCAACGCTAAATCCCCGGGCAAATAGTGCCAAAGCCGATGCCCGCGCCGCTGCGCCTCCAGCGCCAACACAAAGCTGCTGTCCCCATCAATTGAGACGCTCTCGATCGGGTCCATCTGTATGGCAACGGCAAGGGACATGGACGCACTCCGGTCAGGGCTTTGGCTGGGCGGCAGTGGATCATCGCACTGGCGCCCACGCAACTGGGTTGTCTGATCAGGAACCGCGGCAGGACAGGCTCAAGCCTGCTCCGGAAACAAGCCCGGCATCCAGCGTGACGCCAAAGCAGCTGGGAACGCCAACATGAAGGGCGCCCGGTCGCCGTCAGACTGCAAGACCCCACGCGTCATTAAGCCACCGGTCACCCGCCGGGCTTGACGATCAGACACCCCCAGCAAACCAGCCACCTCCCCGCGCGGAATCTCGCCACGATACAATAGGGCGTCCAGCACGATGCCGGACTTGGGCGACAAGGCGCCGGTCCGAGCCTCTTCTTCTGCCCAGGCCAAAATGCGCGAGCGCAGGCGATCCGGCTGGATCAAGGACTCCATGAACGTTACTTGGTTCAGGCACGTCTCCAAAAAGAATCTGGTGAAGGCAACCAGAGCCTCCTCACTCAACGCACCCCGCTCGCCCAAGTCATTGCGCGGGGTTGGTCGCAGGCGGCGAGGTGCGCCTTGTACTCGAATACCCGCCGCGCAAGGCCGCAGGCGACCGACCACAAACCACCGGTTTCCAACTGTTGATTGAACATGGCATGTGACATCAACCGGGCGACACGACCATTGCCATCTGCAAACGGATGGATCCAAAGCAGTCGATGATGCGCTGCAGCACTGCCGATCACGCTCTCCAGCTTGCCCTTCGTGGAAAACACGTCAGCAAAGCGGTTCAGAAACCGCGGGACCGCACCTGGACTGATGGCAATATGACGACCCACTTGGACGAAGCTGGTCCGCAACTGCCCGGGGATCACACGATGCTCTACCCCTGTTTGGGGACTACGCACCACCAGCAACTCCGACGGCAGGTCTTGACAGAACCGCTCGTGAATCTCTCGCAGCGTCGTCACATCGGTCGGGCGGCCCACTATACCGCCAGCGTCGATCCAAGCCTGCACGGCGATATGGGCTTTGGCTTCCAATTGCAAAGTGCGGCTCTGGGGGTCTGCGCTGTAGTCGCCCTTCAAAGCCCGCTCGATATCAACCGGGTGGGTATCGTGCCCCTCAATCAAGTTGCTGTAGTAACAATTCATGGCCCGCACCAGCGTCGCAAGCGACGTTGCGACGCCGATTGGCAGGCTACGCCGGAAACCAGAGGTGCGAGAGCCAAGGTCCAGCGCCAGATCGGCGAGCGCCGCCCTGCCCCTCACCGACTCTCCCAATACGACCGGCTCCATCGCAGAGACCGGTTCGTCCTGATCAATGACCGCGTTCATGTCCGGTTAAATAATCCGAGTGATATGCTTGAAACCATTGTTTTCACGAACAGAATTCAGCGGGAGAAGGCTCCAGATCGGCATCGATGTCCGCTTCAATGTCCGGAGCCATGACCGGCTCTGGGATTCGGGTCAGTCACGCGCCATCGGCGCCAGTCACATCGCCTGTCACCAGCACGACAATGACCCCCCCACCCGGTTTGCAGCCCTGAGCAAACACACTACCTTGAGCGCGATGGACACCCAATCGCTCGGCATCCCCTCGCCCCGCCCGCTGCCGC
This sequence comes from Alphaproteobacteria bacterium, assembly GCA_004292755.1. GTDB lineage: Bacteria > Pseudomonadota > Alphaproteobacteria > Elsterales > Elsteraceae > RDXE01. The sequence continues at coordinate 56,817 of RDXE01000034.1, forward strand.
CTGCTCGGCTGATCGTCGGCATCACCGGCGCCTCTGGAATCCCCTACGGTGTACGCCTGTTACAGGTGCTGCAGCCGCTGCCAGTGGAAACCCATCTGGTCATCTCTCGCTCCGCCAAGGTGACGATGGCGTGGGAGAGTGAGTGGAAACCCGCTGCCGTGGAGGCACTGGCCGACCGGGTGCATCAGAATGATGACATCGCGGCCTGCGTCTCCTCCGGTTCCTATCGCACGCTGGGGATGGTGGTGGCACCGTGCTCGATGAAAACCCTGGCTGAAATCGCAACTGGGGTTACCTCCACCCTAATCGCCCGCGCAGCTGACGTGGTGTTGAAGGAACGGCGGCGGCTGGTGCTGGTGACGCGCGAGGCACCATTGCATCTGGGCCACCTGCGCAACATGGTTGCCGCGACTGAGATGGGGGCCGTGATCTTCCCTCCCGTGCCAGCGTTCTACGCCAAGCCACAGAGTCTGGAAGATATGGTCGACCACACCGTCGGTCGTGTGCTCGACCTGTTCGATCTGGAGGTTGGCCTCGCCGCCCGCTGGCGGGAGGACCCCGCGGTCAGCGCGCCAGACCAGAAGAGCGCCCCTTGACGCCCGGTTCGCCATCGGTATAGTCGCGGCCTCCCGGGTGAGGAGCCCCTCCCATCCGCATCGCTTTTGTTTTCGGGTCCGTGTCATGTACGCAGTGGTCAAGACCGGTGGCAAGCAGTACCGGGTGGCGCAAGACGACGTCATCACCGTCGAAAAGCTGGTCGGCGACGCCGGCACAGAAGTGCAACTCTCCGAGGTGCTGATGGTCTCCAACGACCAGGGCGTCATGCTGGGTGATGCGCTGAAGGCAACCTCCGTGACGGCGGAGATCGTGCGTCAGGCTCGCGGCCCGAAGATCATCATCTTCAAGAAGCGCCGTCGGCAGAACTCACGCCGCAAGAACGGTCATCGCCAGGATCTCACCATCCTGAAGATCACCGGCATCAGCGCCTAATCGAGGGATAGGAGCACTCCCATGGCACATAAAAAGGCAGGCGGCTCGTCCCGCAACGGTCGCGATAGCGCCGGTCGTCGTCTGGGCGTGAAGCGCTTTGGCGGTGAAGTTGTGCGCGCTGGCAACATCCTGGTCCGCCAACGCGGTACCAAGATGGATCCGGGCAAGAATGTCGGCATGGGCCGGGATCACACCCTGTTCGCCCTGATCGACGGCGAGGTCTCCTTCCACAAGACCCGCGACGTCGTGCGCGTCGATGTGCTGCCATTGGCCGCCAATGATGACCGACCGGCCCAGGCGGCTGCTGCCGAGTAACTGACTGGTCCAGCTCTGGACCAGTTGGTTAAGGCACCAGCCGCGGGCCTATGCCCCTGGTGCCACACGGCTGACCCGGTCGGTTGATCTGGACCATCTGTCACTGGTACCACGGGGAACCCACTACGGGTTCCATCCTCACAGAGGGGAACCCAGTTGGGTTCCCCTTTCGTGTTTCTAGGGTTTCTGATGCCCTTCACCGCTGGGCGGTTACGATGAAGTTCCTCGACCGAGCGAAAATCTACCTGCGCTCTGGCCATGGCGGCGCTGGTGCTGTGAGCTTCCGGCGCGAGAAGTTCATCGAATATGGCGGCCCCGATGGCGGCGATGGCGGACGCGGCGGCGATGTCTGGGTGGAGGCGATGGCCAACCTCAACACGCTGATCGATTATCGCTATCAGCAGCATTTCAAGGCCCAGAATGGCATTCCCGGCATGGGTCGCAACCGGTCCGGCCCGGCGGGGGAAGATGTGGTGCTGCGGGTTCCCGTCGGCACGCAGATTTTCGACGAAGATGAAGAAACCCTGCTGGCCGATTTGACGGAGGCCGGGCAACGTCTGCGGCTCCTGAAGGGTGGCGATGGCGGGTTCGGCAACAGCCACTTCAAATCCTCCGTCAACCGCGCACCGCGCCAATTCGGTAAGGGCTGGCCGGGGGAGGAGCGCTGGGTTTGGTTGCGCCTGAAGCTGATTGCCGATGCCGGGTTGGTTGGTCTGCCGAACGCAGGCAAATCCACTTTCCTGGCGGCAGTCTCAGCTGCCAAGCCAAAGATTGCCGACTATCCCTTCACCACCCTCGCCCCCCAGCTGGGTGTGGTGGCGGTACATGATCGCGAGTTCGTACTGGCCGACATTCCAGGTTTGATTGAGGGGGCGGCAGAGGGGGCTGGCCTCGGCCATCGCTTCCTTGGCCATGTGGAGCGATGCGGCGTGCTGCTGCACCTGATCGACGCCACGGTCGATGACCCCGTGGAAAGCTGGCAGATCATCCGGGAAGAACTGGATGCCTATGGCGGTGGTCTGGTTGACAAGCCTGAGTTGATCGCCCTCAACAAGATTGATGCGTTGACGCCCGAGGATTTGGCGGAGAAGCGCGAGGCCCTGGCCGACGCCACTGGGGCAGAAGTGTTCGCCCTCTCCGGTGCCACGGGTCAGGGGGTCCGCGCCGTGCTGGATCGCATGCTGTCCACCATTGACGAAGCCCGGGCAGAGGACGCGCCCGCAGCCCCCTTCCAGCCATGAGCCGCCTGTCCACCGCCCGCCGACTGGTTGTGAAGATCGGCTCGGCCCTTCTCGTCGACGCCGATGGCGCGCTGCGAACCAGCTGGCTTGCCGCCCTGGCCCGCGACTTGGCGGAAGCCCGCGCGCGCGGGACGGAGGTGGTGGTGGTCACCTCCGGCGCCGTCGCCCTTGGCCGCGGGCGCCTGGGCCTTGGTCGCCGTCCGTTGAAGCTGGAAGAAAAGCAAGCCGCCGCTGCCGCGGGTCAAATCCCCCTCTACCAAGCCTGGATTGAGGCGCTGGCTGGCGTTGGGTTGATCGGGGCGCAGGTGCTGTTGACCCCTGATGATACGGAGGAACGCCGCCGTCATCTGAATGCGCGGGCCACCCTGCTCAGCCTGGCTGACTTGGGCGCAGTGCCGATCATCAACGAGAACGATACCGTCGCCACCGCTGAAATCCGCTTTGGCGACAATGATCGGCTGGCTGCACGGGTGGCCCAGATGATGTCGGCCGACACCCTGGTTCTGCTGTCGGACATTGACGGGCTCTACACAGCCGATCCGCGCAAAGACCCCCTTGCCCGGCACCTGACCGAGGTGCCGGAGATCACGCCGGAGATCCTTGCAATGGCTGGGGAAGCCCCTCCCGGCTACAGCTCTGGCGGGATGGTCACCAAACTAGCGGCTGCCAGAATCGCCGTTGCTGCTGGCTGCGCCATGGTGATCGCGCTCGGCAAGGGCGAACGCCCCCTGCACGCCCTGATGAGCGGTGCGCGCTGCACATGGTTCCTGCCTCAAGCCGAACCATTGACCCAGCGCAAGCGATGGATCGCGGGGCATGTCAAACCCCACGGCACACTCACCGTCGATGACGGCGCGGTGCGCGCTCTGGCACGTGGCGCGTCTCTCTTGCCGGCCGGGGTGCGGCGGGTGGCAGGAAGTTTTGGCCGTGGTGATCTGGTGGAAGTGCTTGCCAGCGATGGTCGCCGTCTGGGTGTTGGCCTCAGTGCCTATGGGGCCGATGAGGCCGAGCGTATCCTCGGACATCGCAGTGGCGACATTGAAGCCATCCTCGGCTACCGTGGCCGGGATGAGATGATCCATCGGGACGATTTGGTCCTGGACCCCGCAATGGTTGCAGCAACTGGAGGCTGATCCATGCCCGACGCGCTCTCCCCCACCGGCAGCGGCGATCTTGCCACCCTGATGACCGACATCGGGCGCCGGGCGCGCGCGGCATCAGCCATGCTGGCTACCGCCGGGGCTAATCAGCGCCGGTCCGCCCTGGTGGCAGCCGCACGGCATCTGCGCGCGCAGGCCGACACCATCCTGGCCGCCAATGCCGAGGACCTCGCCCGCGCCAGTGACCTTGCGAGCAATCTGCGCGACCGGCTGGCGCTCTCGCCCCAGCGGGTGGAGGCAATGGCCCAGGGTCTGGATGACATTGCGGCCCAGCCCGACCCGGTTGGCGAGGTGATGGAGCAGTGGACCCGGCCCAACGGCCTGCACTTCAGCAAGGTGCGCGTACCGCTGGGCGTGATCGGCGTGATCTACGAAAGCCGCCCGAATGTCACAGCCGATGCCGGTGCGCTGTGCATCAAGTCTGGCAATGCCGCGATTTTGCGTGGTGGCTCGGAAAGTGCTGCCAGCTCTGCGGCCATCCTCGCCTGCCTGAGGCAGGGTCTGGCGGATGTCGGCTTGCCCGAGGATGCAGTACAGGGCCTGCCGACGACCGACCGGGCAGCCGTCGGCCATCTGTTGCGCATGGCGGAGTATGTCGACGTCATCGTCCCGCGCGGGGGCAAAGGGCTGATCGCACGCGTCCAGGAGGACAGCCGGGTGCCGGTGCTGGCTCACCTGGACGGCAACTGCCACGTCTATGTCCACCAGGACGCTGACTTGGAGATGGCTGCAGCCGTGTTACTGAACGCCAAGCTGCGCCGCACCTCCGTCTGCGGGGCAACGGAATCGCTGCTGATCGATGGGGCAATTGCCGCGCGGGCCCTGCCCCGTCTGGTCCCGATGCTGTTGGAAGCTGGCTGTGCCGTGCGCGGCGATGGCGCCGTCCAGGCAGTCGATCCCCGCGTCACCGCGGCAACCGATGCCGATTGGGGCACGGAGTATCTGGACGCTGTGCTGTCGGCCGCGGTGGTGCCAAACCTCTCCGCCGCCATTGCCTGGATCAATCGCCACGGCAGCCATCACACCGACGCCATCATCACCCAATCCCAGGCGGCGGCCGATCAGTTCCTCGCCGAGGTGGACAGCGCGATTGTGCTGGTCAATGCCTCGACCCAATTCGCCGATGGGGGGGAGTTCGGCTTTGGTGCAGAGATTGGCATCTCGACCGGGCGGCTGCATGCCCGTGGCCCAGTGGGCGCGCGGGAGTTGACCAGCTTCAAGTATCAGGTGCGTGGCACCGGTCAGGTTCGCCCCTGATCAGCCATCTCCTCAGCCGGTCTCCTGCCAGCCGCTTTCCCCTGGCGGCGTTGCGGCGTGTGCGCCTGACCATCGGCCTGCTTGGCGGTTCGTTCAATCCGGCCCACAGCGGCCATCGAGAGGTGTCGCTGTCGGCCCTGCGGCGCTTGAAGCTCGATCAAGTGTGGTGGCTGGTCAGCCCACAGAACCCGTTGAAGCCGACGGCGGGCATGGCACCGTTGGATGCCCGTCTGCGTCAGGCGCGGATCGTCGCTCAAGATCGCCGCATCTGGGTCAGCGATATCGAACGGCCCTTGGGCACCCGCTACACGGCAGACACGCTGCGGCGCTTGGTGCAACTCTGCCCTGGCGTCCGCTTCGTCTGGTTGATGGGCGCCGATAATCTGGCGGGCATCCATCGCTGGCGCGCGTGGCGACACATCTTCGAGACCCTGCCGATTGCCGTTCTGGCTCGTCCCGCCTATGCTCACGCCGCGCTGGCGGGACGGGCAGCCCGGGTGTTTCGTGCCGCGCGCGTGCCGGAGGCACAGGCTCGCTCGCTCGCGCGCAGATGCCCGCCGGCCTGGACATTCCTTCACACCCGGCTCGACCCGACCTCGGCGACCGATTTGCGCCGCCGCGGTCAGGGAGTACCCCATCAGGAGTAACCACCATCCCTTCTCGCCGCCCCTCCTCCCGTCCGATTGCGCAACGCCCGGTTCGGGTGCAGATCACACCTCCGACAGCGGCCCCACCCGGTCCGACTACGGAGCAGATTACCGCGTGGCTGGAGCTTGCGCGCACGTCGCTGGATGACGACAAGGCGGAGGCGATCACCGTCATCGACCTTGCCGGTCGCTCCACGATTGCCGATTACATGGTGGTCGCCTCCGGCCGCTCCACCCGTCAGGTGGCTGCAATGGCAGAGCATCTGCGCCAGAAGCTGTTGGCCGCGGGCTGTGCCGAGGTGCGGGTGGAAGGGTTGACACGAGCCGACTGGGTGTTGATCGACACCGGCGATCTGGTGATCCACTTGTTCCGTCCCGAAGTGCGCGCCTTCTACAACATCGAGAAGCTTTGGGGCTTGGACCTGCCCGTGGAACTGCGCGCGGTTGAGCCCGCCCCACCAACAGACGACGAGCCGGACGACTTTTCCGACTTCGACGACGCGGAGGATTGATCTGCGCCTGTTGCTGCTGGCCTGCGGGCGCCTCCGCGACCCGGCCCTGATCAGCCTGTGGCGGGACTATGCCGGTCGCCTGCCGGGCGGCATCGACGTGGTGGAGATTGATGTGCGCGGACGCTCCGCACCCGACACACGGCGGGAGGAAAGTCGGCGCATCCTTGATGCCGTGCCCGGAGGCGCGCGTCTGGTGGCCCTCGATCGCACGGGGCGCACGCTCGACAGCCCTGGATTCGCACAAACCCTTACCCGCTGGCGGGATGATGGCTGCGCTGTCGCTGCCTTCGCCATCGGCGGCGCCGATGGGCATGAGGCAGAGGTGCTGGCGCGCGCCGATCTGGCCTTGAGCTTTGGTCCGATGACCTTCCCTCACCTGCTGGCGCGCGTCATGCTGGCGGAACAGCTGTGGCGTGCCCACGCCATTCGCACGGGTCACCCCTACCACCACTAGATCGGTTTTTTTCGCGATGGCTCATCGAAACCGATCCAGGGAGGTCACGCGATGACAGTTCCCTCGCTGATCCTCTCGGCTCCCGGCTCCGGAAGCGGCAAGACCATCGCCGCGACTGGAATATTGCGCGCCTTCGCGCGGCGCGGTGTGCGCGTCGGCGCGGCCAAGTCTGGACCAGACTATATCGATGGCGGCTTCCTCGCGGCTGCGGCTGGGGTTGGACGCAGCAACCTGGACGTCTGGTCCATGCGCTCTGGCACACTCGCGACCGAGGTGAGCCGCCACCACGGGTTTGACCTACTGCTGATCGAAGGGGCGGTTGGCCTGTTCGATGGCATTGGCTTTGAAGGGCGCGGCTCAACGGCCGATCTCGCCGCAGCCCTTGGCGCTCCCGTGGTTTTGGTGCTGGACGCCCGCGGCGCCGCCACGTCCCTGGCAGCGACCTTGCTGGGCTTTCGCCAGTTCCGGCGCGATGTCACGGTCAGCGGCGTGATCGCCAGTCGTGTCGGTGGCCCGGCCCATGCGGACACCATTGCGCGCGCCTGCATGGCCGCCTGTCCCGACGTTGCATTCTTAGGCTGCCTGCCGCGCGATGATGGCTTGGTGCTGCCATCCCGGCATTTGGGCCTGGTGCAAGCGACCGAGCAGCCTGACCTCGAGGGGTTGATGGAGCGCGCGGCTGACTTGAGCGACCAGCACCTGGATCTCGACCATTTGTTGCGCCTTGCCCGCCCAGCCGTGGTGGGCCCGCTGGCGGAGCGCCCGCCTCTGCCACCGCTGGGGCAGCGCATTGCCGTCGCCTTCGATGATGCGTTCGGCTTTGCCTATGGGCACGTGTTGGCCGGGTGGCAGGATGCCGGGGCGGAATTGCTACCCTTCTCCCCACTTGCCGGGGAGGGGCCGGACCTTGCAGCCGACGCCGTATTTCTGCCCGGCGGCTACCCGGAACTCTACGCAGCCCACATCGCAGGCGCTGAGGCTTTTCTGGTTGGGCTTGGTGCTGCGGCGCGTCTCGGACGGCCGATCTATGGCGAGTGTGGTGGCTTCATGGTGTTAGGGCGGGCGCTGATTGATGATCGCGGCTATGCACACCCCATGGCAAATCTGCTGCCGATCGTGACCAGCTTTCAGCATCGCCAACGCCATCTTGGTTACCGCCGTGCCCAACTTTTGACTGATGGACCATTGGGACGCCGCGGATTGGTCTATGCCGGGCACGAGTTCCATTACTCAACTCTGGTTGAGGCGGGAGAGGCACCGGGACTGTTCCAGGTGAGTGATGGTCAAGCTCGATCACTTGGTGTAGCTGGTGCGATGGTGGGTAGCGTGTTTGGTAGCTATCTGCATCTGCTGGATCAGCAGGATTGAGCAGCGAGCGATTGGGTAACTCCGATTTTTTGCGTGCGTCTTGACGCCTAAGGCGACAAGCTGAACACACATTGTGCGGAGCGGGCGCAGGAGTGGTCATGGCAGGGGCAAGGTTGGAGCTTGGCGCAGGGTGGCGCGTCTCGCTACAGGGGCAAATACGGGCGTTCGCTTTGGTCGGCTTGGTTGCCACTGCTGGCGTGCCAGTCAGCGCTGGCCTGCCATGGCAGCAGGCTGCTGCCCAACAGATGCCAACGGTGCCACGCGCCCGTGACGTGGTGGGCATCGCCCTCGGTATGACGCGGGAAGAGGCCCGGACCGCGGTGTTCCGCCATGATCCCAGTCTGATCGTGAGCGACGTCCTGGATTCTCAGCAGCAATTCGCCGCTCTACTGGCGCGGGTACCAGATACCAGCGGACCAGACGTGCCACGGGACACCATCCTGATTCGATTTGCCGCCGCCCGCGGCAATGCCACCCCCCAGGTGGTGGGTGTTGCGCGAACGGTCTCCTTCGTCAGCTCCATCGGTGTCTCCTTCGCGGGCACCTATGAGTCGATCGAGCGCAAATACGGCCCACGCAGCAATCCGGTCCCGCTCGACCAGCTGCGCCGCGCCGGGGAAGCAGATTTGGTTTGGGTCGCCCAAACCAACGGTCGGCTAGAGCGCGACGCCGCGCGCGTTGAGCGCTGCCGCCAGGATGGCCCCCTGATTGCCCAGGACCCGCCCCGCGTCGCCCCTCTGCCGGACCTGTTTGACCGCAGTTGTGGGGCTGGCTTGCATATTCGCATGACCTCCCACCCCGGCTCGGTCAATGTGGTCGCGACGTTGAGCCAGCGGTTGTGGGACCCTCTGGGCCTGCCGTGACCACAGCCATGCTGGTCAGGGGGTGTCGCCCATGTGGCCTGACGCGCCCGATCTAGACACACTCCTGGCCGAATCGCGCCACCCGCGTATTCTCACGCTGGACTTCCTCAGCCATTGCACTGCTCGAATCGCGCGCTTCTACCACTATTGGAATAGGGCTCGTGACACCCCTGACGGCGGTCAGCGGACGATGCCTCGGCGCCAGGACATTGACCCGATCGAGATTCCCGACCTTCTGCCCTACTTGGTGCTGACCGAAGTGCTGCCAGAGGCCCCGTGGCTTCGCTATCGTCTGGTCGGCACTCGACAGGTTGCCATCCGCGGTCATGACCCGACAGGGCTACCCGTGCTTGGCCACCACATCGGCCACCACGATCCGAGACACGCCGATGGGATCGAGGTCCTGCTGAATTATCGCTTGGTGATTGAGCGCCGCGCGCCGGTGTTCGACCCGGTCCCCATCCGCGGGCCCAAACCGAACACCACTGGTTCCTTCGCCCACGCGCAAACCGTGGAGCAAGGCACCCTGCTGCTGCCGCTGTCGAGCGACGGCAGCACGGTCGACCTGGTGTTCTGCTGCACCGACATCGCCGATCTCGATATCCAACCAACTGAAAGGGTTGAGCCTCACGACGGACAACGCTAATGTCCGCGGCGGCGGCGAGGGGTACCCCCCTCCGCCACGCGATTGGGGCGTAGCCAAGCGGTAAGGCAGCGGTTTTTGGTACCGCCATTCCTAGGTTCGAATCCTAGCGCCCCAGCCATCGCACACGGCACCGAAACAGTTCGCACTGGGACAGCCTACGAGCCTAAAGGCTCGGGCAGGCACCTTGGGTTTCGTCGACTTGGTCGGCGCTAGGGCCGTCGTTCACTTAACCCATTCAAGCGCCGCGCCGCCCCGAACACTGCCAGCACCCCAGCCACAGCATCGCGCCATGGCTGGGGGCGGCGGGTGTGGTTAGACCACGCGGATGTTCTGGAACTGCCAGGGATCGTCGCGGTCCAGGTCCTCGGGGAACAGGCGCTCGCGGTCGGTCAGCGGGGTCCAATCGGTGTAGACGCCAACCACCGGGCCCAGGTAGGGCAGCATCACTTCCATCGCGCGCTCGAAGTTCATCTCCTCGGGCTCCACGACGCCAGCGGTGGGATTCTCGATCGCCCACACGATGCCTGCCAGCACCGCCACGCACACTTGCAGCGAGGTGGCATTGTTGTACGGCACCAGTTGGCGGGTTTCCTCGATCGACAATTGGCTGCCGAACCAATAGGCGCCCTTGGCGTGGCCGCACAGCAGCACGCCCAACTCATCGACGCCCGAAATCACTTCATCGACGATCAGCTGTTGCTCGTCCTGCTGAATCCAGTTCTTGCCAGCGAACTCATGCACCGACAGCACTGCGTCGTCACAGGGGTGATAGGCATAGTGGACCGTTGGCCGGTACACCACGGCATCACCCTGCTTGACCGTCAGATAGTCGGAGATCGAGATCGACTCGCCATGGGTGATCAGGAAGCCATGGAACGGGCCTTCCATCGGCGTCCAGGTCCGCACGCGGGTGGAGGCACCATTGCGCATCAAGTAGATGGAGCTACCCCGGCCAAACTCATGGGTGCGGCCATCGGCGGGCAGCGCCTTTTCATGGCTGCCCCAGCCAAGCTCGGCTGGCTGCATGCCTTCGGAGCAGAACCCGTCGATCGACCAGGTGTTCACGAACACCCCGCGCGGCTTTGGTTCGGCCGCCACCTGGGTATCGCGTTCGGCGATGTGGATCACCTTCACGCCCAGCGTGTGGGCAAGAGCGGCCCAACCGTCCCGAGTGGTCGGGATTTCGGTGCTGTGACCGGTGTCCTTGGCGATGTTCAGCAGCGCCTGCTTCACAAAGTGCGAGACCATGCCCGGATTGGCGCCATGGGTCAGCACGGCAGTGGCCGTCTTGCCGTTCTGGCGCAGCTTCAGGGCCGTCTCGCGCAAGGCATAGTTGGACCGCAAGCTGGGCGACAGCGAGGTGTCGGTGTAACCACCGGGCCACGGCTCAATGCAGGTGTCCAGGTACAGCACATCGCGCGCCTGGCAGAACTCGATCAAGGCCACCGACGAGACGTCCACCGACACATTGACCAGGAAGTCACCCGGCTTCAGCAGCGGATCGAGGATGCGCTGATAGTTGTCGATGGTCAGCGGCTCAATCTGGTGAACAACGCCCAACTCCTGGGCTTCCTCGATCCCGCGGTCATCGGCGGTGATGATCGAGATGTTGTCCTTCGGCATGTCGATGTGGCGCAGCACCAAGGGCAGCGTGCCTTGACCAATCGAGCCGAAGCCTAGGAACACCAGACGGCCGGAGAACCGGCAGTGGATGGTATGGTCACTCATGTCATGCAGTCTCCAGCGAGTCCGGGCTCCACCCGTCGCGACCGCTGCGTATAGCGGGAAGATGGTTACGAATCAAACCTCGCTCTTCAGCGCGCTGGTCAAACCCCGCATGACGCGGAAACAGCCCACCCCGCCATGCGCGACGATACCGCGTACGGCGCCGCTTTCGTCCGCCGCGAAAACCCTTTAGGGTCGCGCTCCCGTTCTTTCCGACCGAGGCAGGGCTTATGTCGCTTGCCAACTCCTTCCGCACTGGTCCCGACGCGCGCGGGTTCTTCGGCGATTTCGGTGGGCGCTTCGTCGCCGAGACCCTGATGCCGCTGGTTCTGGAGGTGGAGCGTGCCTACACCGCCGCCAAGGCCGACCCCTCCTTCCAGGCGGAGCTGGATTACTACCTCGCCCACTACGTCGGTCGCCCCAGCCCGCTGTGGTATGCAGAGCGGCTGACGCAGCACCTGGGCGGCGCCAAGATTTACTTCAAGCGCGACGAGCTCAACCACACCGGCGCGCACAAGATCAACAACTGCATGGGCCAGATCCTGCTGGCCCGGCGCATGGGCAAGCGCCGCATCATCGCCGAGACTGGGGCGGGTCAGCACGGCGTGGCAACTGCCACTGTCGCTGCGCTGTTCGGTCTGCCCTGCGTGGTCTACATGGGCGAAACCGATATGGAGCGGCAGAAGCCCAACGTCTTCCGCATGCGCCTGTTGGGGGCCGAGGTGCGCCCTGCCCGCTCTGGTCGGCGAACCTTGAAAGACGCGATGAACGAGGCGCTGCGCGACTGGGTCGCCCATGTCGACGACACCTTCTACATCATCGGCACGGTCGCAGGACCACACCCCTACCCTGCCATGGTGCGCGATTTCCAAAGCGTGATCGGCACGGAGTTGCGTGAGCAGATGCACCGCGCCGAGGGCCGCCTGCCCGACACGCTGGTGGCTGCCATCGGCGGTGGCTCCAATGCCATGGGCCTGTTCCATCCATTCCTGGACGATCCCGACGTCAAGATGATCGGCGTCGAAGCCGGTGGGCACGGCTTGGACACGGGCGAGCATTGCGCCTCCCTCACCGGAGGGCGGCCAGGGGTGCTGCACGGCAATCGCACCTACCTGCTGCAAGATGATGATGGCCAGATCATCGAGGGGCACTCGATCTCCGCGGGCCTCGACTATCCCGGCATCGGGCCCGAGCATGCTTGGCTGCATGATTTGAAGCGGGTGGAGTATGTCGCCGTCACCGACAAGCAGGCCCTGGACGCGTTCCAGCTGTGCGCCCGCACCGAGGGCATTCTGCCAGCCCTGGAGCCCTCGCACGCCCTCGCCGAGGTGACGAAGCGTGCACCCAACCTGCCAAAGGATCATTTGTTGGTGATGAATCTGTGCGGCCGCGGCGACAAGGACATCTTCGCCGTTGCCGAGCATTTGGGAGTGTCGCTGTGAGCAGCAGCCGGATCGCCACGCGCTTTGCTGAGTTGAAGGCCCAGAACCGCCGCGGCTTGGTCACCTTCATCACGGCAGGCGACCCAGACCCCGCCACCTTCGAGGCGATCCTGGCCGGTCTGCCCGCAGCAGGCGCCGATGTGCTTGAGATTGGCATGCCGTTCACGGACCCAATGGCCGATGGGCCAGCGATCCAGGCATCCTCCCTGCGCGCGCTGAGCAATGGGCAAACACTGACCCGCACCCTGGCGCAGGTCGCTGCCTTTCGGCAGACCGACCAGACAACACCAATCGTGCTGATGGGCTATTACAATCCGATCCTGGCGCGCGGCGTGCCAACCTTCCTGGCCGAAGCCAGGGCGGCTGGTGTGGATGGCCTGATCATTGTTGACCTGCCGCCCGAGCATGATGATGAGTTGAACCTGCCAGCCCGTGCGGCTGGGTTGGATTTCATCCGTCTCGCCACGCCCACCACCGACACCGTGCGTCTGCCGACGGTGCTGTCGAACACCAGTGGCTTTGTTTACTACGTGGCGATTGCTGGCATCACCGGTACCCGTTCGGCCGACACAGACACCGTCGCAAAAGCCGTTGGACGGCTGCGCGCCGGAACAGACCTGCCGATTGCCGTTGGCTTCGGCATACGCACGCCGGAACAAGTAGCCGCCATCACCCGCCACGCCGATGCAGCCGTCGTGGGCTCGGCCATTGTGGAGCGGATTGCCGCCAAGCTGGATGGGGCGGGCCGCGCCACGCCGGGGCTGGTGGAGCATGTGCTGGGGTTTGTTAAAACCCTCGCAAGCGGCGTACGCGGATAGGGGTAGGGCTGGGTTAGGGCTTGGCGGCAGCGTCGGTCAGACGCTCCAGCGCTGTCAGCCAGTGGCGGTAATACTGGTCGCCTGTGTCAGACGCGCCAGCGTCGGCGATCACCTCGCCCAGAGTGGCTGCCCAGTCCGTCCACGTGAACAGGCCAGCCTCGTGGGCGGCAATCGCAAGGGCAAAGGCACGGGCCTCCCAAGGTGCCGCAAACACGGGTCCATCGCGCTCAGCGATCAGTGTGCGAAAGCGCGTCAGCGCTGCCTCACTCATGGTGCAAGCCTCATTGGGGTGCTGCTACCAGATAGGATTCCCACAGATCAATGCGGACAGAGACGGTGGGATCGGCATCCTGCCCCCACAACTCTGGTGCCGCAAAGCGGACGGAGTAAAGCCACTGCGGTGCCTCGCCTCCGCCATGGGCGTGGCTATCGGGGAAAACATGGTACCCGTGCACCCGCTCCACCACGCCGGGCTTGCCGCGGGCATAGCGCGGCAGGCGGGTGTGGGTGACCGGATGCATCACGCGGGTGAGCACGGCTTGCCCCACCTGAAACTGCGCGGGCGCAGGGGCGGGGCGGTCATAGGGGAAGCCTGCCGCCAACACGGCATCCACGCGGTCTGCCGCCAGCGTACGAGCAACAGGGCGCGGAGGGTCGACTGCGACGCCCGTGGCCAGTTCTTCCGCGCTCGCCAAGCCGTGATCAATCACCAACCGCTCCAGGCCAAGGCGCCAGATGCGATAGTAGCTGGACGTCAGATAGACTGCAGGTGGCAGCGACTCCCGCGCATGGCGCGAGGCATCAATCGACCACGTGCCAGTTGCCCCCATGGCGACGTTGAGGGCCAGCATGCGGCCTTCCCAGGCGGCGTGAAACACGGGCTCAGCTGGTTCTGGCTGGACCGGGCCAAAGCCATGCTGGCCGCCCAAATCATGGGCGCCGTTCATCGCTGGGATGCCGGATTGGTACCGGCAAGGCCGGTGCCAATCATCGCCTCGCGTGACACAAGGGCCGCCAGCGCCGCTTCATCCAGCCCCTCGGTTCCGGCTGGCCGCTCTGGCAACACCAGGTAGCGGACCTCGGCGGTGCTGTCCCACACACGGATCTCTGTCTCCGCTGGCAGGGTGACACCGAAATCCGCCAGCACGCCCCGCGGGTCCATCACTGCACGGCTGCGATAAGGCGCTGACTTATACCACACTGGTGGCAAGCCGAGGACCGGCCAGGGATAGCAGGAGCACAGGGTGCACACGATCATGTTGTGGGTATCGGGCGTGTTCTCCACCACCACCAGATGCTCACCGGCGCGCCCGCCATAGCCCAGTTCCTGAATCGCCGCGGTGCCATCGGCCAGCAGGCGTGCGCGGAACGCGGGGTCAGTCCATGCCCGCGCCACCACAGCAGCCCCGATGTGCGGGCCCACCTCGGTTGCATACATCTCGACAATGCGGTCCAGCGCTGCTGGATCGACATAGCCCTTGGCGACCAGCACCGCCTCCAGCGCAGCAACGCGGCTCGCGTCGGGATCACTCACACTCGTGTGATGGTGCGGGTGGTCATGATCGTGATGGTGATCATGGTCATGATGGTGGTCGTGCGGCATGGCCCCCTCCGGCATCCGGTCTCACCATCGAACACCGGATCGCGCCAGCCCTGCAACGACGAAGCCCTCCCGCCGGGCAGCGGGAGGGCTTGCTCACAACACAGACCGTGGGCGGCCTGGATTAGATGTCAAACAGCAGACGGGCCGGGTCTTCAATGGCTTCCTTGACGCGGACCAGGAAGGTGACGGCCTCCCGACCGTCGATGATGCGGTGGTCGTAGGACAGCGCCACATACATCATTGGGCGGATTTCAATGCGGTCCTGACCCTTTTCCGTGACCACGATCGGGCGCTTCTGGATCTTGTGCATACCCAGAATGCCAGACTGCGGCGGATTCAGGATCGGGGTCGACATCAGGCTGCCGTAGATGCCGCCATTGGTGATGGTGAAGGTCCCGCCTGTCAGTTCGTCCATCGACAGCTTGCCATCACGCGCCTTCTTGCCCAGCGCACCGATGGTCTTTTCAATATCGGAGAATGACAGCTTATCGGCATCGCGGATCACCGGCACAACCAAACCTTGCTCGGTCCCGACAGCGATGCCGATATCGTAGTAATTCTTGTAGACCAGATCGTCGCCATCGATCTCGGCATTCACGGCAGGCAGTTCCTTCAGCGCCGCAATGCATGCCTTGGTAAAGATCGACATGAAGCCCAGCTTCACGCCGTGCTTCTTTTCAAAGGTTTCATTGTACTGGGACCGCAGCGCCATCGCAGCGGACATGTCGACCTCGTTGAAGGTCGTCAGCATCGCGGCGGTGTTCTGGGCATGCTTCAAGCGCTCAGCAATGCGCTTGCGCAGCCGGGTCATCCGCACGCGCTCTTCGCGCGGGTCTTCAGCCCGTGGGGCTGCAGCCTTGGCTGGTGCCGCGGGAGCCGGGGCAGGGGCCGCCGCGGCTGCCAGCATGTCGCCCTTGGTCACCCGGCCATCCTTGCCGGTGCCAGCAACGCCTGCCGGGTCGATCCCCGTCTCGCTCGCCAAACGCCGCACCGATGGGGCTAGGGCAGCCGCCGCTGCTGCGGGCGCCGGGGCAGGGGTCGGCGCAGGAGCCGCAGCTGGAGCGGGCGCTGCGGGCGCCGCCACAGCAGCACCACCAGCACCAATGCTACCCAGCAGCGCGCCAACGCCCACTGTCTCGCCTTCTTTCACCAAGACCTCGGCCAAGGTACCCGCGACGGAGGCGTTGACCTCCAGCGTGACCTTGTCGGTTTCCAGTTCAACCAGCGCCTCGTCCACCTTGACGGCATCGCCGGGCTTCTTCAGCCACTTGGCCACCGTCGCCTCGGTGACTGATTCGCCCAGCGTGGGAACGCGGATTTCCGTCGCCATTGCTTCAGGTTCCTTTTATCCGTGGGATCAGGCGACGCGCAGGGCGGCGTCGATCAGATCGGCTTGTTCTTTGTTGTGTCGCTTCAACAGCCCAGTGGCCGGTGCGGCCGAGGCAGGACGGCCGACATAGCGCGGACGTCCAGCCTTTTGGCCGATATCCGCCAGCACGCCTTCGATCAGGCGGTCGACATGGAACCAGTACCCCATGTTGTAGGGCTCCTCCTGGCACCACACCACTTCGGCCTTCTTGCCATAGCGTGCGATCTCAGCACCCAGGGTCTTGGCGGGGAAGGGATACAGTTGCTCCACCCGCACCAGCGCCACATCGCTGACGCCGCGCTTTTCCCGCTCGGCCGCCAGATCATAGTAGACCTTGCCGGTGCACAGGACGACGCGCTTCACCTTGCTCGGATCGGGGTTGGTCGGGTCTGGCAGAACCCGGTGGAACGAAGAGCCCGGCCCAAAATCCACCAGATCGGACTGACAGGCCTTTAAGCGCAGCAGCGACTTCGGGGTGAAGATCACCAGGGGCTTGCGGAAGCTGCGCTTCAACTGGCGCCGCAGAACGTGGAAATAGTTGGCAGGAGTGGAGCAGTTGACGACTTGGATATTGTCCTCTGCGCAAGCTGCCAGGAACCGTTCGGGTCGGGCGGAGGAGTGTTCCGGCCCCGCCCCCTCATAGCCATGGGGCAGCAGCATGACCAACCCGGACATGCGCAGCCACTTCGATTCAGCCGAGCAGATGAACTGGTCAATCAGCACCTGAGCGCCATTGACGAAGTCACCAAACTGACCTTCCCACAGCACCAACGACTTTGGCTCAGCCAAGCTGTAGCCGTACTCAAAGCCCAGCACCGCAGCTTCTGACAGCGGACTGTCGTGCACTTCATACAGCGCTTGCTTGCCGGGACGAATGTTGTTGATCGGCAGGTAGCGCGCTTCGGTCGATTGGTCGACCAGCACAGAGTGGCGCTGCGAGAAGGTGCCGCGCCCGCAATCCTGACCAGACAGGCGGGTCGGGTGGCCCTCAATCGCCAGGGTGCCAAACGCCATCGCCTCGGCTGTCGCCCAGTCAATGCCCGTGCCGCTGTCGAACATCGCCCGCTTGGCATCCAGCTGGCGCAGGATCTTGCGATTGACGTCGAAGTTTTCCGGCGGGCGGCTGATGGCGTAGCCAACTTCCTTCAGCACCTCAATGGGCAGAGCGGTTTCGCCGCGGCGATCATCATCGGTCGCCGTCGTCATGCCCTTCCACGCCCCCTCCAGCCAGTCGGCCTTGTTGGGCTTGTAGGAGGTGGCGGCGGTGAATTGCTCGTCCAGCGTCTTCATCATCGCGGCGACGATCCCGTCGGCTTCCGCCTGGGTCATCACGCCTTCTTTGACCAATTGCCGCTCATACAGCTCCCGCGTGGTCGGGTGCTTGGCAATCGCCTTGTACATCAACGGGTTGGTGAACCCGGGATCATCGCCCTCGTTATGACCAAAGCGGCGATAGCACACCAAATCGATCACCACATCGCGCTTGAAGCGCTGGCGGAACTCGATCGCGATGCGGGCCACGTGGACCACGCTTTCCGGATCATCGCCATTGACGTGGAACACCGGCGCCTGCACGGCCAAGGCAAGGTCGGTGCAGTAGGGCGTGAACCGGCTGTAGGACGGGGCCGTCGTAAAGCCGATCTGGTTGTTGATGACGAAATGGATGGTGCCACCGGTGCGGTACCCGCGCAGGTCCGACAGCGCCAAGGTCTCCGCCACCAGACCCTGGCCTGCGAAGGCAGCGTCGCCGTGCAGCAACAGACCCAGCACCTTGGTGCGGTCGGTATCGCCCTTCTGCGCCTGCTTGGCGCGCACCTTACCCGCAACCACGGGGTTCACGGCTTCCAGGTGCGAGGGGTTGGCGGTTAGCGATAGGTGGATGGTGGTACCGTCAAAGTCCCGATCGGCCGAGGTGCCGAGGTGGTACTTCACGTCGCCCGAGCCCTGGACATCTTCCGGGTTGGCCGAATTGCCCTGGAACTCAGAGAACACCGCCTGGAACGGCTTCAGGAACACGTTGGTCAGCACGTTCAAGCGACCGCGGTGGGGCATGCCCAGCACGATTTCCTGCACGCCCAGCTGACCGCCGCGCTTCATGATCTGTTCCAGCGCGGGCACGGCAGCCTCGCCACCGTCGAGACCAAACCGCTTGGTGCCGGTGTATTTCTTGTCGAGAAAGCGCTCCAGACTTTCAGCCGCCACGATGCGCTCGTAGATCGCGCGCTTGCCCTTGACGGTGAAGTCGGTGTGATTGCGCGGTCCTTCAATGCGCTCTTGCATCCAGGCTTTTTGTTCGGGGTCCTGGATGTGCATGTACTCGACACCAATGCGGTTGCAGTAGGTGTCGCGCAGCATCTGCACGATCTCGCGCACGGTGGCTTCTTCCAGACCCAGGACGCCGCCAATGAACACCTTGCGGTCCATGTCAGCGTCGGTGAAGCCATAGAACTCAGGCCGCAGCTCCTGATAGCTCTTGCGCGCTTCCAGGTGCAGCGGGTCCAGCTCGGCTTCCAGGTGACCACGCTCGCGATAGGTCCGGATCATCAACAGCGCGCGCACGGAATCCTGTGCAGCGCGACGCACCGCATCAGAATCGGGAGCAGCCGCAACGGGAGCCGGCTTGCCACCCTTCGGGACGGGCTTGGCGTCGGGGTCGGGCGCGCCGACCACCTTGGAGCGCGAGCGCGCCCAAGAGGCGCCGGTCAGCTCGGCCAGAGCAGCGCGGGCATCGTCCGCCATGCCGGAGAAGAACCCAGCCCAGTCCGGAGCGACCGACTTCGGGTCTTTCAGGTACTGGGCATACAGGTCGGCGAGGTAGGTGACGTTGGCGCCGGTGAGAAAGCTGTTCTGGTCAAGCTGCGCGGCCATCTGTGGCCCCTTGGGGAACGGGCGCGGCGACGGATCGGTCGCCGCGCCGGGTTGGAGGTGAGGTGGTACAAACTCTGGAATTTTGGCAGAACTCAGCCCGCCATCAACTCCAACATGGTCTTGCCAAGCGCCGCCGGGCTGTCGGCAACCCGAATGCCGGCGGAGCGCATGGCTTCTTGCTTGTCGCCCGCACCGCCCTTACCACCGGAAATGATCGCACCGGCATGGCCCATGCGACGGCCCGGCGGGGCAGTGACACCCGCGATGAAGCCAACCACCGGCTTCTTGGTGGCGCTGTCCTTGATCAACTGGGCGCCGTCTTCCTCGGCGCTGCCGCCGATTTCGCCGATCATGATGATACCCTGGGTCTCAGGGTCGCCCAGGAACATCTCCAACGCGTCGACGAAGTTGGTGCCGTTGACCGGGTCACCGCCGATGCCGATGCAGGTGGTTTGGCCCAGGCCCGCGGCCGTGGTTTGCGCCACGGCTTCGTAGGTCAGGGTGCCAGACCGCGAGACGATGCCGATCTTGCCACGCTTGTGGATGTGGCCCGGCATGATGCCGATCTTGCACTCGCCTGGGGTGATCACACCGGGGCAGTTCGGGCCGATCAACCGGGTCTTGGAGCCGGTCAAGCGCCGCTTCACCCGCACCATGTCCAACACCGGAATGCCTTCGGTGATGCACACGACCAGCGGGATTTCGGCGTCGATGGCTTCCAGAATGGCATCGGCCGCGAACGGCGGCGGCACATAGATCACCGACGCATTCGCGCCGGTGGTCTCCACCGCCTGGGCCACGGTGTCAAACACCGGCAGGTCCAGATGCTTGGTGCCGCCCTTGCCCGGCGTCACGCCGCCGACCATGCGGGTGCCATAGGCAATCGCTTGCTCGGAGTGGAAGGTGCCCTGGGCCCCGGTGAACCCCTGGCAGATGACCTTGGTGTTCTTATCGACCAGGACGGCCATCTCACTTCGCTCCCTTCACAGCCGCAACCACCTTCTCGGCGGCGTCGGCGAGGTTGTCGGCCGAGGTGATCGGCAGACCGGACTCGGACAGGATCTTCTTGCCCAATTCGACATTGGTGCCTTCGAGACGCACCACCAACGGCACGTGCAGCGACACTTCGCGCGCTGCCGCCACCACGCCCTCTGCGATCACGTCGCAGCGCATGATGCCGCCAAAGATGTTGACCAGAATGCCTTCAACATTCGGATCAGCCAGAATGATCTTAAAGGCCGCGGTCACCCGCTCCTTCGTGGCACCACCACCGACATCGAGGAAGTTCGCAGGCTCGGAGCCATAGAGCTTGATGATGTCCATGGTCGCCATGGCCAGACCGGCGCCGTTCACCATGCACCCGATCTTGCCATCCAGCTTCACGTAGTTCAGCTGGTGCTTACCGGCTTCCAGTTCGGCCGGGTCTTCTTCGTCTTCGTCGCGCAGCGCTTCCACATCCGTGTGCCGGAACAGCGCGTTGTCGTCGAAGTTCATCTTGGCATCCAGCGCCATCACGTCACCCGCGCCGGTCACCACCAGCGGGTTGATTTCGACGATGGAGCAATCCAGTTCGACGAACGCCTTGTACATGGCGGTCAGGAACTTGACGCAGGAGCCGACCTGCTTGCCTTCCAGGCCCAACCCGAAGGCAACCTGCCGGGCGTGGTAGGCTTGCAAGCCTTCCACCGGGTCGACGGCAACCTTCAGGATTTTTTCTGGATGGGTGGCCGCAACTTCTTCGATCTCCATCCCGCCCTCAGTTGAGGCCATGATGGTGATGCGTGAGGTGGCGCGGTCCACCAGCAGGCCCAGATACAGCTCCCGCTTGATGTCACAGCCATCTTCGACATAGACGCGCTTGACCAGACGGCCCTCAGGGCCTGTCTGGTGGGTGACCAGCGTCATGCCGATCATCCGTTGCGCTTCTTCGCGCACTTGGTCCAGCGACTTCACCACCTTGACGCCGCCGCCTTTGCCGCGACCGCCTGCATGGATCTGCGCCTTCACCACATAGACCGGGCCGCCCAGCTTTTCGGCTGCAGCAACCGCTTCGTCCGGTGTGAATGCGACGCCGCCCTTCGGCACTGCGACCCCAAACTTGGTCAGCAGCTGCTTCGCCTGATATTCATGGATATTCATCGGTCTTGGTCTCCGATGGGGGGTTAGGCGGACGCCGCCTTCTTTTCGATCTCAACCGCCGCGTCGCACAGCATCTTCACCGATGCGACCGACTTGTCGAACATCGCCTGCTCCTCGGCGTTCAGCGTGATCTCAACGATCTTCTCAACACCACCGGCGCCAATCACCACTGGCACGCCGACATACAGGCCATCCACGCCATACTGGCCAGTCAGCGCCGCAGCGCAGGGCAGCACGCGCTTCTTGTCCTTCAGATAGCTCTCAGCCATCACGATGGCGGAGGAGGCTGGTGCATAGAAGGCCGAGCCAGTCTTCAGCAGGGCAACGATCTCAGCACCACCATCGCGGGTGCGCTGCACGATCTTGTCCAGGCGCTCCTGGGTGGTCCAGCCCATCGCCACCAGATCTGGCAGCGGGATGCCAGCGACGGTGGAGTAGCGCACCAGCGGCACCATGGTGTCGCCATGGCCGCCCAGCACGAACGCCGTCACATCCTCAACCGAGACATTGAACTCTTCGGCCAGGAAATAGCGGAAACGCGCGCTGTCCAGCACGCCCGCCATGCCGACCACCTTGGCGGCGGGCAGGCCCGACTTCTGCTGCAGCACCCAGACCATCGCGTCGAGCGGGTTGGTGATGCAGATCACGAAGGCATTCGGACAGTAGGTCTTGATGCCCTCACCCACGGAGGCCATCACCTTGGTGTTGATGCCGATCAGGTCATCGCGGCTCATGCCCGGCTTGCGGGCCACACCGGCGGTGACGATCACCACATCGGCACCTTCAATCGCAGCATAGTCGTTGGCGCCAACCAGCTTGGCATCAAAGCCTTCCACTGGCGATGCCTCGGCGATGTCGAGGGCTTTGCCCTGGGGCACCCCCTCAATCACATCGAACAGAACAATGTCGCCCAGCTCCTTCAAGCCGGCGAGCAGGGCGAGTGTACCGCCGATGTTACCGGCGCCAACCAGAGCAATCTTATGACGTGCCATGTGGGGGATCCTTGGGGAGAGGTCCGCAGAACTGTGACGCGACGGGCTGCGGACACCACCCAAGACGCTGTGGTCCGACCCCACGTCCGGTCGCGGTAGCTATCCCATCCCCCCGTTTGTGGCAAGTAGTCGAACGGTCAAATGCGGCATTTCCACGCGCGTCTGCCATCCGCCTAGCGCGCACGGCAACTATGCCGCGGAGCGAGCGGAGATTTCCTGTGGTTCGCGCGCCAATGGCAGTGCTAGCGTCGCAACCAAACCCGGTGCTGCATCACCAAGCGACAGCTGTCCGCCGTGCAGAGTCATGACCGCGGTCACTAGGCTGAGGCCCAATCCATTGCCCGGTGTGGTCCGGCTGCGTTCCAACCGCACAAAGCGCTGCACCACCCGCTCCCGATCCGCCAGGGGAATACCGGGGCCGCTATCGGCAACGGTGCACACCACCTGCGGCCCGTCGATGGCCACAGTCAAACGGATCGAGCCGCCAGCGGGACTGTACTTCGTGGCGTTGTCCAGCAGATTGGCCAATGCCTGAAACAACAGCTGCCGATTGCCGCGCACGGGGGCGGAGCCCACAACCTCGGCCACTAGGCGCTGGTCCCGCGCCTCCGCCACGGCTTCATACAATTCTGCGGCATCGCGGGCCAGATCGGCAAAATCCAGCGGCGCCAGATGATCCCGCCCGCTGCCTGCCTCGGCCTGCGCAATCGACAGCAAGGCATTGAAGGTGGCGATGATCTGGTTGGTCTCTTCAACCGTTTGCTCCAATGCCGCGCGATACTGATCCGCCGAGCCATGGCTGATCAGCGTGACTTCCAGCCGTGACTTCAGGCGATTGAGGGGTGAGCGCAGATCATGGGCAATGTTGTCCGACACCTCGCGCATGCCGACCATCAACCGGTCAATCTGCACCAGCATGGCATTGAGGTTGGCCGATAGCCGATCAAACTCGTCGCCAGAGCCAGACAGGGGCACACGCTCATGCAGATCCCCCTGCATAATACGCCCGGTGGTGCGATTGATCGCATCCAGACGGCGCCTCATGTCTCCTGACATAACAAAACCACCAAACATGCCCAGAAGAACCGTCACAAGGACGGACCATACCAGAGACTCTTCGATCAGTTGCTCAAATCCCTCCCGCTCGCGCAAGTTGCGGCCCACCAGCAGGTGATACCCCTCGGAGAGCAGGAACGACATTGCCCGCACGTCATAGCCCGTGGCGTCTTCATCGTCAGACAGGGTAACCATGAAGGTGGCCCAGCGACCCTGGCGTTCCACATCGGTGGGCCAGCCGGGCAGATTGCCCGCCACGGGCTGATACTCGCTGTCGGTCAACAAATAGATCGCATCGCCCACGCGATCCTGGCTGATTCGTTCGGCAATCGCCTCTGTCAGGCCACTCAATCCCTGCTCGCGATAGCGGTCGGACAGACCATTGATCTCAGCGATGATGGTTGCGTTGATCTGGCGATCAATGAAGCCGACCGTGGTGACGTAGATGAACCCCAGCAGCACCGCAACCGAGATCAAGAACAACAGCGCGTAGAGTGCCACCACCCGGAACGCCCAGGTGCGCACCAGCCGCAGCGGTGACAGAACCATCGACGCCCTCACCCAGCCTGGGGCGCGCCAGCAGGGTCAGGACCACGCAGGCAGTAGCCAGAGCCCCGCACGGTGTGCAGCAACGGCGGCTCGAACCCTTTGTCGATCTTCTGGCGCAAGCGGCTGATGTGGACATCGATCACATTGGTTTGCGGATCGAAGTGATAGTCCCACACATGCTCCAGCAGCATGGTGCGGGTGACCACATGCCCAGCGTTGCGCATCAGGTATTCCAACAACTGGAACTCCCGCGGCTGCAAGTCGATGTCCTTGCCTGCGCGCGTCACCGTGCGGCCCAGCAGGTCCATCACCATGTCGGACACACGCAGCTTGGTTTCCACCTGCGGACCAGCGCCCCGCCGAAGCATGGCCTCCAGACGTGCCAGCAATTCCGAAAACGCATAGGGCTTGACCAGATAGTCATCCCCACCCGCCTTCAAACCTTTCACGCGGTCATCCACTTGGCCGAGGGCGGACAGGAACAGCACTGGGGTTTTGATGCCTGCCGCGCGCATCGCCTGTACGATCTTCAGTCCATCGGCGAAGGGCAGCATGCGATCAACAATCATCGCGTCGTAGCCATCGGTCATGGCCTGCACCATGCCCTCGCGACCATCGCGGGCGTGGTCAACCACGTAGCCGGTTTCCTTCAGCCCTTTGACCAGATAGGACGCGGCGTCCGCGTCGTCTTCAATCACCAGAATACGCATGAGCACCGCCGGGGGTGGGTCCAGGGTTGCCAGAGCGCTCATTGTCCAGGCTTCCTTCTGCTTCGCCAAGCCGCGTTTTCGCATCTGCCGCGTCGGCGTTAGGCTGGTGTTGACGGCAGGTGCTTGTCACCCCGCGGCACGGGCGGGATGATGGCGCGGATTGGCTTGCGGCGTCCTGGGCGGCGGATGAATTCGTCGTCATCCTGCGCTATAGGGTCGCCCTGGGGAGCCCATCGGGATACCACAGCCGCAGGGGACCGGCGGAGCAACGCATCGCTCCGCAAGGTAAGGGGGAGGAAAGGGTCCGATGTCTGCCTACGACGCCGTCGCCTTGCTGCTGACAGCCCGACAGGGTGGCCCACGCCCCGCGACGCTCCCGCCCCAAATCCGCGATGCGGATTGGGCCTACCGGGTCCAAAGCCTGATGGTCGCCTCTCTCGGTGGCCGGATCGGTGGCTGGAAGGCTGGCCTTTCCGCTTCCGAGCCCCCCTCGCGCGCGCCGCTGCCGCTGGAGGGGATGCGCTGGTCACCCACCACGGTGCCGCTGGCGCAAATGCCGTTCGCCGGGGTGGAAGCCGAGATCGCCTTTCAGCTGGGCACGGACCTACCGCCCCGAGGCATTCCCTACAGCCGGGAAGCCGTCGCCGACGCGCTCAGCGCTGCGGCACCGGCCATTGAGCTGGTCGACACCCGCTTCGCCGATTTCGATGCCGCCCGACCAGTCGACCGTCTGGCTGACCTTGGCAGCCATTTCGGCCTCGTCGTCGGCACGCCGGTGACCGACTGGCAGCGCCTGCCGCTGGACGCCCTGCCCTTGCGCTTTTGCGTGGGCGAGCGCGTGCTGGTGGAGCAAACCGGCGGCCACAGCGCCGGTCATCCGCTGGAGGCGGTGGTCTGGCTTGCCAATCACCTGCATGCCTATGGCGATTGGCTGCGCGCCGGACAGTGGGTGACAACCGGTGCGATCGGCGGCCTGCAACGCGCGCCGGAAGGGGGCACTGTGGTTGCAACCTTCACAGGATTCGGCGAAGTGATGGTCACCTTGATGGCCTGACCCAGGCTGTGACGACAGACGGTTGACAACAAAACCGGTGGAGCGGGGAGTGTCATGGGCGTTGTGGTGTTTGGCTCGATCAATGTCGACCTGTTGTTTCCCGTGCGCTCCCTTCCTCAGCCGGGCCAGACCGTGCTGGGGGAGCACTATCGGGTCGCCCCCGGTGGCAAAGGCATGAACCAGGCCTTAGCGGCCCGCTGGGCGGGGGCTGAGGTGCGCATGATCGGTGCAGTGGGCGATGACCGCTTCGCCGATCTGGCGCGCGACCGTCTGGTTCGTGTCGGCGTTCCAACGCAAGACCTGATCACCGTCGATGCCCCAACGGCCTGCGCTGCCATCGCAGTTGCAGAGGATGGTGAGAACAGCATCGTCGTCGCCAGCGGCGCCAATCGCCTCTTGAAGGCGGCAGCAGTGCCACCGTCGGCCGTCACGCCGGACGGCGTCACGCTGCTCCAGTTGGAGGTGCCGATGGCCGAGAGCCTCGCCATCGCCCAACGCACCCGTGCCGCTGGTGGGCGGGTGGTCTGGAGCCTCGCCCCCTTCGCCGTCGTGCCCCACGATGTGCTGGCAGCGGCTGATGTATTGGTGCTGAACGCGCCCGAGGTCGCAGCCCTCGCCAGCCACTTCGGCCTCTCAGCGGCGCGCGCTGCCAGCGAGGCAGCCGAGCGCTGGAACCTCGCCGTTGTCTCGACCCTGGGGGCCACCGGTGCTGTCCTCGCGACGCCCGACGGCCAATGGCATTGTCCCGCAGCAATCGTCGATGTGGTCGACACCACCGGTGCTGGCGATGCGTTCGCCGGCGCCTTCGGCGCCGCCCTCGCCGCGCGCAAACCACTTATCGAGGCGCTACGCGACGGCTGCGCCGGCGGCGCCCTCGCCTGCCGTGCCCTCGGCGCCCAGGAAAGCCACGGCACAGAAGCCGAAATCAGCGCGCTGGCCGCCACCCTGACCGTGGAAGCGTTGGGGTAAAGGATCAAGCGGACTGACGCTTGGTCCGTTGCTCTTGCTGTCTTGTCTTCCGTCGCCTCAGCCGCGTCAGATAGTGGTTAACTGCATCAGGAATGGCGCCTGCGAACTCAAGTCCGTCATGTTTGGCCATGTCAGCCAACCTAAGTGCGGCAGATTCACTACATGGTTTCTTAGATTTGAAAGAAAGACCGAGTTCGATAAAGCTTGCTTCTCGTAACTTTTGCAATACTGGATGGTTCAGCCCCAGGATTTCGATGGTGCTCTGCCCTTTATCCGTTTTGTGAATGACCGAGCCGTCGATCCTAAATTCCAAATGATTAGAAGGGTCTTCTTGTTTTGGATTTATAAGGAGGTCAGGGTCGAAGAAATCTGCCTTTTTGAACGCGCCATACGCGGCAGGACGAGTTTTCGCATCAGTTGATTTTGGATGGCAGGCCAGCAGATTATTCCAATCAATATCTTCTTTCATCGTCCGTTCACCTTTTTTTATTCTTTGTTGGTCTTCCTGCTTGCATAGGTATTGGGGTTTAAAATGCTCGATATGCGATTTATCACCATCAATCTTCAACATCGTGTAAGCGCAGAGACCGGCTTGAGCGTCGATCAATGCTTGCAGGCGATCAATGCTTGCAGGACTTCTGATTTCGGAAAGCCACCAAGTCCAAACAACAAATTCTCAGGCAAAGCCGAATTTTGGTGCTTCCATTCAATAAGGCACTGAGGCTGAGGACCAACTGATAGGCGACGCATCAGTCCTCCAGCAATTCTCTTTCAATCGCCGCGTCAAGTCCTACAATGTCCACATCATCCCCATACGCTTGACGCATGTTTTTCAAGATTTCTTGTGCTTTCTCATACTCGCAATCGTGTATGAGGGTTTCTGCCTCCTTAAGCTTTTTCTGGAACTCTACATTTCTCTCTTCACTCTCCATTAGGTGAGTGAGAACCCAGTTGCTTGTCCGTCCCAGTGAACCTGGAACCCCCTCGACACGTCCATCTGCCCGTAAAACCCTGATCTGTTCAGGCGGTACCTCTCCGATGATCTGTGGGGAGTGGGTGCTCGCAACAAACTGCAATGCCGGAAATGCCTTCTTCAGGTTGGAGACAATGCTGCGCTGCCATCTCGGATGCAGATGTAAATCGATCTCATCAATTAGAACGACCCCAGGGGTCTCTCTCACAGCATCTTGGGCAAGACGTGGATTTAAAATCACCGCCTTCTGAACAATATCTGCAACAAGCAGTATAATCATGCGTTGACCATCACTGAGAGCGTCAAACGGCAATTCATCTTGATCAGAAAACTTCACCAACAGGTCAAACTGAGGTGAATGTGTCGAAAAATCAATAGTCATCCGTGCCGATTCGATTTGGTCAAAACATTCTGTCAGGATCTGCTCAAACAGCAGAAAGCCAATCCGCCTTTTGCGACCGATATACTGGGAAAGCAGCCAACTGAAGATTTGGTGCTTCGAGATTCTCTGATCGACACTGTATAAATAGCCATCCAAACGTGATGCCCCGACCGCGTCCTTGCTTGGCTTGTTCGCTTCCTGCTGCCGGCGCGTTTCTTGATGCAGGCGACCGGTACCGTAACTAGAAATCAGTGGTAGGGTACAGGAGCCTCCAGCTTGTACAATCCGATGGAACTTTTCAGCTTCGCGTTTTATATTTAAGGCGCGTGCATACGTGGTCCTACCACCTCGCTGCCGAAGTTCCCGCAACCAAGACTGCTTGTTCTTTTTCTTAGGACCAAAAATCCCCGCAGCCTCAACCACAACAGGATACTGCCGCTCATGAGCCACTTGGTCTTCGAACTCCATTCGCACCAATCGAACGTCGTGCGGCTCGATGTGCCTGCTATCGTATCCGGGAATACCAAGCAACCAGCTACCGGCCGCAATGGTCAGCCCATCCAGAACGGCACTCTTGCCCGACCCATTCGCGCCAATCAACAACGTGAACTGAGGGTCAAGATCGATTGAAAAATCCTCAAACCCTCGGAAGTTTTTCAAGCGAAGTTGATCGATTCGCATCGCCCTACCCCTTCCCCTCCCGGCGCAGCGACCATTTGATTTGGGCGCCAGTGGGCGTTAGTGGTCCGGTGACGACGATCTGTTGGGCATGTTTCGCCAGGGCACGCCGCTGCTAAGGCGGATCAGCACCGCGGTGCCGTCCTGCACCATCATCGCATTGGCGCGTGGGTGCAGATGAAAGCGGGCGGTGAAGCGTTGACCGGCAACACGGGATATCCCCGCGGGCGGCGACAAGGTGTCTTCACCGCGAATGTCCTCCCCCCCTGCCGTCATAAACAAGCGGCGGTGGTGCACCAGACCGAAGCGACTGAGATAGCCATCATGGCTGAGGTCCAGCCACAGATGGCCATCCTGTTCCTGCATCACAGCCGTCACTTGGCGTGGGCGCTGCCCGATGCTGCCCGGCCACAGACTGCACGGCCCCAGCACTTCTGCACTGTTGACGTCGTCAATCGACACCGTGGAGTGCGCAGCCGTAGCCCGTTGCACCCGGCGCCACTCCGAACGGTCGGAGAAATGGGCGCCGCAATTGACGATCAGGCGTTCCTTAGCAAACGAAACTTCAAAGGACAGCGTGCCCGCATGGGCCGTGCCATCCAACTCGCCAGGGCTGCCAGCATCCACCACCAGCACCGTGCGCCCGCTGACCAGACGCTGAAACCCGGAATGGGGTGCCGACGCTGGAATGGCACCTGTGCCGTCTGCCTGCTGCAACACGGCATCAACCGATGCGGCCTCATCCTCATTGGTGTCGTTGAACAGGGCGAGGCCGCCATCGCCGTGGCGCATGAAGCGCAGCCACGGCGCCATGCGATCAATGGCGACGATCACGTCAGACGGCACCTCCGCCCGCGCGCGGTGCAGCGCGTCACGGATGTGGATTAGGTCCTTCAGCACCGCCTGATGCACTTGGGGCGAGCGGCTGATGTGTCCGCCATCGGCGAAGATTTGACGCTTGACCTCCGTCACCAACAGGGCCCGGGCACGGTCGCGGCTGCGCTCTGGCAAGCCCAGGGCGAGGCCAACCAACACCAACCCGCGCAGCGCCTGCAGCCGCAGCGCCCCCGGTGGTGCCTGCAGCGCCACCCGCGCCAGATGCCGGGCCTGCATCGCGATCTGATCCAGGAACTGGCCCTGGATATCTGCAGGCAAGCCATCGGCCAGGTAGGCGTAGTGGCACACCCAGCCCGTCAAGCGGTTGCCCAGAACATCGGCGCGCCACGTCACCTGGTCCCACAGGCCTTGGGTGGCGAGCCATGCAGCCAGCAACTCGCGCGCCCGCGCCCGCCCCTCCTCATGGCCGGTAGCGACTAGATCGCGCAGCCAGAGGAACCCGTGCAGATCAGCCCGCCAGCCATCATGGGCGCCGACGGGCGCCCACACCCGCGCATCGATGGGGAAAGACTGGCCGCAGGCCATGAAGTTGCCCTGAAGGATCTGCAGGCCACGCTGACCATCCCCTGTCCACGGGTCGGCAGGCATCAACGTCAAGGCCGCAGGCCGCTTGCCGGCAAGGCTCATGCGATAGAGCGGCGAGCGCAATGCCAGCCGGACGGCGCCCTGCAGTGCCGCACGCAAACCGGTGTCGGGCTGTTGATCGCGCGCGCCGCTCCCGGTACTGCGACTGAGGCGGCTGCTGACCGCCTTCAGGCGCTCACCCAGGCCCGTCATCGCCCATCCATGGCGCACACTGCGGCAGGCTGAACCACCTCGGCCGCCACCCGCAACGCGGCAAGATTGCCGGGATAGGCGCTTGGCCCCCCCTCAAAGCTTGCTGAGCCCGCAACCACAACATCGGCCCCCGCCGCCACCACAGGGCCGATTGTTTGGCGGTTGATGCCGCCATCCACCTCAAGATCGATCGCGCGGCCACTGGCATCAATGATCTGTCGTAGCGCAGCAATCTTTGGCAGGGCGGAGGGGATGAAGGCCTGGCCGCCAAATCCGGGGTTAACGCTCATCACCAGCACCAGATCGATCAAATCCAGCACCGGCACCACGCATTCCACAGGCGTGGCAGGGTTGAGCACCACCCCTGCCCGGCGACCCAAGGCCTTGATGGCTTGCAAGCTGCGATGCAGGTGTGGCCCAGCTTCGGGATGCACTGAAATGGTGTCGGCACCAGCCTCGGCAAACAGGGCGAGGTAGGGATCGACGGGCGCGATCATCAAATGCACGTCGAACGGCTTGGCCGTGTGACGCCGCAGCGCCTTCACCACCGCGGGACCAATGGTGATGTTCGGCACAAAGTGCCCGTCCATCACATCGACATGGATCCAGTCAGCCCCAGCACGGTCAATCGCCGTGACCTCCGCACCCAATTGGGCGAAGTCGGCAGACAGAATCGACGGGGCGATGCGCACGGGCTGTTGCATGACCCCGGATACACTGTCAGTCCAGGCGTCGCAAGCGGGCGGCGAAAAACCCGTCAAGCCCTCCAAGATCGGCCAAATCTGCGGGGGTTGCTCGCAAATCCCCTGCCTCCGACAACAGATCGACCAAGCCGCCGATCTCTTCGGCGCGAATCGGCACGCGCTCAACCTGTCCTGCGGCAAACAACGGGGCAAGGCGTTGTTCGGCCTCCGCAGCCTCCAGCGAACACACCGAGTAGACCAGCGTGCCGCCGGGTCGCGTCAGCCGCACGGCAGCAGCCAGCAACCGGTCCTGCGCCCCGGCCAGGGCGGCGACATCGGCTGGGGTTTTCGACCATGCAATGTCTGGATGACGGCGAATGGTGCCAGTGGCGGAGCATGGCGCATCCAGCAACACGG
This sequence comes from Alphaproteobacteria bacterium, assembly GCA_004292755.1. Lineage (GTDB taxonomy): Bacteria > Pseudomonadota > Alphaproteobacteria > Elsterales > Elsteraceae > RDXE01. Next base: position 88,371 of record RDXE01000034.1, read on the forward strand.
CGTCGAACATTTGACCAGGGTCCCACGTGGCGGTGTCAGCTTCGACAATCGTGGCTGCCAGCCCCAACCGCTCAAGATTCTCGCGCAGGCGAGCAAGGCGACGCCCGGCGCGATCAACGGCTGTAACGCTGGCACCCGCTGCCGCCAGCTGCGCGGTTTTGCCGCCAGGTGCCGCGCACAGATCGGCAACGGTGCGCCCCGCCACTGGCCCAAGCAGCCGTGCCGGCAGAGCCGCAGCCGCGTCCTGCACCCACCACGCCCCCTCGTCGTAGCCGGGGAGAGTCGTGATTGCATGCCCCGTTGGCAGCCGGACAGTGCCTGTCGGCAGCACGGTGCCGCCCAAGCGCTCCGCCCACAGGGCGGGGTCGGATTTGACGGTCAGGTCCAGGCTGGGTTCGGTCAACTGCGCTGCGATGATGGCGCGGGCACGCGCCTCGCCATAGGTTGCAACCCAGGCATCCCACAGCCAATCCGGCAGGCTCAGGCGGATCGGGTCCACCCCAGCCAGCATCCGGGCGCCGTCACGGGCAACCTTGCGCAGCACAGCATTGATCAAGCCCTTCAGCCGACCAATGCCCCGCTGCTCCGCCAGCCGGACCGAGCTGTCGACTGCTGCATGGGCAGGGGTCGCAAGGAACAGCAACTGCACGGCCCCCAGACGCAACACCGCGCGCGCCCGCGGATCAAGCGGGGCAGCAGGATTGCTGAGACACAAGTCCAGCACCGCGTCACACACCCGCAGGCGCCGCAGCACCCCAGCGGCCAGCACACGCACGAATCCACGATCCCGCGATTCCAGCGCGTCCAGCCCCTCGATCTCTGTCAGCGCCTCATCCAGCGGTCGCCGCCGCCGAAGCACGGCATCCAGGACATCCAACGCCAAGCCGCGCGCAGCCAGACCGTCAACGGCGGCAAGTTCCAGCACCCGCAACCCCTACAGAATGAATTTCGACAGGTCGGTGTTCTTGGCCAAGCTGCCGACTTTGTCCATCACATAGGCGCGGTCGATGGTGAGGGTGGTGCCGCTGCGGTCAGGGGCGGTAAAGCTGATTTCCTCCAGCAGGCGCTCCATCACCGTGTGCAAGCGGCGCGCGCCGATGTTTTCAACCGACGCATTGATGTCGGCCGCCAACTCCGCCAGTGCGTCGATGGCGTCTTCGGTGAAGTCGAGGGTCACTTCTTCCGTTGCCAGCAAGGCGCGATACTGCTTCAGCAAACTGGCTTCTGGTTCGGTTAAGATACGACGGAAATCCTGGCGCTTCAGGGCCTGCAGTTCCACCCGGATCGGCAAGCGACCTTGCAGTTCTGGCAACAGGTCCGACGGCTTGGCCAAATGGAAGGCGCCCGAGGCGATGAACAGAATGTGATCGGTCTTCACCGGACCATGCTTGGTGGTCACCGTCGTGCCTTCAATCAGCGGCAGCAAGTCGCGCTGCACCCCCTCGCGGCTAACATCCGCCCCTTGCCGTTCCGAGCGCGCACAGATTTTGTCGATCTCGTCCAGGAACACGATGCCGGATTGCTCCACCGAACGGATGGCATCGCGCACCACGGCGTCTTGGTCGAGGAGTTTGTCGCTCTCCTCTGCCATCAACACGGTATAGCTCTCACCCACGGTCATGCGGCGGGTGCGGGTGCGGCCGCCGCCGAAGGCTTTGCCCAGCATGTCGGTCAGGTTGATCATGCCAACCCCGCCCTGCATGCCGGGCACATCCATCATCGGCATCGAGAAGCCGGATTGGTCGGCCACTTCGATTTCAATCTCGCGGTCAGACAATTGCCCCTCGCGCAGCATCTTGCGGAACTTCTGCCGCGTCTCGGGCGAGGCGGAGCGACCGACCAGCGCGTCCAGCACGCGATCCTCGGCTGCGAGTTCGGCCTTCGGTGCGACGGAGCGGCGCAAACGCTCCCGCGTCATTGCAATCGCGGCTTCGACCAGATCGCGAATGATTTGATCAACATCACGCCCGACATAGCCAACTTCGGTGAACTTGGTCGCCTCAACCTTCAAAAACGGCGCATCGGCAAGCCGGGCAAGACGCCTCGCGATTTCGGTTTTTCCGACACCCGTCGGCCCGATCATCAGAATGTTTTTCGGCAGCACCTCGTCCTTCAGCGCGTCGGGCAGCTGCTGGCGGCGCCAGCGATTGCGCAACGCGATGGCGACGGCCCGCTTGGCATCGGTCTGGCCGACGATAAAGCGATCCAACTCAGAGACAATCTCGCGGGGCGAAAAGGCAGTCATGGTGACAAGGGTCCGTCGGCGATGAAGCTTTGCAAGTGGGCGGTGCGCGAACCTCTGTCCAGAGGGCTGCTCTGTCCAAAGGCTATCGCGGTGGCAACAGCCGCGAGGGCGGTGGCAGTGCTGGACGCTCTGGTCGTGGCACGGTAGCAGGCGCCGCGGGGCGACCTGGGGTGGCCCGCGCCCGAGGATCCGCGCGCGCTGCGGCATTCCCGTCCCCACCCCGGACCTCGAAGCGCGGCACGGCCTCAACCTCCACTGGTGGCTCCAGCGCAGCTGCCGCGGCCGCCAGTGTTCGGCCAACTGCAGCACCCGCTGGCAGCCGTGCGAGATTGACGTTCGGCAGGCCGCGATTGAGCACCAAGGTCAATGCCGCACCGGCATCGCCGACATAGGCGCCGTCGGGCGTCCAGGCGACGACAAAATCACACGGGCGATCCAGCCGATCCCCCAGCACCGCCTGCATCATCGCACCGATCAGCTTAATCTGGCTGACGGGGGCGCGGTCTGGGTTGGGGATCAGCGAGCGGGCAAGCGCCAGCGCCTCATCAGGCACGATGCAGTAGGGGGACGCATGGGCATTGAAGCGCCGCCACGGCAGATGCACGAACAGCCGTGACTGTGACACTTCGCGGTGGCCTTGCTCCACCGCGGCCTCGCCAGGGCCGGAGGCGCCGGTGCGCAATGTCCACCCTCGGCGGGCCAGACTGGAGCCAATCGTCCGCGCAGCACGCACCACCCAGGGCGGTGCCGTGGGCGCGATCAGACAGGCATAAATCGGTGTCGGCGCGGCCATAGCGCAGCCTTGGCACAACCACCAGGAAACGCAAGCGTTTCAGCGGCGCGGGGTGACGGTCGCTCGATCACGCTGGACGGTTGACGTGCCCCATCTTGCGCCCTGCCTTCACCTCCCGCTTGCCGTAGAGGTGCAACCGCGCCCCAGGTGTGGCGAGGATGCCGGGCCAATCGGTGATTTGGTCCCCCAGCAAGTTCTCCATGACACAGGGGCCAAGGGCGCTGGGGTCGCCCAGGGGCAGGTTGCAGATCGCCCGGATCAGCTGTTCAAACTGGCTGGTGGCGGCAAAATCCATCGTCCAGTGGCCGGAATTGTGCGGGCGCGGCGCCAACTCGTTGACCAGCAGCGGCCCCTCACGGGTGACAAACAACTCAACTGCCAGCAACCCCTCCAACGCCACAGCATCGGCGAGACGGCGGGCAATCGCCTCGGCCTCCTGTCGGTGGGCTGCAGTCAGGCAGCCTGGCACATGGGTGGAGTGCAGAATGTGATCGGCGTGGCGATTCTCCACGGCCGGGTAGCATGCGACCTGCCCGCTGGGGCTGCGGGCCACGATCACACTCGCTTCCGCGACAAAGTCGACAAACGCCTCCAGAATGCCCACCCCGTCGCCGACGACACGCCATCCCGCCCCAAATTGTTCTGGCGCCGTCAGCATCGCCTGGGCCTTGCCGTCATAGCCGAGGCGGGTGGCCTTCAACACGGCAGGCAGGCCCAGATCGGCCGCGGCTGCGGCCAACTGGCTGTAGTGCTGCAGCGCCCGGTAGCGGGTGGTGGGACAGCCCGCGCGACCGCAGAAATCTTTCTCGCGCAGGCGATCTTGCGTGATCTTCAGCACCTTCGGGCCCGGACGCACCGGGCGCAACTGGGCCAGGAACTCGGCCGTTTCAACGGGGACGTTCTCAAACTCATAGGTGATCACATCCACGGCACTGGCAAAGTGCTGCAGTGCCGCCTCATCACGATAGTCTGCCTGCAGGCGATAGGTCGCGACGTCAAACGCAGGCGCATCCGCCTCGGGTGCAAGGATGGCGGTACGGTAACCCAGGCGGGCGGCCGCCTGCGCCGTCATCCGGCCAAGCTGACCACCGCCCAGGATTCCAATTGTGGCACCGGGGGCGATCATCGCGGTCATCGCTGCGGCTCCTCCGCGACTCTGTCGGTCTGAGCGGCAATCCAGGCATCCAGACGCTCGGCCAGCGCCGCATCGCTCAGCGCCAGCACCCGCGCGGCCATCAGAGCGGCGTTGATTGCGCCCGCCTTGCCAATCGCAAGCGTGCCCACGGGCACACCGCCGGGCATTTGCACGATGGACAGCAGGCTATCCATGCCTTTGAGGGCGTGGGATTCCACCGGCACCCCAAACACCGGCAACGGCGTCAGGCTGGCGACCATACCGGGCAGGTGGGCCGCCCCTCCTGCACCGGCGATGATGACCTTCACACCGCGCACCCGCGCTGTGCTAGCATACTCCACCAACCGGATGGGGGTGCGGTGGGCACTGACGATGCGCACCTCCCGCTCGATGGCGAGGCTGTCCAGGGTGTCGACCGCGTGGCGCATGGTTTCCCAGTCGCTCTGGCTGCCCATGATTACGCCAACCTGTACCATCGCTCACATCTCGTCTGATCGCCCAAGGCGCAAGGGCGTACAGGAGCCGAACGCTGGCGTCCACCCCTGGGGGAGTGGGCCCAGTCCTGATCCAGCCTCCAGCGGCGGGTGGTCGCGGGCCGAAAGCCGTGCGGCGCGTCTGCTTGACACTTGGAAATCCGCGCAACTATGGTGCGCCGCGTTTCGGGCGGATAGGTCGATGCGGCGCCGGGAGTTTGTTTGGAATGGCCGCTGACACCCCACCGCCGGAAGATCTCGACGCTCGGCTGCAGCGGGCTTTGGCTCGTCAGCCGGGAATGGCTGGACGGACCCAGGATCGGGCATCAGCTGGCGGCTCTCCGCCAACCGGCTGGGGGTTTGGCTTGCGCGTCGGGGCGGACTTGATTGCTGGCCTTCTGGTTGGGCTGGGGATCGGGTACGGATTGGATTTCTGGCTGGGCACCAAGCCCTGGATGATGGTCCTGTTCCTCATCCTCGGCATGGCGGCAGGCTTGATGAACGTGTATCGCACGATCGCGGGCATGGGCTACGCGGTCGGGTATCGGCGGCCGGAGGCTCCCGATACCTCCAGGCAAGAGAAGGACGGATAGGCCGTGGCATCTCCGCTCGAACAGTTCACCATCAAGCCGATTGTGCCGCTGCACATCGGGTCGCTGGATCTGAGCTTCACCAATTCGGCGTTGATGATGACCATCGCCGTCGGCATCGCGACTGCGTTGTTCGTGGTGGCGATGCGCCAGCCGGCAACCATCCCCGGTCGCGTCCAGTCGATGGCGGAGTTGCTGTACAACTTCATCGCCGACTTGCTGGAAAGCTCCGCCGGACACGAAGCCAAGAAGTACTTCCCGTTCGTGTTCTCGATCTTTCTGTTCGTGCTGCTGGGCAATCTGCTGGGGATGATCCCCACCTTCTTCACCTACACCAGCCACATCATCGTAACATTAGGGCTGGCGTTGCTGGTGTTTGTAACGGTGACCGCCATCGGCTTCATCCGTCACGGCATGCACTTCTTCAGTTTCTTCCTGCCGGCAGGCGCGCCCTTGTGGCTGGCGCCGTTGCTGATCCCGATCGAAGTGCTGTCCTATCTGTCCCGCCCGGTCAGCCTCAGCGTCCGGTTGTTCGCCAATATGCTGGCGGGCCACACGATGCTGAAGGTGTTCGCTGGCTTTGCGGTGTCCCTGGGCGCCGTGTTCGGGATCGCGCCACTGGCGCTGATCGTTGCGCTCACCGGGTTTGAAATCCTGGTGGCGTTGTTGCAGGCCTATGTGTTCAGCGTGCTGACCTGCCTGTACCTGAAGGATGCGATTGATCTGCACTAAGGTCCATTTGGATCTTGGCGCGGTTTGATCTGCTGGTCGTCTCTCTCCACTAACTCTAAGGAACGGTTCCATGGAAGTCGGCGCTGCAAAGATGATTGGTGCGGGCCTTGCGGTGATTGCGCTGCTGGGTGTCGGCCTCGGTCTCGGCAACATCTTTTCGACCCTGATCGCCTCGGTCGCCCGCAACCCGGCGGTGCGTGACACGGTGTTCCCGATCGGCATTCTCGGCTTCGCGCTGACCGAAGCGGTCGCGCTGTTCGCCCTGGTGATCGCGTTCCTGATCCTGTTCGCCGCCTAAGGCGGGTGAACGGGTCTCTCACAGTCTGGAGGCCGACCATGCGCACGCTGGTCGCCCTGGGGCTGACCCTTGCGACCGCCGCCCCGGCTTGGGCGGCGGGCGATCCTGGGGCAGCGCCGGGCATGCCACAGCTGGATACCACCACCTACGCGACGCAGCTGTTCTGGCTGTTTGTCACGTTCGGTATCCTTTATGTGTTGATGAGCCGCGTCGCCCTGCCGAAGGTGCAGTCGGTGGTGGAACGGCGTCAGTCGGCCATCCAAGCTGACCTTGCTGCCGCGCAGGAGGCGCGCCGTCAGGCGGAGTCTCTGCGGGCCGAAGCCGAAGCCGCGTTGTCGCAAGCGCGCGACGAGGCCTCGCTGCTGGTGAAGGCCGCTGCCGAAAAAGCCTCGCGCGAGGCAATGTTGGCAGAGCAGGAGTTGGGGCGGGCACTGGCCGCTGAGGCCGAAGCGGCTGAGCGCCGGATTGCTGCAGCCCAGGCTGAGGCACTGGCGAACGTCCGCAGCATTGCGATCGAGGTGGCAACCTCAGCGACGGAGCGGCTGGTCGGCTTCACCCCGTATCAAGACGGCGTGACGCAGGCGGTTGACCGGGCGCTGGCCCGCCCGAACTGAGGAGGGGTCTGGAATGTTCTCGAACACCTATTTCTGGACCGCCCTCGGCTTCGTGCTGTTTTTCGTGCTGGTGCGCAAGCCGCTGACGAAGGCACTGTTGGGCGGATTGGACGGCTATGCCGAGAAAATCCGCGCGCAGTTGAAAGAAGCCAGTGATCTGCGGGCCGAAGCTGCTGCCGAGTTGGCGCAGTGGCAGAAGAAGCAGCAGGAAATCCTCTCTGACGCCGCGGCTATCCTGCGCAGTGCCAAGGAAGATGCCGAGCGGATTGAGCGGGAAACCGCTGCCAATCTGAAGGCGCTCAGCGAGCGTCGGCGCCAACAAGCAGCGGACAAGATCCGCGAGGCAGAGGCCGCAGCGACGGCTGCCGTGCGCAACGCGGCTGTTGATGCTGCGATCGCTGCCACCCAGACGATCCTGGTGGACGCGGTGCAGTATGGTGACTTGGCTGGTCGCTTGGTCGACCAAGCCATCGCCGAGATGCCACCCAGCCTGCGCTAAACGGCGGCGCAGCGCGCCATAGGGCCGCGCAACCGTTCACGCACAGATCATGACGCGGCGGGAGGTTTACCACCTCCCGCCGTTCTCATGTTACTGTTCTGACGCCGCGCAAATCGCGCGGTCGCCAGTTGGAGACGGTTGTCGGCCATGAGCATCAAATCCCACACCATCACCTATAGCCTCGGCCGCAATCTGTTGGCCGGTGGCTTCTTGATCGCACAGAACGATGCTGTGATTGGATTTGCCTTTGGCGACCCCATGGGTCGCTTGACATTCTACAGCTTCGACGCCCGCCTGAAAGACATGGAGAAGATGGTGTTCCGTGGCATCGAAGACATTGAAGGCTCCATCATGACCTTCATGGAAAGCCGCGCAGGCAAGGACAAGGCGGCCGAGCCCACCACACGACTGGAAGACATTTAACGTCAAAGCACAGGGTCCTAACCCGGCAAACTTTGCCGCCGTGGCGTGCTGCCACGTGCGCTGTTGGATGCTTGGCAGTGTTCGCAGTAGTTTGATAGGGTTTTGATGCGGTGGGGGGGCGCCACTGCAGGAGGACGCGGAACATGACCGTAGAAGCCGTAACGTTTGATGCCGATGCTGCAGTCGCAGCAGCACAATCGCTGTTAGACGAGAACCGGTACTCGGAGGCTGAGCGCGCCTTACGCGCCGTGCTGATTCGCGAGCCGCACCATGTCAGCGCGCTCTGGACGATGGCGTCCTTGCTGTCGCGCGTTGCATTATGGGACGAATCAGTTGACACATTCCTGACGCTTGCGCGCGCCGTCCCTCAGTTTGCTGAGGCAGGCTATACCAACGCCCTGAATATGCGGATGCTGGCGGTGCAGGAGCGTCTGCGTGGCTCCCAAGGCCGCCTTGCTGAGCGGCACTTGCCCGGAAAGATGCCTCCCGCTGCAGGCTTCCCTCCTGAACTTCCGATCTTCCAGGCCAGCACCGCTCGGCTCGATGATATGCTGGAAGCCATGGACAAGTATGGCTGTCTGGTCATTCGCAATCTCATGCCGCGCGAGACTGCACTGCAGCTCCAGGACATTGTCCGCCGCACGTACGAGGACTGTGATCGCGCTCTGGCTGACATTACCGCTGGTAAAGCCCCAGTGAGTTCAGAGTTCTTTTTGGCAACCGATTTCACAAAGTCCGATATCGGAACGCCGATGTTCCGGGAGTTTGGCTCCATTCTGATGATGGAAGCCCCAGCGGCCACCAATGAGTTCCTGTACAACCTGAGGAAATCACGGGCGATCGACCTAGCGCGCCGCTATCTCGGGTCAGAGCCCTATGTGGGTGTCGGCAAGTCTTCGGTCCGCCGCTCGGAGGTTAGCTCCAAAGTGAAGCGCGTCTTCCATCAAGACGCCACCTTCTTTGGCGGCATCGGTACCGCCACGATCAATTTCTGGGTCGCATTGTCCGACGCTGGGATTGACCGTCCTGGCGTGCAGATCCTTCCCCACAAGCTGGATCGCGAGTTGGTGCGCGGTCAGGCTGGTACCTTTGTCGGCTGGGAAATCTTCGAAGAGACGATTGCTGACTTGTTCGGCCTCGACAAGCTCTGGGCGCCTGCGGTGGAACCTGGCGACGCGATCGTGTTCGACCAGATGAATGTGCACCGCACATACCTGACGCCGGGAATGACGCAAGACCGGTTCGCGGTGGAGTGCTGGTTGTTCCCCGCACGGGAGAAATACAGCACCTATGGTCTAGCGGTTGTGTGAGCGCCTTACAGCATTAGTCTGATCTGCAGCCCCGGCGCCTCGCCGGGCGCTGCTCATCAAAAGAGCTGAGAAATAACCTGGGAGCTTGGAAATCCTCCGGTCCCAGATGCCGAGTTCAGCGCGGCTCCCGCCCGTCGATCTTCAATTCGCGAATGATCTGCAGGGTGGCATTGTCAGCCGCGCGGAACTTCAGTGCCACTTTCCGCGAATTTGGGTCGTTGCTCACCACTTCGCACACATCGGCATAGAAGGCCGGAGACTCAGGGTTGTGCAGACGTAACCGAATGGTTTTGCCCTTGCCGTAGGGAAGCGGTGCGTTAAGCAGCAACCCGCCGATCGACCAATTGACTGTTTCATATCCAACACCATCGATGTGCACTTCCAGTTGCGGATCGGTGAAGCGGTGGTGCCGCCGCCGCTCACGCCCGCCTGGGCTGTCATCAATTCCAGCGGCTTCATGCCATTGCTTGACGTCGATTTTTGCCTTCTCGCTGCTGCCGCGGATTGAGGTTTGCTGCACCACGTCCAACCGCTTCAGCACAATCTCGCGAAACCGCTCGTCAGCGCCCAATTGCATAGCCCGGGCAAAGATCGTCCGGGAGCGCTTGAGCGCTGTGTCGCGCACCACATCCTGGCCCTTCTTCGCGGCATCAATGGCGTTTTCAAACAATTCATCGACCCGCTTCACACAGGCTTGCAGTTCAATCTGCTTCGCCTCGTCCATAATCTCCCACTGGACATCTGGTTTGATGTAGCTGGACTGCATCAAGGTGGCCAGTTTCTGAAACCGCTCGCCCACCACCGTCGCCTGCCCCTCGATTGCCTCTTTCCGGCCAATGTCGAGAGTCTGGCGCGCAATCTTCTCCTGCTGAGCAGCGATCTTCTGCCGCTTCTCTTGCTCTTCCGCAGACAGGTTAGCAGTGTTGCCGACGGCCTTGGTAACGGTGGTCAATTCGTTAGCTCCCCAAGCACGAAGTCAATTTTGCCACATTTTGAAACAGAACGGCAGCCCAATGGTGACGCAGTATCACGTTTATTCGAGGGAATGACTACGCCATTTTTCCTAAGCAATTTCGCGGATTTGCCCCACCATGCCCAACCATGGGTCGCTTTGAAGCCTGGGCAACCTAAGAGCAGGAGCGGATCATGTTCTCCGGTCTCTCAAAAACCGGGTAGCGGTACTTCGCATGAAGCGCAGTATGGGCCGAGTAACCCCATCGTGCTGCTGGCGGTGAAAGGATGAGGGAGAGACCTCAAACCCAAGGCATGGGCGCAGTCACGGGTCGGTGAATGCTGCTACCCCACAAACGGCTCCCGCTCAGCGGCGTTGCCGCAGCGCTGCTGTGAGGGTGCCATCGTCCAGATGGTCCAACTCACCACCCAGCGGCACGCCCTGGGCAAGTCGGGTGACACTGATCGGGAAGGCCGCCAGTTGCTCGGCCAGATAATGCGCCGTGGTTTGACCATCCACAGTGACGTTGAGCGCCAGCACCACTTCACGCACATCGCCAGTAGCGACGCGGGCCAACAGCGGAGCGACGGCCAACTGCTCCGGCCCGACTTGGGACAGGGCCGAGAGGGTGCCACCCAGCACATGATAATGCCCACGCCACGCCCCCGCCCGCTCTATCGCCCAGAGGTCGGCGACGTGCTCGACAACGCACACCAAGCCCGCATCGCGGGTTGCGTCGGTGCAAATGCGGCAGGGGTCGGTTGTGTCCAGGTTCCCACACCGACGACAGGCGTGAACCGAGCGGCGCGTGTCCTCGATTGCCAGGGCGAGGGGGTCGAGCAGGCTTTCGCGGTGGCGCAACAGCGCCAAGGCGGCGCGCCGCGCCGACCGCGGGCCGAGACCGGGCAGACGGGCGAGCGCATCGACCAGTCGCTCAATCGGCCCGGCCGCCCCTGCGCCCTTCGACCGCACGCCTAGAATGGCAGCTTCATGCCGGGCGGCAGCGGCAAGCCCGCTGTGGCGGAGGCCATCGCCTCCTGCATCGCCGTCTCGGCTTTGGTCTGAGCATCGTTCACTGCTGCCAGGATCAAATCCTCCAGCACATCCACTTCCGCTGGGTCACACAGCGACTTGTCGATCGCGATTCGGCGCAGACGCCCCTTGCCAGTCAGCGTTGCCTTGACCATCCCGCCGCCAGACTGGCCTTCAACCTCCATCTCCTCCAGACGCGCTTGAGCGTCAGCCATCTTCTGCTGCATGGCCTGGGCTTGTTTCATCAGGTTGCCGAGGTTCTTCACGGGGGCTCTCCTGGAGGGGGCAAGGGCTGCGGCCAGAGTAGTGATGGGCGCGGTCAGCGCCAGAGTTATCAATCGGCGCGGAGCACGCCAGTGGAAAAGCATGCACGGCTCAAAGCCGGTAGACAGGCCGCGGCTCTGTCCCCATCTTCTCTACTATGCGTGCACCGCTGCTTTGGCTCATCCTCCTGGCACTGCCCGCGCTTGCGCTGGCGCAAACCCGGCCACCCCCTGTGCCGGGCGAGGCGGACGTGCGCTTTGAAGCGGGCACCCAATTCGTTGAGCCTGGGGATGATTCCACGGCTGTCCTGCGCATCGCGCCCGGTGGTGTGCTGGTGATCCACCTTCCACGCGACGCCCAGCGCGTGGAATTGCCACGGGTTCCAGCCTTTCGCGTGGAAAGTCTGCCGGGCCAACTGGTTATCACCCATCTCCCGCCGCGTCGGGACCGTGCCGTGATTCGCATTGGCCGCGGCGCCGGTTTTGGGGGGGCGGACACAGCGCGCTTCACCCTCTCGCTCCGGGTCGACCAAGCCTTGCCACGGGTAAGCCACGCGATCGTATCATGATGCCGACTCTCGATCTCGTGCGCCTCGCCGACCGGCCTGACCTCAGCCCTGCGGTCAATGAGCTAATGAACGCAGCGTGGCCGCGCTTCATGATGGAAGACCCGGTGAGCAATCGGCTCTGGCCGCGATTGCGCACCACCTTTCCCAGCTTTCAGCTGGCGTTGCTGGCGGGCGAGGACCTTGTGTGCGTGGGCAATGCAGTGGCGTTCCATTGGCCGGTGCCAGCCAACCCGGCGCAGGATGGCCTGCCCGACCCACTGCCCGACACCGGGTGGGATTGGGTGATGGAGCGCGCGTTCCAGGATGCCGACGCGGGTTTGCCAGCCACGCTGGCCTCAGCGCTGGCGATTTCAATCCCACCGGCTCACCGCGGTCGCGGCTTTGCCCGCGTGATGCTTGGCGCCTTCAAGGCCGCTGCCGCAGCTGCGGGATGCCGGGCCTTGGTCGCCCCGGTTCGCCCGACCCGCAAGGCAGAGCGCCCTGAGTTGTCGATGGCCGACTATCTTGCGCAGCGCGACCCCCAAGGGCGCCGGTTTGACCCCTGGGTGGGCCTGCATGAATCCCTCGGCGCCTGCATCCTTGGCATCTGCTACAACTCCATGACCATTCCGGGCAGCCGCGCCGACTGGCAGAACTGGACCGGGCTGGAGGCGCCAGCCAGCGGCCCCTGGGTCGTCCCCGATGCGCTGGTGCCGGTCTGGGTGGAAGGCGAATCAGCAACC
>RDXE01000068.1 GCA_004292755.1 Alphaproteobacteria bacterium
GACACCACCTTGGTCAAGGCTCGCCTACCACTGAACGATAGCGCCGAGCGGCAGGCAGCGCAGTAACGTCGAGACCGTTCCCAGCGACAGCCCGCCGTCTGGTGCGGGCTGTCGCTGGTGCGGGGAATGATCGGACTGCTTGGCAGAGCGCGCGCTCGAAATTGACCGGACTAGGCAATCGGGGGCATCGGTTTGGATGCGCGGCGAGTTGCACGCATCCGGTGGCGTGATAGGGTTTCTGGACCGTTTTAACGCGAGGCACCCAAGCGGCATACAACCTAACGCCGACCTTATGACCTTAAACCTGCTGGTTCCGACCAACCTCAATCATCTGGGGTGTGAGTGCGGTGATGTCGCCGCTATCGTCGCGAGATTTCTAGAGATTTCCGTCAGGGTCCATTGCTTTGCGGGCAGCGGCGCACCGCGCCGCCCGGCAATACCTCGCCCGCGATCTTGGCGACCGCCGGTACCTCGTCCGGTGATTGCGTCCGGCCTTGTCCGGCCAGTGCATCAATGCAATCTTTGCCACGTGAGCAGCCTGCGCATCCGTGCTGCCGAGCATGGCCGCTCGATGGGGGAGGGGGGCCACGAAATCCTCCGCCAGGCCGATGGGGCGATGCTGCCGACCAGGAACCTTGGCCGCCTGCTGCCCTTCAACCGAGCGGCGGCATAGGCCAATGCTGCGATCGCTGTCACCATCCGGGCGCGCAACCCGCTGACCTTCAACGGAACCGGGGTATCACTTATCGATTCGTGGATGACATCATGAATGCAGTCGAGATTGAACAGGCCGTGTCCAGGCTCGCCGAGCAGCCCTTCGATCCTGGCGAGTTCCCCTTCGCGTTCTTGGAGGCGTTCGGCAACAAGGAAACGACCCTCAAGCGCCTGCGCACTGGTGCCTCCAACAAATCTGACATCGGTGGCGTGCTGCAAATCAGTAACATTCACCTGAAGGTGGCGGAGCAGGGGGCTGTTTCTGCAACGCTCGACGCCCTTCGCACCAGCGAGGCAACACGGAACAAGCGCAACAAGGTGCGCTTCTTGCTGGCAACCGACGGTGAGACATTCGAGGCCGAGGATCTGGAAACCGGCGAGACGGTTGCCTGCGCCTACACGGACTTCCCCAATCATTTCGGGTTTTTTCTGCCGCTTGCCGGGATCAGCACCGTCAAGCAGATCCGGGAAAACGCATTCGACATTCGCGCCACCAGCCGCCTCAACCGGCTCTATTTGGAGCTGCTGAAAGACAATCCCGACTGGGGCACGGCGGACCGCCGCCCGGACATGAACCATTTCATGGCGCGGCTGATCTTCTGCTTCTTTGCAGAAGACACTGACATTTTCCATGGCGGAGGCCTGTTCACGGCGACCATCGAGCAGATGAGCGAGCGGGATGCGTCCAACACCGACTTCGTCATCAGCGAAATCTTCCGGGCGATGAACACCCCGATCGATGCGCGCAAGACGGCTAATCTGCGTCCATGGGCTAACGGATTTCCCTATGTGAATGGCGGGTTGTTTTCCGGCAGCACGGAGGTGCCGAAGTTCAGCAAGATTGCCCGGTCCTACCTGCTGCACATCGGCAAGTTGGACTGGCGGCAGATCAACCCCGATATTTTCGGCTCGATGATCCAGGCCGTCGCCGATGACGAAGAACGCGGCGCGCTGGGCATGCACTACACCTCCGTGCCGAACATCCTGAAGGTACTGAATCCGCTGTTCCTTGATGATCTGCGCGAAAAGCTGGACGAGGCCGGCGACAATCCGCGCATGCTCCTGAACCTGCGCAAGCGCATGGCCAGGATCAGGGTGTTCGATCCCGCCTGTGGTTCCGGGAATTTCCTGGTGATCGCCTACAAGGAGATGCGGGCAATAGAGGCGGAGCTCAACCGGCGGCGCGGCGAGAAGGACCGCAAAACAGACATCCCGCTGACCAATTTCCGGGGTATCGAGCTGCGTGACTTTCCCGCTGAGATCGCGCGCCTCGCCCTCATCATCGCGGAGTTTCAGTGCGACGTGCTGTATCGCGGGCCGAAGCTGGCCCTTCTGGAGTTTCTGCCCCTCGACGCAGAGAATTGGATCACCTGCGGTAATGCCCTGCGCATCGACTGGCTGAGTATCTGCCCGCCTACCGGGACGGCCGTGAGGCTGACAGGCGATGACCTGTTCAATACGCCGCTCGATCAGGCGCAGATTGATTTCGAGAATGAGGGGGGAGAGACGTATATCTGTGGGAATCCCCCTTATGTCGGCGACAAGAAGCAATCACCCGATCAGAAGGCAGACACGAAAGAGTTGTTCTCGAGACTGACTTCGAGATGGAAGTCTCTAGACTACATTTCCGGCTTCTTCTTCAAGGGTGCAGAGCTGATCGCTCGTGCCAACGCTAGAGTGTCGTTCGTCTCAACGAACTCGATCTGTCAGGGGCAGCAAGTGAGCGTTTTGTGGCCAATCCTACTAACTCGGTGCGAGATCACCTCGGCCCACACAGGCTTCAAGTGGGCCAATCTCGCCGCAAAGAATGCGGGCGTCACTGTTGTGATTATTCAGCTGGGAGTAAGGGGCAGCAAGGCGGCAAAGGTAATATTCGAAGAAGAAGTGACGAGAACAGTGGGCTACATTTCTCCATATCTCATATCACAAGAATGTCCGTTTGTTGGTAATGCCGCTCAACCACTGAACGCAATGCCCGCAATGACAAACGGGTGCGCCGCGAAAGACGGTGGAAATCTTCTCCTGGCGAGTCGGTCGGATGCTCCGAACGATGATCCCTTTGCCGAATCTGTGCTCCGGGAGTTTTGGGGATCGGACGAAATCGTGTCAGGGGTCCCAAGATTCTGCCTCTGGATTGAAGACGATCAGGTAGTTAGCATTGCGAGCAGTTCATTTGTGCAGAACCGTGTAAAGGCGGTGGCCGAAATGCGCAGTAGTAGTACGAAAGCTACCACGCGCGCTTGGGCGAGCAGACCACACAGGTTTGTGGAGATACGTCGACCAAAAAGCGAACTCGTGATTGGACTGCCGAGCGTCACAACAGAGACACGGCCATACCTGACGCCTGTCTTGTTGTCTGGTAACGTTGTTGTCTCCAATCTTGCTTTCGCGGCATTTGACCCTCCGCGATACGTGTTAGCGTTGCTTTCTTCTCGCATGCACATCGCTTGGGTTCGGACCGTGTGTGGGCAATTGGAAACGCGCATTCGCTATTCCAACACCCTCGGCTGGAATACCTTCCCAGTTCCGACACTGACCGAGAAGAACAAGGCGGATTTGACCCGCTGTGCCGAGGATATCCTGCTGGCGCGCGAGGCGCATTTTCCGGCCACCATCGCCGACCTGTATGACCCTGACACCATGCCCCCCGACCTGCGCGCGGCGCATGAGCGCAACGATGAGGTGCTGGAGCGCATCTATATCGGTCGCCGCTTCAAGAACGACACCGAACGGCTGGAGAAGCTCTTCGAGCTGTACACCAAGATGGCGTCTGCGGCCCCGTCGAAACCAGCGCGAAAGACAAAGGCATGAGCGCTGTAGCTCCGCCAAAGAAAATCATCATCATCGCTGGTCCCAACGGTGCGGGCAAAACGACGTTTGCCCGCTCGTTCCTGCCGGGAGAGGCACAGCTTCCCCGCTTCATCAATGCCGATCTGATTGCCGCCGGGCTTGCCCCCTTTGCGCCGGAAACCGCCGCCCTCAGAGCCGGGCGACTGATGCTGGGGGAGATTGGGCGATGCGCCGGGCGCGGCGAGAGTTTCGCCTTCGAGACCACGCTGTCCGGCCTCAGCTATTTGCGCCAGAGTGCGGGTTGGCGTGCCCAGGGCTATCGGGTCAGCCTGTTCTTTCTGGCGCTGCCCAATGCGGAAACCGCCATCGCGCGTGTGGCCGCGCGCGTGCGTCAAGGCGGCCACGACATTCCGGAACCCGTTATCCGCCGTCGTTTCGCCATGGGCTGGAGCAACTTCCACAGGCACTACAAACAGGCCGTGGATGACTGGGTCTTATACGATACGACCGGTGCTGAACCCCGGTTGCTGGAATGGGGAGAGAACCAATGACGGAACAGGACCTGTCGAAGGCAACAAACCCCGATTTGCGGGCGTCGCTGGCCGCCATGCGGCGGGCGGCGGACATGGCGCGCACGATCGCCATCCAGACCAACACGGAGATTGTGCTGGTCCGGGACGGCAAGCCCTTGTGCATTCCGGCAGAGGACTTGCGCAAGGCGCTGCAGCCATGAGCCTGGCAAGCAGAGCCATCCCCGCCGTCTCGGTCGCTTGCGCCCGCACCGGCAGCGCAATCCGGGCGAACGCGCTTGGCATGCGACCGATGCAGGAACGCGTCTGGGAGCGGCGCGGGGAGCAGTATCTGCTGATCAAATCGCCGCCAGCCTCCGGCAAGAGCCGGGCCTTGATGTTTGTGGCGCTCGACAAGCTCCACAATCAGCGCCTGAAGCAGGCGATCATCGCGGTGCCAGAAAAATCCATCGGCGCGAGCTTCAACGATGAGCCGCTGACGCAATACGGCTTTTGGGCCGATTGGCACGTCAAACCCAAGTGGAACCTCTGCAACGCTCCTGGCGGCGATAACGGTGGCAAGGTTGCGGCGGTGAAGGCCTTTCTGGATAGCGGCGACCAAGTGCTGGTCTGCACCCATGCCACCTTTCGGTTTGCCATGGATCAGTTCGGGGCAGAGGCATTCGATGACCGCTTGATTGCTATCGATGAGTTCCACCACGTCTCCGCCGACCCGGACAGCAAGCTCGGCCGACATCTGGGCGCGCTGATTGCCCGCGATCGCGTGCATGTCATTGCCATGACGGGTTCGTATTTCCGGGGCGACGCGATGCCCGTTCTGGCCCCCGAGGATGAAGCGAAGTTTGATACTGTCACCTATACCTATTACGAGCAGATTAACGGCTATGAATACCTGAAGGCGCTCGACATCGGCTATTTCTTCTATGCTGGCTCTTATGCGGACGACATTCTGAAGGTGCTGGATTCGTCAGAGAAGACGATCCTGCACATACCGAGCGTCAATTCGCGGGAGAGCACCAACGACAAGATCAGGGAGGTCGAGCACATCATAACGGCGCTGGGTTCCTGGGAAGGGATCGACCCCGCGACCGGCTTCCAACTCGTCAAGACTGCTGACGGGCGGACTCTGCGCGTCGCCGATTTGGTGGACGACGATCCCGCCAAGCGTGACCGCGTGTCGGCGGCGCTGAAGGACGCCAGCCAGAAGCACAACCGCGATCATGTGGACATCATCATTGCGCTTGGCATGGCGAAGGAGGGTTTTGACTGGATCTGGTGCGAGCATGCGCTGACAGTCGGCTATCGCTCCAGCCTGACCGAGATCGTGCAGATTATCGGTCGCGCCACCCGCGACGCGCCGGGCAAGACCCGCGCGCGCTTCACCAATCTGATCGCGGAGCCGGACGCTGCGGAGGCTGCGGTGACTGAGGCGGTGAACGATACGCTGAAGGCCATCGCCGCCAGCCTGCTGATGGAGCAGGTGTTGGCCCCGCGCTTTGAATTCAAGCCGAAGAACCCCACCAACACGGCGACGCCGGGCTTCGATTATGGGGCAGGGGGGTATAACCCCAATACATGCAACATCGGCTTTAGCGAAGAGTCCGGCAAGTTCCAGATCGAGATCAAGGGCCTGGCCGAACCGAAGAGCAAGGAAGCCACCCGCATCTGCAAGGAGGATTTGAACGAGGTGATCGCCGCCTTTGTGCAGGACAAGACCGCCATTGAGCGCGGTCTATTCGACCAGGAACTGGTGCCCGAGGAGCTAACTCAGGTGCGTCTGGGCAAGATCATCAAGGACAAGTACCCCGAGCTCGACGATGAGGATCAGGAAGCCGTGCGCCAGCATGCCATCGCTGCGCTGACCCTTACCCAGCAGGCGAAACGGGTAGCCCTGGGTGGAAACGAGGTCCCACCGAGCGCGAACACCGCCCTGATCGACGGTGTACGCCGGTTCGCGATGGACGTGCGCGAACTCGACATCGACCTGATCGATCGGATCAATCCGTTTGGTGAAGCCTACGCAATTCTGGCCAAGACCATGAGCGAGGCGAGCTTGAGGCAGGTCCAGGCAGCAATTGCTGCCAAGCGAACAAAGCTGACCCCGGAAGAGGCAAAGGAGTTTGCTGTGCGGGCCGTGCAGTTCAAGAAAGAGCGCGGTCGCGTGCCATCGGCGACAGCAGCGGATACTTGGGAACGCAAGCTCGCCGAAGGTGCGGCCGCTTTCATGCGCTTTAAGAAAGAGGGGCGCTATGGCGCGTGACCCCGATCTCGATGAGCTGGAAGCCGAACTGGAGGAGTTTGCCGCGCCGGAGAAGGTCGCAGGTCGCTCACCCCGTGAGGAACGTATCATCGCTGGCTTTGAGGATATTCAGCGGTTCGTTGAGACGCAGGGGCGTGCGCCGCTTCACGGCGAGGATCGGGATATCTTTGAGCGCCTATATGCAGTCAGGCTCGACCGCCTGCGCACGCTTGCCGAGGCGCGGGCGATTCTGGAGCCCCTAGACCATCAGGGACTGCTCACGGCCAACGGTGGTGCCGCCATGACGCCCGTTGAGGCGATCAACGATGACGAATTGATGGCCGAGTTGGACGATCTCGACGAAGGCACCGGCATAAGCGACCTTCGTCATGTGAGGTCAAGCGCTGAAAAGCGGGCCGCCGAAGAGATTGCTGACCGGACACCGTGCCGCGATTTCGAGCGCTTCAAGCCTCTGTTCAAAAGAATTCAAGATGACCTCAATCGAGGCAACAGGATCACCCGCCAGATCAGAAAGGATGCTGGTCTTTTGAAGGCTGACATCAAAGTGGGTGAGTGGTTTATTCTCAATGGGCAGACTGTATACGTTGCGGAGATTGGCGAACCTTTCAAAGCACCCAACGGCGAGATGGATGCACGCTTGCGCGTCATATACTCCAACGGCACGGAAAGCGATCTTCTTCTCCGATCTCTGCAGCGCGCGCTTTATAAGGACGACGCCAGTCGCCGAATATCGGAACCAACTGCCGGACCGCTCTTTTCCAGCCAAGCTGACGATGAGGACCTCGCCAGTGGCACAATCTATGTGGTGCGCAGCAAATCCGATCACCCTGTGGTGGCGGCTCACCGTGATGTTCTGCACAAAATTGGCGTGACGGGGGGGGATATAGCCAAACGAATTGCAAATGCGCGGCTTGACGCGACGTTCCTGCTGGCGGACGTGGAGATCGTTGCCACATACGAGTTGTTCAATATCGACCGCACCCGGCTTGAGAGCCTCATTCACCGGATTTTCGAGCCCGCGCGGCTCGATATCGAGATCAAGGACCGCTTCGGCAATCCCGTGACGCCACGGGAATGGTTCCTGGTCCCGCTTTTTGTCATCGACGAGGCGGTAGAAAAGCTCAAAGACCTTACGTTAACAAGCTACGCGTATGATCCGCAGTCAGCGAAACTCGTGAAGCGTGAGTGAGGACGCGGGATCAGGAAAAAACAAACGATTCCAACTAACAAGCCACTCCTCCGGGGTTGGTCGGCCTCACCCCACCCCCCGCAACACGGCGGCCAGGCTGGCACCCAACGCGTCGCACAGGTAGCCGCCTTCCTGCACCAGCACCAGCGGGCGGTCCAGCTGCGTGAGGCGCTGGCCGATGGTTTCGAAGCCCTGGGTGGAGACAGCGAACACGCCCAACGGATCGGCATCGGCTGCGTCCAGGCCGAGGGCGATCAGCACGGTGCCAGCATCGAAGTCCTTGATGCGGGCAAGGGCCGTGTCCAGGGCGGCCAGTACGGCGGCATCGCCGCTGCCATGGGGCAGGGGCAGGTTGAGGTTGAAGCCTGCACCGGCCCCCTCGCCCACTTCGTCGGCGAAGCCTGCGAAGTAGGGGTAGTAGCGCGTTGGGTCGGCGTGGATGGACAGGGTCAACACGTCCGCCCGGCGCCAGAAGATACCCTGCGTGCCATTGCCGTGGTGCACGTCAATGTCCAGAATCGCCACGCGGTCATAGCGCTGCAGCAGCACCTCGGCGGCAATCGCAACGTTGTTCAGATAGCAAAACCCACCGGCCAAGTCGCTATAGGCATGGTGGCCGGGTGGGCGGCACAGCGCATAGGCCGCCTCTGCCCCGGCCAGCACGGCGTCGGCTGCGGCAACGGCACAGCCAGCCGATGCCAGCGCTGCCTCCCAGGTGTGGGGACCAATCGGGCAGGCGCCATCGGCCTGATACCATCCGGCCCGCCCCACGATGCCTGTGCCCGGATGGGGGTGGGCGGCCATGTGGCGGTTCGGGTGTAGGTTCGGAATGACCTCCGGCGCTGCAGCGGGATTGGCCGACCATTCGGCATGGGCGGTGCGCAGGAAGCCCAGATAGTCGCTGGTATGCACCCGCTCCAACGCCAGGGGCGGCGGCGGTGGAGCCTCTTGAATGTCGTGCCCCGCAGCGGCCGCCGCACTCAGCAGGCGGTGGCGGCGCTCCGGTTGCTCGGCAGCCACCCGAATGCTGCCAAGCACGAGAAAACTCTGCGGGTTGTGGCGATCGGTCAGCGGGGCGTGAAACACCTGCATGCAGCACCTGTGAAAGCAGTCTGGACGCGTCGCGCGGTGGCGCCAATGATCACCCCACACGGGTGAGGTGAGCATGAGCAATTTGCGCATCGATGGCGATCGTTTGTGGCAGAGCCTGATGGCGATGGCGGAGGTTGGCCCCGGCGTTGCCGGTGGCTCCTGCCGGTTGGCGTTGACCGACCTGGACCGTGCCGGGCGCGCGTTGTTTCAAGGCTGGGCCGAGGCAGCGGGCTGCACTGCGCACCTGGATGCCATGGGCAATCTGTTCCTGCGGCGCCCCGGCAGTGATCCCGACGCAGCACCCGTGATGACCGGCAGCCATCTCGACACCCAGCCCACCGGCGGGCGCTTCGATGGGGTTTACGGCGTGCTGGCCGGGTTGGAGGTGATGCGCACCCTCAACGATGCCAACATCACCACCCGCGCGCCGCTCGAGGTGGTGGTGTGGACCAATGAGGAGGGCAGCCGCTTTTCCCCGCCGATGATCGGCTCCGGCGTGTTCGCCGGTGTGTTTGACCTCAGCTACGGGTTGGAGCGGCCCGATCAGGCAGGCACCACCACCATTGGCGCCGAGCTAACCCGCCTCGGCTGGCGGGGGGAGGGGACCAGCCGCCCCGTCGCCGCCTATTTCGAGGCTCACATCGAACAAGGCCCAGTGCTGGAGGCGGCAGGCTGCCAGATTGGGGTGGTTACCGGTGCCCAAGGCCAGCGCTGGTATGAGGTGACGGTGATCGGCCAGGAAGCCCACGCCGGTCCAACGCCCATGCGCTTGCGCCGCGATGCCCTGGTTGCCTCCGCCCGCATGATTGATGCGGTCAACGCCATCGGGCACGAGCAGGCACCCTATGCCTGCGCGACTGTTGGGCAGGTGACGGTGCACCCCAACAGCCGCAACACCATCCCTGGCCGGGTGTTCTTCACAGTCGATTTCCGCCATCCAGTCGACGCCACCTTGACCGCGATGGACCACGCGTTGCGCAGCCGCTGCCAAGCCATCGCGGACACCACCGGCTGCACGCTGGAGATCAAAGAGTTCTGGTACTTCCCGCCCACACCCTTCGATCCCGCGTGCGTCGCAGCCGTCCGCCGCGGGGCGGAGCGGCTGGGGGTGCGCCATCAGGACATCATCTCCGGCGCTGGCCACGATGCCGTCTACCTCGCCCGCGTTGCCCCAACGGCAATGATCTTCGTGCCGTGCGAGGGTGGCATCAGCCACAACGAAGTGGAAAACGCCAAACCAGAAGACTTGGCACTCGGCTGCCAAATCCTGCTGGAGGCGATGCTGGAGCGGGCTGGCTAGCTCTGCTGCAAAGTCGTGGAGAGGCCGCGTGGAGCTGGCTCTCAGCGCGCTCGCCGTAGGTAAGCAGCCTACACTTCCAGCGGATCGGTGTTGAATTGAATGGCGTTACCCACCGTCCAGGGACCGATCCCGAAGGCGCGCTCGACCAAGCGCGCTTCGCCGCGCATGTCACGAGTGATGGTGAAGCCTGACGCTTGGCCTTTGCGCAGCGCCCCCATCACCTCGAAGCTTTGATGGTCGCGTAGGCCGTCTTCCGCGTCTTGAAGCCCCGGAGCGGGCGGATTGGCTGCTTGAGCTTGCGGTGGTCGGCGTCCACGATGTTGTTCGGGTACTTGACCTGCCGGTGCTCGGTTTCCTCTGGGCACTTGCCTTCGGCCTTCAGCTCCGCGAGGGCGGTCCCACAGGCTGGCGCTTTGTCCGTGTTGATGACCGTCGGCTTATCCCAATCCGTCAAGCCCCTGAGTGCCCTGCCAAGACAGCGCATGGCAGCAGCGGCGTTCCGCGTGGGTGAAAGAGAGAAGTCGATGATGTTCCCGTGCCTGTCCGCGGTCCGGTACAGGCATGCCCCCTTGCCCCCGACCCTGACGTAGGTCTCATTCACCCGCCAGCACAGCGCTTCCGGCCAGAGGCCGACAGTCGCTTTTTTACCGCGGGCAGCGCCATTGCCAACGCAGTCGTCTTCCGACCTCGCGCGCACACTTCTGGACCCAGCGGTAGTTTGTCGTGTGGTTGACCGCAACGCCGCGCTCAGCGAGCATCTGTTCGAGGTCGCAGTAGCTTCCCATATCGGTAATACCAATGGTCCGCCCAGAGCATGATCTTGCCTTCAAAGTAGCATCCATTGAAATCCGATATGACCATGCTCCCTCTCTTGGTCGGGCCAATGCGGCGGAGGGTTGTCGACTTTACAACAGAGCTCCTTTAGAGGTATAAGAGAGGTCCTGAATGCGCCGCGATGCGTTCATTTCCCGTGTTCTACGAGTGCCTGATGACCTACGAACCCCAGGTCCCTTACAGCAGTGGTGGCTTCGCCGAAGTCGAGTTCGCTGAGAACCCCGAACCTCGTTGCCCTTGCATCCTCCTGCTCGACACCTCTGGAAGCATGAACGGTCAGCCCATCAACGAACTCAACCATGGCCTTCAGACCTTCAAGGACGAGCTCGCAGTCGACGAGATGGCGATCAAGCGTGTTGAGGTCGCGATCGTCGGTTTCGGCCCAGTGACCGTCGTTACGGACTTCGTCACGGCTGAAAACTTCCATCCTCCTCGGCTCATCGCGTCGGGGATGACGCCGATGGGAGCCGCGATCGAGAAATCCCTCGAAATGCTGGAGTTACGAAAGGCAGCCTACAAGGCTAACGGCATCAGCTACTATCGCCCGTGGATATTCCTGATCACCGATGGAGAGCCGAACGATCACTGGCAGTCCGCAGCTCGTAGCATAAGATTAGGCGAAGAAGGAAAGAGGTTCATGTTCTTCGCCGTCGGTACCAAGGGAGCCAATTTTGAGGTTCTTCGCCAAATCGCCGTGCGTGAACCGTTAATGCTCCAGGGATTGCGGTTCCGTGATCTGTTCAGGTGGCTATCGGCGTCCCTTGGCTCGGTGTCCCGTTCCCAGCCCGGCGATGCAGTATCTCTGCCCAACCCCGTTACGCCTGGCGGTTGGGCCACGACAGCGTAGGGACGTTCAGGTGCACGGCTGGCGCACTGCCAAGGCGACGGCGATAGGTACCTCGCACCTCCGCGATGGGATCGTATGCCAAGATAGCGCTGAATGCGTCGTTCTCCGCGAGGACGACCAACAAGAGGTGCTGGTGGCTGTCGTATCCGATGGCGCTGGGAGCGCATCTCGGTCAGATGCAGGGTCTCGCATCGCTTGCGAACTACTCGTCGCCGATGTTCGCGAACTCGTTCGATCCAGACGGCCTCTCTGCGTTTTGGGTGAGCAGTTCGCGCGGGACTGGGTCCAACGGCTGGGCGTGGAGATATCCCTCAGGGCCGAAGCGGAGGGGGTCCTTCCCAGGGAGTTCGCCTGCACGGTGATCGCCGCAGTCGCGGACGACACGCAGGCGGTCTTCTTTCAGATCGGTGACGGTGCCTGCGTCTATGCGCTTGAGGACGCCGACGACTTCCTGGTCGCTACGTGGCCACAGGAGGGGGAGTACGCAAATCTGACCTGGTTCGCCTCCGAGCCGGGAGCCGCTGATCGTGTGGACTTTCTGAGGGTCAATGCACGCATCTCAAGAATCGCACTCTTTAGCGACGGCCTGCAAAGAGTGGCCCTATCGTTCGCCGAGCGTACACCGCATGCACCGTTCTTCAGGCCGCTGTTCAGACGGCTGGAGACGTGCGGAGAAGCAGACCTCGACTACCTGTCGACGGCACTGAAGGATTTCCTGTCCTCACAGCAGGTCAACAGCAGGACGGACGACGATAAGAGCCTCGTCCTAGCGAGCCGGGCGTTAACCCCGGTGACCGATCCTCCTGCGGAATGAAGGTCTTCGACCGTCAAGGCAGGCAGGTTCCGCTGGGGAGGAAGCTGGGCTCCGGCGGTGAGGGCGCAGTTTTCGCCGTCAACGACCACCGGAAGCTGGCCGCCAAAGTCTACCACAAGGGAATCGACCCGGAGAAAGCCGAAAAGCTGGCGAGGATGTCGATCGATGCCACGCCTGCGCTGCTTGACTTAGCCGCTTGGCCCGTAGACGTTCTGTACAGCGACCCGGGCGGCAAACCGATCGGGCTCTTGATGCCTCGGATCGAAGGCTTTAAGTCGGTTCATCTGCTTTACGGGCCGAAGAGTAGGCGACAAGAGTTTCCAGATGCGCAGTGGCCATTTCTAGTCCACACCGCCACAAACGTCGCGCGCGCATTCGCCGCGATCCACAGCCACGACCATGTGGTCGGCGACGTGAACCACGGGAACCTGCTCGTTGACCCAAGGGGGATCGTGCGGTTCATCGATTGCGACTCCTTCCAGATCAAATCCGGGGGGCGGCACTACCTTTGCGAGGTCGGCATCGCGACACACACTCCGCCGGAACTGCAAGGGATCAGCTTCCGGGGCTTGGTCCGGACTGCGAACCACGATGCCTTCGGCTTGGCCGTCATGATCTTCCAGACGCTCATGATGGGGCGGCACCCGTTCTCCGGAGGATTCACAGGAAGGGGCGAGATGCCCCTGGAGCAGGCGATCAGCGAGCGCAGGTTCGCGTACGGATCCGGGGCTTCGGCTCGTTCAATGAAGCAGCCGCCGGGGACGCTCGCATTAGAGGCGTTGGGCCCGGCAGCGGCCCTTTTCGAGCAAGCATTCATAGGCTCAGGGGCGCGGCCAACCGCCAATCAGTGGGGAGCTGCGCTCGGGTCGCTCACCGCGGCTCTCGCGCAGTGCCGAGACAACCCGAGTCACCACTTCTACAATTCACTATCGTCCTGCCCGTGGTGCCGCATTGAGAAGCAGTCGGGCATCTCCTTCTTCCAGATCACCGCGGCCAATCTGGGCAAATTAGCCGCCGACATCGACATCGACGCGATCTGGGCGAGGATCAAGGCCATCCGTCCGCCCGACCTCGTTGCGGTGCCGGATCCGTCTCGTTTCTCCTTCAAGCCGAACCCACGACTCGCCGCCGCGCGTCGGGCAGCGAGCGCGCGTAGCTTCCTTGGCTGGGCGATAGCTGGAGGCTCGCTCGTTGGGGCCATGGCAGCAGGCGAACAGGGAGGGATCGCCATAGCGGTCATCGGTTGCCTCGTCGCGCTCGCGATTGCCCGGAGCGGAAGCGACGAGGCACAGCAACTGGCCAGAGCCGAGCATTATCAGGCCCGCGAAGCCTATACGGCGCTAAAGACGCGGTATTTGAACACCGCGAGTCCGGACGGGTTCCAAGCACGGCTCACCGAACTCGAACGACGCAAGGCGGAGTACGACCGGACCGCGGATCTGCGTTTACGGAGACTCAATCAGCTCGAGCGCGATCGCCCTAAGCAACAGCTGGAGGTGTTCCTGGATCGGTTCAGGATCGAGGCGCAGTCTATCCCCGGTATCGGCGATGGACGCAAAGCAACACTGGCGTCCTACGGCATCGAGACTGCTGCCGACGTGCTCAAGGATGATATCCTCCAGGTTCCAGGGTTTGGGCCGGTGCTCGCGAACAAGCTCCTAGACTGGCGTCGCAGCCTGGAAGCCAACTTCGTCTTCGATGCCTCAAAAGGCGTCGATCCTGCCGCCGTCGCCAAGGTCGAAGCGGACGTTCTGAACATGCGCAAGCAGATCGAGTCGGACATCCGGCGAGGCGAAGCGGATCTCCGGGCGATCATCTTTCAGGTTGAAGCAACGAGAGCGACACTTCTCTCGCAGCTCGAACAGGCGGCCAAACGCCTTGCTCAGGCGGAAGCCGACGTCAAGGCGGCAAGCGGCTGACGAGGGAGGCGTTGAGGCTCCGTTGCAGAATCGACCGGCCTTCGACGTGCTCTAACACAAAGCCTTGAAGAGGCCGCGTGGAGCTGGCTCCCGGCTCGCCAGCCGGGGGCAAGCAGCGTTCACTTCCAGCTTCTCAGTGATGATTGGATTGGCTTCACCCAACGCGCAGTGACCGAGCCCGAAGGCGGGCTTCGCCACGCCTGGGTGCACGAGAGACGTGGCGCCCGTTGAAGTCCGATATGACCCTGCTCCCTCTCTCGATCAGACCGTGCCGCTGGAGGGCGACCAACTTTGCAACAAAGCGGGCTGGCTAAAGCGCGCGTTTGGCTCCCGCCGCCACCTTGTCGGCGATGAAGTCCAGAAACGCTCGCACGCGGGGTAGGTGTTGGCGGCCGGGGGGCATCACGGCGTAGATGTCCACTGATTCGGAGACGTGGAGGTCATCCAGCACCGTCACCAAGCGGCCATCGGCCAGGGCGTCATCCAGCATGAAGCGGGCGAGGCGGCAGAGGCCTAAGCCTGCGATGGCAAGGTCGCGCACCACATCGGCATTGTCGCAGGCAAAGGCCGGGCGGATCGTGGTGGGGGTGACGCGGCCCTGGTGCAGCAGCGGCCAGTCGGGGGTGCGCCCAAGGCCAGCGACGACGATGCAGGTGTGGTCGTGCACCGCCTCGCGCGTGGTGGGCACGCCCGCCCGTGCCAGATATTGCGGGCTGGCGGCGATCACCCGCTGGGTGGTCAGCAAGGGGCGGATGATCAGTGCAGAATCGCCGGGAGGGCCGGTGCGGATCGCAATGTCCACTTGCTCCCCAATCACATCGATCCGCCGGTCGGCGATGGTGAGATCGAGGGTGATGTCGGGGTAGCGGGTGTGAAACTCTGGCATCCAGCCGACCAGACGGCGCTTGGCGAACGCCGTGCCGGTGTTCACCCGCAGCAGGCCGCGGGGGCGCCCGCGGGCTGCGGTCACCTCTGCCTCGGCACTTTCTAACGCTGCCAGCACATCACGCGCGCGGGCCAGCAGCGTGTCCCCCTCGGCCGTCAGCGCCACGCGGCGGGTGGTGCGATGCAGCAGGCGCACGCCCAAGCGATCCTCCAGCCGGGTCACGGCTTTGGAGACACCGGAGGCGGTGAGCCCCGTCTCCTCAGCAGCAGCGGCGAAGCTGCCATGCTCCACCACCCGAACGAACAACGCCAACTCGTCAGAGCGCAGATGGGTATTCATGACTGAAAGTCCGCAGTGTATCTGTTTCTTTGCTGATTATGGATCGGAACGCCGGGGCTATACCAGAGGCACGGCACATCCAAACCGGATACGCCCCCACACGACGGAGACCGGCGATGAGCATCGATACCTCCCTGACGATTCAGCACCGCGCCGACGGCACCATCGACACGGGCGCCTATATTGAGCGCGCCCACGCCCTGCGCGCGGCCACGCTGCGGGCATGGCTGGTCGCCCGTCTCGGGTGGCGGACGGCTACCGCCACGGGTGCGGGTTCCTTCGGAGCCTCCCCAGCATCGGTGTCGTGATGCCCTTGGTGCGCTTTGATCTGGCCCAGACGCTGCCACCGGAGCGGGTGGCAGCGCTGACCGACGCCTTGCACACTGCCCTGGTTGAGACCTGTGCCGTGCCCGAGGCTGACCGCTTCCACATCGTCACCCGTCACGCGCCGGATGGATTGATGCTGGATGCAACCTTTCCGAACATCCCGCGCTCGGCCGCCGCCTCGGTGGTGCAGGTCACCTTCCGCGCCGGGCGCAGTGTGGACCAGAAGCGCGCCCTCTACCGCCGCTTCGCCGATCTGGCCGAAGCCGCAGGCCATCGCCGGGAAGACCTGCTGGTGGTGCTGACCGAGAACACCAGCCCGGACTGGAGCTTCGGCAACGGTATCGCCCAATACGCGGCGGAGTGATTGGCGGAAACTGTCCGCAGGTTGGCGCCAGCTGGCGTTTCGCTTGGGCCTGGGACGGGTAGGATCGGGGCACTGTTTGGTCCTACTGGAGATACCCCATGACCGCCGCCACTGCCCTGTTGGTGATCGACGTCCAGGAATCCTTCCGCCATCGCCCCTACTTTCGGGAGGAGGGGGTGGCGCGCTTCCTCGCCCATCAGCAGGCGTTGATCGATGGCGCTGCCAGCGCTGGCATCCCCGTGGTGCAGATTTACCATGTGGAGGACAGCGGCCCGTTCTCGCAGGCGTCCGGCCTCGTCCGGCCGCTGGAGCCGTTGCGGATCGCACCCGATGCGGTGTTCACCAAGCGCCGCCACAGCGCGCTGGTCGGCAGCGGGCTGGATGTCTGGCTGGTGCGTCAGGGCATTCGCCGCCTGCTGGTCTCGGGCATTCGCACCGAGCAGTGCTGCGAGACCACCACCCGCCACGCCTCTGACCTCGGCTATCAGGTTGACTTCGTGAGCGAGGCAACCTTGACCTTCCCAATGGTAGATGCCGCAGGCACCGAGTGGAGCGCTGCCGACATCCGTGCCCGTACGGAGTTGGTGCTGGCTGGTCGGTTTGCGCGCATCCTCAGCGTTGATCAGGCGCTGGCGGCTTAGAGCCTGGCGGCACCATCAGGAGGGGTGGGATGACACGGGTGCAGGAGGTGTTCGTGGTTGTTCCGCCGCGCGCCCTGCTGCTGGACATTGCCGGGCCTGTGGAAGTGTTGCGCAAAGCCAACTTGGTGCAGGACCAAGTGCGGTTTGCCGTGCGCTACATCGGCCCCTCGCCAGCCTTGCTGAGTTCGGTCGGCTTGACGGTGGCGGACATCCAGCCGCTGCCGGCCGGGCTGCCCGATCACGCGATGGTGATCGTCTCCGGTGCTGCGGATCAGCCACTGGGGGCAGAGGGGGTTGGTGCAACCGATGCCAGTGACGAGGCTGCCATCGTCGCGTGGTTGCGCCACACAATCCGCCCTGGCATCCGCCTTGTCACCATTTGCTCCGGCGCGTTGCTTGCAGGGCGGGCTGGGTTGTTGGATGGTCGGGAGTGTACCACCCACCACGCCACCATTGAGACGTTGCGCACCCTCGCCCCAGCTGCGCGGGTGCGGGAAAACCGCTTGTATGTTGAGGATGGTGAGTGCCTGACCAGTGCAGGCATCACTGCAGGCATTGACCTGATGCTGGCCCTGATCGCTGCTGAGGTGGGTCCAGGGGTTGCCCTCAGCGTCGCGCGCTATCTGGTGGTTTATCTGCGCCGCGCCGGGGCAGACCCCCAGGTCTCCCCGTGGTTGGAGGGGCGCAACCACCTCCACCCCGTGGTCCACCGCGCACAGGATGCTGTGGCGGCTGACCCGGCGCGAGACTGGTCGGTCGCTGCTCTCGCGGCGGCCGCGCACACCAGTGAGCGCAGCCTGTCCCGCCTGTTCAACGACCATGCCGGGATGAGCATCACCGCCTACGTCAACCGCTTACGCCTCGCTCTAGCACGGGAGCTGCTGTTGACCTCGCGCCTAGACATGGAGGCCATCGCCACCCGCACCGGCTTCGCCTCGCCCCGCCAACTCCGCCGCGCCTGGAGCCGCCTCTACGACCATCCTCCAACCGCGCTGCGTCGAGGTGGTTGAGAGGGCAGCTTACCGTCGTCTTGACTCGGTGGTCCGAGTCGGTTCGGCTAAAGTGGTGCGACCGTACCGGAGCGCCTGCTGTATTTGTGGGGAGTTAACAATCAAAGATGCAACCATGGGAGGTATTTGATTGCGCAATTCGGATATACTCTTTGCCTCAGTCGGATAAGAGCAGAAACTCTCTACCTGTCTATTCGGATATGTACTTAATGACTGAACGCCGCCAAAGACATTCTGATATCGAAGATTTTCGCATTTTCTTCCGACGCTAGTCAATTCATCCCGCAGAATTCTCGACCAAACTTCGCGGTTGTTCTGTTTGATGGATATCTCGTATGCGAAAGCAATCTTTGCTGAGCTTTCAATAACATCATAAGAGACGGCGGCTCCTCGTGGCAGAAGTAGTGCAGTCACGAGAATGTCGACTTCGCTTGAAGGCACTATAACAGTGCGTCGGACAGGTGCTATGACAGCTTGATCTAGTGCCAATTCACGAATAACTACAGTAAAGTCATTGACTTCTGATTGTGATTGTCGCGTAACCTGAAGCAGCGGATAAGGTCGAAACAGTGGTAAGATATCTTCCTCGACAAGCCTTCGACTAGGATCCGTTACAAGCGCTATTTTAACTTGAGATCGACTCAAAAATGCATTGGAAAAATCAGGGAATGCAGCTCTGAATGTCTCATGAGAAATGATGGATGGTTGAAGCCGCAATCTCGGTAAATGGGTAGAAATCATACTGTGAGCTGCGGAATTAGAACCTGAGAACAGAGCAATTCTTGCTAGCAAAAGAGCATCTTCAGGTCTGACTGCGGCGCTGCCTTGTTGCGATGTAGACCCAAGCCAGCGTGAAAGATGTGGTTCAAAAACTGACTGATCTGTAACTATCTGTGGTAGTGGAGACTCGCGCTTTACAATTTCAATCATTTGAAGCACTGAGTCAAGATTAGCATTTTGAATAGTCTGAAGAATATTCTCGCGAAGCATTGTGCGCAGTACACTCGCGCCTTCTTCTGATATCAGTCCAGTGAAAGGGCTGATTTGTATCAGATTCCCATAGTGAGACCAAACACTGAATGGAATATCTCGTATACGGGCATAAAATTGCTGCTGCACTAACGCGGTCTTGTCTTCTTCGGCAATGCGAATTATCGGATCGGTTCGTAGTGAAAAGTTCCGTACAACAAGTGAATTGAGATCTTCTATTGCTCCAATAAGATCTCCCTGGATAATTTTTGCACGAGCATCTTGGGTCAAGCGATCTCGCGGGTCCGGTCGAGATTGACCCGATGTTACGCATCCGGCTACCAACCCAAACAAAGTGACGACTAACAAAGTTCCTAATAATTTATTTACCCTCCACATTGCTAACCTCCCGGCAGTCGGTCACGCTATATCACAGTCAATTTTATATATATACGTACCCATAAAAGTCAACAGAAGTCTTTTGGCCACGAAAATAGTGTGACAGCTTTATATAGCATATTTATAATAGCGCTACGGACCAAGTTTCTCGCTGACCGCAGGCATTAAGTTGTATAAAGGCCGTTCTGACTAAAAGACAACAACTTATAGTTTTCGAGTCCCAAGCTCAAAACCGCGGTCGCGCGGAGGACCAGGAGGGGTCGTACTTGCGCATTTCCTTGGCGTCGTCGCGCACGCGGATGCCGCAGGTGAGATAGGTCTGGTGCAGGGCGGCCAGCGCCGTGCGGTCCAGGGTCACGCCGAGGCCGGGGCCGGGCGGTGGGGCGAGGGTGCCGTGGGCGAAGGCGAGGCGGCCCTCGGCAATCACCTCATCCTCCTGCCAGGGGTAATGGGTGTCGCAGGCATAATCCAGGTTGGGGATGGTGGCGGCGACATGGGTCATGGCTGCCAGGCTGATGCCAAGATGGCTGTTGGAATGCATGGCGATCTTCAGGCCGAACACCCGCGCCAAGTCCGCCAGACGCTGGGTGGCGCGCAGACCGCCCCAATAGTGATGGTCAGAGAGCACCACCTGCACCGCGCCCAGGCGAAGGGTCTCGGGCAGGTGGCCGAAGGCGACGGTGACCATGTTGGTGGCAAGCGGCAGGGTGGTCTCGGCTGCCAACTGGCCCATGTCGGCGAGGGTTGGCACGGGGTCTTCCAGATATTCCACCACCCCTTCCAACTGCGGCAGCAGGCGCTTGGCGGTGCTGAGGGACCAGCCGCCATTGGGATCGATGCGCAAGGGGTGGTCGGGAAAGGCGTGGCGCAGGGCGTGGAGGGTGGCGATCTCCCGCTCCGGCGGGAACACGCCAGCCTTCAGCTTCAACGAGCCAAAGCCATAGGCGCGCACCATGCGCTGGGCCTGGGCCACAAGGTCCGCATCGCTTAAAGCCTCGCCCCATGGGTCTGCTGGATAGCCGGGGTCATCGCGATGGTGGGCGAACTTGTAGAAGAGGTAGGCTGCGAACGGCACGCGTTCGCGCACGGCACCGCCGAGCAAGGCATGGAGCGGCAAGCCGAGCAGGCGGGCTTGCAGATCAAGCATCGCCACCTCGAACGCGCCGATGGTGACCGCCAAGGTTTTGTCTGCGACAGCTGGATAGGGGGCGCCAGTGGCCGGGCTGCCCGTGATGCTGAGTGTCGCCGCATTGATCAACCCCGCCAGATCCCACGGGCTGAGGCCAACCAACTGAGGGGCCACGGCCGCAAGCGCCGCAAGGGTGGCCGTGTCGCCATAGCTTTCCCCAAGGCCGATGGTGCCATCCTCCGCCTCCACCTCCAGGATCGAGCGCAGGGCGAAGGGTTCGTGCACGCCCGCAACGTTCAGCAGCGGTGGATCGCGAAAGGCAATCGGTGTCACCCGCACGTCGCTGATCCGTGGTAGGCGAGATTGGTGGTCGGCTGGCGCACCCATGAACGTGGTTTCCCCCTGGTTCGACTGCCCACTAAAATACTAGCATATCAGTGCCGAAGGCCATATGCTTTGTGCGGGAAGGGGGGTGATATGGCAGCACCGCTTGCGCCGCGGGAGGGGAGAGGCCGGGGCACGCCTGCACCTGCTGTCGCGGGTGCATCGGGGGGTGCATCGGGGGGTGCGTCGGTGCTCGATCGTACCCGGCATGCAGCGCCCCAGGTGTTTGACCGCTTGCGCGACATGATTGTCGCCTTGGTGCTCGCCCCAGGCGCTGTGCTATCCCGACCAGACTTGGCCCGCCAGTTTGGGGTCAGCCAAACCCCGGTGCGCGAGGCGCTGATCCGCCTGGCGGAGGAGGGGCTGGTGGATATCTTTCCCCAGCACGCCACCAAAGTGAGCCGGATCAACCTGACGGCTGCGCGTCAGGCGCACTTTCTGCGCCGCTCGCTGGAGTTGGAGATTGTCCGCACCCTGGCCGAGCAGGGGGCGGCGGGCGCCACCAGCGTGGTGCAAGACCTGCAGGCCCTGGTCGACCAGCAGCATCTTGCGCTGGAAGCGAGTGATCTGGCCCGCTTCTCCGCCCTCGATCAACGGTTTCACCGCCGGATGTATGAGGCGGCGGGCGTGGAGGATTTATGGCACCTGCAACGGCGCTTGTCCGGCCATATTGATCGCCTGCGCTCCTTGCATCTGCCGCTGCTGGGCAAAGCAACCACCATCCTGGCCGACCATCAGGGCATCATCGATGCCATCGCCGCGGGCGACGGGGCTGCGGCGCAAGCGCGCCTGCGCCAGCACCTGTCTGGCACCTTGGCGCGGATCGAAGACATTTCAGCGCGGTTCCCCGACTATGTGCGCGCATGAGGGCGGGACATGAGTTCTGTCTTGCGCACCAAGCCGGATCAAGGCTGATATAGCAGTTACGTCACCGTGGCGGTGTCGAGCATCAGAGGGCGAAGCCCCAGCCGATCCCGCCGCACCCCGGTTCCACCTGTCGCCTTGGGAGGACGACAATGACCGAAAAAACCACTCCCCCACCTCGTGGGTGCATGATCGACCGCCGGACGGTGCTGTCTGGGGTTGCGGGCTTGGCTGCCCTGTCGTCAGCCCCTGCCTTTGGGCAGGCCGCGCGAGAGGCGCCAGAGTTGGCGCGGATGGTGGCAGCCAACCAACTGCCCCCGCTGGCGGAGCGCTTGCCGCGCAGCCCAATGGTGGTCACCCCGCATGAGCGAGCGGGCAGCTATGGCGGCACGATGCGCCGTGGCTTGCGCGGCTCCTCCGACCACAATGGCATTTTGCGCATGGTCGGCAACCAGGGGCTGGTGCGCTGGAACCTCGCCTTCACCCAGGTGGAGCCGAATGTGGCCGAGCGGTGGGAGGTGAATGCCGACGCTTCCGAATTCACCTTCCACTTGCGCCCAGGCATGAAGTGGTCGGACGGCAAGCCCTTTGGTGCCGACGATGTGGTGTTCGCGATTGAAGACTGTGTCAAGAACACAGACCTTTACCGCTCTGTTCCCGCCCTGTTGACCATTGCGGGCAAACCGGTAACCGTGACCAAGGTCTCGGACTCGGTGGTGAAGTTCACCTTCGCTGGCCCCTATGCGATGTTTCTGGAGCAATTGGCGACACCGCTCGGCCAGCATGTCACCTTGTTCCCCAAGCATTACTGCCAGCAGTTCCTGCCGAAATACAACGCCAGCCTTGCCAGCTCGACCGATTGGCCAAACCAGTTCCGGGCGCGCTGTGGGGACATTGAGATTCCATCGCGCTGGGGCAATGCCGAGAAGCCGACGATTGACCCCTGGGTGATCACTGAACCCTACACCGGGGGAGCGACCCGTGTGGTGATGCGGCGCAATCCGTATTTCTGGCAAGTCGACACCAATGGTGCCCAATTGCCTTACATCGACCAGTTGGTGATGAACATCTCGCAAGATGTTGAATCGCTGATGCTCGACACCATCTCGGGCCGGATCGACATTCAGGATCGCCACATTGATACCCTGCAGAACAAGCCAACCTTGTCGCAGAACATGCAGCGGGGTGGCTATCGACTGGTGGAGTTGGTTGCCTCCTCGGCCCAACAATGCCAGATCTATTTGAATATGACCCACAAGGACCCGGCGATGCGGGCGATGTTCGCCAACATCGACTTCCGGCGCGCCCTCTCCCTCGGCATCGACCGGAAGGAGATCATTGATCTGGTCTATCTGGGCCAGTCCGAGCCCTATCAGACCGGCCCGCGGCCGGGCCACCCCTGGTATCATGAGCGTCTGGCGCGGCAGTTCACCGATCATGACCCGAAGCGGGCCAACGAGATGCTGGACCGCTTGGGCTACAACCGGCGCGGACGGGACAATATTCGCCTGCGTCCCGATGGGCAGCGCTTGTTCTTCGCCATCGATGTGATCCCAACGCTGTACCCCGATGCCGTGGATACATTGGAGCTGGTCAAGCGCCACTGGGCAGAGATTGGCGTTGACATCAAGGTGAACACAATCGAGCGGGCGCTGTACTACACCCGCGGTGACAGCAACGATCATGACGCAGCCGTTTGGCCGGGACCCGGTGGCCTCGACCCGATGCTGGACAGTCGCGATTACTTCGCACAGCACCCGCAGGGCAGCCGCTACGCCATTCCCTGGACGCTGTGGTATGTGTCTGGTGGGCGCGATGGGCAGGAGCCGCCGGAGAGTCAGAAGCGGCGGATGAAGTTGTTCGATGATGCCCGCGCGACAGCAGACATCGCCCGTCGCGGTGTGTTGATGAAAGAAGTGTTTGATCTCACCGCTGATGCGTTTGAGACCATTGGCATCTGTCTGGCTGTCAACGCCTTCGGGATTGCGCGCAACAACTTGCGCAATGTCCCCGAGAAGATGCCACAAGCGTGGAGTTGGCCCAACCCGGGCCCGGCACTGCCGCAGCAGTTCTTCTTCACGACCTAATGGTCTGATCGGACCGCTGAAACTCTCACGCGGTTCGTGACTGGCACTCCTGGTCACCGCTCGGTCCCCCCGATCCAGCCTCGCTACGGCTGGGTCGGGCGATCAGGCACCCAGTGACCAGCCACGGTTGCCCGCGCCCAATTGGAGGCGGATCAGCATGTTACGATTTTTGGTAATCCGCCTAGTGTGGATGATCCCGTCTTTGTTTGCGGTCAGCTTCCTTGCGTTTGTGTTGATCCAACTGCCACCCGGTGACTATGTCACCACCTACATCGCCACTTTGGCCGCGTCCAATGAAGTGGTCGATCAGAACACAGCGGCCGACTTGCGCAATCGGTTCGGCCTGGATCAGCCGCTGCTGATCCAGTACGCGAAGTGGATTTCCGGCATTCTTATCGCTGGTGACTTCGGTTTGAGTTTTGAATGGCAGCAGCCAGTGTCGGAGTTGATTTGGGAGAGAATGGCCCTCACTTTGGTCCTGACTGTTTCAACCCTGATTGCCACCTGGGCGATTGCGCTGCCAATTGGTGTTTATTCTGCTGTGAAGAAGTATTCCGTTGGGGATTACATTTTCACCTTCTTCAGTTTCTTGGGTCTTGCGATCCCGAGCTTCCTGCTGGCGCTGGTGTTGATGTATGTCGCCGCTGTGCAGTTGGGGCAGGAGGTTGGTGGCCTGTTTTCTCAAGACTATGTCAATGCACCTTGGTCGTTCGGCAAGGTATTGGACTTGATCAGTCACTTATGGATCCCCGTCATTATCCTGGCAGTCTCCGGTACTGCCAGCTTGATCAGAGTCATGCGCGCAAACATGCTGGACGAACTCAACAAGCCATATGTGACCACAGCCCGTGCCAAGGGTTTGTCGGAATTCCGTTTGTTGGTGAAGTATCCGCTGCGGGTGGCGCTCAATCCGTTCATATCGACCATCGCGTGGTTGCTGCCAAATCTAGTCTCTGGATCGATCATCGTCGCGATTGTCTTGAGCCTACCGACCGCAGGACCCATGCTGTTACAATCACTGATGAGCCAGGATATGTATCTGGCTGGTGCGTTTGTGTTGTTGATCTGTGCATTGACTTTGGTTGGAGCACTGGTCAGCGACATCCTGTTGGCGCTTGCCGATCCTCGGATTCGACTGGAGTAGCCGCCCGTGACTGATCTCGTCGCTGGATCGATTGACGCCAAGCGGGTTGCCGTTGCTTCCCAATGGCAGTTGATGTGGTGGGCGTTTCGCCGCCACCACTTGGCAATGCTGGGCCTTGTCGTGGTTGTGATCCTGTATGTGATCGCCGCCGTGCCCGGCTTTTTTGCGATCAACGACCCCTCGCGTCAAAACGCGCGCGCGGCGTTCCATCCACCGCAACAGGTGCATTGGATCGATACCGCGGAGGATGGCTCCTGGCGGTTCAGCCCCTACCTCCACCCCTATCGGCTGGTGCGCAATCCGCAAACACTGGCAGCGGAGTATCAAGAAGACCGCACCCGCAAGGTTGGGCTCACGCTGTTTGGCCGTGGCTACACCTATTCTGTGCTAGGATTGTTTGAGACCGACATTCACCTGTTCGCCTCCAGTGATCCGCGTCAGCCGCTCTATCTGCTGGGGGCGGATCGTCTCGGTCGGTGTGTGTGGAGCCGGATCATGCAGGGGGCGCAAATCTCGCTCTCGGTCGGCTTGGTTGGCGTGATCTTGTCCTTGAGTATTGGTGTGGTGCTGGGTGGTGTCTCCGGGTACTACGGGGGTAAGGCAGATTTTGTGATCCAGCGAGTGATCGAATTTATTTTGAGCCTGCCAACCATTCCAATCTGGTTGGCCCTTGCAGCAGCCCTACCGCAAGATTGGCCCGCTGTTACCCAGTACTTCATGATCACCCTGATCTTGTCGTTGACAGGCTGGGCCCAGTTGGCGCGGGTGGTGCGCGGGCGATTCCTATCGTTGCGCACAGAAGAATTCGTCACAGCGGCGCGATTGGATGGGGCGTCGGAGGCGCGGATCATTTTCCGGCACATGCTGCCCAGTTTCATGAGCCACATCATCGCCAGCATCACCTTGGCCATTCCCGCCATGATTTTGGCAGAGACCTCGCTGTCCTTCCTTGGGCTTGGCTTGCAGCCGCCAACGATTTCCTGGGGGGTGTTGCTGCGCGAAGCCCAGAACATCCGCTCCATTGCAACCGCGCCATGGTTGTTCGCTCCCGGCGTTGCCGTCGTGGTGGCCGTGATGGCGTTGAACTTCCTCGGTGATGGTCTGCGCGACGCCGCAGACCCCTACAACAAGTGAGTGCCATGACCGACACCGTGTTGGAGGTGCGCAACCTCGCCACGCAGTTCGCCACGCGCACCGGTCTGGTGCGCGCCGTGGATGGCGTGTCGTTTTCTGTTCAGCGCGGCAAAACCCTGTGTGTGGTGGGGGAGAGCGGTAGCGGTAAGAGTGTGACCGCCCGGTCTATCCTGCAGATCGTTGATGCGCCGGGCCGCATTGTTGCGGGCGAGATGATCCTGCATCGCCCCGATGGCAGCACCGTTGATCTGGCTCAGCTGCACCCGCGCAGCCGCGAGATCCGCGCCGTGCGGGGGCGCGAGATCGCCATGATATTCCAGGAGCCGATGTCCTCCCTGTCTCCGGTCCACACGGTTGGAGAGCAAATCATCGAGGTGCTGCGGCTGCATTTGGGTATGGACAAGCTGGCGGCGCGCAAACGCACGATTGAGCTTTTGAACCATGTTGAAATCCCGCGTGCCGAGACTGCCATTGATCGCTATACCTTTGAGTTCTCTGGCGGCATGCGGCAGCGGGTGATGATTGCCATGGCGCTTGCCTGCAACCCCTCGTTGTTGATTGCCGACGAGCCGACCACTGCGCTGGACGTCACCACCCAGGCCGAAGTGCTGGACTTGATCAAGCGCCTGCAGGCCGAGCACGGCATGGGCGTGATGTTCATCACGCACGATATGGGTGTGGTGGCTGAAATTGCCGACGATGTGCTGGTGATGTATCACGGCAAGGTGGCAGAGCAGGGCCCTGTGGATGCGATCTTCCACGCGCCGCAGGATGACTACACGCGCATGCTGATCAGCTCCGTTGTGAAGCTGGAACAGAAAGCAGACATCCGCCTTGCCCGCCCACCCGCACCGGGGGCGGCGCAACCGCTGCTGGAGGTGCGCAACTTGACCATGCGCTTCGGTCCGCTCACAGCTGTCGATGATGTCTCGCTGATCGTTCGGCCTGGCGAAACGCTGGGCATAGTGGGGGAGAGCGGGTCCGGCAAAACCACCATGGGCCGGTGTCTGTTGCGCGTCTATCAGCCAGATGCAGGGGCAATGGCCTATCGGCGGGCCGATGGCTCGGTGGTCGATCTGGCGGAGGCGAGCGGCGACAGCTTGAAGCGCCTGCGTCGCGAAATCCGCATGATCTTTCAAGACCCCGTTGGCTCCCTCAACCCACGCATGACGGTCGCCCAGGTCATTGGAGAGCCCCTGCTGGTCAATGGTATCGCCAAAGGGCGCGACCTGGACGACCGCGTGGCGGGTCTGATGCGTCAGGTCGGCCTCAACCCCGACTGGCGTGAGCGCTACCCTCACGCGTTCTCTGGTGGGCAACGCCAGCGCATCGGCATCGCCCGCGCCATTTCACTCAATCCGCGCTTGATTGTGGCTGATGAAGCCACGTCGGCCCTCGACGTCTCGTTACGCGCTCAAATGCTGGATTTGATGATGCAGTTGCAGGATGAGCTGGGCCTGTCCTACGTGTTCATCAGCCACGACATCGGCGTGATCCGCTATATGTGCGACCGGGTGGCGGTGATGTATCGCGGGCGTGTGGTCGAAACTGGCAGTACCGACCAAGTCTGTGATGCGCCCAGTCACGACTATACCAAAGCATTGCTATCGGCGATTCCGCGCCCGGACCCGCGGCATCGACGCATCCATACCCGCTTCCGCTATGCCGGGTGAGGCTTTGTCATGATTATCACAGCCATCTCCACCTTCTTGATGCAGGTTGATGCGCCAGGCCTGAAGGGCTGGGCGTCCGACGGCTCCTTCGGCACCCGTGCTGGCGCCAAGGGCCTGACCGGCACCCGCAACTGGTTGTTTGTGAAAGTGACAACCGATGCGGGTCTGGTTGGTATCGGTGAATGCAGCGGCTGGCCGCGGGTGATTGAGACGGCCGTGCAAGACCTCAGCACCGTGCTGATCGGTGAAGACGCCACCCACATCGAGCGGCTGTGGCAGAAAATGCTGTCGGCCATCATGGGCCATGGCATGACTGGAACCGTGGGGGCCGGTGCCATGACGGGCATCGACATGGCGCTGTGGGACCTGAAAGGCAACGCCCTGGGCACGCCGGTGTGGAACCTGTTGGGTGGTCAGATGCGTGACCGCGTGCGCATCTACGCCCATGCCAACACGCCGGAGGTGGCCAAGGCATTGGTTGCTGAGGGGGTCACGGCGCTGAAGTGCGGCGGCGTGGCCGATCCTGTCCGCAAGGTTGCTGCGATCCGCGAGGCGATCGGCCCGGACATCGACTTGATGATTGATCTGCACGGCCCGCCCTGGCTAACGCCGGGCGATGCTGCCCGCGTTGCCCGCGCGCTGGAACCCTATGACCTGCTGTGGATCGAGGACCCGATTGCCCCTGAGTCTCTGGACGGCTATCGCCGTATCCGCGATGCCGCCCACGTGCCGCTGGCGGCGGGGGAGCGCATGGCGACGGTCTGGGGTCTGCGTCCGTTGATCGAGGAGGGGTTGGTGGATGTCATCCAGCCCGACACCGGGCGTGCCGGTGGCATCACGCAAATGAAGAAGATCGCCGCCATGGCGGAGGCGCATCACATCATGCTGGCGCCGCACTCAGG
This sequence comes from Alphaproteobacteria bacterium, assembly GCA_004292755.1. Classification (GTDB taxonomy): domain Bacteria; phylum Pseudomonadota; class Alphaproteobacteria; order Elsterales; family Elsteraceae; genus RDXE01. The sequence continues at coordinate 28,542 of RDXE01000068.1, forward strand.
CTCCCTTGGGCCAGTCGCCGAATATGCAGCCCTGCATCTGCTGAGCGCCCTGCCCAATGGCTTGATCCTGGAGCGAATCGAACATGACTGGCCGGGCCGGGCGCGCACCATTGTGCCCCACCCGGTGCAGCAGGACGGGTTTCTAACGGTGCCCACTGACCCAGGCCTGGGCTGCGACATCGATGAGGCTTTTGTTGCCGAGCATCCGTCGGAGGCGAATGTCTCAAACCCTGGCACGGCAGCGTCCGGTGCCTATGCCCCGGGCACCTTTGACGAGCATGTCTATGTGCAAACCCGGCTGCGGCGGGCACGCTACTTCTCCCCCATCAAGGATTCTGTGTGATGAGCGTATCTGGTCTGTCTGCTGCTGCCCGCGCCACGCTGGCGGGTGTGTCCACCGCCACCTTGACCACACAGCTGTTCAAGCGCGGTCTGCGCAACGTGTTCCTGCAAGGCGTGCAGCCGTTGGCGCGCGATTGGCCTGAGGGGCGCCCCAATATGGTGGGGGAGGCGTTCACCCTGCGCTACATCCCGGCACGGGAGGATATCGACCATCTCGGCGTGTTTGCAGGCACTGCGCACCCGCAGCGGCGGGCGGTGGAGGACATTCCGCCCGGCCATGTGTTGGTGATGGATTGCCGCGGCGATGCCTCGGCTGCCTCGGCAGGCTCCATCCTGGTCACGCGCATGATGGTGCGGGGTGCTGCAGGCGTGGTGACCGATGGCGGCCTGCGCGATTCAACCGAGATCGCGCGCATGGCGATCCCATGCTACGCCCGCGCCCCCTCGGCCCCGACGAACCTGATCAAACATCACGCCGTGGATATCAACGTGCCGATTGGGTGCGGCGGCGTGCCCGTGTTTCCGGGCGACATCCTGGTGGGCGATGGCGAGGGAGTGGTGGTGATCCCCGCCCACCTCGCCGAAGACGTGGCGCGGGATGCGGGCGAGCAAGAAGTGTTCGAGCGCTTCGTGATCGAACAAGTGCGCGCCGGTGTGGGCATTTTCGGCCTCTACCCGCCCGAGGCTGAGGCCAAAGCGGCCTTTGAGGCGTGGCGCCAAGCGCGCGGGCTGTAGCGGGCGCCGGGCGGCTAGCGGGGTGGCGACTACGCCACCTCCGCCAGCACGCCCCGCAGGGTCGTCACGATCTGGTCGATCTCCGCCTCGGTGATGATCAGCGGTGGCGATAGGGCGATGATGTCGCCGGTCACGCGGATCAACAGGCCGCGGTCGAAGGCCGTGTGGAAGGCCTCCATCGCGCGGGCGGTTGGCGCACCAGCGCGCGGGGCAAGCTCAATGCCCGCGATCAGGCCAAGCGTGCGGATGTCGATCACATGGGGCGCGTCGGCCAGACTGTGCAGCGCCTCCTCCCACACCGGTGCGAGGGTGGCGGCGCGCTCAAACAGCCCATCATCGCGGTAGGTGTCCAGCGTGGCGATGCCCGCCGCCGCGGCGATTGGGTGGCCGGAATAGGTGTAGCCGTGGAATAGCTCAATTCCCGGCCCGGCGCCGTCAACAATCGCGCGGTAGACCCCCTCGCGCGCGAACACGGCACCCATCGGGATCACCCCATTGGTCAAGCCCTTGGCGGTGGCGATGATGTCCGGCAGCACGCCGAAATAATCGGCCGCGAAGGGGGTGCCGAGGCGGCCATACCCAGTGATCACCTCATCAAAGATCAACAGAATGCCGTGACGCTGGGTGATCGCGCGCAGGCGCTCCAGGTATCCCTGGGGTGGAACCAGCACACCGGTGGAGCCTGCAACTGGCTCCACAATCACCGCGGCGATGGTGGAGGCATCGTGGAGTGCGACGATCCGCTCCAACTCATCGGCCAGATGCGCGCCCCAGGCTGGCTGCCCGCGGCTGAAGGCATTGTGCTCTGGCGCGTGGGTGTGGGGCAGGTGGTCCACCCCCGGCAGCAAGGCGCCGAAGGTTTTGCGATTGTTGACGATGCCACCAACGGAGATGCCACCAAAGCCGGTGCCATGATAGCCACGCTCCCGCCCGATCAGGCGGGTGCGCGTGCCCTCGCCCCGCGCACGGTGATAGGCCAGCGCGATCTTGAGCGCCGTGTCGACCGATTCCGACCCAGAATTGGTGAAGAACACATGGGACAGGTCCCCCGGTGCGATTTGCTTCAGCCGGGAAGCCAGTTCAAACGCCAGGGGATGGCCCAGTTGGAAGGTTGGCGCATAGTCCAGCACCGCCACCTGACGCTGCACTGCCTCAACGATGCGCGGGCGACCATGACCCGCATTGACGCACCACAGCCCCGCGGTGCCATCCAGGATGCGATGACCCGTGGCACTGCGATAATCCAGCAGGCGCGGATGTTCCTTGAACCACCGGTTGTTGGTGAACGGCATCCAGAACGCATCAAGGTCGTTCGGCAGAGACTGATCCATGGACAGCGGGTCCACTTCTAAGACTGATAGGTTAGCAGGCTGGTCACTGGCACGTCCAGGTTCGTGCGGCCTGCCAGGAAGCTCAGTTCGATGATGACGCTGGCCCCCACCACCGTGCCCCCCACTTTGCGCACCAGGGCAATGGCTGCGGCCATGGTGCCGCCGGTGGCCAGCAGGTCATCACACACCAGCACGCGCTGGCCGGG
>RDXE01000009.1 GCA_004292755.1 Alphaproteobacteria bacterium
CTCGAGACCAGGCACCAGAGAGAGCAGGCGCTGGGTATAGGGGTGGGTTGGTGTGGTGAACAGTGCCTCGGCGCTGGCTTCTTCCACAATCCGACCGCTCTGCATCACGGCCACCCGATCACACATCTGGCGGATCACGGCAAGGTCGTGGCTGATCAGCAGCAGCGTTAGGCCCGTCGCCGCACGCAAATCCTGTAACAGGTTCAGCAGCTGCGCCTGCACCGACACATCGAGGGAGGAGGTTGGCTCATCACACACCAACAGCCGAGGTGCGGCCCCGAGGGCCCGCGCAATCGACAGGCGCTGGCGCTGCCCGCCAGAGAAGGCATGGGGGAAGCGCGCGGCGGCATCCTGCTCCAGTCCGACCGCCACCAAGAGGTCGGCCACGTCGGCTGCTGCATCAGCTGGAGTGGTGGCAAGACGGTAAAACAGCACTGGCTCGGCCAGGATCAGTCCCACCCGCAAGCGCGGATTGAGGGAAGAGTAGGGGTCTTGAAACACCATCTGGATCGCGCGCCGCATCGGCGTGGTGCGTGCGGATGCCCCCTGCCCGGCGATTGCCAGCCCGGCATAGCGCAGCCGCCCGCTGGATGGCTTGATCAAGCCAGCAACAACGTTGGCGATGGTGGTCTTGCCGCACCCACTTTCACCGACTAGGCCAAACACCTCTCCCTGGCGCACGGTGAAGGAAACATCGTCGACGGCGCGAAAGGGTTGTCCGCGCATGCCGGGCAACCAACCCCCGCCGCGATACTCAACCACCAGCCGCTCAACACTCAGCAAGGGCGGTGGTGCGGTGTCAGCGGCTTCTGGTGCGGACTGGGTCGGCACATCCGGTGCGGGACGCTGACTTAAGGCGTGGCGCGCTGTAACGGCTGCTTCGGTCTCGCCGCCGGGAACCGGAAAGCGCGGCAGACGCCGGTCAATCCGCGGCACAGCGCCGATCAGCGCCTGGGAATAGGGCGCCTGCGGGGCGATCAGCACACGCCCGACAGGTCCCTGCTCCACAATCCGGCCACCCTGCATGATCGATACTTGGTCGGCGATGCTCGCCACCACCCCCATGTTGTGGGTGACCAACAGAATGCCGATGCCGCGCTCGTCACACAGGCGGCGCAGCAGGTCGAGGATTTGGGCCTGGATGGAGACGTCCAGAGCCGTGGTCGGCTCATCGGCCACCACCAGGCGTGGCTGGCAGGAGAGGGCAGCCGCGATCACTACCCGCTGGCGCTGCCCACCCGACAATTGGTGGGGATAGTGCGCAAGGCGCCGCTCTGGCTCGGGAATGCCAACGGCCTGCAGCAGACCAATGGCTTCGGCGCGTGCGGCATGGCGCGACAAGCCTTTGTGGCAGCGCAAGGTCTCGGTCAACTGGCTTTCGATGGTGAACAGTGGGTTCAGGCTGGTCATCGGGTCCTGAAACACGGCACCAATGTCGCGCCCCAGGCGAATGCCCGGCCCGCGGCCCGTCGCTGGGTCGATCTCCACCCCTGTGACGCTGATGCTGCCAGCGGTGATCCGCCCCGGCGGGTCCAGCAGCCCCAGAACGGCATTGCCGATGGTGGTTTTGCCGGCCCCGGATTCGCCCACCAGTGCATGAACCTGCCCGGCCTCGACTGTCAGGCTGGCCTGCTGAACGGCATCGACGGTGCGACCATCGGCCAGCGGATAGGTGACCGACAGGCCCGCGATCTCCAGCACCGGCGCCGTCATGACCGGCCCCGGAGTTTGGGATTGAAGCGGTCGCGCAACCAGTCGCCCAGGATGTTCACCGCCAGCACCAGCACGACTAGGGTGACGGCTGGAAACACGGCGATCCACCAAATGCCGGAGAACACGAATTCATTGCCAATGCGGATCAGCGTTCCGAGCGAGGGATAGGTTGGTGGCATGCCAACGCCCAGAAAGCTCAAGGTCGCCTCGGTTAGAACGGCCCCGGCAAGGTTGATGGTGGCAATCACCAGGGCGGGGCTGATCACATTGGGCAGGATGTGCCGAAACATGATCCGCCGCCGCGGCAGTCCGATCACGCGGACTGCTTTGACATAGTCCTTGGCCCCTTCGACCAGCGTGGTGCCGCGCACGGTGCGGGCGTATTGCACCCAATCGTGGATGGCGATGGCACCGACCAGAATGACAGGGGTCCAGGCCACACTGGCCGCCTGCGGCAGCACTGCGCGCGCGATTCCAGCCACCAACAGCGCCAGCAGAATGGTTGGAAACGACATGATCACGTCGCCCGCGCGGGAGATCACGGCATCGGCCGTGCCGCCGACATAGCCTGCAATCAAGCCCAACACGACCCCCAGGGTGGCTGACAAGGCCACCGCGGCGATGCCAATCCCAATCGAGACGCGCGCGCCATACAGAATGGCGGAGACCAGATCCCGCCCCTGATTGTCGGTGCCGAGCCAATAGCGTGCCTCGCCACCCGCCATCCAGCGCGGCGGCAACTCCGCATCCATCAAGTTGAGGGAGGACAGCAACGTCGGATCCGTCGGCGCCAACCAGGGGGCAGCCGCAGCAGTTAGGATCATCACTGCCGCCAAGAGGCCAGACAAGCGCACCGACAGCGGCATCTGCCGCCACAACGCGGTCATGAGCGCACCCGCAATCGCGGGTCAACCAGCGCGTAGAGCACATCAACAATTGTATTCAGCAAAACAAACAATAGCCCAACCAACAACAGATAGGCCGACATCACTGGAATATCGACAAAGCCAACAGCCTGAATGAACAACAAGCCAAGCCCAGGCCACTGAAACACTGTCTCAGTCACAATGGCAAACGCGATCAGCGAACCGATCTGCAGGCCCGTGACTGTGATCACGGGCATCAGCGCATTGCGCAGCGCCAGCTTAAAGTGGATGTAGGGCCGCGGTAGCCCGCGTGCACGGGCGTAACGGATGTAATCAGAGGACAGCACGTCGATCATTTCCGAGCGCACCAACCGCATGATCAAGGTCAGCTGATACAGCGCCAGTGTGATGCCTGGCAGCAGCAGGGATCGCCAGCCACTGGCCGATAGGAACCCAGTGGCCCACCAGCCAAGCTGCACCACCTCGCCCCGACCAAAGCTGGGCAGCAGTTTCAGGGTGACCGCAAACACCAGGATCAAACCGATGCCGGTGACGAACGTCGGGGTGGAGATGCCGATCAGCGACACTGCCTGGATGATCCGCGCTGCCACCCCGTCTGGCTTCAAGGCAGAGATCACCCCCAGCGGGATGCCGAGGGCCAGCGACAGCACGGTGGCCACCAGCACCAATTCCAACGTCGCTGGCAGGCGCTCTAGCAACAAATCGGCGACCGGGCGGTTGTTGCGATAGCTGGTGCCCAAGTCGCCGCTGGCGATCCGTCCAACAAAATTCAGGTACTGGATTGCCACCGGCTGATCGAGGCCAAGGCTGACGCGCAACTCCTCGCGCTCAGCCACTGTGGCATCCTCGCGCGCCATGATGCGCACGGGGTCACCGACATAGCGGAACATCAAGAAGGCGACCGCCGTCACCGTCAGCATCACCAGGATGGCTTGGGCGAGGCGGGCGCCGAGGGCTTGCAGCATCCGCTAATTCACCTTGGCGAACCACAGGCGCACGAACTCGTCGGCGTGGTTGATCACCTCCACTGGCGCGCGCGCGGCGAAGGCGACGGGCTGCTGGTGCAGCGGCAGGTACAGCACGTCATCGCGCACGATCTTCAAGGCTTCAGTCATCAGCGCGCGGCGCTTGGGCTCATCCATTTCGACGGCTGCTTGGGCGGTGAGCGCGTCCAGGCGCGGATCACTCAAGCCATTGGGGTTGTTGCCACCCAGCCCCTGGCCGCGGGTTGCCAACAGGGCTGACAGGACCGAGAAGGCATCCATCGGTGGCAGTGTCGCCCAGCCGAGCATGTAGATGTCCAGCTCGCCCCGGTCCATCCGCGGGAAGTAGGTGGTGCGGCTTTCCACCTGCACCTCAACGCCAACGCCGATGCGCGACCACATGCCCGCAATCGCGACGCAGGTTTGCTCATCGGCAATGTAGCGATCATTCGAGCAGTTGAGCCGCACCTTAAAGCCGGTGGCTCCGGCCTCTTGTAACAGGCGTTGGGCGCCTTGCGGGTCAAAGCGCAGCGGCTGATCCAACTCCCGCGCGTAGCCGGGAATTTGCGGTGCCACCAGCGTGCCGACGGTGCGGGATTTGCCGCGCATCACCCGCCGGTGCAGGGTGTCGAGGTCAATCGCCATCCACAAGGCCCGGCGCACCCGCGGGTCCAACAGTGGATTGCGCACTCCTGGGGCGGCATGCAGCTCCGGCCGGAAGCTGAAGCCCAGGAAGATCAAGCGCAGCGATGGCTCCTCAATCACCTTATAGCCAGAGGCGGAGGCGATGCGTTCCAGGTCCTGCAACGGAGCTGGGACGATCAGATCGAGCTCGCCGGACAGGAGCGCCGCCACCCGTGTGGCGTCTGAGCGGATTGGGCGAAACTCGATCCGGGTGAGATTATGCTCCGCCCGGTCCCACCAGGACGGGTTGACGGTCATCGTCAGCGCCTGATCGGGGCGCCAGCTCTCAAACCGGAACGGTCCCGTGCCATTGGCGTTGGTGGAGGCATAGGTGGTGGTGCGGGTGGAGATATTGCCCGGCTGGAGGGCATTGTTCGCCGCCATCCACTCCCGGTCCATGATGAACACGCCGGTCAAATCGTTCAGCAGCAGCGGATAGGGGCCGCGGGTGACGAACTCCACCGTGAAGTCATCCACCTTCTCAACGGCCGTCACCTGCGAGACATTGCCCCGCGCCCGAGCGGCTGGGTCCATCAGCCGCTGCATCGAGGCGACAACATCATCTGCCGTGAAGGCGTTGCCATTGTGGAACTGCACGCCGCGGCGCAGCTCGAAGCGCCAGCGATCCGGAGCCACCTGCCGCCATGCCGTCGCCAGCGCAGGCTCGATCTCCAGGGATTTGGAGCGGCGCACCAATGGTTCGTAAATGTGATGCAAGATGTTGGAGGTAAAGCTTTCCGTATGGGCATAGGGGTCCAGCGTCGCGATATCGCCCTGCGAGGCAAATCGCAGCGTCCGCGCCTCTGCCACTCCCGCCAACAGCGCCAAGCAAGCGCCCGCCACTGCTCCCGCAACCCACCCTTTGCGACGGCGGGCCGCTCCCCGCCGCACCAACATCTGTGCCATGCCCAACCCTCCTGCGTGACGCCAGTCCCCCACCGGCCCAAACAGGCTCGCGCCGTCAGCCCCTTTGTTCAAGCATAAAGAACCAACGAGAAGAGGGGAGCGGCGGCACAACTGGCGAGGGTCGCGGCGCCTCAAGACGCTGAAAGCGGCCTATGCGATCGTCATGGGCCTGGGAGGGATGGGGGCCTCGCGCAAAGGCTAGGCGTCCGGGTTCACTATCACCCAGGACAGGAGCGTCGGATCGGTCGGCGCCAACCAGGGGGCAGCCGCAGCCTCAGTTCCGCCGGTGAGGCAGCTCCGAGTCAGGTCTGCCTGAGAGGACCGCACCCACGCCGCCTGGCTTTGCCGCCGGTCAGCCTCCGGCACGATGCGCGCGATTGGATGGTTAGGACGCGTGATCCGCCGACCGTCATGGCCCTGTCGGGGCAGCACCGGGGAAATAGGCGCGGCCAATCCCAACGCTTTAGTGCCTCACACATTAAAGCGGAAGTGGAAGATATCCCCATCCGCCACGACATACTCCTTGCCCTCGGCGCGCATTTTGCCTGCGTCTTTGGCACCTTGTTCGCCGTTGCAGGCGATGAAATCGTCGAAGGCGATGGTTTCGGCGCGGATGAAGCCCTTTTCGAAGTCGGTGTGGATCACGCCCGCGGCTTCGGGTGCCTTGGCGCCGCGGCGCACAGTCCAGGCGCGGGCTTCCTTGGGGCCGACCGTGAAGAAGGTCAACAGACCGAGCAGGCCATAGCCAGCGCGGATCACGCGGTCGAGACCGGCTTCCTCCAGGCCGAGGGCGGAGAGGTATTCGGTCTTCTCCTCCACGGTGCCGAGGGTGGCGACTTCGGCTTCAATCGCCGCGGCGATCACCACCGTGGCGGCGTTTTCCGCGGCTGCTTTGGCGGCGACACGCTGCGAGAGAGCATTGCCGGTCGCGGCATCGGCTTCGTCGACGTTGCAGACATAGAGGACAGGCTTCGCGGTCAGCAGTTGGAAGCCCTTCAGCACCTCGCGCTCCTCGTCCGAGACCACCACGGCACGCGCCGGGCGTCCCTCGCGCAGTGCCTCCAACAGCTTCGGCAGCAGGGCCAATTGAGCAACCGCCTCCTTGTCACCACTGCGCAAACGCTTGGACAGGCTGGCCTCGCGCTTTTCCAAGCTGTCGAGGTCGGCCAGCATCAACTCGGTTTCCACCGTGTCGGCATCGCGGATCGGGTCCACCGAGCCTTCGACGTGGGTCACGTCGCCATCGGTGAAGCAGCGCAGCACATGCACAATGGCGTCGGTCTCGCGGATGTTGGCGAGGAACTGATTGCCCAAGCCCTCCCCGCGCGACGCACCGCGCACCAAGCCCGCGATGTCGACAAATTCCAACTGCGTGGGGATGGTCTTGGCGGATTTCGCCATGCGCGCCAGCGTGTCCAGGCGCGCATCGGGCACGGCCACCCGACCGACATTGGGCTCGATGGTGCAGAACGGGTAGTTCGCCGCCTGGGCTGCGGCTGTTGCCGTCAGCGCGTTGAACAGGGTCGACTTGCCGACATTCGGCAGGCCGACGATACCGCAATTGAATCCCATGGCGAGGCCAGTCCTGTGGCAGAGGCGAAGCGCCGCGTTCTGCCACAGGATCGCCGCTGTATCAATGCGCACACGGGCGCGCACACTGCATGCGCTGAGCCGCCCGAGCGCGCAAGTGGCCTTTAGGCAGACACCTGTCCGCGGGAGAGGACCTCGTCCTCCGGCAGGACGGCACCGGGTGGTAGATCGCGCATGATCGCCAGGGTGGTGTAGTAGGGGGTAAAGTCAGGATCGGTGGACCGAAACAAATCCTCGAAGCTGTCGATGACGAAATAGCTCTCCTGCACGTCATCGATGCGGTAGTTGGTGCGCATGATCCGCACCAAGTCATAGCCGATCCGATTGGGGATTGCGCTGTCCAGCGCGTACACGGTCTCCTTTGGGCTGGATAGAATGCCAGAGCCATAGATGCGCAGGCCCTCAGCCGTGCGGATCAGCCCAAACTCCACGGTGTACCAGTACAGGCGAGCGAGATTGTGCAGTGCGTGCTGGCCCATCGCCTTCACGCCACCCTTGCCGTAGGCCTGCATATAGTCGGCAAACACCGGGTTCACCAGCAGCGGCACGTGCCCAAAGACGTCGTGGAACACATCGGGTTCTTCGATGTAGTCCAACTGGTCGGGGCGGCGCATGAAGCAGGTGGAGGGAAAGCGCCGATTGGCCAGATGCTCAAAGAAGA
>RDXE01000069.1 GCA_004292755.1 Alphaproteobacteria bacterium
TCGCCGCGCTGGTTGGAGCGCAGGATCGACATGCCCTTGCCCTTCAAGCGGAACTGGTGGCCGGACTGGGTGCCCGCGGGAACAGTGATCTTGGCGACGGTGCCGTCGACGCTTGGCACCTCGATGGCGCCGCCCAGGGCGGCTGTGGTCATCGGGATCGGCACGCGGCAGAAGATGTTGGCTGCTTCGCGCTGGAAGATGCGGTGCGGGGCAATGGACAGGAAAATGTACAGATCGCCCGCAGGCGCACCGCGCAGCCCAGCCTCCCCCTCGCCTTGCAGGCGAATGCGGGTGCCGTCTTCCACCCCCGGCGGGATGGACACTTGCAGGGTTTTTTCCTTGCGGGTGCGACCGGAGCCGCCGCACACCTGACACGGCTTTTCAATCACCCGGCCGGCACCATTGCAGGTTGGGCAGGTGCGTTCGATTGTAAAAAAGCCTTGGGTCGCGCGCACTTTGCCTGCGCCACCGCACGTCGTGCAGGTGACCGGCTTGGAGCCCGCAGCCGCCCCGGAGCCATCGCACGCCTCGCATGTTTGCGAGGAGGCGACGGCGATGGTGGCCGACTTGCCCGCGAACGCGTCTTCCAGGCTGATTTCCAGATTGTAGCGCAAATCCGCGCCACGCCCGGCATTGGTTTGCGCCCGGCGACCGCCCATGAATTCGCCAAACATCTCCTCAAAGATGTCGCCGAACCCACCGCCGCCGAAGTTGAACTCAAAACCACCCGCCCCAGCACCGGGCCGCGGGCCGCCGCCTTGTTCAAACGCGGCATGGCCGAAGCGATCATAGGCTGCACGCTTCTGATCGTCCTTCAAGACGTCATAGGCTTCGTTCAGCTCTTTGAATTTCCGCTCCGCTTCCGGATTGCCGGGATTGCGGTCCGGGTGGTGCTCCATCGCCAGCTTGCGATAGGCCCGCTTCAGATCATCAGCCGAGGCGCCCTTGGCAACCCCCAGCACATCATAATAGTCGCGCTTAGACATGGCGGACGTCACCCTTCAACCGGGAAGCCCCCGCCCGTGGCGACGGGCGGGGATCGGCCAGAGTCGGTCGGGTCTCCCGACCGCGGTTGGATCAGGCAGACTTCTTTTTCTTGTCGTCCACTTCTTCAAAGTCGGCATCGACGACCTTCTCGCCGCCCGCTGCCTGACCGGCACCGGGGCCTGCACCAGCCCCCGGACCTGGGCCCGGGCCAGCCTCGGCACCGGCCTGCGCCTTGTAGATCGCTTCACCCAACTTCATCGACGCTTGGGCCAGCGCTTCGGTCTTGGCCTTGATCGCGGCTGCATCGGTGCCGTCCACCACACCCTTCAGGGCCGTGATGGCGCTTTCGATCTCGCCCCGGGTGCCAGCATCAACCTTATCGCCATGCTCCTTCAGGCTCTTCTCGGTGGAGTTGATCAGGCTGTCGGCCTGATTCTTGGCTTCCACCATTTCGCGCTTGGCCTTGTCGGCGGCAGCGTTGGCTTCGGCATCCTTCACCATCCGGTCGATGTCGGCATCTGACAGGCCGCCCGAGGCTTGGATGCGAATCTGTTGCTCCTTGCCAGTCGCCTTGTCCTTCGCGGAGACATTCACGATGCCGTTGGCGTCGATGTCGAAGGTCACTTCAATCTGCGGCACACCGCGCGGTGCGGGCGGAATGCCCATCAGATCGAACTGACCCAGCATCTTGTTGTCCGCCGCCATCTCGCGTTCGCCCTGGAACACGCGGATGGTCACGGCCGTCTGGTTGTCCTCCGCAGTGGAGAACACCTGGCTCTTGCGGGTGGGGATGGTGGTGTTTCGCTCAATCAACCGGGTGAACACGCCGCCCAAGGTCTCGATGCCAAGCGACAGCGGGGTCACGTCCAGCAGCAGGACGTCCTTCACCTCGCCCTTCAGCACACCGGCCTGAATGGCGGCACCCACTGCCACCACTTCATCGGGATTAACGCCACGGTGCGGCTCCTTCCCGAAGAAGGTCTTCACAGTTTCAATGACCTTGGGCATGCGGGTCATGCCGCCGACCAGGATCACTTCCTGAATCTCGCCAGCGGTCACACCGGCATCGCGCAGCGCTTGGCGGCAGGGATCCAGCGTCCGTTCGATCAGGTCATCGACCAGCTGCTCCAGCTTCGCGCGGGTCAACTTGATCGCCAGATGCTTCGGGCCTGAGGCGTCGGCAGTGATGAACGGCAGGTTCACTTCCGTCTGGGCCGAGGACGACAGTTCAATCTTCGCCTTTTCACCAGCTTCCTTCAGGCGCTGCAGGGCCAGCTTGTCGCCGCGCAGGTCGATGCCGGTGTCCTTTTTGAATTCGTCGGCCAGATAGTCGATGATGCGCTTGTCGAAGTCTTCGCCGCCCAGGAACGTGTCACCGTTGGTGGACTTCACTTCGAACACGCCGTCGCCGATTTCCAGCACGGAGACGTCGAAGGTACCGCCACCCAAATCGTACACGGCAATCAGGCCCGAGCCCTTCTTCTCCATGCCATAGGCAAGGGCGGCAGCCGTCGGCTCGTTGATGATGCGCAGCACCTCAAGGCCAGCGATCTTGCCGGCATCCTTGGTGGCTTGGCGCTGGGCGTCGTTGAAATAGGCGGGCACGGTGATCACGGCTTGATCCACCGTCTCGCCCAGGAACGCCTCAGCGGTTTCCTTCATCTTCTGCAGGATGAATGCGCTGATCTGGGACGGCGCGTACTTCTTGCCGCGGCTGTCCACCCAGGCATCGCCGTTCTCGCCGCCGATGATCTTGTAGGGGACGAGGTCCTTCTCCTTCTTCACCAGCGCATCGTCGAAGCGACGACCAATCAAGCGCTTTACGGCAAAGAAGGTGTTTTCCGGGTTGGTGACGGCCTGACGCTTGGCGGCTTGGCCCACCAGACGCTCGCCATTCTCAGCGAAGGCGACCATCGATGGCGTGGTGCGCGCACCCTCGGTGTTCTCGATCACCTTCGCGGATTTGCCGTCCATCACCGCGACGCACGAATTGGTAGTGCCGAGGTCGATACCGATTACCTTGCCCATGTGGTTACATCCTCTGTTAGCAGACGCCCTGAAGCCCGTCTGGCAATCCGGCAAGAACCGGGTGGCACGGCAGCGCTTGGGGGCGTCCCCATCTTGGGGTGGAGTGCGGGTCGCGCACTCCGGCCTGGGTGGGACGCGGACCTCGCGTCCCGTCGCGTAATGTGGGTCGGCACGCGCGCGGTTGCAATGTCTGTTATCCGCGTGCGGCGTCAGGGTTTATCCGAGTGTTCTAGTCAGGTTAGCCATGATCATCTCCGCCAGTTATCGCACCGACATCCCAGCCTTCCACACGGCATGGCTGGCGGATTGCCTGGAAAAAGGCACAGTGGCGGTGCCCAATCCCTATGGCGGACCTGCCAGCGTGGTTGATCTCTCCCCTGCGGCGGTTTCGGGGTGGGTATTCTGGACGCGCAACCCTCGTCCGCTGGCGCCGCTGTTGAGGCGCTTGGCCGCCCCTGTCGTGATCCAGATGACGATCCTCGACTATGACCGGGCGTTGGACCGCGCCGTCCCGCAGGCCGAGGCGCAAGTAGCCGCCTTTCGCGAGTTTGCCCAAGCCCTGGGGCCACGGGCGATGGTGTGGCGCTATGATCCAATCCTGTGGGCTGAGGGGATCGACCATCGCCAGCGCTTCGCTGGCCTCGCCCGCGCGCTCGCAGGCGCCACGGATGAAGTGGTGGTGTCGATCCTGCACCCCTATCGCCGCACCCGCATTGGCCTTGCCCGTCGCGGTGTGGTGTGGCGCGAGCCCTCGCCCGCAGAGGTGAGCGATCTGGTGCTTGACCTCGCCAGCGAGGCCGCCCGGCACGGCATGCGCCTCAGTCTGTGCAGCCAGCCCCAGCATCACACCAAGGAGGTCGCCGCGCACGTTGCCCCAGCGCGCTGCATTGATGCGGAGCGACTGGGGGTAACGGCACCCACCCGCGGCAATCGACCGGGCTGTCTGTGTGCAGCAGCACGCGACATCGGTCGTTATGACACCTGCCCGCACGGATGCGCCTATTGTTATGCCAATCGACCGGTCCCAGCCCGCAGTTGACCGGTGGATTGCCCTGGCGCGGGCACTGGTTTGGCGAGTCTGAGCCCCAAAACCACAGGCGAGACACCCCACGCTTGCAACGTCGCGCGCGTTGTCTATCCTGTCGGGACCGGTCGGACCAATCCGACCACAACGACAGGAGCGTTCCATAGCCAGGCCCCCGTTCGATATGGCGCCCGCCCGTGATGGGCCACGCGTCAACCACGAGATCCACAGCCTGACCGTGCGTCTGATCGATGCGAACGGCGAAATGATCGGTGTTGTCCCGATCCGCGAGGCATTGGCCCGCGCCGCTGAAGCTGGTCTCGATCTGGTCGAAGTGTCGGCTGCCGCGTTACCGCCGGTGTGCAAGATCCTGGACTTCGGCAAGTTCAAATACGAAGAACAGAAAAAGCGCAACGAGGCGCGTAAGAAGCAAAAGGTCATCGAAATAAAGGAAGTCAAATTCCGTCCGACCATCGATGACCACGACTACGAAACCAAGATGAAGTCGATGAAGCGCTTCCTTGAGGAAGGCGATAAGGTGAAAGTGACCTTGCGCTTCCGTGGTCGTGAGCTTGCGCACCAAGATCTTGGCATGCAGGTGTTGATCCGGGTACGGGATGATCTGGAGGAACTGGGTAAGGTTGAATCCATGCCACGCATGGAAGGCCGCCAGCTGATTATGGTGATCGCGCCGAAGTGATTCGATCACGGCTGTGACAGACCGGGAACGGGGCGCTGCGGCGCCCCTTTTCTCTGGGCCGTTGCTTCTCTTTCTCTGGGCCGTTGCTTCTCTGGCCGCTGCTTCTCTGGGCCGCTGCGGTACACGTTTCTATTGGGCCTTCGATGTGCGCCGGGTGATCAGCTTCGCCACCTCCCCCGGCACCACAGCCGCGGCTGCGGCCAGCACCATCCATGGCACCTCCGCCAGGGGTGGGGGTGTCAGGCCCAGCACAGTCGACAAGCCGGGCACCACCATCGCTGCGCCGTGCAGGCCAAGGGAGGCTGCGATTGCCAGCAGGATGAAGGGATTGCCCGCCAGCGACAGCGCTGTCAGCCGCCGATCGGAGCGACAGGACGGCACAAGCAGATTCTGCGCCAGCACCATCTGGGTCAGCACCAGACTGCGCAGCGTGTCATCACTCACGCCCGACAGGCGCCAATACGCCACCATCACCCCAGTGCTGAGCGCAATGGCTGCACCCATCACGAGAATCCGACCAATCAGCGCGCGATCCAGGATCGGCTCTCCGGGATGGCGCGGGCGGTTGCGGTCATCGCGTGGGTTGGCCGGGTCCAACGCCAGGGCCAAATGCTGCACGGCGTTGGTGGCAAGGTTCAGCCATAACAGTTGCACGGCCAGCAGCGGGGCGGGCAGCCCAACCAGCAAGCAGCCGAGAAACAACACAATCTCCGACAGTCCGACTGCCAGCAGAAACAGCACCACCTTGCGCAGATTGGCGAAGGCCGTGCGCCCCTCGCGAATACCGGCGGGCAGCGAGGCGAGGCGATCATCGGCCAGGATCAAGTCAGCTGCGTTGCGCGCCACATCGGTGCCGCTGCGCCCCATCGCGACGCCGATGTCCGCTGCCTCCAGCGCAGGCGCGTCATTGGCGCCGTCCCCCGTCACGGCGACCCGATGGCCGGCTGCCTGCAACGCCTCCACCACCTGTAGCTTTTGCAAGGGCTCCACCCGTGCAAAGACGCGGATATCCGCCAACGCCGTGGTCATCTCGGCCTGGGTGAGGCGAGCAAGGGCGGTACCGGTCATCACTTGGTCAGGACGCTCGGCAATGCCTGCCTCGCGCGCAATCGCAAGGGCGGTGGCAGGGTGGTCGCCGGTTGCCATCACCACATCAACGCCGAGATGCTGTATCGCCGCCACGGTCTCAGCGGCATCGGCGCGCAAGGGGTCTTCAATGCCGATCAAGCCGAGGGGGCGAAGCTGGGCGCGCACTCTCTCCCCCTCCAGCCAGCCGGGACCAGCGGCAACTGCAATCACCCGCTGGCCACAGGCTGCCATCGCCGTCGCCTCCTCCTCCCACACGGCATGGTCGCCGTCGCAGAACCGGGCGACGGTTTCCAGCGCCCCTTTCACCACCACCAGGGGTGGCAGGTCTGCCTCCTGCGACTGCGCGAGGGCGACGGCGGCAAAGCGCAGATGCGGGGCATAGGGAATCGACGCAATCCGTTTGCCCTCAATCACGCTGTGGGCTGCGCGCAGGATCGCCACATCGACGGGATCGCCCGTTGCCGTGCCATCATCCGCCAAGGTTGCATCGCAGCAGGCCGCAGCTGCGCTGTCGGGCGGGAGCATCGCCTCAGGATGCCGCCAGAGCGAGACGACGGTCAGCCGGTTGACGGTCAGGGTGCCGGTTTTGTCCGTGACCAACATGGTGCAGGAGCCCAGCCCTTCCACAGTTGGCAAATCGCGGGCGATCACCTGCCGCTCCGCCATGCGCCGGGCTGCCACTGCCAGCACAATGGTGATGGCAATCGGCAAGCCCTCGGGAATTGCCGCCACGGCCAGGGCGACGCAGGTGAAGAACAGGGTCAGCAGCGGCTGACCGTTCAACGCCAGCAACAGCCCCGTCACCGGCAGCAGCGCCAGTGCCGCCCACGCGATGCGGCGGGTCAGAGCCTCCAGCATCACCACCAGTGGGGCGGGGGTGGGCGCACGTTCCGCCAAGGCACTGGCGAGGCGACCAACCTCCGTCTGAGCAGCCGTGGCCACCACCACACCGGATGCCCGCCCGCGCACCACCACGGACCCTGCGAGCACCAGGGCCCGCCGCTCGGCCAGCGGAGTTTCGACTGGCTGCGGCGCTGGGTCCTTCTCCACCGGCAGGCTTTCCCCGGTGAGAGCGGACTCCTCCACCGCCAGGCCTTCCACCTCCAGCAGGCGAAGATCAGCCGGCACCATCATGCCTGCCTCCAGCCGCACGATGTCCCCCGGCACCAAGTCGGCAGCGGGACGCTCGGCTGCAATACCGTCGCGCACCACCGCGACGATTGGGGCCACCAGATGATCCAGCGCAGCGGCGGAGCGCTGGGCGCGCACCTCCTGGATGGCTCCGATCACGGCGTTGACGCCAATGACCAACAGGATGAACACGGCATCGTCGGCATCGCCAACCGCCAGCGACACCGCCGCCGCGAGCGCCAGCAACCAGACCAGCGGATTGTTCAATTGCCGCAGCGCGATCCGCCAGATTGGAACCGGCGGCGGTTTGGGCAGCAGGTTGGCGCCGTGACGAAGCAGCCGATCCTCCGCCTCGTTGCCAGACAGGCCCTGCGGCCCGCTAACCAAGCGGGCCAGCACGGCGGCGCCATCCAATGCGTGCCAAGGCGTCGTCATGGCTTGAGACTGACCAAGGTCTGCGCGCGCGCCAAGTGCGGAATCCACTGGACCCGCCCTCCATGGCTCTGGTCTTGTCGACCGGGCTCCACATCCAGGGATCGATGATGCTGTCGCGCCTGCGCGCCTTGTTTGGATCCACACCTCCCGTCGCCTCCGGGCCAGACGGCTGCTGCGTCTATGCCATTGGCGATATTCATGGCGAGCGTCGGCTGTTGGACCGGGCGCGCGAAGCGATCCGCGCCGATGCCGCGGGCCAGTCTGCGGTGGTGGTGTTCCTGGGTGATTATATTGACCGCGGACCGGACAGCCGCGGCGTGCTGGACTGCCTGTCCGAGCCCGACCCGCTGCTGGACGGGGTCACCCGTCGGTACCTGCTGGGCAATCACGAGCAGGCACTGCTGGATTTCCTCGACGACCCCGAAGCCACAGCCGCCTGGTTGGACTTTGGCGGCATCGAAACTCTGATCAGCTATGGCGTGCCTGCCCACGGGCAGCCGAACCCAACCCGGCGGCGGCAGTGGCGCGATCAACTGGACACAGCCCTGCCTGACCGGCACCGGGCCTTTCTGTCCAGCCTGGAGACAATGGTGACCTTGGGCGACTATGCCTTCGTCCATGCCGGGGTGCGGCCCGGTGTCGCTATGGATCAGCAAAGCCGCGATGACCTGCTGTGGATTCGAGAGCCGTTTCTGTCCTCAACACGCTGGCATGGTCGCAGGGTGGTTCATGGTCACACCGTCACCCTTCAACCCGATGTGCGTGATAATCGCATCGGCATCGATACCGGAGCCTATGCGAGCGGACGGCTCACAGTTTTGGCGATTGAGGGGCCGACCATCCGGTTTTTGGACACTGTTTTCGACTAGATCGCGCTCAATGCGGGAGGTGTTGCTTGCCGCCCAAAATCAACCCTGTTAAGAGGACGCGAGCAGGTATTGGCGGAATGATGGCTACACCATGGAAGAGCACACGCACCGAACCCATTGGCGGTACTGGAACTGTCTTGCGTCATCGATGATTGCAGTCGGCGTGCTCCATACCTCCGCCCTCGCGCAGACACCGCAAAACCGTCCGCAAACCCAAACCTCGCCCGGCCCCCGGCAAAACGAGCCAGCACAGCTTCAACGCGAGGTGAACCCGACCAGCGATCCGCGTGGTCGGCAAGATCCGGAGCGGTTGGCGCCATCCTTCCGCCCCGTTGGGATCGAGCTGGGGGACTTCTTGCTGTTCCCAAAGATCGAGTTGGACACCGCCTATAACACCAACTTTTTCGCCACCGACCGCAATGAGCGCGCCACTGTGCTCAATGTTCTGCGGCCAGAGGTGCAACTGCGCTCCCGCCTGCCGCAGCACGCCTTGACGATCCTTGGTCAGCTGGAGGCGATCTACCCCTGGCGCTATTCCGATGATGCGCGCATCGACGGCTTGGCGGAGGCGACGGGTCGCTATGACTTGACCGACGATGCCTCACTGACGGCGCGGTTCAACATGTTCAGCCGCCATGAAGATCGCGGCAGCGAGGATGACGCCCGCGGTCGCAAGCCAACGCCAACCCAAGGCTTCACCACGGAACTGGGTGGCCGCATCCGCGAGGGCGACTTCACCTTCCAGGTCGGCAGCCAGTTGGATCGCCGCACCTTTGAAAACGTCTCGGCCAGCAATGGGCGCTCGATTATCACCAATGATCGCGACCGCTGGGAGATGAGCGGCTTTGTGCGCGGCAGCTACGAGTTCATTCCCAGCTATGCCGCCGTGCTGCAGGCCAGTGTCAACCGGCGGACCTACGACAACGCCCGCGACCAGAACGGCTTTGAACGGGACAGCACCGGGTGGCGGCTGGAAGGCGGCGTTGGTGTTGAGATCACCAACCTGCTGCGCGGTGATTTCCTGGTCGGCTGGCTGCAACAGGATTACCGCGATCCGCGGTTGAGCGATCCCTCCGGCCCATCGGTGCGTGCTCAGCTCAACTGGTCACCGTCGCGTTTGACGCTGGTGGTGCCGTCCATTGAGCGCAGCATTGTGGAAACAACCAGCGCCAATGTTTCGGCGCGCGTGCGCACCTCCACGTCGCTGCTGGTGCGTCACGAATATGCCCGCAACATTCTGCTGACCGGCTTTCTGTCCGCCAACCACGACAAGTTTGAGGGCATCAATCGGACCGCCTGGACCTACGAGGCGCGCGGACGGATGATCTATGCCATGACTCCGGAAACCTACTGGGGGGCAGAGCTTGGATACCAAGCCCGCGCCTCTGAACTGGTTGACAACGACTACAAGCAGACGGTGTTCCTGCTGCGTCTTGGCTTCCAGATGTAGCGCGACGCGGCGCGGAGAGTGGTGATGAGCCTTGCGGCCAACGATCCGCGCCAGCGTGATTTTGCCCACCTGTTCCGATGGGGCTGGCGCGTCGTCTGGCGCGGCAAATGGCTGATCGCAGCGGTTTTGGTGCTGTTGCTGGCGCCAGTGGTGGCCTATCTGGCGCTGACGCCGCCGCTGTTCACCGCTGAAGCAGAAGTGTTGATCGAGGCCCCCGAGGCGACCGATTCGCTGGGCGAGCGGCCGGGCACCACCCGCATCCGCCTCTCAGAACAAGCCATCCAGACCGAAGCCGAGTTGCTCTCATCCAGTCTTTTGATCCGGAGGCTGGTGGCCCGCCTGCAGTTGGATCGCGATCCGGAGTTTAACGTCCGGCTGCGCGAGCCAACTCTGCTGGATCAAGTCCGTCCGATGCTCAGCCTGACCTACTGGCTGCCGGAGGAACTGAAGGGCCAGCGCGATCTGGACAGTCTGGGCGCTGACGCCCGCGCGCGCATGGACGAGGCGCGGATCATGAACTCCGTGCGCAGCCGGTTGCAGGTGCGTGCGCAGCGGCGCACCCACATCGTGATCGTTCAGTTCACCTCCTCGGATCGGGAAAAGGCTGCGCGCATCGTCAACACCTTGACCGAGCTGTATCTGCTTGACCGGTTGGAGGCGAGTTTCGACGACGCACGGCGGGTAACGGCTTGGCTGTCTGAGCGGCTGGAATCCTTGCGCCGGGATGTCAACATTGCCGAAGCCGCCGCCGAGACCTATCGGGCGGAGCGTGGTTTGCGGCGGCGCTCAGACCGCGGCGGCACCGTCAGCGATCAGCAACTGACGGAAATCAACTCCCGGCTTGTGCTGGCGCGGGCCGATCTTGCGCAGAAATCCGCCCGGCTGGGGCAAATCCGGGCGTTGCAGCGCAATCCACGTGGCGTCGATACCGCGTCGGATGTGTTGCAGAGCGGGTTGATCCAGCGTTTGCGCGAAACCGAAGCGCAGTTGCAACGGGATGTCAGCGAGCAGACCCGAGTGCTGGGGGATCGCCATCCCCGCTTGGTTGGCCTGCGCAACGAGCTGGAGTCGCTGCGCGCCACCATTGCGGGTGAAATTGCGAAAATCGCGAGCTCCGTCCAAGGCGAAGTCGACATCGCAGCCACAGGCGTGCGGGCGCTGGAACAAGAACTGGCATCCCTGCGCCAGCAAACCAACGTCGATGCCAGTGCGGAAATCCGCCTGCGCGAGTTGGAGCGCGACGCCGACGCCAACCGCAGCCTGTATGAGGCGTTCCTGGCCCGCTTCAAACGCGAGGCTGAGCAAGAACGCATCCAGCGTGCCAATGCGCGGGTGGTCTCACCGGCTGAAATCCCCAGTGGCCCCTCGGCCCCGCGCACCCGGTTGATCTTGCTGATGGCGTTGGCAGTGGCTGGGTCGGTCGGCATCGGGTTGGTGTTCTTGCTGGACCGGCTGGACAACGCCGTCCGTTCAGCCGACGAAGCCGAAACTCTGACCGGCCTGCCCACCTTGGCGATGGTGCCGCGCGGGCGGCGGCGGCGTGGGAAGACGGCTGAGGATTCCGTGTTTCCCGACGCGCGCTCCCCCGTCGCCAATGCGTTTCGCACCTTACGCACGGCGTTGGCACTGCCCGATGTCGCCCGCCCGGACGCAGCCGTGGGGTCGGCGGCAGGTGCACGCACCGTGGTGGTTACCTCCTCCCTGCCGCAGGAGGGCAAGACCTTCATTTCGCTCAGCTTGGCGCGGATGTTCGCCCGCGCGGGCGAGCGCGTGCTGCTGATCGATGCCGACCTGCACCGCCCTCGCTTGCATCAAGCCCTCGGCTTTCCAGGGGAGCGGGGCCTTGCCCAGTTGCTGCGTCAAGAAGCAACGCTGGACGAGGTGCTGGAGCGCGACGCCTTGTGCAATGTGGACGTGCTGCCCGCTGGCCGGGCCGACCACGTGGAGGACCGCTTGTTCGGCACCAGCTTCGCCGACCTGCTGACCAATCTTGGCACTCAGTGGGATCGGGTGATCATCGATTCACCCCCCGTGCTGGCCGTCAGCGATGCGCGGCTGCTGGGTGCCCTAGCCGATCAGATGATCTATGTGGTGAAGTGGAATGCCACGCCGCGCGATGCCGTGCGCAATGGTGTCAAGCTGCTGCGTGCCGCCAAGGCACCATTGACCGGCGTCGTCTTGAGCCAGGTGAACATGCGCAAGCATGCCCGCTATGGTTATGGCGATTATGGTCAATACTATAGCCGCTACGCCGACTATTATGGCCGCTGACCGCCCTGGGCCGATCTGGATTGGGCTGTTCGGCGCACTGGCCATCGGTCTGGCCGCCTTGGCAGCGCCCCGTGCCATCTCCGCCTACCACGCGTTGGAGGCGCGCCCAATCCTCTGGTCGCTCGCAGCGGGGGAGCGTCCATCGGCGGTTGACCTGACCCAAGCGATTGCGGCCCTTGAGGCCGCGCGCAGCGCCCACGACTCCGCCAGCCTTGCCAGCGACCAAGGGCGCTTACGAATGGCGTTGCTGCCGCGCGATCCATCGGTGGTCGAGCTGGAGGCGCTGGTCACCCTGACTGAGGCAACGCTGCGCCGTGCGCCTGTTAACCCCAGCTTGTGGGCGCGGCTGGCCTGGCTCCGCTACCGGCTTGACCAGCCGGCCGCGGCCGTGCGCGCCGCGCTGCGCCTGTCGTTCCTCACCGGGCCAGTGGTGCCGGAGTTGATGATCACGCGTCTGGGTCTTGCGCTGGCGGTGCTGGATGCCAGCGATGGGGAGTTCACAGGGTTGGTCCACCACTCCATCCGCCAGAGCTGGGTGCTCTACCCTGCTGAGACGCTTGCGCTCGGCAATCGGCATCCGGAACCCATCGGCGCTGCGATGTTGGCGATCACCGAGGCGGATCGGGCGGCGTTTCGCCGGGTTCACCAACTGCGCTGATCGGGGCGTCCTCCTCCAGCTGGCGCTGACTGGAGAAGCTTTGGGCGACGCCGAGCCCCAGCAGAAACGCGAACGTAATCGCAACGGCTGGGTTCTGGGCCGGGAAGTCCACGGCAGCGTGCAGGCTGATCAGCAGCAACACCCCCAGCCCTAACAGAGGCAAATGCTGGCGTCGCTGCCGCCGGACCACACCGATGGCGCAGATCACCCCAGCCGACAGGAGAGAGAGCATCATCATGGCCGCAGCCGGGATGCCAAGATCCATCAGCATCTCGAGCGGCATGCTGTGGGCAAAGTCGTAGAACACTGGTCGAGGCAGACCCAAGTCACGATAGATCAAGAATGCCGACGCAAAGCTGCCATGGCCCCAGCCCAGCCACGGGGCTGCTGCAATGGCATTCAGCGTCAACCGGAACAGGTTGCCGCGGTCCCCTTCCAACTCCGCCTGCTCAATCAAGCGGGTGAGGGTCACGTCACCCGCAGAGACCAGCAGACCACCCGCACCGACGAAGATTAGCAGGATGACAAGGCCACCGATCCAGCGGCCCAACAATCCACTGCCCATCGCCACCACCAACATCACAGCCGCCGCCAGACTGGTGGCCAGGAACGCCCCGCGGGAGTGAGTCAACAGAAGCGCCGTTGCCAGCACGGCAATCGGCAACAACCACGGCAGCGCCTCCAGCAACACCCGCTCAGCAGCCTCTCGCGCCCGCCCGCGGCGCATCGGCAGGGCTGACAGCCGATCAAGCATCACAGCCAAGCATGCCAGCAGCCCCAAGCCAAGATACGCGCCAAAGGCATTGCGGTTGACGAACGGCCCAGTCAAATCCTGCTGATAGGCCCATTTGTCGTACCACAGCACCGTGCTGTTGCCAGTCGCATAGACCCCTAGACCCCACAGCGCCGCAGCCGTCGCCGTCAGCGCCACGGCCCGCACTCCAGCCTCAGCCCGGTGACCACGACGGCACAGCTGAACGGCCAGAAAGAACACCGCCGCATAGGTCACGCTGCGCATCAGTGCCAACCAGCCGAGGTCAGGGTCGACCGAAATTGCCGCCCCGGTCTCGCCACCCAATACGGCCTGCGCCTCCACCCACAGCGGGGACGCCCAAGCCGTTGACGTCAGGCCCGACAGCTGCGCTGCCGCCCAAGCCAAGGCTGCCAGCATTGGCACCACAACAAATAGAAGGGGGCGCATGGCAAGCCCAGTGCGCGGAGTGCCGACAGCTGCCAGCAACGACCACACGCCCAGCAGCACCGCCACCACCAGCCCCAGCACGGCCCATCCCAGGGGACGGTCGCTTGCCAGCGGCCAGGGCACCAGGATGATCAACAGCACCAGGGGACGGAACACCACGCCATTGGCGCTCATCTCAGCCTCCGAGGGGCTGGAACGCCGCACCGGCAGCGATGCGCGTCACCAAGGCCTCGACAATCCGCTCCGACGCGCGGCCATCGCCGAAGGCGCTGTCGGGGTGGGCCATCAAGATACGCGCTGCCGCATCGTCCAACAAATGATTGCTAGCCTTCAGGATCGCATCGCCATCGGTGCCAACCAGACGCGCGGTCCCGCCAGCAATGGCTTCTGGTCGCTCGGTCCGATCCCGCAGCACCAGCGTCGGAATCCCAAGGGCGGTCGCCTCTTCTTGAATGCCGCCGGAGTCAGTCAGGATCAGGCTGGCGCGGCGCATCAGGGCGACAAAGGGCAGATAGGCCAGAGGTGCCACGACGTTCAGCCCCGGTGCGCGCCCACTGAGATCCGCCGCGAGCGCACGCACTTTCGGGTGCAGGTGGGCTGGAAACACCACCATGGTGTCCGACCGCTCCGCGAGGCTCAAAATCGCGCGTCCAATGCCCGCCAATCGCAGCCCCAGGGTCTCGCGGCGATGCACGGTGACCACCACCAGATGCCGCCCGGCTGCTGCCTCCAGCAACGCATGGACGTCATCGGCAGCGGCGGGGTCGGCATCCAGGCGGCGGCAGGCGAGGTCCAGCGCGTCAATCACAGTGTTGCCGGTGCGCACAATCGTCGCTGGCTCCACCCCCTCCTTCAGCAGGTTTTGCTCCGCCAGCTTGGTCGGTGGGAAATGCAGGCTTGCCAGCGTGCTGATCAGGCGGCGGTTCATCTCCTCCGGCCAGGGCAGATCGACGGCGCCACTGCGCAATCCAGCCTCCACATGGGCCACCGGCACCCGGCATTGAAAGCCAGCCAGCGCCGCGGCCATCGCCGTGGTGGTGTCGCCCTGCACCACCAGCCACGCGGGCTGCACCTCCTGAATCGCGCGGGCAAGACCTGCCAGGATGCGGGATGTCAACTCCGACAAATCTTGCCCTTCGCACATCACATCCAGATTGGCATCAGCTTGAAGGTCGAAGGCGGCCAGGCCGTGTTCTAGCAATTCACGATGTTGCCCGGTCAACCACACGCGAACGTCAAGCGTCCCGTTGGCCTGCAGCGCGTGGATCACTGGAGCCAGCTTGATCGCTTCAGGTCGCGTGCCAATCACCACCAAAATGCGGGGGCATTGGGGAGTGTCCAGATGTTCAAAAGGCATAGGCACCGTGGACACTGCGATTGTGATCGGTGAATTGGATAGGCACTGCTCACGCAGAGCGATGTGGCGGACGCTACCATAGTTCTCTGAGCGCGCAATTACTGTCTTGCATGCTGGACCCAGCACCGCCGATTGTAAGCGCCACGCTAGGATGGGACGGGTTGGTCCGGCATGTGCGGAATCGCTCTTCTCAACTCACGATTCGGGCCAATCCACCCGTCCCGGCTGCAGTCAGCCTTGGGCCTGCTAACGCGCCGTGGTCCTGATGGCAGCGGCATTGTGTCTCTCGCCGACGGCCAGTTGATCCTGGGCCATCAGCGCCTCGCGATTTTTGACCCGACCACGGCTGGGCTACAGCCGATGATCGAGCCATCGACTGGGTCGGCGCTGATTTTCAACGGCGCGATCTACAATTTCATTGAACTCGCAGCTGAATTGGCTGACTGCGGCTATCGTTTCCGCACCCGCAGCGATACCGAGGTGATTCTCGCCGCATGGGCACGCTGGGGGCTGGAGGCATTTCAACGCTTTAACGGAATGTGGGCGATCGCCCTGTGGGATCAGCCAACTGGTCGCCTGATCCTCAGCCGGGACCGGTTGGGCGTGAAGCCGCTGTATCTGTTGGATGATGGGCAGACCCTGGCGGCGGCCAGCACCGTCCGCGCCACTCTGGCGGCTGCGGGCCAGCCCTGGGCGGTGCGCTCTGAGGCGGTGTTTGACTTCCTCGCCCTTGGATTGTCAGACGATGGCGGCCCTGGGTTTGCCGAGGGCGTGATCGCGCTGCCACCAGGTGAGGCCTGGGTCTACCACCGGGAGGGCCGCGTCCAGCGTCATCGCTGGCACCAGTGGCCAGACCCGGCCGAGCGCACCCAGGCACCCTCGCCTGACCTAGCTGCCCTGATTGTGGAGGCGACCCGCCTGCGCCTGCGCGCCGATGCGCCAACCCGGCTTCTGCTGTCCGGCGGCCTCGATTCGGCCATCGTCGCAGCCTCGGCGGCCGAGGTGCTGGGCGATCAGCGCCAGCACTTCCGTGGTGCCTTGGTCTATGGCTATGGCCCTGACCATCTGGCTGATGAGTCGGCTGGCGCAACCGCCGTGGCAGAGCGCTACCGCCTGGACCTTGCCCGCCTGACGGTCACGCCCGTGCCGGATCGCGCCGACCTTGATGGGTTGATGGACGCGCAGGAGGAGCCATTCACCACCCCGTCCCTGGTTGGGCTCTACCGCATCGCCCGCGCCCTCGCAGATGAAGGGGTTAAGGTCGCCCTCACGGGGGAGGGGTCGGACGAGTTGTTCGCTGGCTATACCCGCCGCTATGCCCCGCTGACGGCCCTTGCCGCCCTCGGCCGGGGCAATGTCAGGACACCGTGGGCATTGCTGCGCGGCAAACACACAAGCCCAAAGAATTTGGCGGCCGCGCTTGCCTGGCGGCTGGGACCGCGCGTTGCAGGCCAAGTGCTGCGCCGCTCCCACCCCAGCGCCGCCTGCATTGCCCGTGATGTCTGGCACCGCCACCAGGACCGGCTGGAGGATTACTGCCGCGACCGCAGCCAGGATTTGGGCGCGCGGCTGTCGACGGATGTGATCCGCACGGGTCTGCCCGCCATCCTGCGCTATGGGGATCGGTCCGGCATGGCGTTTGGTGTGGAGGTCCGCTCCCCCTTCCTAGACTATCGCGTGGTGGAAGCCGCCCTCCGCCTCGACCCGGCGCACCTGCTGGATGCGCGGGGTGGTAAGGTCCCGCTCCGCATGGCCTTTGCCGACCGGTTGCCGATGGATCGTATTGGATGGCAGAAGCGCGCCGGGTTAGGACAGGCGGAGCAATTCACCATCGGCGCGCTAGCGATCCAGGACCTGTTGGACGACCCACCCGCTGGCGCAGCCGACTGGCTGGACCTATCCCGGCTGCGACGCCAGCTTGCCGCGATGCCGAGCAATCCCGTCCTCTGGCTGCCCATCGCCCTGCTGTTGTGGCTCCGCGCGCGGGAGCGGTGGTGATGTCCGATGCCATCGCAGCCTTGACGCAAGAGCTTGCGGACGCATTCGGTGAGGAGGTGGCGGCAGCCCGCCATGAGATCATCTACAGCGCCCTGACCGCGCAGGGCTGGCGCTCCAAACCCGTCCAGGCGCTGCGCGGCTGGGCCGCATTGGTGCGTGACTTGCTGTGGCTGCTGCAACCGGGGCCGAGGCCGCGGCCCGCTCGCGAGGCAGTGGTACTGGTCGCTTCGCTCGCCGGGCCATCCGGACTTGGCACTCTTCAGCGGGCTGAAGCTGCAGTGCGGCAGGCAGGTCGCTCAACCGCCTGGCTGCTGCATCCCCGGTTGGGACGACAGGGTGGGTGGCCGCTGCGTCCCGCGCTGAGCGCCTTGCGTCCACGGCGGATCGTCGGCCGTCATCCAAAGATTGCAACTTCGCTGGTGCGTGCGGTGATGTGGCGCGATCAGTTATGGCGCTCCGCCCTCGCTCGCACCCTGCCGACCGACCAGATACGGCTGGTGCATTGCGACTTTGACTTGCTAGGGCGGGCCAGCCTTGGGACGGGCGCGATTGCCATCCAACACGGCATGCCATCGCCGGAATTCCTGCCGCCGCGCGCGCCGGTACAGGTGGTGTGGGGAGAGACCAGCCGGGCGGTGTTGGGGGCCCCAGGGATCACCACGGTGCTGGATGACCTTGGCCGCAGCCGCGCGGACCGCAGCCACGCCTTGAAGCCAGCACCACCCCAGGGCATCGCACTGGTCTCCCAAACCCACACGCCGGTGTTCGGCCCTGGCCTCGCCCCACGCCTGATCACTCTGGCGCAGCAACTCGCCCGTGCGGCGCCAACCACCGTGCTGCTCCACCCGCAGGAGCGTGCGGGCGTCTATCACGGGATCGCCGACCTGGAGATCTCCCGCCCCCCACACCGATGCCTCGCGGCCGCGGAGCCGCCGCTTCTCGTGGTTGGGTTCAGCTCCACCGCGTTGCTGGACGCCGCGATGGCTGGGCACGCCGTGGTCGGCCTGGATGGGGCGCGGCCCGCAACGGCGGAAATTGGCTCCCCTCGCCTGCGGGTGAGCGATGCGGCAGCAGTGGTACGGCTGTTCCAGCACTTGCGGGCGGACCAAGCGGCCCGCGACGCGCACGCCCGCGCAACCGAGGATTGGCTGCGAGCCACCTTCGCTGGTGCCACCGGCGCCCTGGCCGCGTGGTTGAGGCAGCACCGATGATCCGCGTGGCCCACGTGTACAAGGAGTTCCACCCCTTTGCGAGTGGCGTTGCCCGCCACATCGACGGTCTCGCGACGGCGGTGATGGAGCACGGGATTGCCATCACCATCGTCGCCCCAGACCAGGGGGAGGTGCCGCAGGGACGCGCCTACGCGCGTGTCACCAGCCTGGCAGCGGGCCTCGCCGGAGCCGACATCGTGCATGTTCACGGTGCGCGCACCCCCATCGCTATGGTTGCTGCCCAGCGCGCTGGGCGGCGTCCCGTGATCTACACCCCCCACTGCTACTACGACGATGGCGGCTGGCTGCGTCGCAGCGCCAAACGCGTCTGGGACGCAACAGCCGAGCGCTGGTTGGTGCGCCGGGCAGCCGCCACCTGGGTGTTGCACGACGGCTGGATTGCTGATCTTGCCAACCGCGGCCTGCCCACTGATACCTGCCGGGTGCTGCCCAACGCTGTGCTGGCAGCCGATCTGGCAGATCGACGCGCGATCTCCCCCCTGGTGTTGGACGGACGCCCCGCCCTGCTTATCGTGGGGCGCCTCGACCCGGTCAAACGGCTGGAGGATGCCATCGCAGCCCTCACCGCGCCGGGCTTGGCCGATGCCGTGCTACACTTGGTCGGTCGCGGTCCTGATCTGGTGCGGCTGCAAGCACTGGCAGCGCCCCTTGGCACCCGCGTGCGCTTCCATGGCTGGCAGCCGGACTCCGTGGCCGCCGCAATGGTGGCCGGGGCCGACTTGATCCTGCTGCCATCCCAGCGCGAGGGAATGCCGACGGCACTGATCGAGGCCTTGCTGCTGGGCCGCCCGGTCTTGACGTCCAACATCCCCGGCAGCCGATCGGTGCTCGACACCGTGGGCTGGCCCGCCTATCACACCGTGGCTGACCCGGCTGACTTGGCGGCAGCTATCCTGCGCCACGCGGGCACCCCGCCCTCCCCGGCCGTGATCGCGGCAACGGCGGCTGCCTTCACCTGGGAGCAGGTCGCCCCCCACGTCGCAACGCTCTACCGTGAGGCATTGGATGGTTGAGGCTAGCGCCCCAACAATGCACACACCGACGCTGGCTCAGCGCCTAGCCACCGGCTGGCGGCTCCTCAGCGGCACCCTATTGGCGCCCCAGCCCTGCCCGGCCTGCGGATCGACGGACCGAACAGAACTGCTGCGACGCGACCGCTACTTCCTGCCGGTCAGCCTGTCGGTGTGCAACACGTGTAGTCTGGTTCATCTGGCACAGCCGCTGAAGCCGGAGGCGGAGGGTTGGTTCTATCAACACTGCTATCCCGTGTTGATGGGCAAGGGCGCCAGACAAGCCGCAGAGATGCAGCGTCGCCACGCCCAGGAACGGGCCGAAGCTCTACACGACCTTCTAGATGGCACTCAGCACCTTCTGGATGTTGGCTGTGGGTTCGGTGCGTTTTTAAGTCTAGCCTCCTCCGTGCCGCTGCGCAGCGGCGTGGAGCCGGGCGGACCGCAGCGGGCAGCTGCAGCATCCCTGTCGGCGGAGGTGTGCTTCGTGCCTGCCCTCATCGACCTCCCCGCGGACCGTCGGCCACCAGACCTTGTCACCCTGTTTCACGTGCTTGAGCATGTGGGTGATCCCGTCGGGTTCCTGCGGCAGTTGCGCGACCTTGCCGATCCGAAGGCGCAATTTGTCATTGAAGTACCGGACTTTACGGGAGACTGGTCGCCGCTTGGCCTCAGCGCAATCCACGTGTCACACCGGTGTTACTTCACGCCGCAGTCGTTACAGGATGTGCTTGGCCGTGCTGAGTTGGTGATAACGGCGATGGATCGCACGCCCACGCCAATCTATCCCGGCAATCTGCGGGTGGTTGCTGAGCGGAGCGACGCTGGTGCCACCGCCATCGCCCTCGCAGCGCCGGTGCCTGCCCTCCCCGCGGCCCAGG
This sequence comes from Alphaproteobacteria bacterium, assembly GCA_004292755.1. GTDB lineage: Bacteria > Pseudomonadota > Alphaproteobacteria > Elsterales > Elsteraceae > RDXE01. The sequence continues at coordinate 20,322 of RDXE01000069.1, forward strand.
AGAGTCTGCGCCGTGGCCTCTCCAACCCGTGGCGCACCGGTCAGATGCGCACAGCAATCCGTTTCCTGCGGGTGGTGCTGGGTGTCTAGGCGATGATCGTCCGGCTTGGCGGGCCCGTGGTCGCCCAAGCAGTGCTGCAAGCAACCCAAGCCGCGCTGATCGGTGCCATCGCACTGACCCTGCCGACGGAGCGCGCAGCCGCATTTGGCATCGCCGTTAGCATGATCGCGCTGGCCGTGTTCCTGGCTGAGATGGGATATCCTCAGCTCTTGACGCGTGCCGTCGCGCGTGGTGACGCATGGCTCAGCCTCTGGCGCCGGGCGTTGACGAGCCGCCTGATCGCCTCTGGTCTGGCTGCCCCCCTTCTCCTGCTGTTGCCCAGCCTGGACGCAACGCTGGAACTGGCGCAGCCATTGCTGATGACAGCAGCGCTTGCGCTGGTGGCAAGTACACTGTCGCCACTGCCGCTCGCGATTGGGATAGGGGCGACGCGCCTGATCATCGCTGGGTTTGTGGCCCGCGCGGCTGTGATGCTGGCTGGGGCCGGAGCGCTGATTTGGCATCCGGAGGGGGATTGGTGGATCATCGCCAGTGCGATCAATGGTGGATGGATTGTGCAGACCATTGTGCTGGCACCCGTCTGGTGGCGGCTGCCGGTGTTCATCACAGTCGAAACCCCAGACAACGCACAGGAGGCCAGCAGCATCCTGGCAATTGCAATCCTGGCTGCGCTGCAGGATCGCGCCCAATTGGTGGCGCTGTCGATGGTGGGGGCGGAGGCGTTAGTGGTTCGGCTGATGCTGCCGCTGGCGCTGTTGGGTGGAGCCGCCACTCTGTTCGCTCAACTCGACCGGCTGCTATTCGCTGCGAGCTTGCGCGGCGAGTCAGCCGAACGCCTCGCCCACGCGCGGACGGCGATAGCGATCAGCGCGCAGGTGCTGGCAGCCGCAATGGCCCTGATCGTGCTGCTGATTGGCCCACCCCTCGGCTGGGCAGAGCGAGCGATGATAATGGTTGCCCTGGCGGAGTGGAGCTTGGCCATCGCGTACCAGGAATTCGGCAGCCGTCGGCTGGCTGAGCACACTTACGCCGCCATCATCCCACGGACGGCGATCGTCGTCGGTGTCAGCTTGGGCCTGCAACTGGCTGCAGCGTGGCTTGGCAGTGTGTTCGCAATCGCGGCTGTGCGCCTGCTGAGCTGTTTGGCCGTGGGGTGGATCGGTCAGCGGGGCCCCTGGCGCCCAGTCTGGCCACTGCCGGGGGTTGCGGCCCTTGCTGCCCTGTCCGCAGAGGCGACGCTGGTGGGCTGCGTGGTCATCTTGGTGTGGGGAACCAGTCGGATTGTTCAGTGCCTTAGCCGGATGGCAAAGCGCGCCTAGCCACCTGCACCTGCGCGGTGGACCAGAAACGCCTGGGAGCCAATACCGTAGGCAAACCACGGCTCAAAGTTCAGGTTGGCGCGCGATTGAGCCTCAGCAAACGCGCGGCGTTCGCCCTGGTCTGCGCGCGCGGCAAACAAGTTCCAGTCATCCGCCAGGACGATTGTCCCCTGACCGATCCAGGGTTCGGCCGCGGTGAGTGCATCCACTGTGGACGCATACAGGTCGCAATCAATGTGCAAGATGCTGATTGGTCGCGCGGCAGATGTGAGGGCCGGAGCGGCTGTCTCGGCAAACAAGCCCGGGTGCAGGTGCAGGGTTGGCGCTGTTAAACCCCAGCGGGCGCACCGCGCACGCACGGCCGCCTCTGAGGTTGCAAAGCTACCGCCCGCAAACAGACTGCTTTCGGCGTTCTGCGGCATGCCTGCGAAGGTATCAAAGCCAATGATGTGAGGGGTTGAGCGTCGCCACTCATCCATCGCACCGGCAGGCCAGGGGGCCAGCGGGCTGCCGTCGGGCCGCCCAGCCAGCCAACGCGCCACAGCGCGCTGGGCCAGAAAGGCCGCGATCAGGGAATCCCCGCGCCAGACCCCAAACTCCACATAGTCGCCCACTCGATCCTGGGTGAGGCACAAGAACCATGCCCGCAGGATGGCACCGCGGAAATCCGCACGATGCAGCGCCCGACTGGCACGCCAGACCCCGATCTTGTGTCTGAGGGCGATCACGCCGAACCATCCTGGGTCAGCTTGGGTTCCTTCCTCGCTGGCTTCTGGAGGGCCGCGCAGAGACTAACTCCAAAGGCGCGCACCGGGGTGTGGGATAACCACCGGACCACCCGACGCAACCGCGGCAGCCGTTCCAACGGCGGCATTAACGGGCGAATGCCAAGCACCTGCAAGCCTGCCGCAGCGGCCAAGCGGTCGAGATCACGGGTGCCGAACACGCGGGCTGTCGCCATGCGTCGGTGCAACGGTGCAACCCACGGCAAGAACGGGAAGACCCAGGGTTTGACCAGCGCGCGGCCAACGCGCAGCGGGTGGGTTTCAAACGGAAACCAGCGATTGGGTACAGTCACATAGAGCACCCCACCGGGGGCCAGCACCCGAGCCGCCTCCTGAACCGTCGCGACTGGATCATCCACATGATCCAACACTTCGATCAACAATCCAGCGTCAAACGCGTTGTCACGAACTGGCAGCGCCTCACCGGCGCTGACCAGGAACTCAACCGAGTGGCACTTCTCGCGAAGCCGTTGCTTGGCAACCGACACCGCGCTGCCAGACAGATCGATCAGCACAACCTGCGCCTCTGGCGCCGCCTCAACAAGCTCAAGAGTGTAACTGCCCTCGCCGCCGCCAAGATCGACCAGGCGTTTGGCGCGGATCGGCGCTAGCTCCTGCAGCACTGCTAGCCGATCCCGTACATTGGCGCCGCGCGGTCGCGATGAGGCGCCGATGATCAGCTTTTGATCCATCAATTTCTGAGGCGTCAATCGAAGAAGGGGGCGTCGCATGGTGAACCCGCACACTCAAGCCTGTGCCACGATCGCACGCGGGACAGGCTGGCAGCCGCCAAGAATGGCTCCGGCAATCAGCCAAAAGGGCCCCATTCCAGAGACGGCAAACATATGGTCGGAGATGATGAAACTGGTTGCTGCTCCAATGGCAAAACAGGCGACTGCGAGGGCGAGGCGGTTGCCAGTCCGTTGGCTTTCCCGCAACAACTCCCGCACCATCAAGCCGTAGAAGGCGAGGAACACGATGCCTGCAGGCAGGCCCAGCTGGAAAATGATCGAAAAGATCGCCCCTTCGCCGCCGCCTGCGATCTCAAGACCCAGGTCGGCTGCGACAGAGCCAGCACTGCCCATCCCCTCGCCCAAGATCAGCACACCGGGCAATTCCCTGAGGTTGCGCTCAAACGCCCAGACATGGCCGATGGTGGAGCCATCCTCCAGCCCCGTCGTGTACCCATAGATGACCAGCAGGGTTTCAAAGCTGAGACCAGCCAGGACCGCCAGCATCAAGGCATTGCGACCGACCCGCTCGCCTCCGCGCTGCGCCAGCAGCACGAACAAGGGCAAGGCGATCAGCAGCATCAGCATCGCGCCACGGGTGCCAGACAAGTAGACGCCATGCGCAAACAGCACGACCAGTGCCCAGCCAACCACGCCACCCTTGCGCGCCACGCCCAAAGCAACCAATGCCGCCAGCGCCAGAATCGAACCCTGCGCCAACGGCGCTGCGACCAAACCTGCCGCCCGGCGTTGGACCTCAAAACCGAAAAAGTTGTGCGGCAGCAGGTACAGGCCCTCAAACCCAGTGATGATGCCCTTCACGTCAGTCAAATAATCCCCATAGTCCAGAGTCTCGGCCCAGAATTCGGTGTTGCGGATGTCCCACCAACCAAACAGGCTGGTGGCGATGGCAAACCCCAGAAACACCCGGGCCAGCAACCGGGGATGGGCCGCCGCAATCGCCCCCGCTTGGGTCAACACCACCGGGATCGCAAGTTTCGCCGCTGACGCAATCACCAAGCCCAGCGGTCCGCCATCGGCCAGTTCTGCCAGGGTGTAAAGGGCGATGAATGCCACGTAGAGAGCGGCTGCGATCAGCACCGGCCGCGGGAGTGGCACCATCAACAGGCCAACACCCGCCAACAGCACCGACAACCCCTCGCGCAGTAAGCGCAAGAGGCCTGCCTCCTCCCACTCCAGCACGGTGTGGAGGGTGGCACTGATAATGTCGGTGAGCACCGACAGCAGCAGATAAAGGATGACCAGCGCGCTCACCCGCTGACCATCGCACAGGCAGCTTGCCGGGCACCAGTGCGCCCTAGCAGGACCCTAATTCTTTCGGGATCGACCTGCGCGGCTACAACCGCTTGAGTCTATCGACAAAGCATGGCTTTGGCGCCTTGATACCCGAAAAACTTGCGGACCTAGTGCCTCGGTCTGATCACTGGTGAGTCGAGGCGTTGTGTATCGCGAAAGACACACAGTCTCAGGCGTCTGCTGCGATTGCATCATTCGGATAGCACCAGAAGGTTGCAATTCCTACCGTTCCGCTCCAAGACAGGCAGCCGATCACGGCGGAGCGGCAATAATGGCGGCAGGTGGCATGGCCGACAAACCTGAAACACTGAGAGATCGGCAGATGTTTGGCTGGCGGGTGGCATCGGACTTGCCGCTCCCCGAGTGGCCGGCGTGGTCGCCGGAGGACACAACAGAGCCCAACCTCTTCATCACTCTTGACACAGTCCCGCCTGCTCCAGCCGGGGCGACTGCAGTGTCTCGACTGGTGTCCCATACGCCTGATGGATTTCGCGCCGACGTCCCAGGCGTCGCTGCGGCCTTGGTCGCGGCCAATGGACGGCGGGTTGTCCTGGATATCCGGGTTGGCGCCTCTCCCGCAGCCGTCCGGGCGATGATCGGCGGGCCGATCTTGACCCTCTCCGCCCTGGCGCGGGGCTGGTTGCCCTTCCGCTGGAGCACTGTGGAGGTGCACGGCCACACGATTGCACTGGGCGGGGCTGCTGGCTCTGGCGCCTCGACGCTGGCCGCTGCTCTGGTGCGCCGGACGGGCAGCCTGATTGCCGATGAAGTGACGATCCTGCGCACAGAGAGCGAAGCGGCACTGGTCGCCTCTGGGGCCGCCGAGATCAAACTGTGGCCAGACAGTGTTGCCGCCCTTGCACTGTCGGGAGCGATCGTCCGCAGCGGTCAGGACGATCATCGCCGCGGTCATCGTCCCCCGCCGCGCGCAGCCCTTTCGGTGTCATCCGCCGGAACCAGGGCCCGGCGGCTGGATGCCGTCTATCTCATTCAACCTCATTTCCCCGTCGGCACGGTCCCACTCACCTGGACCGACACCACTGCCCACCTGGCGGCTGGGTTGCGTGATCACACGCTGGCAGCCGGGTTGTTGGGACGGCAGACCCTTGGGACAGCGCTGGCGACACTGGCCAGCACTGTCCGCGTCCGCACGGTGGGCCGGGGCCAAGGGTTTGCCGACCTTGACCGCGCCGTTGCCGCCGTGCTTGTCGATCAAGGAGTCGCCGCCGATGGCCGATGATTTGACGCTGGTGGCGGGCTATCCGGGCTCTGGCCTGTCGTGGCTGACGGCCGCCCTTGGGATGGTGCTGGCGGGCACCCCGCTGCCGCAAGCAGAGGCGGAAGCACTCGTGCCAGTGCTCGCGGATCGGCGCCAACTGGACCGTGTGCTTGGCCTTGCCACCTCTGACTTGGCTGATCCCGATGCGTTGACAGTGCACCGTTCTGGCCTCGACACACTGCTGGCCGATCTGTCTGACTCCATGTTTGCGGATAGGGCCGCAGGGGCTGTTGCCACCCATGAGGCGGCTGCCCATCGTCGGCATGGCATGGGGGACCTGACCCCAGTCAAACGCGTGATCCACTTGATCCGCGACCCACGCGACATGGTGGTGGAAGCGGCCGCAGCCAGTGGCCGAACGGTCGACGTTCAAGCGGATTTGTTAACCGATCCGGACTGGATCGAGCCAGGCACCCCCACCACTCTGCCGCAGGTCATCGGCGACTGGGCCAACCACACCCACGGTTGGGTGGACCGCCGGGGGCAGCCGCGCTTGCTGGTGTTGTTTGAGGATCTGGCCGCGGACCCGTTTGCATGGCTGGATCAGTGCCTGCGCTTCCTAGCGCTGGATCGCCCGCGCACGTTGCTGCTGGATGTTCTTGATGTGCTACCGCCGCTGACCCCACATGTGCAGCGTTGGCGCACCGAGCTTGACCCGACCATCGCCCGCCAGCTGGAACGTGATCTGGACGCAATGATGATCCGCATGGGCTACATCCCCGATCCCGCTGAGCACGAGGAGGATGGCGTTATCCGCCGCCGCGCCGGTCGGCCCCGGCGCACGTGAGCCACCAGCCGCAGCCGCGGGTGGTTCTGGTTGGCGGCGGGCATACCCACGCGTTGGTGCTGGCAGCACTGGCAGCGCGTCCGCCGCTGCCAGCAGCCGTGACGCTGATTCTCGATCAGCCGATGGCTTACTATTCGGGCCTGCTGCCAGGCCATGTGGCGGGGTTGGTGGAGCGCACGGCGCTGACCATCGACTTCGCTCCCCTGGCCGCGGCAGCGGGTGTCCAGGTTGTCATCGACCCCGTCATCGGCCTGGATCGGGCTGCCCGCTTGGTTCGATGCGCCAGCGGGGCGACGGTTGGCTATGACTTGGTTTCGCTCAATCTGGGCAGCGCGCCGATCTCCCTGCCCGGCGCACTTGGGGTTAAGCCGATTGGCGATTTCCTGCAGCAGTTGGACCAGCTGCCCCCTCCACAAGACCTGGCGGTGGTGGGCGGCGGTGCCGCGGGGGTGGAGATGGCGCTGGCGCTGCATCACCGCTTCACGCGGCTGGCGCCCGGCGTCGGCACCCGCACGCGACTAATCGCCCGCGAGGGTGTGCTGCCAACCGCCTCCGCTAGCCTGCGCCGTCTGGCGCTGCGCACCTTGGCGGAGGCAGGCGTGAGCGTGCTCGCCCCCTGGGCCGCGGTGGACTGGACCGGGCAGACGCTACGCGCGGAGGATGGGCGCACCATCGCCGCCGACTGCGTGATCACCTGCACGGGTGGGCGGCCACCGGGCTGGCTTGGCGATCTTGGCCTGCCGCTGACGGCAGCGGGACGGCTGATGGTGGGGGGCGACCTGGCAAGCCCAGCGGACCCGGCTGTGTTCGCCGTCGGCGACTGTGCCGCCCCGCTCAACCGCCCTGTGCCGATGGCTGGCGTCTATGCTGTGCGAGCGGCACCCGTACTGCTGCGCAGCCTGACCGCGCGGCTGACCGGAGCGGCGATGCCATCCTGGACACCACAGCCCCGCCTGTTGACGCTGCTGGCCTGCGGCGATGGTCGCGCGCTGGCGGGCTATGGCGGATTGCCAGCACTTCGCGGGCGCTGGGTGTGGCGCTGGAAGCTGTGGCTGGACCAGCGCTTCCTGCGCTCCTTGCGCTTCCCCTGAGCTGATCAGCGATTGATGGTTGTCGGCGGCCAAGGCCCTGCGATAGTGACGATGGCACGGCAACCCAACCCGCCACCGCCTGGAGCCTGCTGCCCATGTCCACCCTTTCCGACACCACGGTGCTGCGGCAGAGCGAGGCGGTGTTCGCGACTGAGGTGGACGGCGAAACCGTGCTGATGAGCGTTTCGGCGAACCGCTATTTCGGGCTGGACGCCATCGGCAGCGCGATCTGGGCGGAACTGGCCCAGCCCATCACGGTGGACGCGCTGTGCGCGGCGATGGTCGCGGCTTATGAGGGCGATCCGGCACAGATCCACCAGGATGTGCGGGCGCTGCTGACCCAACTGGTCGCCCATGGCTTGGTCGAGGCGGTGGCATGAGCACCGCACCACCCTCCCGTCTCACCCGCTGGCTCCGCGTGCTGGAGGCGCTGGTCGCGCTCAGCATCGCGAGTGTGGTGGTCCGCGCCCTGCCCGCACGCCACTGGCTGGATGCGCGCGCGGCGACCCAGCTGCCCGCCGCGGGGGAGGAGGCTTTGCCACCACCAGCGACCATGGGCGCGGCTGGCGCAGTGGCCCACGCCCTGGCGCGGGCGCGGCGACGGCTGCCGTGGCGGCCCACCTGCCTGATGGAGGGGCTGGCGGCACGCGCCATGCTGCGGCGACGCGGGGTGCCCACCCGATTGGTGTTCGGGGTGCGGCGCACAGCGGAGGGGATGGAGGCCCATGCCTGGGTGATCGCCGCCCAGGCCGATCCCAGCGGCCCAACCGAGGGGACGGTGTGCGGAGGCCCCGCCGCGGTCGGTTTTTCGCCCCTGGCGGCGTTTCAGACCAGGGGGCAGCTAGGTGGGTAGCCAAAACACGGCAAGACGCGTCTGGGGGCCTTGGAGCGTCATTGACGAGGTCCCCCTACCGGAGCTGCCACTCGCGCCGCTGGAGCAGGCGGGCGCCCCCGCGATCCTGGTGCGCGAGGCAGCTGTGCCAGCGCCGGGGGCAGACTGGCAGCAAATCACGCCGCTGGTTCACCGTGCGCCGGATGGCACGCTGCGGTTTGAGGTGCCGGACATCGCGGCGTTCCTGGTTTCGGGCGATGGCTGGACCGTGTCTGTCGCCCCAGCATCGGGGGCGGAGGCGGGCGATGTGCGCCTGTTCCTGTATGGCACGGTGCAGGCGCTGCTGGCGGTGGCGCATGGCCTGCTGCCACTGCACGCCGCCACGATGGCGAAGGATGGCCGCGCGCTTGCGATCAGCGGCGCGTCGGGGGCCGGGAAGTCCACCCTGGCGGCTGCACTGAGCCACGCGGGTTGGCACTTGGTCGCTGATGATGTGACGCTGGTCGGCGCCAGCCCCGCTGGGCCTCTGCAGGTGTCGCCGGGGGTGCCGCGGGTGAAGCTGTGGCGCGACATGGTGGAGGGGTTTGGCCTTACCACCGACGGCCTTGCCCGCACCCGGATGGAGTTGGAGAAGTTCCAGCTGCTGCCCGCCCATGGCATGGCGGCAGGGCCTGTGCCGCTGGCGGCTCTGGTCTTGCTGGAGGCACCACCCCCCGGCCCGTTGGGCACCCCACCGCCCCCGCTGACGCTGACCCGCCTGCGCGGGCAGGAGGCGTTTTTGGGCGTCGAGTCAGCTGTCTACCGGCGGCGACTGGTGGGGGCTCTGATGCCCGCCAAGCAGCGCCTGGCCGCGCTGGGCGGGCTTGCGAGCCGCGCGGCCGTGCACCGGCTGGTGCGCGTCCAAAGCCTTGCCGCTCTGCCTGAGGTCCTGGCCGCGCTGGAGGGGGTGCTGGCCTGCAACCCCGTGGGGGCAGCGGGGGCAGCCCAGCCATGATGGCGGGCGAATCGGGGCTGGTGCTCATCGCCTCGTTCCCAAAATCAGGTAACACCTGGGTGCGTCTGGCGCTGGCGAGCCTGATGCGCGGCGGCGCGCCGCTCAGCTTCCCGGCACCGGTGCCGGACATCCCGATCTGCGCCAGTCGCCTGCGCTTCGATGAGTTGATGGGCGTTGAGTCCGCCGACCTCACGCCGATGGAGGCCTATCGCCTGCGCCCGGCGATGCTGCGGCAGTGGGCGGCAACCCCCAGCGAGCCCCGAATCCTGAAGGTGCATGATGCCTGGGGGCGCACCCCAGACGGCGAATCGCTGTTCCCGCCTGAGGTGATTCGCGCTGTGGTCCATGTGGTGCGCGATCCGCGGGACGTGTGCGTGTCCTTCGCCGCCCATCTCGATGTGTCAATCGAGACATCGGCGCGGTACCTGTCCCAGGGGCTGTGGATGGCCCGCGGGTCACGCCCCGTCATCCAGTTGCCCCAGTGGCTGCCGCCGTGGTCGGAGCATGTGCTGTCCTGGACTGAGGACTGCCCGTGCCCCGTGCTGACCATCCGATTCGCGGACATGAGGGCTGACCCGCGGGGCACGCTGGCCCGCATCGCCCACCACATCGGCCTTGATTCGCCAGCCGATGCCCTGGATCGCGCCGTCGCCGCCACGACGCTGGAAGCCATGGCGGCTGCAGAGCGCAGCTTTGGGTTTGTAGAACGACAGTCAAAAAACAACCAATTTTTTGGCAGCGGCCGCGTCGGCGGCTGGCGTGGCGTTTTGTCGCAGCCGCTCGGCGACTCGATCCGAGAGGCGCATGCCGCAGCGATGGCAAGAGTTGGCTTAAATGAATAGCCGCCTGCGCGGCCCCAACACTATCTTTTGACTGTGGGAACTCTTCGATCCGGGATTTCGGGCGGCTCTCGGACTATCCCCTTGAAGACTTCGCGGATTTTTTAGTGCCGCTCGATCTGGAATTTCTGCACCGCCGCCCCTGCCCCGCGGACAGCCCCCGCACCCCACAGTGAAATCAAACATAGTAGACGCGGCGACCCTAGACTTGTAAGATGCCCCGCAGTTGCATTGAATACGGATTGGAGGGCGTTCCACAATGACGGAAACTGTGGATGTTGCCGCTTTGACTTTGGAGCATTTCACGGCGGCGGCACGCGACGGCTACCTTCTCGCCGCGTCGGAGACCTTCGGTTTCCCCCTCACGCTGGTGGAGGCGCACAG
>RDXE01000019.1 GCA_004292755.1 Alphaproteobacteria bacterium
AATCTGGCTGGCTTCGGAGATGATCAACCCGGCACTCGCGCGCTGTTCGTAATAGGTCCCATTAAGGTCAACCGGCGCGTTTCGATCGTGTCCCAATTCGTGGTGTAGCTTTTCACCACTGACCGCTTTCGGCTTTGGCCCGGGCGGTTGATATCATGCCGCCACGACTGGCAAGCTGACGATGGGATTATCGCTCATCGGTGCGATGGTTTCCAGCGTCATGTATCGCGCCCTCTGCACGGCCCATTCGTCGTTTTGTTCGAGCAGGATGGCGCCGACGAGGCGAGTAATGGCCGCTTCGTTCGGGAAGATGCCGATGACCTCGGTTCGGCGTTTGATTTCGCCGTTCAGGCGCTCGAGCGGATTGGTGCTGTGGAGCTTGGCACGGTGCTGGGCGGGGAAGGTCATGTAAGCCAGAACGTCGGGCTCGGCGTCATCCATCAGCGTAGCGAGCTTGGGCAGCCTCGGGCGCAGTTGGTCGGCAACCGTGCGCCATTGCTTCGACGCAGTCGCTGCATCATCCTGGGCGAAGGCCGTGGCGATGAAAGCGGAGACCACCCGCCGGCCGCTCTTGCCGGCATGCGCGAGCGCGTTTCTCATGAAGTGCACCCGGCAGCGCTGCCATGTCGCCATGAGAACCTTCGAGACGGCAGCCTTGATGCCCTCATGCGCATCCGAGACGACGAGCTTCACGCCGCGCAAGCCACGGCGGGCGAGCTTGCGCAGGAACGCGGTCCAGAACGTCTCTGCCTCCGACGGACTGATATCCATGCCGAGCACCTCGCGCCGGCCATCGGCATTGACGCCCACGGCGATGGTGACCGCGACGGAGACGATCCGCCCGTTTTGCCGGACTTTCACATAGGTCGCGTCGATCCAGAGATAGGGCCAGTCACCCTCGATGGGCCGGTCAAGGAAGGCCTTGACCCGCTCGTCGATCTCTTCGCACAAGCGGCTGACTTGGCTCTTCGATATCCCGCTCATGCCCATGGCCTTAACGAGGTCATCTACCGAGCGGGTCGAGACGCCCTGGATGTAGGCCTCCTGGATCACGGCCGTCAGGGCCTTCTCAGCCATGCGCCGGGGCTCCAGGAAGCCGGGGAAGTATGTGCCCTTCCTGAGCTTCGGAATACGGAGTTCCACCGTCCCGGCTCGCGTCTCCCAGTCCCTGTCGCGGTAGCCATTGCGCTGGGCAAGACGCAGAGGGTTCTTCTCGCCATGCGCCGCACCGGTCAGTACGCCAACCTCCAGCTCCATCAGCCGCTCAGCGGCGAAGCCGATCATCTCGCGCAAAATATCGGCATCAGGGCTCTTCTCCACGAGCGCGCGGAGGTTCATCATCTCGTCGGTCATTGGTCATCCTCAGGATTGGACGGTTCTCGCAAACCCGAGCCTCGCTCGAAGATCGATCAATGGCCACCCCTATCATCCCGGCTGCTCCAGCGCTCTTGAGGGCGCGCAGCCGGGATGACGGATCCGGCGAGCTACACCACCACAAGGGACATCACCCCGGTGTGCCTCTCAGTGCTTGCTCGCCTTGAGTCGGTCGCGGCATTCCCGGTGAAAGCCGCTC
>RDXE01000010.1 GCA_004292755.1 Alphaproteobacteria bacterium
TCGACGGCCTGCTCGCCGCGCCCGGTCTGGAACGCCATCACCCCGAGCAGATGCAAGGCGTCGGCGTGGCGGGGATCCGCCGACAGGATGTCGTGATAAAGCCGTTCGGCTTCGCCAAGCCGCCCGGCGAAACCCGCGTCGTCGCCGCCATGTCGGGCGGCGTCGATTCCTCCGTCGTCGCGGCGATGCTGAAGCGCGAAGGCTATGACGTCGTCGGCGTCACGCTTCAGCTGTACGACCATGGCGAGGCCGTGCGCCGCGCTGGTGCCTGCTGTGCTGGCGTGGACATTTACGATGCCCGGCGCGTCGCGGACCGGCTGGGCATCGCGCACTATGTGCTGAACTATGAAGAGCGCTTTCGCACCAATGTGATGGAGAGCTTCGCGGCCTCCTACGCGCGCGGGGAGACGCCAATCCCGTGTGTGGAGTGCAATCGCACGGTCAAGTTCCGCGACTTGCTGGAGACAGCGCGCGATCTTGGGGCCGAGGCGCTTGCCACCGGTCACTACGCCCGCCGTGTGGTTACCGACACGGGCGTGGAACTGCACCGGGCCGTCGATCCCGTGCGTGATCAAAGCTACTTCCTGTTCGCCACCACGCCGGAGCAGCTGGCGTTTCTGCGGTTTCCCCTGGGCTCCAAGCCATCCAAGGGTGAGACGCGGGCCATGGCGCAGCGATTCGGCCTGGATCTGGCGGACAAGCCAGACAGCCAAGACATCTGCTTCGTACCCACCGGGCGCTATGCCGACGTGGTGGAGCGGTTGCGTCCCGATGCAGCGGTTCCGGGCGAGATTGTTCACATCGATGGCCGGGTGCTGGGCCAGCACGAGGGCGTGTTCCGCTACACCGTCGGCCAGCGGCGCGGCCTTGGTGTGGCGACCGGCGAGCCGCTCTACGTCGTCGCTTTGGACGCTGCGAAGGCCCGCGTGATCGTGGGACCCGAGGCAGCCCTGGCGCGCGATTTGGTCACGGTCTCGGCCGTCAATTGGCTGATGCCGGTGCCGGGAGCCGACGGTGTTGCGGTGATGGTGAAGCTGCGCTCCGCCCAGCCGCCGATCCCGGCCCGTCTGGTCCCGACCGAGGCTGGCGCCCGCCTGCATCTGGCCGAGCCCGCCTTTGGCGTTGCACCGGGGCAGGCCGCCGTTGCCTATGTTGGCGACCGCGTGGTGGCGGGTGGCTGGATTGCTGCCTCAGCGCTCACCAGCCTCGCCACGGCCGCGTGACACACCCCTGATACCACAGGCTTGACAGGATGGCCGGTCGCCCGGCATAACGCGCGCCTCACCGGCGGCGGGGTAGCTCAGCTGGTTAGAGCAGGGGACTCATAAGCCCAAGGTCGCCGGTTCGATTCCGGCCCCCGCCACCACCTCCTGCACCGCATCTTCATTTGCGCCTTAGGCGATGATGCGGGCAGCACGCAAATCTGCCAGTTCCGGTTCACTCAAGCCCAGGGCCAGCAGCACGCTGTCAGTGTGCTGACCCAGCATGGGCGGGGCCAAGCGATAGCTGGGTGGAGTTGCCGACAGTTTGATTGGATTGCCGATCAACGGCAGCGGATCGGGGCTAGCAGGGTGCTGCATCTCCACCTGCATCCCGCGGGCTTGAACCTGCGAGTCTGCGAACACCTCGGCAATGTCATTGATGGGGGAGGCTGGGATGCCTTCGCGCGCGCAGGCGTCCAACCAAAAGGCTTTGGTGTGCTGCTGGATCAGCGGTGCCAGCAGCGGCACCAACTCCGCCCGGCGCTGCACCCGCTCCCGATTGGTGGCGTAGGGTGGCTCTGCCAGATCAGGGCGGTCCAGCAGCCCGCAGAAGCGGCGATACTGCTCGTCGTTGCCAACCGCCAGGATGAAGTGACCATCGGCAGCAGCAAACACCTGATAGGGGACGATGTTGGGGTGCGCATTGCCCAACCGTCCAGGCGGCGTGCCCGATAGCAGGTAGTTCAGGCCCTGATTGGCCAGGAAAAACACCGTCGAATCGAGCAGGGCAAGGTCGATGTGCTGGCCAACCCCAGTCGCATCGCGGTGACGCAAGGCGGCTAGAATTGCGATGCAGGCGTGCATTCCAGTCATGATGTCAGAGACTGCGATACCCACCTTCATCGGCTCGCCGTCTGGTGTGCCGGTGACCGACATCACCCCGCCCATGCCCTGAACCAGATAGTCGTAGCCCGCCCGGGGGGCGTAGGGGCCGGTCTGGCCGAATCCCGTGATCGAACAATAGACCAGACGGGGAAACGCAGGCGCCAGACTTGGGTAGTCCAAGCCATAGCCAGCAAGGCCACCTGCTTTGAAGTTTTCAATCAGCACATCGGCCTTGGCCAACAGCCGCCGCACCAGGGCCTGACCTTCGGGCTTGGCGATGTCGATGGCGATCGAGTGTTTGTTGCGATTGATCGACAGATAATAGCCGGCCTCACTGGTGTCCCGTCCGTGAGCGTCTTTGAGGTAGGGCGGGCCCCAGCTTCGGGTGTCATCGCCGCGGCCCGGCTGCTCCACCTTCAAGATCGTGGCGCCCAAGTCGCCGAGCATCTGGGTGGCGACTGGTCCGGCCAGGATGCGAGAGAGATCAACCACCACGAGGCCCGCAAGCGGACCGGCAGCGGAAGAGGTGGCAGCGCCGGAGAGGCCAGCAAAGGTGTCAGTGGTCATACCGATCAGCCTTTGCCAGCCCAGTCGGCTGCGTCAATAGCGGCGCAGCAATCCAACCAGCCGCCCCTGCACCTTGATGCGGTCTGGTCCAAAGATGCGGGTCTCATAGGCCTTGTTGGCGGGCTCCAGCGCGATGGAGGCGCCCTTGCGACGCAGGCGCTTCAACGTCACCTCGCCATCATCCACCAGCGCCACCACGATGGCGCCGGTGTCGGCGGTGTCCGAGCGCTGGATGATCACAGTGTCACCGTCAAGGATGCCCGCCTCGATCATCGAATCGCCCTGCACCTCCAGCGCATAATGTTCCCCCCGACCCAGCAGGGCGGCAGGGACGGCGATGCTGGTGTTGGGGTCGCGCAGTGCCTCAATTGCCGTGCCCGCGGCAATCCGCCCATAGAGCGGCAGGCTGACACTCTGCGCCTCAATCGGTGGTGTCACGCCGGTGAGCGCCGGGCCGAAGCGGCCCTCGATCACCGTTGGCTCAAAGGGCGGTGGGGTTGGTCGCACTGGTGCTTCGCCCAGATCCTCCGGCCGCTTGACGACTTCCAGGGCCCGTGCCCGATGGGGCAGGCGGCGCAGAAAGCCGCGCTCCTCAAGCCCCGAGATCAAGCGGTGGACGCCCGATTTGGAGCGCAGATTCAGCGCATCTTTCATTTCGTCGAAGGACGGGCACACCCCGTCGGCCTCAAGCCGCTCGATCAGGAACTGCAACAGTTCCCGCTGCTTGCGTGTCAGCATTGGCACCTCCAGGTGCGCACGACACCGGCCGCCACCGGTCGGAAGCAGCAGGTTTGGCGTATGTGTGGAGACGGTGCGCGGAACAAACCGCCAACCGTCCGTCACGTTCTAGTTTGGTTCCTGGCGTGCCGTCAAGGGCGCTCACGCGCGGCAGGTTAGCGAAGATCGCGATCCAGCCAGATCACGGGCACGGGCGTGCCAGCGGCAATGGCGGGCGCGTGGGCCGGGCGGATAACCAGCAGATCGGCCGCGGCCATCACGGAGATCATGGCGCTGTCCTGGTTGGCGAAGGGATCAGCCGCACCGTTCACCAGCCGGGCGCGCAAATACTCCTCCCGTCCATCATTGGCGGGCAGGGCGCGGGCGAGCGGCAGTGAGTCAGTCTCCGGCCCCGGTGGCAGGCCCAGAAGGGCGCGGATGGCCGGCAGCAGGAAAAGAATCCCACACACCATGGCGGACACAGGATTGCCGGGCAGGCCCAGCACCTGCATCTCGCCCAAGCGACCGACCAGCAGTGGCTTGCCGGGGCGCAGCGCCACCTTCCAGAATCCGAGCTCCAACCCCTCGGCCGACAGGCCAGCCTGAACAAAGTCATGGGCGCCGACGGATGCCCCGCCGGTGGTGACCAGCACGTCCGCACCGCGCGCGGCACGTGCGGCCTCGGCGATTGCCTCCGGTCGGTCGGGGGCGATGCCGAGCTGACGGACGCAGCCACCGGCTTGCTCGACCATCGCCGCCAGGGCCAGCGCGTTGGCGGAGACGATTTGCGACGGTCCCCGCGGATCGCCGGGGCGCACCACTTCATCGCCGGTGGGCAGCAAGGCGACCACTGGGCGCCGCCGCACGGTCAGCCAGGGATGGTCCATCGCGGCAGCCAAGCCGATGTCCCGCGCGGTCAGGCGGCGGCCTGCGCGCAGACCGGTCACGCCGTGGGCAAAGTCCATTCCAGCGCGGCGCACGAAGGTGCCGGGCGCGATGCCACCGGGGACGAGAATCGCCTCGCCGCTCTGGCGCACGTCCTCCTGCATCACCACAGCGTCGGCACCGGCAGGCAGCGGCGCGCCGGTGAAGATACGGACCGCCTCGCCCGGCCCCACGGTACCGTCAAAACGATAGCCAGCTGCCACGCTGCCGATCGGGAGCAGTGTGGTGGGACCACCGGCAAGGTCGGCACTGCGCACGGCCCAGCCATCCATCGACGCCGCATCGAATGGCGGTTGCGTCAAGCGGGCGACCACGTCGTGCGCCAGCACCCGCCCCAACGCCACGGGAAGCGGCACATCCTCCACGCCAACGGGGCTGAGCCGCTGCAACAGAGCCGCCCGCGCATCAGCCACTGGCAGCAGCGGCGGGCGGGCAGGCCCTGACCGGGATGGCGCCTCGGCGCTCACGGTTGCTCGAAGGTGCCGGACTTGCCGCCGGACTTGTGGGTGAGCCGGAGGTCGGTGATGCGCATGCCGCGGTCCACGGCCTTTACCATGTCGTAGATCGTAAGGCTGGCGACGCTGGCGGCGGTCATCGCCTCCATCTCCACGCCCGTCTTGCCGGTCAGCGCGCAGGTGGCGCTAACGTGGATGGCGCTGGCATCCGCATCGATGGTGAAGTCCACGGTCACCCGCTCCAACCCCAGCGGGTGACACAGCGGGATCAAGTCCCCCGTGCGCTTGGCGGCTTGTATTCCGGCGATGCGGGCGATGCCCAGCACATCCCCTTTGCCAACGGTGCCCGCTTGGATGCGCGCCAGCGTCTCCGGGTGCATCAGAATAGTGGCCGCAGCCGTAGCCGTACGGCGGGTCTGAGGCTTGTCACCGACATCGACCATCACGGCCCGACCGTCGGCATCAAAGTGGGTCAAATCGCTCATGGGGGCGACGCTAGTCTGCCCGCCCGGTTCCGGCAAGCCAGCGGCAGCGGGGGATCAACTACACCGAGACATCGCAACGCCTTGACGGCGCGCTCGCGGCGCGGAACCGTGCGCAACCACGCAACGGAGGCTGCCATGGCTCAATACAAAGTTGAGGGATTGCATTGCGACGGCTGCGCAATGTCGTTGAAAAAGGCGATTAAGCGTCAGGACGCATCAATCACCGTGCAATCTATCGACCATAAATCAGGCTTGGTCATCATTGATGAGGCAGCTGGTGACGTTGCGGCCAAAGTGGCTGCGGCTGCGGCTGATGTTGGCTTCACCTACGTCGGTCCCGCGTAGGGCTTGGCAGGCCGAAACCGCCGGGGCCTGTGCCCCGGCGGCGGTCGGCGGTGGATTAGACGGCGCCGATCCGGGTCAGCAGGTCAGCCATTGTGAAGTCCCCATCGGTACCGAAGCGCGGCGTCCAGCCCGCCGGGGCGGCGTTCAAGTAGGACGTCGGGTCGCGGTGCAGGAACGTCATGATGACATAGCCCACCAACGCCTCGCCCATCGGGCCAAGGCGGGTGCCGCCAGTCAACACATCGGCTTCCTTCAGGATGTAGAACCACAGCGGCGTCTCGTGGGAGAACAGGCTGAGGATGTTCAGGCGGCGGGTCTTTTCGGCCTCCGGCAGCCCAGCTTCTTGCGGGGTGAGCCGCACCACTTCCGCTGGCGTGAGCGGACGGATGCGGAAGCCGGGGTGGCGGATGGTGTCAGCCAGACGGCGGGCGACCCATTGACCAGCCGGCAGGCGCAGCTGCTGACCGCGCAGCAGGTTGCGCACGCTCAACTGATCCGCAGGGGACGGGGCCTCCACACCACCGACGGCAACAGCGGGCAGGCGGAATAGCGCCTGGGACAGCTTGGTGTCGATCCGGCGTGACAGTGCCGGCGCAACCGGCGACCCTGGAATGGCAAAGAAGCGCCGGAAATCAACCGCCAGAGTTTCAGTGATCACCTGACCGCCGCGCAACCCTGGGGTGGCCTTATCAGGCGGGAACAGCAGCGCTGCGGTGTCCGCATTCAGCCGATAGCCGGGACGCACTTGCGTGTGCCCAAAGCGGAAGGAGGCGCCGGCGAACTCCACTGGCATGAAGTCCCCAAGCGCCAGGCGCTTAAAGTCAATGCCGCTGCGGCCAAGGGCTTGCGGGTCGAACGCGCGTGCGCGCTGTCCAGCCTCGGGCCCCAGGATGGTGTCCAGATACTGATGCGCGACCAGCCATTGCCAGTGCCAACGCACCTCGGTGGAGGCTTCCTCGAAATGCTCAGCCGTTGCCGTGGCGCCGCCGCGCACGTCGTCAAGAACGAAGTTGTGGAACTTCAGGAACGAGGCATGGATTTGTGAAATGATCAGGTTCTCGTCATTGCGCGGATCGCCGATCACCGCCACGTCCCCCAGGCGCGGTACGTCGTAGGAGTTGATAGCCGTTTGGGGAATGACCCGGCCCGTTTCGGTAACCACAAAGTGGAAGCGCCGGTCACCGCTGCCATAGAGATGGCGGCTGACGTTAGGCCCGGCCCCGTAGACCGAATCCAAGTCCAGGCGCGCGGTGCGGAAGTTTTCCCGCGCGCTGACATCGGCTGCGGCCTCACCCAACGACGTGGTGTCAAAGGTCAGATCATGGTCAACAAACTGGCCTAGGAAGGTGAAACCCGCCGTGATGCCGGGATTATCGACCTGCTCTGGAGTCGCGTTCGGCTCTTCCACCATCAAGCCGACGGGGTTGGCTGGGCTGTCGGTCGCCACACCCAGCGCCGTCAAGTCGCTGACGCTGTGCGCAGGTGGGCGGTGATCCGTGGTGAACAACTCGCCAAACCGGCCCTCAGCGCCCGTGGCCTCCATCTCTTGACGCCGGGAGCGACCCGCGCCGCCACGGAAAGAACCAGCCGAAAACAAGCCGCGAGGGTCAACAAGACCATGAGAACTCATCGCTTCCTCCATTGGCGGCGGATCAGTGCATCAGCAGATATC
>RDXE01000070.1 GCA_004292755.1 Alphaproteobacteria bacterium
CACGACGACGAGATCTTGAGCACCGTTCCGTGGTGTATCTCGATGTTTCACAGGTCTTTTGCAGCGCTCCGGCTGCACGTGCTGCCGGGCGCAGGGAATTGGGATTTAGCGCGAATCAAGCGATCAGCGCAGCGACGAGCTGTCACCGCGATCCTTTGGAAACAATCGCCGGCGCATTTGGGGGCTGACTTGAGGGCCAAAAACGCCAGATCGCGCTTTGATGCGCAACAACTCTTCTCGATCAATATCTTAGGGCAAGTCTCATGGCGGAGAGGGTGGGATTCGAACCCACGGTCCGCTTGCGCGGACAACGGTTTTCGAGACCGCCCCGTTCGACCGCTCCGGCACCTCTCCGCGGGGAGCGCTGCTATCGCACCCTGGCACCGTTGACGTCAAGCCCGATTCCCGCCGCGCGCTGGGCGAATCCGCTAGACCGGGGCGAGGGGTTGGTGGGGCGTCGGGGGTAGGGTCGCGGTGATCGCATCGCCACTGGTGACCGCACCGCTGGTGAGCGCGACGGCCATCACGCCCGCCTTGCGGATCAGGCTGCCGTCGGCTGCACGGTCCAGACAGGCGGCCATCAGACCGGGCTGGAAGCGGTCCAACTGGCTGCAGGGGTTGCGCAGGCCGGTCACCATAACCTCCACATCGGGTCCGAGGCTGAGGCGGGTGCCAGTCGGTAGAGCCAGCAGGTCAATGCCGGAGGTCAGGACGTTCTCGCCCAGATCACCAGGGCTGAGGCGGAAGCCGCGCCCCGCCAGTTCAGCGAACAGCTCCGCGTGGATCAAGTGAACCTGACGCAGGTTGGGGCGGGAGGGGTCGCGCTGCACCCGGCTGCGGTGCTTCACCGTCACCCCGGCATGGGCGTCGCCCTCCACCCCCATGCCAGCGCGGATGCGGATCTCCAGCATCGGTTGTTTGGAGAAGCGGTGCCCGCGCGCCTGGGCGACAGCGACCACGCGGCCCTGGAGGTGGTTGGTCATGGGATGCGCCTCCTCCCCATCGGGGAACCGGTTTTCAGCAGTCTCTGGGGTTTTCAGACCGCGCGCTTGGCGCTACACCCTGACCATCGGGAGCGCGACCACAGCGCGGGTCAGGCTGCCAGAGAAGCAGCCGGTGACGGGGAGGATACCAGGGGCATGACTGCGCAGAGCTATGTCAATGGCACATCGGCGGTGCCGCTCAGCTATCAGACCATCGGCGCGGCGTTTGACGCCACGGCTGCCAAGCATCCGGAGCGCGAGGCGCTGGTGGTGCGCCATCAAGGCGTGCGTTGGACCTATGCCGAGATGCAGCGGCAGGTGGACCAGCTGGCTGCTGGTCTGGTCGCCATCGGCTTGAAACCGGGTGAGCGCATTGGCATCTGGGGGCCGAATTCGTGGGAGTGGGCAGTCACTCAATTCGCCAGCGCCAAAGCCGGTCTGATTCTCGTCAACATCAACCCCGCCTATCGGCTGGCCGAGGTGGAGTACGCCCTCAACAAGGTCGGCTGCCGGGCACTGGTGACAGCCGCGCAGTTTAAGTCGTCCGACTATCTGGGCATGGTGCAGGACTTGGCGCCGGAACTGGCGACGGCCTCACCCGGTGCGCTGCATGCCAAGCGTCTGCCGGATTTGCGCTGGGTGATCCGCATGGGGGCAGACTCCACCCCCGGCATGGCACGGCTGGAGGACATCATGGCCGCCGCCACCGACGCCGCCCGCGCGCGGCTGGTGGAGCTGGCAGCGATCCTGCAGCCCGACGACGTGATCAACATCCAATTCACCTCGGGCACCACAGGCTTTCCCAAGGGCGCCTCCCTCACCCACCACAACATCTTGAACAATGGATTTTTCACCACCGAGGCCCTGAAGTTCACCGAGGCCGATCGGCTGTGCATTCCAGTGCCGCTGTACCATTGCTTTGGCATGGTGATGGGCAATCTGGGCTGCATCACCCATGGTGCCACGATGATCTATCCCTCGGAGGGGTTTGACCCGCTCGCCTGTCTGGAAACCGTGCAGGCGGAGCGCTGCACCGCCCTCTACGGCGTGCCGACCATGTTCATCGCCCAGCTGGACCATCCGCGCTTTGCGGAATTCGATCTCTCCAGCTTGCGCACGGGCATCATGGCCGGTTCGCCCTGTCCGATTGAAGTGATGAAACGGGTGGTCGCCCAGATGAATATGAGCGAGGTGACCATCGCCTATGGCATGACGGAGACCAGCCCAGTCAGCTTCCAATCCTCCACCGATGATCCCCTGGAATTGCGGGTGGCCACGGTTGGCCGCGTCCATCCGCATCTGGAGGTGAAGATCGTGGATGCCGAGGGGCGGGTGGTGCCGCGCGGCGTGGCGGGCGAACTGTGCACTCGCGGCTATTCGGTGATGCGCGGCTATTGGGGCGACCCTGAGAAAACGGCCGAGGCAGTGGACCCCGGTCGCTGGATGCACACGGGCGACCTCGCCACCATCGACGAGGCGGGCTATTGCAACATCGTCGGGCGCGTCAAAGACATGGTGATTCGCGGTGGCGAGAATGTGTACCCGCGCGAAATCGAAGAATTCCTGTACCGCAACCCCAAGGTTCAAGAAGCCCAATGCTTCGGCGTCCCAGACGCGCGCTATGGCGAGGAGCTGTGCGTGTGGGTGCAACTGAAGGCAGGCGAGACAGCGACGGCGGAGGAGATCAAAGACTTCTGTAAGGGCCAAATCGCCCACTACAAAATCCCACGCTACGTGAAATTCGTGGCGGAATTCCCACAAACCGTGACCGGCAAGCGCCAGAAATTCATCATGCGCAAAGCGATGATTGAGGAGTTGGGCCTGAACGAAGCAAAGACTGCGTGATCCCGCAGGCGTTGTGAGACAAGCGCCTGCTGGCTTAGCCTCGACGCATCAGGGCGCCGAAGGCCAAGCCCGGCAGGCCCTGCGGTCCGGCAGGGTTACCGGACCGCGGAGCCCGGGTCAGACCGGACCTCACACCTTCTCAGGATTAATGTCGTGGGCGCGGTTGCCGTACTTGTCGGTGAAGGCAGCACCACGCGGCGGTGGAATATGTTCCTTGCTGTAATCGTGGCGCAGGAACTGGCCGTACATGGGCAGCAGCCCAGCGCACAGGCGCTGGTTGAATTCCATCCACGCCTGCATCATGCTCACCATGCCGGTGGTAAAACCTTGCATGGTTGTCACTTGCACCTGCATGAGATCTTGCAGCAGTTTCACGTTCGTGTCGCCGTGCTGCTTCAGCTTGCTTTGCAGTTGGTCCATCGATACCTCCCTTGGCATCGGCCGCTGGAGCTGATCCACCGTTGATCGGCTGTTGACTGATCACAGTGGTTTGTCTTGGTCTCCGGCGGCGGTGACCCCGCTTCGTGCGGGCTTGTGTCACTGTGTACAGAGAAGCACCGCCTGGTGCATTGATCCAAAGCAATTCCAACGCCTGCCCCAGACCTGTCCTCTGCGAGACTGCCCTCAATGCTGCCCTCTGACCGTCCGCTGCACGCGTTTGATGCAATCCTCCGCGGCCTTCTGGGGCTGCTGGCGCTCGCCTTGGCAGCATTGGCGCTGCGCGCCACGGCGGTGGTGTTCCACACGCCGTTGACGGAGGATGCCTTCTACGCCCTTGCCGTTGCGCGGAATGTCGCAGCCGGGGTGGGCATCACGATTGATGGAGTTCAGCCGACCAACGGTTTCCAGCCGTTGTTCACCTTCCTGCAGGCCGCCTGCTATTGGCTGGCGGGCGGAGAGGAAGCATTGGCCGCGCGTCTGGTGCTGGCGCTGTCCTGGCTGGTCTGGGTGGCGACAACACTGCTGGTCGCGGCCGTCGCGCGCGATGCGGCACCTGGGACCGGCGCGGAGTGTCGCCGCCGCGGGCTGGTCGCGGCGATCCTTTATGGCGGCGGCTTCCTTACCATGATGCACCACTTCAATGGGCTGGAAACCGGTCTGGTCGTGTGCGGCTATGCGCTGCTGTGGCGCCTGCACCAGTTGGGGGTGGACCAGCACCGGTTTGGTCTGCCCCTCGTGGGCGGGCTGCTTGGCCTGTTGGTGTTGACCCGCATCGATGCCGCTGTGTTCGTCGCTGTCTATTGCCTCGCACTGCTTTGGCGTCGCTGCCGCGGGGAGGGGGGGTGGCGACGGCAGTGGCCCGGCGCGCTGCGCGCAGCTGTGCTGGTGGGCGCGATCGCCGTTCTGGTTTCCAGCCCCTGGTGGCTGTTCAACATCCTCACCTTCGGCTCGCCGATGCCAACCTCGGGTACCGCTCAGCAAGAGTGGGCGCTGGACGAGCGGCGGGTGCGCTGGGGCATTTGGGCGCTGGGCGTGGCGGCTATGCCCAGCCTCTGGCTCGGGCGCCTGGACGAGGTCTTTGGCGATGGCATTGCCCTGTCGATCCTGCGCGCCGTGGTTGCCAGCTGGCTGATCGTGGCAACTGTTTACGCGATCCGCCGTGCCCCACCACCGCTGGAGGAGGCTCGCACCCGCGCCACCCTATCCTTTGCAGGCCTGATGGCGATCAGCGTCGGGGTGCTGACCGCCTACTACGTGTTCAGCTTCATCGCCTTCTGGTTCTACTACCGTTATTTATTTCCCGTCGCTATCCTGGCAGCCGTTGGTATTGCCTGGGTGGTGACGCCGTTGATCGAACGGCAGAGCCGCGCCGCCGCCGTGATCGCCGTCGCCCTCTGCCTGCCGACGCTAGCCTCCGCCCTCCTGGCGCAAACTGGTCGGACCTTGCATGTGGAGACGGTGTATTGGGACCAAATGGCCCTGATCGACGCCCATGTGGCACCCGACGTACCGGTTGCCGCGGGGCAGGCTGGCACGTTGGGCTATTTCCGGGCCGCCACCGTCAATGTTGACGGCAAAGTCAACCGCGAGGCCATTCGCCATCAAGACGCGATGTGGGTCTGGCTGGACCAGCAAGGCATCCGCTGGTTTTGCGATTGGCGGTTCTACGTCGAAAAATATCTGGGCCGCGACCCCAGCCGACATGGCTGGCAGAAAGTCGCCACCCTTGGCCCGTGGGAGCTGTGGCACCGCCCCTAGCGGCGAGCTGCTGTTACGCCGCGCGCGAGGCGACCATCTGATCCAGGCGCTCGATACGTCGATAAAGAGCGTGGGAGCGATCAAGCAAGCTGCGCAAGCCATTGGGCAGCGGCACCTCGGGGAACGCATCGGTGACATGACACACCGCCTGACCAGACAGGCGGTGCGGCTCCTGAACGGCTTCATGCAACGAGATCTCGCCAGCTGCCACTGCCCGCTGCACCAGCAGCCAAGCCATCACCTGCGTCAGCCGAGAGGTGATGCGCATCGCTTCACAATTGGCCTTCAGCCGATCCCCAGCTGTCAGGCGAGCGCGCTCAAACGGCTCCCCATAAGATAAATAGTCTCGCGCCTCGACGAGCAGCGTCATCGTCTCGTCGTATGTGCGAGTGATGAATATCGCCTCCATTCTGTCACCCCCCAACCCCGAGCACGACGATCCTCGACAGTGAGATGAAACTATGAATCGGGCGTGTGACATTGAGAAGAGGGCGAGAGCGCGCAGGGTGGTTGCAGTCTGATGGAGTGGTTACCCCCTGGACAGCGTGTGGTGTTGGCCGCCATCATTGCGATGGCGTAAGCAACCCGCTCAGCACCTCGCGCAGACGCCCAGCAATCGGTGTCGGGCGGCGGCTATGGCGATCCACAAACACATGGACGAAGTATCCGGTTGCTGCAGGCTCTTGATCTCCCGCAAGAAACAGGCCGATCTCGTACCGCACCGAACTATTGCCAAGCTTTCCGACGCGCAATCCAGCGTCAATGACTTGGGGGAATTGGATAGATTTATGGAACGCACAGTGCGTTTCAATTGCCAGTCCGATGGTGGAGCCTGCCTCGTAATCTAGCACCCCCTCGTCAATCAGATATTTGTTAATCACGGTGTCGAAATAGGAATAATAGACGACATTGTTCACATGCCCGTAAACATCATTGTCCATCCATCGAGTTGGAATCGTTAAAAAATGACGATAGCTGGTCCGCACATCTTCTGACATTGGACGGCTCCTGTTCACTGGATATGCACCGTACCGGATAAGCCTCTAGCATCGTCGCCAAGAGCCTCATACCCTGACGCGGTGCAGGGAATTGGGAGGGGTGATGGCAACCCGCTGGCTGTACGACATTGTGGAGGGTGGCGCCAAGGGCTCACCGCACGGGCGCGTCTTCGATGCCGTGATCGGCTCGGCCATCGTGTTTGGCACCGCCATTGGCATTTTGTCGACTGAAGCGACCCTGGAGGAATGGCACCGGCTGTTCTTGATCGGCGAGGCCCTGCTGTTGGTGGTGTTCGCCGTTGAGTATGGCCTGCGCGTTGCTGTCGCGCCGTTGCACCCAAGTGGGCGCTTTCGCGATGGCTGGGCTGGGCGGCTGCGCTACTTGGTGACGCCGATGGCAGTGATCGATCTGTTGTCGATTCTGCCGGGCCTGCTGACCCTGCTGTCCGATCCCTCAACCGAGATGCTGCTGCTGTTGCGCTGCGTGCGGCTGTTGAAGCTGCTGCGGTTCTTCTCGGCCTTTGACACGCTGATCGTAGTGGTGCGCGACAATCGCAAGCCGCTGCTCGCCTCGTCGGTGTTGATGCTGATCCTGCTGGTCATCATCTCGTCGCTGGCACATCTGGTGGAGGCGGCCGGCCAGCCAGAGGCGTTTGGCTCGGTCCCCCGCGCGATGTGGTGGGGCATCGTGACCCTGGCAACGGTGGGCTATGGCGATGTGGTCCCACTCACGCCGTTCGGGCGGGTGCTGGGCAGCCTTGCCGTGTTGCTGGGGATGGGCATGTTCGCGCTGCCCGCAGGCATTCTGGCAACGGGCTTTGCAGAGGAGATGAAGCGCCGCAACTTCGTCGTGTCCTGGTCGCTGGTCGCCAAGGTGCCCTTCTTTGAATCCCTGCCTGCCACCCGCATCGCCGAGATCGTCACCGTGTTGGAGCCGCGCTCAGCCGAGCGGGGCGAGTTGATCATCGAAGTGGGTGACCCAGCCGATGGCATGTACTTCCTGATCGAGGGCGAAGTGGAGGTGCAGTTGCCTGATGGCCGCAAGATTGGCCTCGCAGATGGGGATTTCTTTGGCGAGATCGCGCTGCTGTCCGCCAAGCCGCGGATGGCAACTATCGCCGCCAAAAGCTTCTGCCAATTGTTGAAGCTGCGGGTGGACCACTTCCATCGCCTGATGGCCGAAAACGCTGATCTGGCCGACCGCATGCGCACCATCGCTGCCGCGCGCGGGCTTGACTCCTGACCAGGGGGCAACCCGTCTGGTCTGCCGGACAGCCATCGGCTAGAGCTGGCGATGATCCGGTGTGTCTGTCTCTTGGGGTGGCGCTGGGTATCGGCCTCGCCTTCGCGCGGCGTCCCGCCAATTGACGCTAGGGCTGGCGTCCCGCCAGCCGCAGTGCGGTCGCCACAACCTCGTCCGCGCCAAGCTCTTGGAGGGAGGGGCGGCGCAGGATGGTGACCGCACGACCAACGGGCTGGCACAGCGCAGGGTCGGAGGCGTGGGAGAACAGCACCAGCGAGGGCGCGCCTGCGACAGCAGCCAAATGCATCGGCCCGGTGTCGTTGCCAACGGCCACGGCAGCGTGACGGCCAAGGCTGACCAGGTCTGCCAGAGTCGTTTTCCCCGCGAGGGAGAGACACGCCGGAACCGCCCGCTGGATCGCCGCCAGGGCCTCGGCCTCGGCGGCCCCGCCGACCAACACGGGCATCAGGCCCGCGGCGGCTAAGTGCTCGGCCAAGATCGCGAAGCCGGGCCAGCGCTTGTCGAGCCGATGGGCGGAGCCGCCGGGGACCAGCAGTGCGTAAGGCTGGCCGGGCGCGATGGCGGTGTCGGCCAACCAGGACATGTCAGGCTCCGGCACGTGCTCGATCCCCGCCGCCCGCAGCTGCCCGCGCTGGCGCGCGACCGTGTGCAGATGATCGCGCGCTGGATCCGAGTCGGGGTGGGAGCAGCCACGCGCGATGCCAGACCATTCCGGTCGCGGCCACATCAAGCGAAAGTAGCGGCTGGAGCGGGTGGAGGTTTGCAGGTCATACACCCGCTGAAACCGCCCGCCATTGAGGCGGCGTGCAAGCTCGAGCCACTGATCCACCCGCCACCAGGGTGGCTTCTGGTCCACCCAAATGCTGTCGAAATAGGGCGCACTCGCCAGCACCCCGGCGAAGGCAGAGGTGGTCAGCAAGGTGATTGACTGGTCTGGGTGATGGGCGCGGATGGCGGCGAAGGGTCCCGTGGCCAGCACCACATCCCCCAACGCCCCGTGCTTAATCACCAGAACGCCGGTCATCGCCGAACCAAATCGGCGTAGACCCGCAAGGTGGCCGCCTGCATGGCAGCGCGGGTGAAGCGAGCAGCGACATGGGCGCGGGCGCGACGCCCAATGACCAACCGCTCAGCGGCGTCGGTATCGAGGGCATCGGCCAAGGCCGCAGACAAGGCGGCGGGGTCGCCCGGTGGTACCAGCCAACCTGCGTCCACTCCGATGGTCTCGCGGGCGCCACCATGGTCGGTTGCAATCACCAGTCGCCCCATCGCTCCGCCCTCGGCGGCGACGCGTCCGAATGCCTCTGGCTCAATGCTGGCGGAAATCACCACATCGGCCAGCATCAAGGCGGCTGGCATGTCCCGGCACGGGCCGACGAAGCGCACCTGACCTTCTAGCCCCCGGGCGCGCACCAGGCTTGCCAACTCCGCACTGAAGGCGGCGCGGCCCTGATCCTCCCCCACCAACACCAGTTGCACATCGGGTCGACCAAGTGCTGCCAGCGCTTCGATGGCAACCGTGTGGCCCTTCCACCGCGTGATGCGACCCGGCAGCATAACAACCGGGGCACCATCCGCCAGCCGCCACTCGGTCGCCAGCCTGATCACCCGCTCCGGCCTCACCGCCATCGGGTCAAAAGCATCAAGATCAATGCCGCGGGCGATGGTGACCAGTCGCCCATCGGTTTCCGGATAGGATGCTGCGACATGGCTCGCGATGAAGTCTGAAATCGCAATCACCCGATCCCCACGCGCCATCACACTGTTGTACCAGCGTTTCAGGCGGGTGTTGGCCGAGTAGGTACCGTGATAGGTGGTGACAAACGGCACACCGGTGTGGCGGGCTGCCCAGAGCGCACTCCACGCTGGCGCGCGCGAGCGGGCATGAACGACGTCCACGCCTTCCTCTCGAATCACCCGAGCGAGACGCGCGCGGTTGGTCAGCACCGACCACGGCGCCTTGCGATCCAACGGCAAGGTGATGTGCTTGGCGCCGCAGCGCTCCAACTCCGGTACCAACCGCCCGCCCGCGCTGGCGACCAGGGCCCGACCGCCCTCAGCCATGATCGCCTGGGCGATATCAATGGTGCCGCGCTCCACCCCACCGATGGAGAGCGCAGGCAACACCTGCAGGATGGTGATCGCCTCGGCGCTCACGACTCCGCTCCGCGCCGCAGCAGCACAAGATTACAGGCAATCAGCAGGCGCACTGTTTCCAGGGTCACCGCCACTGCATCGCGCATCGGCAGATCGGCCGCGATCGCCGCGATGCTGCGCTGACCATCCAAGCGCGACACCACAGCGGACGCGCCCCGCGGCGCCACCAGTTGCAAGCGCACCACGCCATCATCCAGCGTTAGACTGCCGCGGGCGAGGTCCGCCGCCAGTCCCGGCGGGCAGAGATCGCGCCAGCGCGGAACGGCCGCCTCACTCACCGCCACTGGCGCCGTCGCCCCTGGGCGTGCGACATAGACCACATGGCGCGGCATCGCCCCTGACAGCCGCTCCGCCAGCGCCCACTGCTCTACCAGCGGCAATGCCGCAGCCTGACGCTTCGGCTCGGGATGGTTGAGCCAGGAGGTGGGGTCATAGCGCACCGGCTCCATCATCGTGACGGGTGCGAGACCCGCCCCCGCCACCAGCGCCAGCAGCTCTGCCACATCATAGGCGCGGTCGCGCGGATGCAGCAGCAGATCGTAGAAACCCGCATCGCTGACCAAATGGTCGCCGACCTGACGGTTCAACCGAAACGGATGGCTGGCGGGCAACCCTGCCATCACCCGGCGCGCCGCCGCCACCCGCTGCGCTGGTGGCCCCGGTGGGACCAACTGCGCCAGGGCGGCTTGCAACTCATAGACACCCGTGCGGCCAAAGCGACCATAGACCATCACGCCCATGCCGCCCGTGGGCGCCAGCACCGTGGTCAGCGCGGCGAGACCAGTCGCAGGGTCGGCCAGATGGTGCAGCACGCCGCAGCAATCGATGTAATCGAACACGCCAAGGCCGAGGCTCGGCAGCGCCTCGATGGTGCCCTCCACCAGACGCACGCTGGTCAAGCCACGCGCCTCCAGGCGCGCCGCCGCGATGGACCGCGCTGCTGCCGAGGGTTCAAGGTGGACAATCTCCACCGCGCGCCCCGCCCTGGCCGCTTGCTGGGCGAGCATCACCGACGCGTCGCCGGTGCCGCCCCCAGCCACCAGCACCCGCCACGGCTGCGCGGCATCGCCGGTGCCCAGCCAATGCTCCACCTCAGCCAGATGGCTGGGACTCCCAACAACCAGCCGCTTGGCTTCATCGCGCGGATCGCGGGCGGGATAGGGCAGAGCGTCGTATTGCTCCCGGACAGCCCGGTCAGTCATGGACATGCCGCTGGCTACCCTTGCCCGCCCCCCTTGTCCAGAGCCTTAGCGCCGCGTGGGGGCGCAACCACTGCAACGCCAATTCGCGGGCAACTCTCGTCAGACGGCGCGGATTGCCGCGATGGCGGCGGGGCTGTCCCACTCGGCGGCTCCTTCCAGGCGGGCGACTTCGCGACCCTGGCGATCGATCAACAAGGTCGTGGGCAGGCCGCGCACGCCAAGGGCGCGGGCGACGCGGCTGCGGGGGTCGAGCCAGACACCAAGATCGGTCAGACCGCGGCTGGTGTAGAAGGGCTCCACCACCGACAGGCCTGCGCGATCCTGGCTTAACGGTAGCACCAGCGCGTCGCGACCAAGGGCGCGAGACAGGCGCAGCAGGGCGGGCATCTCCTTCACACACGGCGCGCACCAGGTGGCCCACAGGTTCAACACCACCACTCGCCCGGTGAAGGTGGACCAGCGCACCTCCGTGCCGTCAACGGCAGAGAACTCAACCTCCGGCAACGGGCGGGGCTCGTCGTGCCACACCAAGGGGCGACTATCGCCTTGAAAGGCGGGCCGTGTCGCCGATTGTGCTGCGGCGGGGCTTGCGGTTAACACCGAAGCGGGAAACAGTCCTGTCAGGCCTGCGCCGATCAGCACCCGGCGCCGCGTCGCGCCAAGCCCGTGTGCCCTCTTGCCCTCAGCCGAGACCGCCATGTCCGACACCTCTTCCTCGTCTGCCGTGACCCCTGCGAACCAGTTGTGGGGAGGCCGCTTCGCTGCTGGTCCCTCGGCGATCATGAGCCGCATCAATGTCTCGATCAGCTTTGACCGCAAGCTCTATCACCAGGACATCGCTGGCTCCAAAGCCCATGCCGACATGCTACACCGCGTCGGCCTGTTGACCGCGGAGGAGTGCGCCGCGATCCAGCAGGGCCTGGATCAGGTTCACCAAGAGATTGAGGAAGGCCGCTTCGTCTTCAAGGACGAGCATGAAGACATCCACATGAATGTGGAGGCTCGCCTGCGGGAGTTGATCGGCGCGCCAGCTGGCCGGCTGCACACCGCCCGTTCCCGCAATGACCAGATTGCACTGGACTTCCGGCTGTGGGTCCGGGACGCCTGCGATCAACTGGATGGCGATATCCGCGCCCTCCAGGCAGCCCTGATCGATCAGGCCGATACCCATGCCGACGCCATTCTGCCGGGCCTCACCCACCTGCAGCCTGCGCAACCCGTCACCTTCGGCCACCACCTGCTGGCCTATGTGGAGATGTTGGGGCGGGATCGCAGCCGCTTTGCCGATTGTCGGCGGCGCCTGAACGAAAGCCCTCTGGGTGCGGCTGCCCTGGCAGGCACACCCTACGCAATTGACCGTCAGATGACGGCAAGGGCCTTGGGCTTTGATCGCCCGATGGCGAACTCCATGGATGCCGTTGCCAGCCGCGACTACGCACAGGAGTTCCTGGCGGCTGCGACCATCTGTGGCACTCATCTGTCCCGCTTTGCCGAAGAAATCGTGCTGTGGATGTCGAACCAGTACCGCTTCATTCGGCTGTCGGACGCGTTCACCACGGGCTCCTCCATCATGCCGCAGAAGAAGAATCCCGACGCGGCCGAACTGGTGCGCGCCAAGGTTGGCCGTTTGGCTGGCGCCTTCACCAGCCTGACCATCCTGCTGAAGGGCCTGGCCCTCACCTATTCCAAGGACATGCAGGACGATAAGGAGCCAACCTTCGAAGCGATGGAGACCCTATCGCTCTCCCTTGCGGCGATGACGGGCATGGTGCGCGACTTGAGCGTGAATCGGGAAGCGATGCACCGCGCGGCTGATAGTGGCTTCATCACCGCGACTGACCTTGCCGATTATCTGGTGCTGCATCTGGGTCTGCCGTTCCGCGACGCCCACCACATCACTGGTGCGCTGGTGAAACTGGCTGAGGACCGCGGCTGTGGCTTGGCGGACTTGTCCGATGCCGACCTTGCAGCCGCCCACCCCGGTCTGACTGGAGACGCGCGCAGCTGGTTGACCGTCGAAGGTTCAGCCGCGCGACGCACCAGCGAAGGTGGCACCGCGCCAGACCAAGTGCGCCGCCAAATCGCCGCCGCGCGGGAGCGGTTTCTATGAGCCCGGCGTCTGCAACCCAGCCCCTCGCTGCCAACCGCCGGGCCCTGCTGCTGGCGGCGCTGGCCGCGCTGGCGGGCTGTGGCCGCAAGGGCGATCCGGAGCCGCCGCCGGGCCGCCCCTCCACCTTTCCGCAAAGCTATCCCCGGTCGTCGCCACCGCGGCCTTGATTGATCACGAAGGAGTTGGGTTCCATGGCGTTTGGATACCGGGCGGGCCGTTACTGTGCTGAGGGCGTCGATCTGACGGCGATTGCCGAGGCTGTCGGCACGCCGACCTATGTGTACTCCCGCGCGCGTCTGGAAGAACGGTTCACGCGGTTTGCCGCCGCGCTGTCTGGTCTGGATGCCATGGTGTGCTTTGCGCTGAAGGCAAACTCCAACCTGGCTGTCGTCAAAACCCTGGCGACGGCGGGGGCTGGCGGCGATGTCGTCTCCGCTGGGGAGATTGCGCGCGCCCGTGCAGCTGGCATTCCCGCCGACCGCATTGTGTTCGCCGGAGTTGGCAAAACGAGCGACGAGATGACGGCGGCTTTGGATGCTGGCATCTATCAGTTCAACTGCGAGTCAGAGCCCGAGATTTCGGCGCTGTCGGCACTTGCCGCCGGGCGCGGGCAGGTGGCCCCAGTGTGTGTCCGGGTTAATCCCGATGTCGATGCTGGCACCTTGTCCAAGATCACCACGGGCAAGAAGGGCAACAAGTTCGGCATCGATATTGACTTGATCCCCGCCTTGTTTGACCGGGTGCGCGCTTTGCCAGGGGTCCGGCTGGTTGGTGTGTCGCTGCATTTGGGCTCCCTGTTGAATGATCTTGCCCCCTACCGGGCGGCGTTCCAGCGCATGGCCGATTTGGTTCGCCAGCTGCGCGCGGCGGGTCATGCTGTCGAGCGGTTGGATCTCGGCGGCGGCCTGGGTGTGCCCTACCGGGATGAAGTGCTGCCAACGCCCGAGGCCTATGGCGCGCTGGTCCGTGAGACCGTGGCGGACCTTGGCTGTCGGTTGATCTTTGAGCCCGGTCGCTATCTGGTCGCCGATGCCGGGGTGATGCTGGCGCGCGTGGTTTATGTGAAGGAGGGCAGCGACCGCCGCTTCCTGATCCTGGATGCCGCGATGAACGACCTGATGCGACCTGCCCTCTATGGCGCGTGGCACACGGTGCGACCCGTCCTGGAACCACTCCAGGATGCGGCGGAACAGCCTGTCGACATTGTTGGGCCCGTCTGCGAAAGTACCGATACGTTCGCACAAGGGCGGCTTATGCCACCCGTTGCAGCGGGAGAGTTGGTGGTGTTTGAGACCGCAGGCGCCTATGGCCGCGTGATGGCCTCGTCCTACAACACCCGGCCCGAACCGGCCGAGGTGCTGGTGGATGGCGACCGGTTTGCCGTCGTAAAGCCACGCCCACTGATCCAAGATCTGTTCCAGAACGAATCTATTCCATCCTGGCTTGAGGGGAGCGACGGATGATCGACCGGCAATCGGAGCGTGATGCGGCACAGAGCCGCCCTTCGTCCCTCCGGTTGCCGCCGGCACTCTCGTTCGCCCCTGGGGCAGGATTACCCCCCTCCACGCGGGTTGTAGAAGCCCGCGCGCGGCTGGCGCTGATTTGGGAGCGGCTGTGGCCAGCCCTGCTGCCGGCCTTGCTGGTGACGGCGCTCGCCCTGGCGCTGGCGCTGTCCGACTGGTTGCCCGATCTGCCGACCAGCGCCCACATCGCAGTGCTGGTCATCACCCCCCTGGCGATCCTGGCAGCCTTGATCCGGGGCTTTCGCGGCTTCCACTGGCCGGATGTGGAGACCGTGCGGCGGCGGGTGGAACGGGCGAGTGGGGTCGCCCATCGCCCGATCGAAACCTTGCGCGATCAGGCCTCCAGCACAGATCCCGTGGCCGTGGCGCTGTTCCGCGCCCACCAGAAACGGGTCGCCGATGGGTTGGGCCGCCTCTCGGCTGGCCTGCCGCAACCCGGCATCATCGCGCGTGACCCCTATGCCGTGCGTGTGCTGGTGCTGTTGGTGCTGGTGGTTGGCATCGCCGCAGCCGGTCGCGAAGCACCGGAGCGGTTGAGCCGCGCGCTGTCACCCGATACCAGACCCGTCACCTCGGCCACCGCGATGGTGCTGGATGTGTGGGTAACTCCCCCTGCTTTCACAGGCCAGCCGCCGATCTTCGCGGCCTCGCTGCCAGCGGGCGCAACCATCCAGGTGCCTGTCGGAAGCCGGGTGACCGCGCAGATCAGCGGCACCACCCAATCCAGCCGCCTGTTGATCGGTACCGCTGCCACGCCATTGGCCGCGCTTGATGGCACAACTTGGCGGGGGGAGGCGACGATTGATGCCGCACTTGCCACTGCCACTCGCTTGGCGCTGGTGCAGACCAGCCGCAATGGCGAGCGCGAGGTGGCGGCATGGCCTTTGACAGTCACGGCAGATCACCCGCCAACCATCGCGCTCACGCAACCACCCCAGCCGGGTCCTCGTGGCACGGTGCGGGTGGAGGTTGGTGCCCGCGATGACTTTGGCATCGACAAGGCGGGTGCCACCTTGCGGTTTCTGGATGGCGACACGGCTGTGGTTGAGTTGCCGCTGGCCCTGGCCTCACGCCGTGGGGAGCCGGGACAGGCACTGTCCGGGCGCAGCTATCAAGGCACGTTGACCATCGACCTGACCACCCACCCCTGGGCTGGCAGCGAGGCCCAGCTGGTGGTGCACGCAACCGACGCCGCCGGACAAACCGGTCGGTCGGACCCCGTGGTGGTGTCTATTCCCGAGCGCCCCTTCACCCACCCAGTGGCACGCGCGATTGTCGAGCAACGCCGGGACCTTGTGCGCACGCCGGCTCGGCGGGACCGGATCGCCCGCGTGCTGGCGCGCATCGCCTCGCAGCCGCGCTTCTTCAACGACGATGTGGTGGTGTTCCTGGGTCTGACCACCGCGGCCGCGCGCCTGCGCGATCCAGCAGCCATCGAGCCGGTGCAAGGCCTGCTGTGGGACCTTGCAGTGCGGTTGGAGGAAGGCGATGTCGGCCTGCGGGAGCGCGAGCTGCGCGCGGCCGAGCAAGCCTTGCTGGATGCCCTGGCCCGCAATGCGCCGGACGCTGAAATCCAGCGCCTGATGGAAGAGCTGCGTCAGGCAATGGATCGCTTCCTTGAATCGATGATCCAAGAGGCGATGCGCCAACCACCCTCGGACACTGACGATCGCCCGATCGACCCGGACTCACGCATGATCACCCGCGATGATTTGCAGCGCATGCTGGATCAAGCGCGGGAGTTGATGCGTCAAGGTCGGCGGGAAGAAGCGATGGCGCTGCTGAACCAACTGCGCGAGATGATGCAGAACCTGCGCACCGCGCGCCCACAACAGGGCGGTGATCAGCAAGCCCGCGAGATGATGCGCAACCTGGAAGATTTGGCCCGCCGTCAGCAGGAGTTGATGGACCAGACCTTCCGCGAGAATCAGCAGCGCCAGCAAAATCAGCAAGGCCAGCGCGGCCAACAGGGCCAGCGGCCCGGTCAGCAGCAAGGCCAACGACCGGGTCAGCAGCAGGGCCAGCAGGGACAGCGCCCGGGTCAACAACAGGGCCAGCAACCCGGTCAACAACCGGGCCAACAGCAAGGCCAGGGCCCTGGCGAGGGCAGTGGTCGGCTGTCACAAGACCAGCAAGCACTGCGCGAGCGGTTGGGCGACATCATGCGCCAGTTCGGCCAGCGCGGTGGGCAAGCGCCAGAGGCCTTCGGACGGGCTGACCGCGCGATGCGCAATGCTGAGCGTGCACTGGAGGGCAATGACCCCGGCAGCGCTCTTGGTCCGCAAAGCGACGCGCTGGAACAACTGCGCGAAGCCGGTCGCGAGATGGCCGACCAGATGCAGCAGCAGGCGGGCGACGGTCAAGGCGATGGCGAACCCGGCAACGAGCCCGGACAGCGCGGCCAACAGCAACGCCAGGGTCAACAGCGCGATCAGATGGACCCCTTCGGTCGCCGCACCGGCAGCCAGGGCAGCGCCAACGACAGCAACGAGCAGGTGGGCGTCACCCCCGGCGGCACCAGTGCCGTCGAGCGCGCCCGCGGCATTTTCGACGAACTGTTGCGCCGCTCCCAGGAACCCGGTCGCCCGCGGCTGGAGCGCGACTATCTGGAGCGTCTGCTGAACCGGTTCTAGCGCGGATTGCCCCGTCGGCGGGCGCCTGGTCTGAGCGAACCGCTTGGTTCCTACGCGTTTCGTGAATCAGCCCACAAAAACAATGCCTTATGGATCAACCTGGACGGCTCGAACCGTTCGGTTTGATCCGCTGGGACCGGGCCGCTGGTCGGGTGCTGACCTGCCCCTGCGCCTCGCCAAATCGTCACCCGGCTGTCATCGGGCTTTGCTTGTGTCCGGGCAAGGGATCGCTTACAAGATATGCGTCTGGGCCGAAAACGCCCTAAGGGCGTTTAGGCTCTCCAGTGCGCAAGCGGGGGTGCCGACGTGTCGCCCGATCATTGTCCCGCCCTGGTATTGAATGCGGACTTCCGTCCGCTGTCTTACTATCCCCTTTCTCTTTGGTCCTGGCAGGAAGCCGTCAAGGCTGTGTGCCTTGGGCGAGTCAGCGTCGTCTCTGAATATGAGCGCATGATTCGCAGCCCAACGTTTGAGATGCGTCTGCCCTCAGTGATCTCACTGAAAGACTATGTCACTCAATCGCGCCGTCCGGCCTTCACACGGTTCAACGTGTTCTTGCGGGATCGGTTTGAGTGCCAGTATTGCGGGGATACCTTTCCAACCCAGGAACTGACCTTTGACCACGTCATCCCCCGCTCCCGCGGTGGACGCACGACGTGGGAGAACGTCGTCACTGCCTGCGGCGACTGTAATTTGCAGAAGGGCAATCAAATGCCCCACGCCTGCGGCATGATCCCGCTGACCGCCCCGATCCAGCCGACCAGCTTCCAGCTGCAAGAAAACGGGCGGCGCTTCCCGCCCAACTTCCTGCACGAGAGCTGGCGCGACTTCCTGTACTGGGATTCGGAGCTGGAAGAATAGCCGCGCAGACCAGTCCTGGCGAGCTAGTCCCGGCGCTGGTCGCGCATGCGTTCCAGCACAAACGGGCCAAGGTCATAGGCATTGGCGTCGACTGGTGTGTTGGCCCGCAGCTCGGTCAACGCGATCCGGGTTGCACTTTGCTGGGCATCGATCACCGTCCAACCCTGTAGCAACAGCGGTCGGTCCGAGAAGACGAGCGTGATTTCCCCCTGTGCCGGGTCGCTGCGTTGGCGCAGTGTTAGGGCGAAGGCAGCTGCGAAGCGCTCAAACTTGGTCAGCACCAGATCGCCGCCTTCCAACCGCACGCGGTCGGCCGCCAGCGCGCCAAGCGGAGTTTGCGACAGGAACACCACGGTTTGTTCCCGCGTTGCTGCATCATGGTAGAGCAGCTGCGAGCCGTCGGAGACCATCACCACCTGTGCTGGCGGGTCGTACTGAAACCGAAGCCGTCCTGGCCGTGCGAGACTGAAGCGACCAGCCGCTGTCCCGCCACCTTGGGCGATCTGCAGAAACCGCGCTTCGGCACTGCGAATGCTGTTGAGATAGGTCTCGATCCGACCGAGGTCCGCGCGATCGGCATCGCTCAGACGCGCGGGTTGCAGTTGGCCGCGGCTCTGGGCGACGGCATCGACCGTCGCCGCCAGTGTGGCTGGCAGGGCCGCAAGGCCCGCCAGCACGGTTCGGCGAAGAATACCCACAAGACACACCCTTATCGCTTGGCTCAGGCCTCGAGCATACGCCGGAAATAGGCAATCGTGTGGCTCAAGCCCTCTTCCAGCGGCACAACGGGTTCCCAGCCAAGAGTCTGGCGGGCCAGGGTGATGTCAGGACGGCGGCGCACGGGGTCATCCACCGGCAGTGGCTTGTAGACGATTTGGGATTTGGAGCCCGTCATCGCCAGCACCCGCTCCGCCAGTTCCTTCACCGTGATCTCAACGGGATTGCCCAGATTGATCGGCCCAGTGACGTCGCCCGGGCTTTCCATCATGCGGATGAACCCTTCGATCAAGTCAGACTGGAAGCAGAAGCTGCGGGTCTGGCTGCCATCACCATAGAGCGTGATCGGCTCCCCCTTCAGTGCCTGGATCACGAAGTTGGACACCACGCGCCCATCATTGGGGTGCATGCGCGGACCATAGGTGTTGAAGATGCGCACCACCTTGATCGATACGCCATGCTGGCGGTGATAGTCGAAGAACAAGGTTTCCGCGGCACGCTTGCCTTCGTCATAGCAGGCACGTGGACCAATCGGATTGACGTTGCCGCGATAGCTTTCGCGCTGCGGATGCTCCGTCGGGTCGCCATACACTTCTGAGGTGGAGGCCTGGAAAATCCGTGCTTTCACCCGCTTCGCCAAGCCCAGCATGTTGATCGCCCCGTGGACCGATGTCTTGGTCGTCTGCACGGGGTCGAACTGATAATGGATTGGCGAGGCCGGACAGGCGAGATTGTAGATCTCGTCCACTTCCACATAGAGCGGGAAGGTGACGTCGTGGCGCAGGATTTCAAAGTGCGGATTCGCCAGCAGGTGGGCGATGTGATCCTTTGTCCCGGTGAAGTAGTTATCCACCGCCAGCACGTCGTGACCCTGGGCCAGCAGACGCTCACACAGGTGGGAGCCAAGGAACCCGGCACCGCCGGTAACCAGGATGCGCTTGCGCGAGAGCATGGAGGCAAAACCCTGTTATCTGGACTTGATCTGAGGACAGGCGATCAGAAGATCGGCGACCGTCCGGCCCTGGCACAGCACCAAGCATCGGCATGGCACAAGGGGCGGGGTTGAGCGGGACCCTAGCACCGGGCCGCCGGTCCGACCAGCATCGCGCCATCGGCTTACGGCGAATTCAGCCTGCGGACAGGTGGTTGCCAGGTCCGCGTGATTGCACCGGTCGCCGATTGCGCAGTAGATGAACCCGCGCCGCGCCATTGGCTGGTGCGGTCCGCCAACCGCTTCGGGTGCCTGCCATCGTGTCTGCCTCCTACGGTCGTTCCACCACCTTGCCGCTTGGCACCGACAGTCACTTGCTGCTGCTGGGCGGCATTCGGTTGGTCGACGCCCTGCTGGTTCTGCTGGGCGGTATCGCGGCCTACTGGCTGCGCCATGACACGCTGGACCTGCCCTATTGGTACAAGCTGGCGATCGTGGTTGGAACGTTGCTGTCCGCCAATGCCTTCCACTTCATGGACATCTATCACTGGCGCCTGATCGACCGGTTGCCGCGCACGCTGCTGCGCACGGCTGCTGCATGGAGTGCCGTGCTGGGTGTGCTGATTGTGCTGAGCTACATCGCGGGCGTGTCGAACTGGTTCAGCCGGGCCTGGGTTGCCTACTGGACTGTGTTGACCATTGCGGGCGTGGCATTGGTGCGCCTTGCGGCCTCTGTCCTGGTGCGGCGCTGGCGGGCGGCCGGGGAATTGCGGGTGCGGGTTGCGGTTTACGGTGGGCGGGAGTTTGGTCACGACGTGATCCGCCGCTTGATCGCTGTACCCTCTCAGGAGCTGGAGATCGTTGGCATCTGGGATGATGGCCCAGACCTGCCGCACCAGCTGGAAACCATTCCCCTCCGTGGCGGTATTGAAGATTTGGTTGCCCTTGGTCGACGCGAACGCATTGACGAGGTGGTGCTGGCGATGGTCGGCCGCAGCGAGGCGGAGGTGGAGCATGTGGTCGCACGCCTCAACACACTGGCCGTCAACGTCAAGCTGTGCGCCCAGGCGGTGCGGTTCAACCTGCCGGTCCGCGGCTATACCGGCTTCGCGGGCTTACCCCTGCTGCATGTGCTGGAACGACCGCTGTCCGGCTGGGGCCGCTTCCTGAAAGCCCTGGAGGATCGGGTCCTCGGCTTGATCATCCTGATCTTGCTAGCACCCGTGATGCTTGGCTGTGCGGTTGCAGTGAAGCTCTCCAGCCCAGGCCCGGTGCTGTTCCGGCAGCGGCGCTACGGGTTCAACAACAACGAGATCACCGTCTACAAGTTCCGCTCCATGCGCGTAGAGCCGGAGCCCGATCCCGAGGTGCGTCAAGCCACCCGCGACGACCCTCGAATCACCCGCGTGGGCCGGATCTTGCGCAAGACCTCCCTCGACGAACTGCCTCAATTGCTCAATGTCCTGCGCGGTGAGATGAGCTTGGTCGGCCCGCGCCCCCACGCCGTCGCCCACAATGAAAAGTACGCCAAGATCATCGACGGCTATCTGGGCCGCCATCGCGTAAAGCCCGGCATCACCGGCTGGGCCCAGGTCAACGGTTACCGTGGCGAGACCGACACACCCGACAAAATGGCGATGCGCGTTCAGTATGATCTCTATTACATCGACAATTGGTCGCTGCTGTTCGACTTGAAAATTCTGGTGATGACAGGCGTCTACGGCTTTGTGAACCGCAACGCCTATTGATCAAGGCTGCCAGTCTTCAGGCTGTTGGGGCGTTACCGATGCAGTCTTGCGCCCGAGCCCGTCACCCCTCCTCGCCTGGATAGCGAACGGCCAGGAAGGTCAGGCCGGCAGCTGGAGCAGTTTGGCCAGCAGCACTGCGATTGCGGGCTGCGAGAATGCTGGTCATCCGCGTTGGCTGCCAGCGGCCAAGGCCAACCTCCACCAGGGTGCCGACCAGATTGCGCACTTGGTGATGCAGGAAGGACGGTGCCGTCGCCTCCACCCACACCTCCTCTCCTTCTGGTCCGTCGGCGGCCTCGCGGACGGTCAGGCGGGTGAGAGTCTTGACCGGGCTTTTCGCTTGGCAGAGGGCAGCGCGGAAACTGGTAAAGTCGTGCCGACCCTCCAGCAGGGATGCAGCTTCCTGCATCGCAGGAACAGCCAGCGCGTGCTGAACATGCCAAACCCGGTTGCGGGCCAGCACAGGCGGCGGGCGGCGGTTCAAAATGCGGTACCGATACCGCCGCTCCACGGCATCGAACCGGGCGTGGAAGCTGTCTGGCACCTCAACCGCCGCCAGCACAGCAATCGGCTCTGGCTTCAAGTGAAAGTTGGTGGCCTCCATCACACGAAACGGCGGCAGCGGTTTTTGCAGATCGACATGGACCACCTGCCCTGTCGCGTGAACCCCGGCATCGGTGCGCCCGGCTGCGATTACCGACACCGGTCCACCCGCAAACCGGGCAATCGCCTCCTCCAACTGCTGTTGGATTGAACGACCCGTGGCTTGGCGTTGCCAGCCGACGAAGTCGGTGCCGTCATACTCCAGAGTCAAGCGATAGCGCGGCATCGCTATTCCCGCCGCAACACCCGGTCGACCAGAGCAGAGGCCGTACGCCCTGCTTGGAAGTTGGCTTTGATCGCCTCCGGGTCATAGCGGTCAGACTGGCTCCAGGCCAGGAAGTCACGTTCGCCGGAGTGGGCAAACGCCTCCAACGTGGCATCCAGCACGCCGGTGCGCGCGCTGCGAACATGACCATAGCGCAAGGACAGTTGGCGCTGCGCCTCGGCCACGGGTTGATGCTCCGCCAGCAAGAGGTACAGGGCCGCACCGATGCCCGCCCGGTCCGCGCCCGACTTGCAATGCAGCAGCAGGCCCTTCGGTGCGCGCTCGAACACCTCTGCCAGCCGCAAGATGCGGTCCTTATGGGGGGGACCACGGCTTTCCAGCGGCAGGTCAATCAGCTCCAGGCCCAGGCGGCGGCAGGCATCGACTTCCAACAGATAGGAGCCGCAGGCTCGCCGACCGCGCAGATTGATCACCGATTTCAGGCCCTGGGCAGCCATCGCAGCCAAGTGACCCGGCGAGGGTTGAGCCGACCGCCACACCCCCGGTGCCACTTCATGCCGATTGAGATACAGGCTGCGGATGAACCCGTGGTCGGCCAGCAGCAAATCCGCCCACGCCGCGCGGCGCTCGGCTGGGGTGGCAAGCGTGCCCGCCATGCGCGTCAAGGCACCTGGCATCACGCCCCCTCCTGACCGGGGCCTCGCTCCGGTCCAGTATAGAACGCAGGAAAGTGTCGCCGCACCACCTCCCCATCGGCTGCCAGGGCATGACAGGTGTCGATGATGGCGGGGCGCCGTGGCGGCCTGGCCGCTGTGGTCGCGGGTTGGTCTGGCTTCGGCAGACGCTCGCGATAGGGGGCGATGGTCTGGAATGCCACGGTGCCCAGCGGCCCAAGCAACTCCACCAGATGGGTGCACCCCTCCACACCGCCCAGACGCTGCTGGATGGCCTTGCGCCAGCCTTTGCCAATGGCGAGGCCGACCAAGCGCTGGAAGTTGCTGGTGATCGCAGGACACACCTCAAAGGGCGATGCGTCCGTGGTGGCTTCGACAGCGATCACCAGATAGGCAGTGTCGATGGTCAGTCTGAGACGCATGTCATGGATCGGCGTGCCGGGCTGCACGGTGCCGCGCCACGTGTTTTCGAAGGCATAGTCCTTCACATCAACGATGCGGGCTTCGATGTCCCACAGCCCGTCATCCCGGAGGAAGCCTTCAACGTCAATGCGGCGGTGGTGAATGCGACGGCGAGCAACCGGGGCGGACAGCGCCATGAACCCTCAATCCATTCGCACGGCGAACCGGTGCCGCACCCGGTAGGCCCTGGCTGTTGCGCGTGGCGCGCCAAAGGGCTCGGTCAGCTGTCGCCGCCCCAACCCTTGACACCCCCGGCCCGTGGCGTCGTGGCCTACTGCGTCGCCCCGTAGCCGGAGCCGAACATATAGGATTCCCGTTGCCGGATGTCTTCCTCCAACTCCTCCTGCACCGCGGCGTAGAGGTCACGGATGGAAACCATCGCCACGATGCCGGTGTCATCGGTGACCGGCAAGTGGCGGAACCCGCGCTCATGCATCAGATGCAGCGCCTTGGCGGCCGTGTCGTCCGGCCGGATGGTCATCGGCTCCGGTGTCATCACCTGACCCACCAGGGTGGTGTCCGGGTCCAGATGCTTGGCAACG
Organism: Alphaproteobacteria bacterium; assembly: GCA_004292755.1. Lineage (GTDB taxonomy): Bacteria > Pseudomonadota > Alphaproteobacteria > Elsterales > Elsteraceae > RDXE01. The sequence continues at coordinate 23,679 of RDXE01000070.1, forward strand.
ACGCGGGTCATCACATCGCGCTCGGACAAAATCCCCAGCAGCTTACCATCGCGCACGACCATGATCGCGCCGATCCGCCGCTCTGTCATCAAGGTGGCCGCAGCCCGGATGCTCATCTCCGGGGCCAGAGTGAATAACTCTCGTCGTTGAACGATGTGCGGAACGATCCGGCGCTTCATGACAGCTCTCCTCCCCCGTCAGCGGGGCGATCGTATAACCGCCGCCCCTTGTCGGTACTGAGACCAGCGTATGCGCGACAGGGACCAGCTTCAAGCGGCGAGAATCGATCTTACGATAGCAGGATCGACAGCTTTAACCACTTTCGCAGCACCAATGTCAGTCGCCAGAACGAAGGTGAGCGCGCCATTCGCAGTTTTCTTATCATGCTGCATATGGGCCAGCAGACGATCCGGGTCGAACGGGGCGCCGTCAACCTCCGCCATTGTCGTTGGCAAACCCACGGCGCGCAGATGGCTTCGCAGTCGCTGAGCCGCATCGGTGGGGCACCCCAGCAGCACGGCAGAGAGATCCAACGCGAGGCCCATGCCAATCGCAACCGCCTCGCCATGGCGCAGCTGGTCACCAAAGCCGGTTTCAGCCTCCAGCGCGTGGCCGAAGGTGTGACCCAGGTTCAACAGGGCGCGGGCATCGGCCTCGCGCTCATCGGCGGCAACGATGGCGGCTTTGGTTGCGACGGAATGGCGAACGATGCGCTCCAGCACCTCCGCATCACCGGCCAACGCCCGCGGCCCGTGCTGGCACAGCCAATCGAAGAACGCAGCGTCATTGATCACCGCGTGCTTCACCGCCTCGGCATAGCCAGAGCGCAGATCGCGCGGTGGCAGCGTGCCGAGGCAATCGATATCCGCCAAAACCAGCATCGGCTGGTGAAACGCACCGACCAGGTTCTTGCCAGCCGCGGCGTTGATTGCCGTTTTGCCACCAACGGAACTATCCACTTGGGACAACAGCGTGGTTGGGATTTGCACCACATCCAACCCACGCAGGGTGATTGCAGCGGCAAACCCGGCAAGGTCGCCGACCACACCACCGCCGAGGGCGACGACCACGGTTTTGCGGTCCGCTGGCAGCGCCAGCAGCCATTCCACCACCTGCTGCAAGTGGGTCCAGGATTTGGTTGTCTCGCCCGCGGGCAGGGTGAGCACCGGCGGGGTGCGATCCTGGCTGGCAAGGAAGCGCGGCAACTGGGTAGCCGCCACAGCGCCATCGGTCACCACCGCCAACCGCCGCGTCGGGCCAAGGGCGGCGGCGATCAGGGCGCCTGCGTCCTCCAGCAACCGGGACCCGATCACCACGTCATAGCTGCGTTCAGCAAGGGCGACGCGAACCCGGTTGGTCTCAATCATGCCGGTCAGTCTCGAGATGGATGCTGAGGGCAGTCAGCACGCGGGCCACAGTTTCCTCCACCGGCCCTCGGCTGGAGGCGACCGTGATGTCCGCCTCGGCATAGAACGGCGCACGCCGGGCCAGCAAGTCCGCGAGAATGGTGCGGGGATCGCCGGTTTGCAACAAAGGCCGGGTGTTGCGTCGGGCCGTGCGACGAACCAACTCGTCCAGATCGGCAGTCAGCCAGATGGACACTCCACGGGCCTTCACCACGGCGCGCGTCTCAGCGTCCACAAACGCCCCGCCGCCGGTGGAGATCACCATGGGCGGGCCATCAATCAGGCGGGCGATCACCCGCCGCTCCCCCAGTCGAAACGCAGGCTCGCCGTGGGTTGCGAAAATCTCAGCGATGGTCATGCCAGCGGCGGCTTCGATCTCCTGATCGGCGTCGACAAAGCCAAGGCCGATGTCGGCCGCCAATCGCTTGCCGACGGCGGTCTTGCCGACGCCCATCAGACCAACCAGGACGATAGATCGATCCAGTCCCTGTTGCAGCACTCGGTGCTGCTGCTGCTCCCCAGCCCCAGCGGTCATCAAACGCCACCCCCAGCTTCCGCTCTCCCGGTCCTGATCATGGTCATCGCCCTGAATCAGCGGGTGCCCAGCCCCCCTGTTCGCCCGTGTTCGCGCCCCCCTTGTTCGCGACCAGCGGACTTGCGAGACTATGGCGCGGCAGCCGACCACCCCGCAACCAGCCCGGAGATTGCTTCGGTTGGACGGGTTTGTTGGTGATCTGCGTTCCGTTCGACCCGCTTCGCCTGAGACCCCCGCATGGGCCGTATCTTTGTGATCCTTGTTGCCGTGCTTGGCGTGCTCCTGGTCGTAGGCGCGGGCGTGTTGGCGTTTTTGCCCATGGCTGCGCCCAGTTCCACTGTTGAACGGGTGATCCCCAATGAGCGTTTTTTGCAGCGTTAGCGTTCGGCTGATCCTGGCTGGGGCGTTGGTGGCGCTGCCGGGCTTAGCCGTCGCGCAAGGTGGTCCGATTCGCATCGGCCCGCCTCAACCAGGCGATAGCACCCAGCAGCCGATCCTGCGCGCGCCAGCACCGGCGCGGACGCTGCCACCGGTGGAGGCTGCCCCGGCAAACCCAGCAGGCACCACTGCCCCACTGCCGCCAGCCGCTCCCCCCGTTGCCCCCGCGGCAGCACCGGCGCCGCCAACCAATCCTGGGCAGATCGCACCGGTTCCTGTGGTGGTGCCGCAATCCCCTGCCCCGCCACGCGTACCAGCGGCGAGCACGATTGAGCAGATCCCGCTGGGTCCGCTGGACTTTGACCGTCTCGGCGTGTCCGCTGGCCCCCGCGATCCATTTGGCGAGGCGCTGTGGCGCGGAACCAGCCGGACCGTCGCCGCCAGTCTGGTCCGACGCCTGCCTGAGGTGCCGGGCAGCACCGTGCTGGTTGATCTGCAGCGCCGCCTGCTCGCAGCCGCAGCTGTACCCGATGGACCCGCGGCCGACGGGGTGCGGCTGTTGCCTCATCGTCTGCCGCGTCTGGCGGCCCTGGGCGATGATGCCGCTCTGACCGCCATTCTGGGCGGCCTGCCGCAACGCCAGGATGGCGACGCCTTGCTGCTGATCCGCCTGGAGCGCGCATTCGCCGCCGCGCCCAACGATGGATGTGCTGAGGCGTTGTCGCTGCTGGAAACCCAGCGCGCGCCAACTTGGCTGCCGCTGCGCGCTGCCTGTGCCGCGATCAGTGGTGATACCCGCCAAGCCCAGTTGATGGTCACTGCGGCGCAGGAGCGTGGCACAGCCGATCCACTGGTCGCTGCCTTGGTTGAGGGTCTCGCCGGTGCGCGTGGCGTGCCACTGGACCCGCCGGAGCGCTTGTTCGGCTGGCATGTGGCGCTGGCGCAGCGGGCCAATCGGGAATTGCCGCTGCCTGCGCTTGCGGTTGCCACGCCTGCGGTTGCCCGATTGATTGCCCGTGACGCCAGCCAGCCAGCCTCCCTCCGCGCTGCAGCCGCTGAGCGGGCAGCCCGCGTTGGTGCGCTGACCCCTGCCGATCTGGCAACTGTGCTGACTGGTCTGGACCTGCCCCCAGCAGAGCCCGGCCAAATCGCGCAACCTCAACGGGGTGACCCTGGTCCACGCGCGCGGGCTCAGCTGTTCCGCACCGCCATTGCTCGAGATGGCGCCCCGACCCTGCGCTGGGACGCGGCACGGGGACTGCTGGCCGCGGCGCGCCCCGCTGGCCTCGCGACGGTGTATGCCCGAGCGTTGCGCCCGGCACTGGATGCCCTGCCGCCAGCGGCAGCCCAGGGCGCGACGGCGGCTGACGCCACCCGACTGCTTGCCCTCGGCGGATCGACAGCCTTGGCTGCCTGGGCAGAGATTGGCACGCCGGTGCATCACTGGGCCATTCTGCGCCTCGCCGGGCGCAGCGACGGAATTCTCGAACACCAGATGCTGGCCTGGTTGGATGCAGAGCGGCGGGCCCGCCCCGATGCTCTCCCCAGCCGTGCGGCCCTGCTGGTCCACTTGATGCAAGCGCTGGGCGATGAGGTGCCTGCGGCTGCCTGGGTCCCGCTGGTGGACGCAGCCTCACCGACGGCACCGGCACCGGCTGCCCTGAGCATTGCGCAGCTTCGCGGTGCTGCGGGGACCAACCGCGTGGGCGAGGCTGTGGCGCTGGCGCTCGTCAGTGCCGGCACCACGCCACCCGGCGAGATCACGCCGCTGCTGGCGGGTGAACTGGTTAATGCTCTGCGCGCCGTGGGGTTGGAGGAGGCTGCGCGCGCTTTGGCGGTGGAGATCGCAGTTCTGGCCGGGCTGTAGCCAATGGGCAGCACCAGCCTGGACACCTTCTTGGAAATGATGGCGGTGGAGCGCGGCGCCTCCCCCCATACTCTGGCGGCCTATCGGCGGGACCTGGAAGACGCAGCGGCTGCCCTCGACCAGCCTCTGGATCAGGCCGATGGCGAGGCGCTGGGGCTGTACCTGCGCAGCCTCGCCAGTCGCGGCCTGTCCGCCCGCACCCAGGCGCGCCGTCTGGCTGCGTTGCGACAATTCTTCAAGTTCCTGGTGCTGGAGCGGCAGCGCGCCGATGACCCAACCTCGGTGCTAGCGACGCCGCGCCTGGGCCGGGTGCTGCCGAAAACCCTCAGTCCTGACGCGATTGCCGCCCTTCTGACCGCAGCGGCCGCGCTGCCCGCACCAGAGGGTCCGCGCCTCGTGTGCATGATTGAGGTGATGTATGCAGCCGGGCTGCGAGTGAGTGAGCTGGCAACCCTGCCGGTTGCGACCGTCAAACGCGACACCGGCACGATCACCGTGCGCGGCAAAGGCGATAAGGAGCGCGTCGTTCCCCTGACCCCTGCCGCGCGGCGGGCACTGGTGGCGTGGCTTCAAGTGCGCGCAGGCCAACCCGGCAACCGCTCCCCGCACCTGTTCCCGACGGCGACCGGAGACCCCATCGACCGCCGCCACATTTACGAAGACCTTAAGCGCTTAGCCCTGACCGCCGGGCTGGACCCCGCCACGGTCTCGCCCCACGTGCTCCGCCACGCGGTTGCCACCCACCTGCTGAGCAACGGCGCCGACCTGCGGGTGGTACAAGACCTGCTGGGCCATCAAAGTATCGCCACCACCGAGCTTTACACCCACGTCGCGACCCCCCAGCTGCAATCCCTGGTTCAGCGCAAGCATCCACTGGCTCGGCGGGGGTAGCATCTTGCACCCTAGCAGCGTGGCGGGAGGTGTTAGCACCTCAGACAATTCGCTAAGCCGATCACATCATATCTAAGCCATGAAGAGACGAATAGGGCCCCTCGGTTGACCACATGGTATAGGCACTTCCACGGTAAATCCCATCAGCTAGGTTAGAAAATCGCCCTTTGGATGCATTTTAGCGTCGAACATCTCCAAACGGGCGGCGTGTCTGAAAAGACACTTACAGCGATCAGTATGCGCATTAATGATGGTATAGATTTTCTCCGATTTTCCCTGCTTCCCATGCGATTAGTAGGCAAGTTTTGCCTATATTACGGTAAAGTTTTCCTACGGCATTTTCCTTTAAACGACGACATATCGGTTCTTCGCTCTACCGAAGAGCCCATCAGTCTGCCCCGAAAAGTAGTTTTCTTGCTGATTGGCAAGTCTATTAGATCGCGATATCTCGAAGTCGCCAATTTGGCTCTTGAGAGGTGACAATGTTTACAAACGGAAATGACAGCTTCGTGGACCCACTCGGTCTGTCGAGCAATCTCTCTGCCCTTGACGGTAACGACACCGTCAACGCGCAAGACGGCGACGATACAGTTTTTGGTGGCAACGGTGCCGACAGCCTTCGCGGTGGCGATGGCCTTGATCTGCTCTACGGTGATGCGAACAACGACCGCCTGCTCGGTGGCAATGGCAACGACCAACTGTTCGGTGGATCAGGCAACGACACTCTGAACGGTGAGGCCAACAACGACACGCTGGATGGTGGCACTGGCGCCGACAGCATGAATGGTGGCGCTGGAAACGATCTGATCATCAGCGCCGACGGCCAAGACACGATCGTGACTGGCACGGGGTCAGATACGGTTGAGTATAGCTTGTCTGCCACACCGCGGACTGTGACTATCACTAACTTCGATCCTGCGGTCGACAAGTTCGTGTTACGCGGCGAGTACCAACCCTTCACTGTCAGTGATACTGGTCCGCCGACCACCGTCACGTTCGCCAATGGCGATGTTGTTGTCTTCACGACAATCGCACCCACCCAGTTCGCGCCAGCGTATGATGTGGTGTATGGCAATGTCGACGTCACTCTGATCACGGGCGATAGTCCGGACCTGGTGACGTTGGGCGCTGCTCCGCTCGGTCAATACGTGTACACCATGGGCGGCAACGATACAGTGGTCAGCGCGGGAAGCCCTACCTTTGTGTTTGACCTTGGTGCCGGGAATGACAGCCTGACCGTTACTGGCCTGCTGGGTGGCGTTGGTGGTGGCCAACTGATTGACATGGGCGACGGCAATGACACTGTCTCGCTCCAGGATGTTGATACTATTGCCACCATCAGTCTTGGGGAAGGTGCAAACAGCCTGACCATGAAGGACTTTGGCCCATCCTATGGTGGCAACAGCCAAAGCATCCTGGCAGGTACCGGGAACGACACCATCAAGGCTGGTGCGTTCAACGACATGTACCTTGCAGACCTGGGGGGCGACAACATCATCACCCTTGGTGATCAAGGCAAGATTTACGCTGGTGCGTGGCTCGAAAC
>RDXE01000020.1 GCA_004292755.1 Alphaproteobacteria bacterium
CTCCTCGACACCGCCACCAAAAAAGTCCGTTCCACCATCAGCCTCAACGCCCCATGGCCAGAGCCCATCCCCTGGCCCCCGCTCCCGCCCGCACGCTAGCGGATGTATCCGGCGCAGCTCCAGCCTTCCGGAGGACGGCGGGCAGCTCCACCCCTCCCGCAGGATGCAGGGCTTACGCATGGCCAAGGCTGCCTGCTATGGAAATTCCTGAAATTATTTCTGTACAAATCACCATAACCACTACATAGGCTGTGGATGCCTTCCATCGCTCCCGCCCATCCCCCGTCCCGTTCCACCATCCCCGAGTCCGCCATCCCCGAGTCCGCGCCAGGGGAGGCTGCCATCAGCGTTCTGCTCGCGAAGTTTTCGGACATCAAGGACCCGCGCGCCGCCGGAGGCATCCACCATCCCCTGCCCGAGGTCCTGCTCTGCGCGCTCTTCGCCGTCATTTCCAACTGCGACTGCTACACCTCCATGGCCACCTTCGCAGAGACCCAACTCACATGGCTGCGCCGTTACGTCCCGCTCGTGCGCGGAGCCCCTTCGCACGACACCTTCCGCTATGTCTTCATGCTGCTCAACCCCTCCGCCATCATGGACATCCTATCAGATTGGGCCGGCTCCCTCGACGGGCAGCACGTGCGCATCGACGGCAAAGTCAGCCGCGGAGCGAAGAACCCCGAGACCGGCCGCAGCCGCCTGTGGCTCCTGCGCGCCTGGGTTTCCGACGCAGGCCTGAGCGTGGGGCAGGTCCCCTGCGGCGAAAAATCAAACGAACTCGCCACCCTGCCCGCCCTGCTGGCCAGCCTCCAACTCAAAGGCGCGCTGGTCACCATCGACGCCATGGCCGGGCACCCCGACATCGCCCGGCTCCTTCACGAAGGCGGGGCCGACTACATCCTCGCGCTGAAGGCCAACGAAAAAGAAACCCACACCCTCGTGGCGGCCCACTTCAAGCAGCTCAGCGGCCAGAACGAACACCCGCCCGAGGGCATGGAGGCGGCAAAAAAACTCCTCGCCCCCGAGATCATGCCCGCGGCCTGGGCCACCGGGTGCAGCGTGAGCCTGACCACCGAAATGAACCGCGGCCGCTGGGAAGAGCGTCAGGTCATCGCCGTGGCGGTGGGAGATTGGCTGCCCAAAGCCTTCCTGTGGTATGGCCTGCAAAGCGCCGTGTGCGTGCTGCGCCGCACCATGCGCCAGCGGCAGACTGCGGCTGCCCCCGCGTGGGAAGTGCATTATTATCTCAGCAGCCTGCCGCCCGAGGCCGCGAAACTCGGCCCCCCGATCCGCGCCCACTGGGGCGTGGAAAACAGCTGCCATCACCTGCTGGACGTGACCTTTGGCGAAGACCACAGCCAGGTCCGCGACGCCGCCGCCGCGCAAAGCCTCAGTCTCCTGCGGGAGATGGCCGGCGCCCTGCTCAAGAAACACCCGCGCAAGGGCTCCGTGAAAGGCAAACGCCAGCGCGCCGCCCTCTCGCAGGAATTCAGGGCCGAAGTCGTCGCCGCGAATTTTGATAACCTCCATGCGTAAGCCCTGGG
>RDXE01000035.1 GCA_004292755.1 Alphaproteobacteria bacterium
TGGGGGGACCAAGAGAGAGGGGGAGGCGGGGGAAGAGGGAGAGGCGGGGGGCGTCACGATATCCGTGACGTTCGTGACGTTCGTGACGATTTCCGTGACGTTCGTCACGATTTCGTGACGCTGCCCGTGACGGCGCCGCTCTCGATAAGCGCGGGAACGCTCGGCGGCCGACTTTGGTCCAAGCGTCACGGCGTCGTGACGAACGTCACGAATTTCGCCTTGTTCGCGTAACGCGTTGGTGGCTGCTGCCACCAAATCGTCCGCCATGCGCTGGGCTAGATCGGCCACCGTCTCTGGCGATGCACCTAGCTCCAGCATTGTCAGGATCACGTCTCTGATTGCGGCCATAATCAGAACACCATCTCGGACTGGCGCGCCTCAATCCTTTGCGCTGCAAGATCCACCTGGGCCGAAACCATTCCGATCCGCCCACCACGGTGTTTGACTAGGTGCATGTCGAGCCGCCCCTCAGCGTCTTTGCGCTGCTGTGCCCAGCGGGCGAGGCGATCCGCGTAGGCCGACTCGGGCTCGTGCGCTTTGCGCTCTGGCTCGGTGCCACTCATCCGCATTTCAGGGCGATCCAGGATGATGACCGCGTCCGCCTCAGCCTCAATCTCACTCGATCCAGCCAAATCGGAGAGGGTCGGGCAGCCTGCTTCCCTGCGGTCAATGTCGCGGTTCAATTGGGCTAGCACCAGGACACAACAGTTTAACTCGCGTGCGAGGGTTTTCAGTGCTTGGACGTTTCGCCCAAGCTCTTCGTGCCTCCTTGCCCCGCGGTCCGAGCTTGCGATCCGCCCTAGATAGTCCACGACCAGGAGCGCAAGGCCGTGAGTCCTGGCGTGGCGGCGGGCGGCGACGCTGATTTGCGCCATGGTTAGACTTGGCCGGTCATCAATCATCAGTCGCTTAGCCGTCAGACGGGCCGAGTATTCCACGATCCGGTCCCAATGAAGCTGATGCAATCCGCCAACCCGCTGCTGATCGTGCTGATCAATGCCGAGGTCCGACGCGGCCATACGGCCCACCAGCTCCGCAGCTGGCATTTCCAGGCTCATGAATAGAACTGGCGCTCCGGTAGATACAAGCGACGCCATCTGCCACGCGACCATGGTTTTTCCCACGCCCGGTCGCGCGCCGAGCACTATCAGCTTCCCCCCGCGTAAGGAGGGTATCAGCGTTTCCAGCGGCTCAATGCCGTGCCGCAATCCGCCGATGCCGCGCTGCGCAGCCTGCACCTCCGCCTGCCACTCTTGGGCTGCCTCAGCCAGCGAGCGCATTGGCCGTCCGTGGCCAGAGTGGATCAGCAGTGCGTCCAGATGGTCGGCGTGGCGGCGGATCACTGACTCGACAGGCTCACCATCGTCTAGCCGTGCAGCAGCCGCGACGTCGTCGGCTCCCAGGATCACCTGCCGCCTCTGCCACAGCTCCACGATCGTGCAAGCGTAATCTACGGCGTTAGCTGCGGACGAAACCGATGCCGCTAGCTGCATCATGTAGGCCGCTGGCCTTGTCTCTCCGAGGTCCGGGTTACCTGCCAAGCGCGCTGCCAACGTGATCGGGTCCGCCGCCCTGCCCGCGCCGATCAGCTGCTGCATCAAGCCGAAAATCGTCGCGTGCAAGCGCAAGCTGAAGTGGTCTGGACTCAAGATACCAACCCGCTCAAAGACGGCGTTGTTCAGCAGGATGGCGCCCAACAGCGCCATCTCCGCCTCGACCGAAAGCGGTAGATCGCGCTCAGGCCTTGTCACTGGCGGCCTCTTCATCGCCCACAGGCTGGGTTTCGACCGTCCGGATAAAGTTCCGCTTGATCACTTCCGCGGCCTGTTTGACGTCCCGACTCCAATGGTCTGGCACCCTATAGTCTTGCATTCGCCGCAAGACCGCCGCCCGAAACCGTTGCAGTTCCGAGGCCTGGACCGGGGTAACTAGCTGGTCCGCGGCGCCCTGCGGATGCGCGCGCGGCAAGACGGGCATAGGCCCAAGCACTTCTACAGTCATGTTCCTGTGCGCGTTTTTTACTTCGCGCGTCGTAACGCCAAGATAAGCTTCTGCTGTATCCTCCACCACTAGGATTACAAACTGTCCCGCGGGAAATGTGGACAGTTGTTCAGTATCTTCTGGAAACCAATCAATCTCGGCCCGGACACCAACCCCGTAACGGTGCGATAAAAGCGCAGATTGCTTTTTCACCGTGCCAATGAATGTCACGGCGATTTCCTTCCCTTCCCAAACAGTCTTGATCATCGTCACCTCCAACAAAAGACCAGTGTCATCGCTAGTCAAACAGCCCGCGCGATTGATCGCGAGGGGCTGTGGTCTTAGTCTTCGCCTTGGCCGTAGCGCCTGGCTGTTCCTTTGGCGGCTGCTGCCGGAGACGCCACCATGCAGGGACGTGATGGTCGCACCAGTTGGTCTGCACTCCCGTGGGAGAGCGGTAGCCGTTGCCCGCGTGCACCGATGTGCAGCCCGGAACGCAGCAGGGGGTGGTGCGGGGCGTCATTCTGCCGCCGAAAACTTCTGAGTCTCGTTGCCCCATACCGTCCACCCAGGCCGCGGCTCTCGGGCAAACAGTTCAACGCGGCGCGCGTCGGGCAGCAGGCGCTCCAGCATTGCGTGCATTTCGGCAGGCTTGCGGCTGTGCTCCCGCCGGGGCGACAGGATCAAGTTCCGCTCAGCCCGGCTCAGCCCAGGCGGCAGCTTTCCGCGGCGCGCCACCAGGAAAGGTTCGCTCGCGTCTCTCAGCACATATCCAGTGCCAAAAGCGGGCAACCCCTCTCGTGTGGTCTTTGCCCAGGCGCCACCGGAAGAGGCACGGAACCCCCAGCCCTCAATGATCCTGAGCGGCAGGCCTGATGCCAGCTGCGACCACGTGGTCCACATCACCAGCACCGAGTCAGCTGCAGCAATACTCGCGACCGGTAGAGCCGCGAGTTCCGCTTCGGTCATCACTGGATAGTGCCGTACCGCTGACTTGCCGTGTCCCTTCGCGCTGTAGGCGCGAAATGACCAAGGCGGATCAGCCAGGATGAGGTCAAAGGGGCCAGGGGGGAGCACGATCACCGCTCCACGCAAAAGGCGGCTGAAGAGCCTGTCACGGACCGGGTGGGCACTCGCAGCGGCAACCGCTCGCGCGACCCGTAGTCCCGGCGTGCGCGCGGGTCGTCTTCAAACGTCACGCCCACCATGGGCACGTCAGGCGCCCTCACCTGCATGGCCCGACCGTCAAAGCCCGCGGCTCGCTGATTCATCCAGTAATCGATGGACGCCGCGGCCACTATGGCCCGAGCTCGAACCATTTCCGAAGCCTCATCGACAGGCATTGTCCAGCCCATACGGGCGCGCATTCGCGCCATCGCCGACCAAGTGATCTCTTGCGCGCCCTGGTCTTCTTCCCACCGGCCCAGCCAGACGCACGCCGTGATTGCGGCATTTAACTTGTACTCAGTATCGTCGATGTCCGCCGCCTTCTCCGCAGCGATCACCTCTTTTAGGCATGCGATCGACTGGTCGCTTGGCACCTCCAGCGGCCGTCCGCTCACGTACTGCCGTTTGCGATGGTGCGCAGGGCGGGGCCGCTCAGGAAAGCGCAGCAGGGCAAAAGCAATCTGCTGATGCGAGACTGGCACGCCGTGGTAATGGCAGTAGGACACCAGGGCGGATTCTTCCTCCGTCCAAGGAATGACAGCAGCCATGACGATCACCTCAAGGCAGCCCGAATATCGGGCGAATGATTGATTGCGACATACCAGCAGGCCAAAGCGTCTGCTTCGTTGTCGTCGCGGGGAGAGAAGCCAAGTTGAGCGCAGCGCTGCGCAACATCGTGCTTCTTGGCGCGGCCAGTACCGCAGAACGCCTTGCGGATCGTGCTAACCGGCAGCGTAAAGACTGGCCGGATCAGGCCGCTTCGGGCGGCGGTTAGCTCGACGACAGCAAGCAGGCCAACGGTGAGCAACGCCGTGTCGGCGCTGCGGTGGTCCATCATGATGGGCGCTTCGCAGACCAAGACCTGCGGCTGGTGGACCGCGATTTGATCACTGAGCCAGTCCTGGAGGTGGGCGTAGCGCGCACCACCCGTCCGCCCGCCACAGTCCACCGAAGAGGTGACGGGCCGGGAGCCGAAGCCCCCGACCGCCATCCCGGTCCTGGTCGCAAGATCCAGGGCCATCAGCATCAGTGCGATGCCCCAAGCTCGGCCACGCGGCCCCGCGTCTTGCGCCCCCCGGTCTTCACCGCCGCTGCCGCTGCGGAAACACCCAGCTTCCAGCCGCGCTTCCACTCATCGTGCTCGGCTGGCTTATCATCAGCCGGATAGGGGTTGTCGTCCTCGGCCATCCCCTGTTGGCCGGACTTGTAGCCGCCAGCATTCGCCTGTTCCAACGCAGCGGCTTGCGACCAAATCGTTTCTTTCTCGGCCTCTTTGGCGGCGGCCAACGCCTCGGTGTCGATCTTCGTGGCGACGCTGACCCCGTCGAAGTCGAGCCCAAGCTGTGTGCCCAGCGGGATGGACAGCAGGCGCGCCATTTCCGTGCGTTTCCGCGTCTCGCGATCAATGTCCTCCGGTTCTTGCTTGCGCGCTTGAATTGCCCAGTCGACCTGGGACGGGTCGAAGCCCAACGCCTTACCAAGAGACAGCAGGCGTTTCTTTGTCGCCCGCACCTTCGCTTGCGCCGCTCTCGCGATCTCGGTTTGGTGATCAAGCTCCTTCAAATCGTCCTTGAACGCTTGACGCGTTTTCTCTTGATCAACAGGAGACGGCGGCGGGCCGCTGTCTATTTTCGCCTTCCGGGCCATGGTGAGTCCTCAAGCTGCGGGGGAAAGATCAGGGCGGGCGGCAGCTATCACCCGCCCCGAAGATCAGGCGGTCCGCGCCAGCGGGCACTCGAGAGGCGAGAGCAGATTGCTGCGCAGCTGATGGCCTGCGGTCACCAGCAGTGTGTCCGCCGCGTGCCAGATCGGATCGCCGAGTTGGTGGGTGACGCCGTGACACGCAGCCGAGTACCCCTTGCCACGGGGTCCGAGGCACCAGGAGTCAAAGGACCGCCCGCCTGGGCGCTGCTGGGAGGCGGGAATCAGTCCCACGATCCAGTCTGTGTGTGGCTCCCACAGGTAGGTGACGGGGTGGGCCAACTGATTGAGTAGCCGCCCGATTCCTGACCCGCGTCGCTCCCGCGAGACCCAGAGCGAGAAGTGCAGGACGACACGTCCCTGAATGCGAGGTGCAGAAGGGGGGAGAGTAATCTTGTACTCGTGGGCAGCGTGCGGACTGGTGTGGTCGAACGGGATGCGCGGCCACAAACCCTGAGCCGCCGCAACAGCGAGGTCGGCCAAGGGTCGCGCGCGATACAGGCTGATCGCCGCAATCGGGCAGCCAAAAGTGTCGTCGCACCGCAGGGTCAGGATGCTGGCGGAGTCATCAAGCCAAAACGGGGAGATCACCTGCCAGTCATCGGCAAGCTGTTCAGTGATCCGCCAGCGCAATGGCTCGTGCCCCTCTACGGCGGAGATATCGTCGACCCCAAGGTCCGAAAGGGCGTTGCAAATCTCGACCATGCGCCTCACCGCGGCCTCGCGGTATGGCGTGACGCCCTGCGGCGGAAAGTGGGCAGGATTAAGCAGCTGCATGGCGAGCCTCGATTGTGCGGGGGGTCACGACCACCAGCGCCCCTGTGGGCTGGCCGGTCGCGGAGAGTGTTGGAGCAACGAGGATGTCGCTTGCGATCACCACACCGCCGATCCGCAGGTGCTGCCGCAGCGAGCGAGGGTGACCGGCTTCGATGATCGCAAGGCGCGCCTTTGCGACCGAGGCAGGCAACAGCAACGGCGCCAGCCCGCCAAACGGGCGTCCGATCACAGACAGCGGGGCCGCGCCGACAGGGCCGCCGACCATGCCGCCGATCCAGGACAGGCGAGCCTGTTCGCCCACGCCATCAATCGCGTAGGCGCTGCGCTCCGCGTGGTGCTGGGCCAAAAATCGCAGCAGCGCTGCGTGCTCCCCGGGCCCGCACCGAGAGCCGGCTATCTCCGCCGCTGATGCAGACAGGCCCGAGGGGTTGGCCTCTGCCTCGCTGATCAGCGCAACTGAGCCAGTACCAGGGCGCCTGATCGCAAGGGCGGCATTGATCCCAGACTCGAGGCGCGTCGACCGACTGCCTGCGCGCGCAGACCGCTCGACCAGAGTGATCGGGGTGGTGATGCTGACAAGCGCCAGGACAACCGCTTCCCACGCCGATGGGGTCAGAGCCGAGGGGTCGATGATCACTTCTGCGTGAGCATCATCAATCACAGCGCCGCCCATCGATGTGATGAGGATGGCGCGAGGGTCGACGCGGAGGCGGGTGGAGATGCCCGCCGCTGAAAGCGCAGCCGCCTCGACAGTGTCCGCCCGATGTAGGCTGCCGTCTGGTGCGATAGCCAGGACGCCACCAGTATTGGCGGGCTCCAGGATGTGTTTTGCGGCCACTGGCCCAGCGATGCGACACAACCGGGTCAGGTGGTCGAGCGTCCAGTGCTGTCCGCCTAGCAGATATTCGGCTGTGCGGATGGAGACGCCCAGAGCCGCAGCTAGATGGGGCGCGGTTTTACTCGGCCATAGCTGTCGGCAGAATTGGAGCGCTCTTGGGATAGCGTGATCCATTGCTTGCTCCTGTGACTCCGCAATCACCCTGCGGCGGGGTTAGCTGGCGGGAGTGCCAGCGATCAGCCAATCTCCGTTGCGAGGAGATCGACGCGGGTAGGCCCACACCACCGGGAGACGGTGCGGGCAGCAGGATCGACCGCGATTTTGGGGACCGCGGGGTGGGCGCAACCGCGCTCCACGACGAAAAGGTCGGGGTCTGCTTCCGCGTCGTAGGCGAGGAAGTAGGAGCTCTCCGGGTGCGGAGGTTCAGGCCAAAGCCACGCGCCGCGACCGGCGGTGTATCCGGAGGACGCATGCGGGAGAGGGGAGCGTGTCGTGAAGGTGTTCATTGCTCGGCACCAAACTCGTTTAGGAAGGCTCGCATCGGAGCGATGCGCTCGCGCATGAACAGCCAAGCGGCGGCGTGGTCCGCCTGTAGGATCAGGCGGCCATCGTTGATTTCAGTGACAAGGCTGGGGCGGCGGCAGGCGCGGCGCCCAAAGTCTGTCGCATCCATCCCGGTGGCAGCGAGAAAGCGCTGCACGGGCTCGCGCAGCGAGGGCAATGCACGTTGCTCCGCCATCCACTGGCGTAGCCGGTCCTTGGTCCGCTGGGTCCAAGCGCCAGCCGCCAGCCGGTCGAACAGCTTCTGGTCGTTTACAGCCAGGCGCCCGAAAGCAGGTTCGCTGAGCCCCGCGTCTACGCGGAACTGCTGGATTTCAGCCATGAGCGGGTCAGTGAGGATGGGGTCGGTCGGCATGGCGAGAGTTTTCCCACGTCATTTCTCATTTTGCAATGGGAGTTTTCTCACGTTTCTCGCTTGCCTTTGCGCGGTATCATGAGCCATGCCGACCAAGGATGAAGTGAACAAGACACTCCAGCAGGCCGTGGAAAGAGCTGGCGTGTCATTGCAAGCGCTATCGCTGGAGTGCGGTCGCTCTCCTGCCTATCTGTCTCAATTCATCCAGCGCGGATCACCGCGAGTACTGCCAGAGCACATTCGCCGCCACCTCGCGCACCGTTTGCAAGTGGCTGAGGCACTGCTAGCGGTTGATATACCACCAACGCTGCTGCCAATTTCACTGCGCAGTACAACGATGATAGAGCGTGCTACTGATACCGACTTGACGATTGACGAAATCAACTCCGTTGCATCGGCTGGAGGCGGAAGCACGCTGGAAAGCCACGCCGTGCTAGGGCAGTGGCGGGTTCCGCTCTCCGCGATCCCAGTCCGTCCGAGCATCAATCCAAGCCTTCTCAAGATAATACAGGTGACAGGCGATAGCATGGCGCCAACAATCGGCAGTGGCGCGCGCGTTCTCGTTGATCTGGGTGATCGACGGCCATCACCGGCGGGTGTCTTTGTCCTTTGGGATGGCGTCGGTATAGTTATGAAACGCATTGAGGCGGTGCCGGGACCGCAAGCCCTGCTTAGGATTATCTCGGACAACCCTGTGTATGCGCCCTATGAACGGGCAGCAGAAGAAACTCAAATCTTCGGTCGCGTTGTAGCTACTTGGCAGTGGCTCTAGACCATCTCACACGACACGCATGAAGCGCCCTGACGCGCTGTGATGCGCTGTGACGCGTGACGGTGAAATTTCCCATTGACGGGCGGAATTTTCTCAGGGAAGGTTACCCCCGCACGCTGAGACGTGTGTCTCCTCCCTAACCTGCTGGGGTAGGTCTCCCCCTACCCCAGCCCTCTTGCCGAGGCCAGTCATGAACGACCAACCCCATTGGCCGTGGCCCCCGCTGCTTGCCTTGTTTTTCCTGCCTGACCACAGGCAGCGCCGCGGCAACCGCGTCCGCGTCATTGACCCTGCGACCAAGACAATCCTCACCGACGGCGCCCTTCGCGAGGTTGCCGCTCTGCTGAAGCTCGGCCGCTATCAACACATCACGGGCTCGCAAGGCTGCTGGTTACGCGCCTGACCCCTATCCTATCGGAGCATCCAATGATCCACTCACCAGCTGGCGAACGCATCATCCGTGCGTCCGCGTTGACCGGCTATGCCGACTGCCCGCGCCGCGCGGCAGCCAAGCTTTTCCGCCCCGATATCCGCGCTGCAGGATACGAGCTGCCTGAATTGCCATCCGGTATCGGGGCGGCTATGGGCACCGCTGTTCATTCGGCGGCCAAGGTCGCTCTGGATGAAGTGGCCAAGAGCGGCTCGCTCCCACCGTTGTCAGTCGCCACAGACGCCGCGCAAGCGGTGCTGCACGAAGGCGTGAAGAAAGGGGTCGCGTGGGAGGCGAAGGGCATAACGACAGCCCAAGCAGCGGAAGTCGTGGTCCAGAAGATGGTGGTTTCGTACCACGAAGAGATCGCACCGACGATCCAACCAATCTTGGTGGAAGAGCGGCTGGAGGCTACCGTGTCCTCTGACAGCCTGACCGGGATCAGCTTTGTGTTGTCGGGTCAGGCCGACGTTGTGGCGCGCGAGCCGGGTAAAATTCGCGACCTCAAGACTGGCAAGAAGCGCGGCGCGCACGGAGCGCAGCTTGGCGCCTACGACCTCCTGGCCGAAAGCAACGGGCTGCCGATCAAAGAGGCCGCGATCGACTTCATCCAGCGGGTCGGTCTGAAGACTGCCCAGCCGCCAGCCGTGGTCGACAACTACGATCTTGGCAACGTGCAGCAGCAGGCGCTGCGAGTGATCGCGCAGGCTGAAACTGATCTGCGGACATTCTTGCTCGGCAACGCCGATCTTCGCCTCGCAGCGGGTGATCCGCGCGCGTTCCTGTCCAATCCGTCGTCAATGCTGTGCAGCCCAAAGTACTGCCCCGCTCACGGCACTCCTTTCTGCCGCGATCACGCGCCGGTGGTGGACGATGAGTAACCGTCCAACCCTGGCGCGCCCAAGTAAAAAGGACGCTGAGGCAGAGGCCACGCGCAACTTCCTCTCCATCATCAACCAAGCGGGGGTCAAAACGCGGCTGGCCCAACTGCTGTCGACACCGGAGGCGGCAGACCGCCTGATCCGCCTTATGGCAGTGGCGGCAGGCCGCACGCCGAAGCTACGGCTCTGCACGCGAGACTCTGTCTTGCAGGCGATGCTCCTTCTAGCAGCGCTTGACCTAGACCCAAACGGCCCTCTGGGGCAAGCCTACCTCATCCCCTACGCCCGTAGGGGAAAGGTGGATGGCGTCTGGGTTGACGTCGCCGTCGAATGCCAAGTCCAGATTGGCTACCGCGGCCTGCTGGAGCTGGCAAGCAAGGTGCCGGGATGGCAAAGCATCAGTGCTGAAGCCGTTTATGAGCACGATGACTTTGATTTCGACAATGGGTCGGCGAATTTTCTCCGTCATAGGAAGAAAATGACGGGGGATCGCGGGGTGATCATTGGCGCTTACGCTATCGTGCATGTCAACGGCGGCACCACGTTTCGCGTTTTGACGCGGAGTGAACTCGACTCCATTCGCGACCAATCCGAGACCTACACGTCTGCCGTGCGGGCACTTGAGAAGGCGCAGAAGGACAAGAGTGCCAAAGACATCAAGACTGCGGAAAAGGACCTAGCCGCTACTCCTTGGGTAAAGTGGGAAGATGAAATGGCAGCGAAATCAGCAATCAAGCGATTGCTAAAGGTGCTGCCACTTGGCCGACACAAGGAGTCTCAACGCGTCGCCGTGGCTGCCGCTGTCGATGATCGCCTGCTGGACCTGTCCGCCGTGACGCTCCAGAGCGATCCATTGGAAGCGCCGCTCCAAACCGAGTTGGCGGCCCCCGAT
The DNA here is from genome assembly GCA_004292755.1 of Alphaproteobacteria bacterium. GTDB lineage: Bacteria > Pseudomonadota > Alphaproteobacteria > Elsterales > Elsteraceae > RDXE01. The sequence goes on from RDXE01000035.1 coordinate 10,355, forward strand.
GAGGATCCGATGGAGCATCTTGGCGCGGATGACCCTGAAGGGGCGCCGTTGACTGATGACGGCACGGATAACCCTGAAGGGGCGCCGGTCCCTGTCACAGCCACTCAAGCGCCGTCGCCACGCCGGTCGCGCGGCGAAGACCTAGGAGCATGACAATGGATCTCACGATTGAAAACGTCGGGGCGGTCAAATCGCTCCGGGCCACCGTGAAGCCAGGTCTGACGATCTTTGCTGGGCTGAACGGGGCGGGGAAGTCCACAGCGCTGCGGACTCTTGCTCAGATGCTGTCCGGGCTGGCCACGCCACCATCAATGCGAAGCGCAGACAATCCGCGGCTCGTCGCTGACGGGGCGAAGATTGGGCACGCGAAGCTGTCTGGCGATGGTGTCCAAGTGACCTTGCGTCTGGGGAAAACGCCGGAGTGTGCGACCCAAGGCCCGGCTGCGGCACCGCTTCGACGGGCCGATACGCACGGGCTGCTACAGCAGTGCTTGTTGTGGTTGCGGGACCCGCTGGCTCTCGACACTGCACAACTCTCCACTGTTCTCCGAACCGCTTTGGGGACTCAGGATGGGTGGCCGGCTATCGCCGCGCGGGTTGCTGCGCTGCTGGGCGAAGAGCGCGTGGTGTCTGCTTGCGGGCTGACCTTTGAGGCCATCACGAGCCACGGCGTCCACGGGATGGATGCGATCCGGAAGGGACTTGCTGACACCGGCAGCCGCCGTGATGGGAAGGACATCTACGAGCTTCACCGGCTCTATCGGCGGTTCGAGGCCCTGGTCACCGAAGGGCAGTGGGACCAAGCCCTGAAGGAAGCAGAAGCGCAGCGCGCCTCTGCCAAGGGGGAGTGGAAAGCAGCGACGAAGGAAACCTACGGCACCTCGAAGGCCGTGGGGTGGACAGGGGACGCGCCAGCGCTGGTGATCGACTCCAGCCTCGCGGAGTTACAAACGCGGTTGGACGACAAAGCCAAGGCGCTGGAACAAGCGGTTGGGCGGCAAGCGGTGTCGGCCGCCGATGCCGAGCGGGTGAACGCGGCAATCAACGCGGCCCGCAACGCGTTGCCGAGGCTGCAAGCGGAATACGATGCGGCTGCACTTGAGCTCGGGCGGTTGACTGCAGCCCGCGATGCTTTGCCCCGGCCACCGACCCCACCCTCTCCACCGATGACATGCCCCCACTGCAACGGTGCTGTGAGGCACCACAACGGCACGTTGTCCACGGCTAGGCCGAATGAACAAGCCGAGATTGAGGCCGCCGAGCGGGCGCTGCAGCAGTGGACGCAGGACTACGCCGAGGCGACGGCACGCTGCAACGAAGCGGCGGCCAAGCGCGACGCCGCTCAAGTTTCGCTGAGGGCAGCGGAAACAGAGGCTGCCAAGTCTCTGATCACCGCGACCGAAGGCTCGACCGCGACTGACGTGGATGCGCTTCGCAAAGATTTGGCTGAGGCACAAATCGCCCTCGACCAGAAGCGGGCAATCATTGCTGCTACGGCAGCTCATCGGCGGGTGGAGGCGTTCGACTCGCTATCGCAGGGCCTCGGGCCAGACGGGTGGCGCCGGGAAGCCCTCTCGCGTGACCTAGACGCGTTCCGCGAACGCCTGCGCTACATCGCGGAGATCACCGACTGGGAAGTCGTCGACATCACCGATGACCTAGCCATCACTGTGGCGGGGCGCCCGCTAGCGCTGTTCGACCAGTTCAGCAGCGTCCGGTGGCGCGCGCGCGTTTCCCTCATGGCCGCTTTGGCTGAGGTATCCGCCGCCGCGTGGATCCTGGTGGATCACCTGGACATCTGCGACGGGCCGAAGCGCACGGGCCTGATCGACATCGCTCGCCACCTGCCAGACCTCCGCGTGGTCGCGGCTCTCACGGTCGGGAAGGCGGCGTGCCCTCCAAGCAAGCCTGCATCGGCAGACGATCCAGCCCGCACTGTTGTGTGGCTGGAGGCTGGCACGGCCAAACCGCTGCAACAAGCAGCCTAGGGGGGAGCGATGATCGCATTGTTCGACACCGAGACCACCGGCTTTCCGAACCGGGGCCAACTCTCTGACCAGCCTCACTTGGTCCAACTGGCAGCTGTGTTGGTCGACGACGCTTGGGCCGTTACTAGCAGCTATCAGGCAATAATTCGACCCGATGGCTGGGTGATACCAAAAGAGGTGAGCGACATTCACGGGGTCACCCAAGAGCGTGCGATAGATGAAGGCATCTCTGAGGCCGAAGCCTTGGAGGAATGGGTTGCGTTGGTGAAGCAGGCAAAGACCTTGGCCGCGCACAATCTGGCCTTTGACCTGAAGATCATGTACGCAGCCTATCGGCGCTACTCCGGACAAGGAGCTAGACCTTTCGGCGGCGTGATCCCGAAGCGCCTTTGGTGCACGATGGAGTCGTCCACCATTGTCTGCAATTTGCCTCCGACCGAGAAGCAGCCGGCTGCCGGGTTCACCAAGGCGAAAGCGCCAAAATTGGCGGAGGCGCTGAAGATCCTGTGCGGCGAAGAGCACGAGAGCGCCCACACGGCTGACGGTGACTGCGCGGCGCTCATCAAGGTGGCGCAAGAGCTGGACAAAAGGAAGTTGGCGCGGCTGGCACCGTCCAGGGGGTGGGCATGACACCCTGCCCGAAGCCCCACACCATCCGGTCTAACACTCACCTCCGGTGGATCAGGACGCAACCGTGCGTGGCTTGCCAAGTGGCTCAGCCACCCGAACGGCTCCGGCCCCTCAATCAGGGGCGCCCGCGCGACGCCTGCCACGTCAGAACCGCGGCGAACGGCGGGGTGGCGATGAAGCCCTCCGATGAGTGGACGGTGCCGATGTGCCCCGCCCACCACCGGGAACAGCATGAAGGGACGGAGTCATTCCAGACCACCTATGGCCTGGATTTGGCGGCCCTCGCAAAGAGCCATGCCGCCCGCTCGCCCTCGCGGAAGATAAGGGACGCATCGGGGGATATGCCATGACGCCCTGGGAACAGGCGAGAGAAGCCGCAGTGACGCTCCGCGCACAGACGCTAGGCGAGGTGCGGGCGGACGCATCCGGTGCGCGCCGGGTGGACCTCGCAATCGAGCCCGGCGACTGGCCCGCGTCCTGGGATTGGTTGCCGGGGGGCACGACCCTGGTGCTCGTGGTCGTGGCGACCGAGGCTGATGGCGCCCCGATCTCTCCGCAGCCTCAGTCGATGGCACACAGGGCACTGGCACAGGCTCACACGCTGGCCCGTGACCAGAAGTTTCAGGAGTGGATCGCGGCAGAGTACCCTATCGGAGTTCTGCGCCCGTATGAAGGCCGGGCCCCCAGCCCAGCAGAGGTTTGCGCGACCCGGCTTCGCGCCGCCATCGGGATCGACACCCGCGCCCAACTTCTGATCGACCCGTGCGCCCTCCAGCGCTGGCACGCACTGCTGACCAAGTGGGCTGATCACAACGGCAAGCGCCATTGGATGCCCGCCCGCTTGATGCCGCTGATTGCGGCCTTTGAGCCGGAAGAAGGAGACGGGCAATGACTAGCATCGAATGGACGGACGCAACCTGGAACCCATTTGCTGGTTGCTCGGTGATTAGCCCAGGCTGCACAAACTGCTATGCGATGCGGATGGCCGCCCGCATTGAGCGGATGAAGCCGGACCTTGCGCAGTATCAGGGACTAACCAAACAGACCAGGGCCGGGCCGGTGTGGACTGGCAAGATCGGTCTGGCAGACCATTCCAAGTTGACGGAACCGCTGCGGCGGCGAAAACCGCAGCGCATCTTCGTCAACAGCATGTCTGACCTCTTTCATGAGACCATACCGGACCATTGGATCGACGAAATTTTCGCAGTTATGGCGCTGTCGCGACAACATACCTTCCAAATCCTGACCAAGCGCGCCGATCTAATGCGGGAATACTTAACCATGCCGCTGGTGCATGAGAATGTCAGCTACGCCGGAGCGCATATGGCTGAAGACGCCGTTGATCGCATCGCTGACACACCCTGGCCACTTCCCAATGTGTGGCTAGGCGTTTCGGTTGAGGACCAGCAGCGCGCCAATGAACGCATCCCATCTTTACTGGCAACGCCAGCCGCCGTCCGCTGGATTAGCGCGGAGCCGTTGCTTGGCCGGATTGATCTTGACGAAGCATGGCTGAAGTCTCCCCGGCTGGACTGGGTGGTGGTAGGCGGCGAGAGTGGCCCGAACGCACGCCCAATGCACCCACACTGGGTTCGCCGCCTGCGCAACCAGTGCGTAACCTCTGGCGTTCCTTTCTTCTTCAAGCAGTGGGGTGCGTACAGAGCACGGCACGCCTGCACCGAGGAGCTTGGAAGCGCAGAGACGCGAATTGAAGTTGCGGAGAACGGCGATTGGGTGCCGTACCGGCGCCGTGTCTCACGCGACGATCAGCAGATGATCGACCGATTCAGCACAGAGATGATCCGCACCAAGCCGGGGGAAAAGGCGAGGTCGCTGGACGGTCGCGTCTGGGAAGAGTTCCCAAAAGCAAAGGAGCGCATGCCGTGATTGATCCATCTGTCCTGGAGCTTCGACTCCAGCAAGGCCTTCAGGGCATTGGCTGCATGGTGTTCGACGCACTCGCGCCATTGACGCGCCCTAGCGTGATTTTTAGGCCGTCTGTCTTCTTTGATGGCGAGCATTGGCGAGCTTTTTACGGGCGCGACCTTGCGAGCGGCGTGACCGGAATTGGGGATACGCCAGAGGCCGCCTGCAAAGACTTTGACAAGAAGTGGACCGAGGGGAGCTGCCCATCCACCCGGAGTGACCAGCCATGACGTGGTTTCAAGCCCTGATCCTGTGCGGCCTGCTGGCGTGCCTAGCGGCTGTTGTCGCCGCCGACATCCTCACGACGCGACTACTGCTGCGTGAACAGCGCGAGCGAATGCGAGTGGTTATGGAACTGTTGCGCGCGCTGAAGAGCGGAGAGCGGTCATGACCGACAAACCGATCATGTTCTCCGGCCCGATGGTCCGCGCTTTGCTGGACGGCAAAAAGACGCAGACGCGGCGCCTGCTGCGAAAACCAAGCATTGAGGCCGATCTGTCTGGTCATGATCGGGTCTTTACTTGGTTTGCACCGCCACACGTCCCATCCGAGGGCGTTCCCGATCAGTGGGCACAGAGCGGAATCTGGGCTGAGAAGCTAGGGCCGCTGGGCTACTTGCGGTATGTCGGGCCGACATCGGTCCGCCCTGCCGACCGGCTCTGGGTGCGCGAAGCATGGCAGTACCCGCCAGCGCCTTATTGCTCCTGCCCGCAACCAACCGAGCCATCACCATGCGATGACTGGCGAATGGGGACGGGCTGCGTGTCCAACCGCACTGGTGGCGTGATCTATCGGGCCGATGGCGCCACAGCGCCTCGGTGGCGCCCGTCACGCCACATGCCGCGCTGGGCTTCGCGCATCACCCTAGTGGTGACGGACGTTCGGGTGCAGCGGCTGCAAGACATCAGCGAGGCGGATGCAAAGGCGGAGGGCGCTGAAGATCAGGGACCTTGCGATCATCAACGGCAGGGGTGCGAGGATATCGGGTGTTGCGGTCCAGGATATCGCGGCGGCTTCCACCTGATCTGGGCATCAATCCACGGCCCGGATGCATGGCAGACCAATCCCTGGGTGATGGCGATCACGTTCGAAGTCCACCAATGCAACATTGACCGCTTGACTGAGGCAGAGGTGCAGCAATGACCGCGTTTGAAATGCTTGCGCTGTTCGCCTTCTGCTTTGCTGTTGGCTTTATCGCTTCTTGGTTCTGACGGAGGTAACAGTGTCACGACTACTGACATACGACGAGGTTGCCGAGCGTTTATCTGTCAGCCGCTCGACTATCACCAGACTGGTCCAGCAAGGCAAGATCCTGGTGACGCGAGTCAGCGACCGCTCTCCGCGGATCGCCGAGCGGGACCTGGAGCGCTACTTAACGGCGCTCGCCGAAGCGGCACAGTAGGAGGCGGGCGATGACCAAGTTGCTGACGCCAGACGAAGTGCGGAAACGGCAGGCCGCTATCGCCGCGGCTCTGGTGGATAGGCCAGCGGAGCCAGACCGCGCCCTAGCGGCAGCCGAACGCGCCGGTCGGATCGCGGGCCTGCAGCAAGCCATAGCGATAGTGGAGCGCAATCGCGCTGCCGTCGACAGCAGCATTGATGCCCAAGTTCTTGCAGGCAGCATCGCCGGAGACTTGGAGCGTGCACTTCATGCCGAGAGAACAGCATGAGCACGGCCTGGTACCGCGCCACTATGGCCGCGGCAGAGCGGCGCGAGCCCGACCTAGAGGGCGACCTCATGTGGATCGGAGCAAAGTGCCGCAGATGGAAGCCGGAAAAGACTGTGCTGCTAGCGGCTGATGCCAGCGGATACCCTGTGGCTGGGCAATGGTGGTGGGGTGCTGCCGCAGCATGCGGACATGACGTGGCGCGGTGGTCAGGCAGGCTCGGGCAAGCAATAACTACGCAGGAGGCTGAAACTCTCGCGATTGCCGTTGCCGCACGCGCAGCTCAGGAGCACTGGAACTTGCATGGCGGCGACTACATTGCAGTGAGGACCGACAGTAAGGCAGCGGTATCTATTCTTTGCGCTCCAACCGCAACTTGTTCGGCGGCGCTATCAGTGCTGAACGACTTGATGCACGCGCACAATGTCTACATCAGCGTGCAGTGGCTGCGAAGTAGACAGCAGGCCTTTACTCTGCCGAGTATCTTGCATCGTGAGGCTGACAGGTTAGCCCAGGCCACGCGGCGCCGTGACTCCCTCCCTCCGGGAGACCTCGTGTGAGCGACCTCGCCTACATGCACAACGGATCTCGCTACAGCTGCGCTCACACATGGGCCGAAGCTGTTGTGCGGGATTGGCTGATCGACACCGGCAACGCCAACAGCGACCAAGCCGTGGCGCAAGCGCTGTGCAGAGAGCACGGCGGCGATGACGCGCGGCGGCACTGCTGGGTGCCGCGCATGACCCTAGCACGGTGGCTGGATGCTGTGCAGCAAGTCCGGCGCGATTGGCAGCGGCGCTATGGGGAGCGCGGGAGATGAGCGCCGAGACAAGCGTCAGGGTGATCACCGCTGATTGCCGCGCCGCGCTGCGAGACCTGCCAGACAGCAGCGTCCAGGCGATTGTCACGAGCCCTCCATACTATGGCCTGCGAGACTACGGCGTGGCCGGACAGATTGGTCAAGAGGACAGTCTCGCCGAGTATGTTGGTAATTTGACTGCGGTCTTTCGGGAGGCGCGCCGTGTCCTGCGAGACGACGGCACTCTGTGGCTCAATTTAGGCGACTCTTACGGCTCCGTTGGCGGAGATACTTACCACGGTTTTAATCGACGCTGGTCCGGCACTGGCGGCCACGGCTCCAAACAAGACGCAACACTGACCGGGGTAAAAGATCGGATACTCCGCACTGGTTTGGTGGCAAAGAACTTACTTGGCGTGCCATGGCGCGTTGCTTTTGCGCTCCAAGCCGACGGCTGGATCCTGCGGCAAGACATTATTTGGCACAAGCCTAACCCCATGCCAGAGAGCGTGCGGGACCGCTGCACGAAGGCGCACGAGTACCTGTTCCTCCTGTCCAAGGCAGAGCGGTATTTTTTCGACACCACGGCGATGCAGGAGGACGCCGTTTATGGCGCGCGCGGGAGCGAATACTATTCGGGCAAAACACTTGAGTACCAGTCTGGCCGGACCAGTAAGAAGAAGCGCGAGTCGAGGAAGCGGGGCGAATTCGACGGCAAGACAAACGAACAGCCAGGACGGGAGGCGTTTAGGGCGATCCGCGATACCCGCAACAGACGCTCCGTTTGGACTGTCGCCACGAAGCCATACGCGGGCGCGCACTTCGCCACCTTTCCGCCGGACCTAATTGCACCGTGCATCCTAGCCGGATCGAAACCTGGGGACGTCGTGCTCGACCCATTTGGAGGGGCTGGCACCACGGGGCTGGTTGCCCACCGGTTACAGAGGCGGGCTGTCTTGATTGAGCTTAATCCTGCCTATGCAGAGATGGCACGCGCGCGTGTGCGCGATGACGCACCGCTGCTTGCGACGGGGAGTGAACATGACTAAGCGCAAAACCTTTTTCCACAAGCTTTCGCCGGAGATAGCTGGCCAGATCGTGGAGGCCCGCGGTGCGCGCCGGTCCAGCCAGCAGATTGCCATGGCTCTGGCGGCCAAGGGATTTACCGTGGGACCATCAACGATCCGCCGCGTGCTGCTCGCATGGGAGGCGTTGCGCCAAAGCCGCAATGATTGCGATGCCCACCGGATCGCCTTGGCCTTGCGCGACGGCGGCTCTATCGACGCGGCGATGGCGGCCACCGGCCTGCCAAGGCTTACAATCACCAAGATGACAGCCGCCGTCAGGGCGGTGCGGTCAATGTCCGCGAAGGAGAATTGCGATGCCTGAACAGGAAAAAACGCTACTCAACTACAGGGATCCGGCGATATTTTGCAACATTTACCTTGGCGACGACCCGGTGGTGTCTGCGCAGCGCGAAACTCTGGATAACGCTTTAAGATCTACGCTGGCGGCCTTCCAAGCGAAACTAGCGCAGATCGCGGCACTTAACGCAGACAAACAGGTAACGCTTGTCGTTTGTTCGATGCATGGCCCCGATTATATGACAGAGCACAGAAGAACGAAGTTCTGTGTATTTCTGCACCGCCGTTCGGCTCCTCAAGATACACCACTAACCCCAGCGGCGGTGCCACCTGTCACGAGACCCGTTCTCTGCAGCACGGGTTCCGGCGCGGAACAATGACTCGGCTCGCCACCATGACCCTGTACTGCCCAGTGCAGCCGTGCGGGCCGGGCTGGTATCTGGTGGCAAGTGGCCCCCGGTCACGAGCGGCCTACCTTGTCCACGGAGTGCGGGCTGTCCAACATCGCACGAAGGCGCCGGTCCAGGGCTGGCGCATCAGCGTCGAACCGGTGAGGGCTGACTGCATCCCCGCCGGATCGCAGGTGGAGACCTTCACCTGGCTGAAACGGAACAAGCGCCGCTGCCCCTAGGTTGGACGCTTGTTGGAACCAGGCAGCACTGAAGCATGCAATCCCGCAATTAGCCAAGGCTTGCGACGCCCTCCGGGGGCGCCATCTTCAGGTTATCACGCCGAGCGCGGACGGTCCTGGCCAAGAATTGGTCTCGCTGGCGCTTTGCCTCTCTCGTTGCCGCATCCCGGCGTGTCGTCGTGTTCACACCAGTACTTTTCGAAACACAACCAGGGGAAGCCTACTCGAAGCGTAAGCCGAAAAGTCCGCCTGTATCTGTCGCATCGGTTAGCTTCGGGTCAATAACATGTGCTTCAACGTCAAAGCCGCGTTGGAAGCCCTCCCGTGGAAGCGCGTCTGAGTTCATCGTAACAATATACTGAAAGCCAACTGCCTCGGCACGCTCTGCACCGAGTTGCAACGCCTTAGCAACTTGTCGCTCATCCACGCCATCGAACAAATGGCTGTCATGGATCAGGAATCCAGGGCCACGACCATTCTTTAGGCTAATCTCAGTCAACATGAGATCGAAGCAGAATATCTGCATGTTGGTGATGCCCTTGCTTCGCTGGCCGTCGATATTGACCTGGAATTGAGGGCCATTGCTGGATTCGGAAATCGTGAGGCTACCAGCATTTTCGTACAGTGATTCGGAGAGCGCCTCGAAGGCGAGGGTGGCTTCTCGGATGATATCGGCACGTTCGTGAATGTCGTCAAGCAGCGCTTTGGTTAGGTTGGCGCGCTCAATATCAAGTTCAGCCTTGGTGCTCTCGATCCGTTCGGCGGTATCGAGACGCTGGCGAAGGCTCTCGACTTCGGCTTCGGCCCGACCGGCCTCTTCGCGGAGCGCGGTGTAATGTTCCAGTGCGCCACCGGAACTCAGCACACCCATGATCTGCCGCCGACGCCGGTCACGCTCGGCGGTGCGCTGATCACGTTCGGCTATGCGAGTCTCGGTGGAGGCGATCTCCGCCGTCAGATGCGCGCGGCGGTTCTCAATGATGGTCCGGTGGAAGCGCTCGACCTCGTCGAAACGTCGCCGCACCATGTCGGGGAGAACAATACCGGCCTCGGCATAGAGCTTGGTGACATCACCCAGATCGGGCGCATCCTCTTCATACAGCGAGGCACGAAGCTGTTGCAGGAGCTCGCCATCGACCAGATTCTCGACGTTCAGGCCATCGATTTCGCGCGTAATCTCGTTCGCCTCGCGCTCTAGGACCTTGTATTCCGGCACGACCTCGAAAGTCTCAAGCTGCTGACGCAGCCGCGCTGCGCGTGCCTGGGCGACGGTCAGTTTCGTTCTGAGATCAGCCGCCTTGCTGAAGAACCGGCCAAGGTCGCCGCTACTTGCGGCCTTTCGCAGTTCCTGCGCGACCTTCTCCCGCGCGCGCAGCTCCTGAAAACGACCGGGAATGCCCCAGTCGAGGCCGAGTAGGTAGCAGATCGAGACCTGTTGATCCCATGCCTGCTGCATCCCTGAATGCTGCATCGGCTGTTGAAAGCCGCCACTGTTCTGGCGGCGGACGAAATAGGAAAAAAGCGAGCGAAATGATGGTTGGAAACGCTCGTCTTCATCCCCGGCTGAAATCGGTAGGCCGAACCAGAGTTGGCCGAGATTCGCCTTCCAGTTCTCATTGGATAGCTCGAACAGCCCGGCGCGGCTGTCGAACTGCGGCGGGATCGGCCAGGTCTCGACCGGGCCATTGACCACGATACGGCTCGGCTTAGCGGCGCTGCGCGCCGCCACGATGGTGTTTGCCGCGATATCGACGGCGACGTCGAACGTCCGGGCCGTCAGCGCATCGGAACGGAAGATGCTGTCCTTGCGGGCATCGGCGCCAAACAGGAAATGGACCAGTTCGATGAAGCTGGTCTTGCCAGCGCCATTTCTCGACTGGCGGTCGTTTGCGCCCTCGCTCTTGTCGGCCAGCAGGATATTCAGGCCGGGCTTGAAGGTCAGCGTCTTGAAACATGGAAGGTCACTGCTGAGCCGACGGATCATGGCTGGCTCCTCCGCACCAGACCGCGATCGAAATCGACCGCGCCGATCATGAAAAGCAGATCGAGCGACAGGATGAACCATTGATAGTCAATTGGAGCATGGAGCGAGCGGCGTCCGCGCATCTCGTCCCACAGCCGCGACATGGTCATCGGTCGCTTGAGGATGTCGAGAACCTCGGCACCGACACCGATCAGCGCGCGATCAGGACTGACATGCTTCGTCGGGAGGATCATGACGCCTCCGCAGAATTGAGACTGGGGTCCTCGAAAATGTCGCAGCTATCGAAAAAATAAGCGAGGACAGCCAGCGCCGCGGCTTGCCGTTTCGGTTCGCCATTGCAGCCAGCATAGTCCTGAAGATGCTTGAAGATCAGATCGGCTGGCAGATCGAAAGCTTTCAGCTCGGCATAGCGCAGCCGAAACGCCTCGGCGATGCGCTCACCGAGATCAGGACGCGGGCTTTTACGGAAAAAGGTGTCGACGAGCGCCGACTTCCGGCGACCGATGCGCAGGAAAAGGCCCGATTCCTCAGACAGGGCGTTCTTCTCCAGCTTTTCTGGCGATGGCGGCGTCAGCGGCGGATCGCTTGGATTGGGTTCCTGCCGCTGGAGCGCCTCGATGATCGGCACCAGATCGGACATGACGAGACGATCGACGATGGCGATCGACGCCGCAGGACCGAAGAGCGCCTGAAGCGCCGACAGATCAAGCTTCATGGCGATGCCGAGCAGTTCCGGCTCAGACCAGGTTGCGATCTTAAGCGGCACGTGGGCTTGACGAAGCCCGTCGAGATGCTGAACGGCATTCGGCGGAAGCCCGCGCCCGTCATTATGGACGAACACCCACTCCTGGATGTTGCCGGCCCAATGCGCGCGGGCGCCGTGGAAATCCGCATCGACCTTCGCGATGAGGTCGGCTTCTTTCATGGCATCGGGTGCGTAGCACTGGAATACGGAGCCGGTGCTGATGCGGCGGCCGTCGCATTTCAGGTCGCCATAGGGTCCGTAGGGACGGACTTCCTCGAAATCCGGGCCGAAAGCGTAGCCTGCCAGAAGGACGAACCAATCCTGAAAGGCCGCGCCCTTCTTCTCATGAAACGCCAGACGGAAGCGGTCGACGTAGATGGAGCGTTGCAACTCATCCATGACGCCGCCTTGGCGATGTATCATCGCTCTTCTTCCGGGCAGATACCACGCCGACGGGGGCAAGATTGCCCAGATGAAAAATCGGCAGCGCCGGTCGCTGTCGCAGCTTCACGCTCATCTCCAGCTCACCGCCGACCGCTTTCACACAATGTCGCAGCGTGGACAGATGCATGTCGGTCTGGATCTCGATCTTCGAGACCGAGGGGTTCGTGATGTTGAGGGCAGAGGCGATGTCTGCCTGCGCCTTTCCAACGTTTTGGCGCAGCTCGCGCAAGCCTTCAAGGTGCTGCTTCGATGCGTCATGGTGCGCTTTGATCACAACCTTTTCGTCGGGAGGACGGGCTGCGATGGTGTCGTCGAGACTCCGGCCCATCCTACTTGTCCTTCCTCAAGGAAAATTGATAGTTCAAGTCGTTGCTCTTCAGTCGTAATCGACAATGAGTTGATTTCGGCATCAGCGCATGTACGCATATAGCTCTGAGGCTATGTTGGGGTCAACGGAAGAAGAGACTTTGCGTCGGTTGGCGGTGCGTGGCGCCGATACCACAGACCAGTCCGCTAGCGGCCTATTGGTGGTCCTTCTCTGATCGGCTGTATCGCCTCGCGAGAATGACAACCGCTGCAACCACACCAATCGGACTGGGGAGCCTTCCAACAACCGGGCGAAGGCTCGGCGACCAAGCCGCTCCAACATCCACGCCTTGAGCGCAGCCCCTGCCCTCGGGGCTGTCGATGGCACCGAAACCTAGCCACAGACCGCCCAGACCAAACACCCATCAGACCCTCACGATACCAGGTCCCGACCGGAGGGCTGGGTCGGCATCAACCCGCCCGCAATCCTCAGCCCAGCGGCGATTGACGACATGACAAGCACGGTGCGGCGGGTCAGGATGCCGCCCGCATGATCACGCTCTACGCCACCGAAGCCGGTCGTCTGGTGCGCTTGGATGAACAGCCGCCCCCGCCGTGGGACAATGGCGTGGTGTGGGTGGACCTGTTGGCGCCGGACGCCGTCGAACGCGCCCATGTCTCGGCGGCCACGGGTCTTGATTTGCCCACCCTGGATGAAGCGCAGGAGATTGAAGAGTCCTCCCAATTGTATGAGGAGGGCGGAGCGCTGTTCATGACGGCGCGGGTGGTCTGGGGTGGGGCAACCAGAGATGCGCGCGCCACACCGGTTACCTTCGTGCTCTCGCACCACCGATTGGTCACTCTGCGCTGGCTCGATCCGCAGCCCTTTCGCACCTTCGCGCAACGCTGCGTCAGTCGGCGCGAGGCGTTGATGGCACCCGACCTAGTGCTGGTGGGCCTGCTGGAGACCATCGTCGATCGAGCAGCCGACACGCTGGAATTGGTGGCGAAGGATTTGGACGACCTCTCCCGCGCAGTGTTCGTCAAACGCACCGGGCGACGGCAACAATCGCGGGGCAGCCCACCCCCAGCAGCTCCGCTGGACCTTAACGATGCCGTCAAGCGAATCGGCGAACGTCAAGGCCAAGTGTCGCTGTTGCGGGAAAGCCTGGTCTCGTTGACGCGGCTGATCGCCTATGTCCAAACCGGGCCGATCCGCGGCATCGCCGAGGAAAGCCGCAAACGCTTGAAAATCCTGGACCGCGACGTGCGGGCCCTCAGCGAGCACGACGCCTTCATCTCCGCCAAGATCAACTTTTTGCTGGATGCAGTGCTGGGCCTGGTCACGATTGAACAGAATGCCATCATCAAGATCTTCTCGGTGATGGCAGTGATTTTCATGCCGCCCACCATGATCGCCTCCATCTACGGCATGAATTTCAAATACATGCCGGAGCTGGAGTGGCTCTATGGCTACCCGATGGCGATTGTGTTGATGGTGTTGGCGGGATTGCTGCCGTGGTTGTACTTCCGCTGGCGGCGCTGGCTGTAACAGCGCCTACAGTTCCCGTCCAATGTGGGCTGAGCCTGGATGGCCCTCGCGCTTCACCAACTCCGCCCACACTTCGGCGGGGTCAAGACCGGCATCGGCCCACAACACCAGCAGGTGATACAGCAAATCGGCGCTCTCGGAGGCGAGGCGCTGTTTCTTGCCGCGCACGGCTTCGATCAGCGCCTCGACTGCCTCTTCGCCCACTTTCTGGGCGATCTTGTGTGTACCCTTGGCAAACAGCTTGGCGGTGTAGCTGCTTTCGGGATCGGCCCCCTTGCGGCTGAGGATCAGGGTGTGCAGGCGGTCCAGAACATGCTCGGTCATCAGCTCAATCCTCGCCGACCAGCCCGCTCGGCCGCACAAGCACGCCGTTGGTCTGAAGGCAGGAGCGGGCGTTACATCGGAACGCCGGTCCGGTCAATTGGACTCAAGCCCGCTCTCAGCAGCCCTCACCATCCTGCAACCCGACCATCACTGCGCGGGTCGCTGGCCCCTTCCAACAACCCATTGGCGTGGCGTGCAATCAAGCCGGCATGGCCACAGGTGTCGGACCAGACCGGCAACCGCTCAACGGGGTGACCAATCGTCTCCAGTTGCGAGATCAGCGTGTCCGGCCAGTCGGCTTCCAGCTTCAATGTGACGCTATCGGCACCCCAGGTTCGTCCCAACAGCCAGCGGGGGGCTGAAACGGCGCGCTGCGGCTCCTGGCCAAACAGGGCGTAGCGGGCAAACACCGCTGCCTGGAACTGCGGTTGACCGTCGCCGCCCATGGTGCCGAACACCACATCCCGACCATCTTTCAGCCGCGCAAAACTGGGATTGAGCGTGTGATAGGGCCGACGGCCAGGCGTCAGGTGGTTGGGGTGCTGTGGATCGAGCGAAAAGCCAGCGCCGCGGTTCTGGAGCACAACGCCAGTGCGAGGGCTGACGACACCGCTGCCAAACTCCCAGTACAGGCTTTGGATCAGGCTGACAGCACGGCCCTCGCCATCGATAACACCCAGCCAGATGGTGCCGCCTTCATCTTCGGGCATCGGCCAGGGGGCAGCGCGATTGGGCGCAATCGCCGCTGCTTCCCGCGCCAGCACGAAGGAGGACAGCTGCTCTGCCACATCCACGCGCATGGACAATGGATCGGCCAGTTCCGCATCGCGCACACGGAAGGCGCGCTTGGTCGCCTCCACCAACGTGTGGACGAAGTGGACATCATCCGCCCGGTCCAATGGCATCCGCGCCAGAATGCCAAGGATCATGGCGGTGCAGAACCCCTGGGTTGGCGGTGGCAGCACATGCACCGTGCCAATCGGCAGGCTGACGCTCAAAGGCGCAACGATGCGTGCGCGTTGCTGTGCGAAATCGCTGGCCGCCAGCGGGCTGCCCGCCGCGGCAAGGTCGGCGGCAAGGGCAGCCGCAAGCTCACCGCGGTAGAAATCATCCAGCCCAGCCTCGGCCAATCGTGCCAGGGTTGCTGCCAAGGCCGGTTGGCAGAAGCGGGCACCGGCCCGCGGTGCCACACCGTCGATCAGGTAGGTGGCCGCAAAGCCCGGCTGATCGCTGAGGTCTGCCAGCTTGTCCTCGGAATAGCGGGCCTGACTTGGCGTGACAGGCACGCCGTCGCGCGCATAGGCGATAGCATCGGCCAGGATGCGGTCCAGGGGTAATCCAGCACCCCACCGCTCGGCATGGGCAAGAGCCGCAGCCCAGCCCGAGATGGTGCCGGGCACCGTCAAGGCCGCGCCGGGTCCGCGCGTTGGCAGCCGGTCCAGCCCACGATAGCGCTCCGGCGTTGCAGCGGCTGCCGCGGGGCCTGCTGCATCAATCGCGATTGGGGCGACGCCGGGTTCGGCGATGATCCAGAAACCATCCCCGCCGATGCCGGTCATGTGTGGGTAGACCACAGCAATCGCGGCCGCCGTCGCCACAGCGGCCTCAACGGCATTGCCACCTGCGCGCAGCACTGCGAGACCCGCCTCGGATGCCAGCGCGTGGGGGCTAGTCACCATGCCGTTGTAGCAACGCACCGTCTCACGCATTCCCCGTGCTCCCTCTCGCCAATTGCCGACTATGGCCCAAGCGCAACCAGTTGGAGCGCTACACCCAGATCTGCAAGGTGACCAGCGCCACCAGTGTTTGCAGCGTGATCATGGCCGCGACCATCGGGGCATCGCCACCCAATTGCCGCGCCAACACGTAGGAGGAGGGTGCTGTTGGCGTTGCCGCCAGAATCAGCGCAACCGCCGCCTCCACCCCACCAACGCCCAGCCAGCGCAGCAGGATTGCCACCAGCGCAGGTACCACCAGCAGTTTCAGCCCCGTTGCCAGGGCCACCGGCCAGAGATCGCGCCGCACAGCCCTCACATCCAGCCCGGCACCAACGCACAGCAAACCAACCCCGATGGACGCCTGCGCCAGAAGCTTCAGGCTGGTCATCGCTGCTTCGGGAATGGGCAAGCGCGACAGCGACAGGGCTGCGCCAATCACACAGGCCAAGACCAAGGGATTGGTCGCCAATTGGCGCGCCACCGCGAGCGGCGTGGTTCTATGCCCCGTGAGCAAGGCAAAGCTGAGCACGACGATGACGTTTACTGTCGGCACCACAAAGGCCGACAAGATCGCCGCCATCGCCGTGCCAAGCGTGCCGTAAAGCCCAGCGGCCAATCCAAAGCAGATGAAGTTGTTAAACCGGATCGCCCCCTGGACGACGGAGGTCTGCGCTGGCCCGCCGCAGCCAATCGCGCGGGCCGCTAGGGCGCTGATAACCGCAACCACCAGCAACACCGGCAGCACGGCCAGGGCCAATCGGTCAACCGCCACCATGGTCAAGTCGGTCTGGGCCAAGCTGCCGATCAGCAACGCGGGCAGCAGCACCATGTAGGATAGCCGTTCAGCCCCCGCCCAGAACCCGTCTGCCAAGCGACCATAGCGCTTCAGCCACGCCCCAAACGCAATCAGCACCACCAACGGCGCAATGGCCTCAATCACCCGGTTCTCCCGGCCCAGGGGGACGATCTGGCTAGGCTAGAGCCCACCAGCCCCCTTGCCCACCAGACACATCGGCTGACGGCCATGCAGCCCTCGCAAAGCGCAAACGCTGCGGCGCAGCAATGGTTGCCGTGTGCCGATGGCGGGAGTACAACCCGCCCATCATGGATAGAACGGCCCCATCCGCCATCGGTGGCTGCCGATGAGTGCGCGCCACGACCCATCGGCGGCAGATCGCCCGGTGAGCGGTGCCTCCTCAGTGGGCGCGCTGTTGCGCAGTCACCGCCAAGCCGCACGCGTCTCTTTGACGGATGTTGCGGCAACCTTGCGGATTCGCATCAGCCTGTTAGAGGCACTGGAAGATGGTGCCCATGACCGCCTGCCCGGTGCCACATACGCCGTCGGGTTCGTCCGCAGTTACGCCGATTATCTGGGTTTGGATGCAGAAGATATCGTCAGCCGCTTTAAGGAAGAGCGGGCAGAGGATCTGCAACGCCCTGCGCTGAATTTCCCGTCACCGGCGCCACAAGGGCGGTTTCCGGGCACGGGCGCTCTGGTGGTCTCGATCCTGGGTCTGCTGTTGCTGGTCGGTGGCTGGCTCGCCTTCCAAGACGAGCAAGGCAGTTTCAATCTTCGGGTGCCGGAGTTGCCCTCACGACTGATGGCCCTGTTGCCGGAGGCATCCGGCACTTCAACGGCGGCGTCCAACAACCCAGTCGTGACGGCACCGCCCATCCCCGCGCCTGTGCCTGCGCCGGGTGACCGCCCGTCGCCAGCCGCTGCGCGCGCAACACAGCCAGCAACCACGGACGCGCCGCCGTCGGCACCCGCGCCCGGGCCAGCGCCAGCGGCTGCCGGGACGACACCTCCGCCGGTCGCCACCGCGGCACCGCCCGGTGCGCCCCTGACCAGCGGGGCCCTGGTCGCTGCCGCGGCCCCGACTGGACAACCATCCTCCCCGCAGCCACCCGCACCACAGGCAGCGCCACCGCAGCCACCCGCACCACAGCCGGTGTTGCTGTTGCCAACTCCACCGCTGCCGCCAGCCCCGCTGCCCCCACCGCCAGGGGACGCCCCTCGCACCACCGTCGCACCAGCGCTGGTCGCTGCGCCGCCGCCTGCCGAGCGGACGGCACCGGAAGACGATAGTCCCGCTCCAACGGCCTTGACGGTCGGGGCGGCGGCGCTGTCCGTCACCGAAGCACCGACGCCCCCTGCTGTAACCCCGCCCCCCCCACCCCAGCCACCCGTGCTGGAGGGCCGTGTCTACGGCCAAGCCTCTGCCGATGTGCGGGTCGTGCTGCGCGCGAAGGGCGACAGCTGGGTTCAGGTGCGCTCCTCCTCTGGGGAGGCGCTGTGGTCCCGCCTGCTGCGCGCGGGTGACAGCTATCTGGTGCCGAACCGCAACGGCTTGGTGATGGCGACTGGCAATGCTGGCAACCTGGACATTCTGGTCGATGGTGACGTTGTGCCGTCAGTGGGCGACGTGGGTGTTGTGCGCCGCGCCGTGGCTCTGGATCCCGAGCGGCTGCGGACAGGCACCGCAGTGATCGCCAACGCGCCGCCGATCTCCAACAACTAGCGCAGACGCTCGGACCCACGGGAGGGGGTGAGCGCGAGTGCTGTGTCTTCCTTCAAACCAACCCCGGACAGGCCAAGCTGCAACGCCGCGCGCACCAAGGCGGCGATGCGTTCGGCTGCAGCGTCCGGCGGCAAGCCTGCCGGGCGGATGTTGGAAACACAATTGCGGTCAGCATCGCGGGTGACCCCCGGCTGCGGCTGGTAGGTCACATAGGCGCCAAGACTGTCAGCGCTGGAGAGGCCCGGACGCTCCCCAATCAGCATCACCACCAAACGCGCGCCCAGCAGCGCTGCGATGTCATCGGCCGTGGCGACCCGCGCCTGATGCACCAACACCAGCGGTGCGACGCTTAAGCCCGTCAAGTGCTGGACCAGCGGTTGGATGACAGCGGCTGCGTGGCTGTGCACGGCATGCGCGGACAGTCCGTCACCAACGACCACCGCCACATCATAGCCGCCGGCGTGCGCCGCCACGGTGGTGCGTCCTGCGTCTGACAGGCGCCGACCAAGGTCGGGGCGCTTCAAATAGGTCGCACGGTCTGGCGCTGCGCTGCTGACCACGAGGGGGGTGAAGCTTGGCAGGAGGCTTTGCACCACCTCTGGCGCGAATGGCATCCACACTGCATCACGCGCCGCGGCATGATCGGCTTGAAATGCCAGCAGAGGCGCGGTCGCCAGCCCATCACCAGCGCGGGCCAAACCAATCCGCGCGACTGTCGCCGTTGACAGGCGCTGCCACAGCTCAGCTGGAAGGGCTGGCGCCGCCGCCGGTGTGTCGTCGCTCACGCGGCAGCGATCCCCAGCAACTCCGCCCCCCGCCCGGTAAGCTGGGGGCGCACGCGGTGCCGGTCATCCAGAATGCCCACCCGGCCTAGCCATGCCTCGAACTCTGGCGCCATGCCAAGACCCAACACCTGGCGCAGGTACAGCGCATCGTGAAACGATGTGCTTTGGTAGCCGAGCATGATGTCATCCGCCCCTGGCACGCCCATGATGTAGGTGCAACCTGCCACCCCCAGCACCGTCAGCAGGGTATCCATATCGTCCTGATCGGCTTCGGCATGGTTGGTGTAGCAAACATCCACCCCCATCGGCAGTCCCAACAGTTTGCCGCAGCAGTGATCCTCCAGTCCAGCGCGCAAGATTTCTTTGCCATCGAACAGATACTCGGGCCCAATAAAGCCGACGACACTGTTGACCAACAGGGGACGAAACTGTCGGGCGACAGCATAGGCCCGACATTCCATGGTTTGTTGGTCAACGCCATGATGCGCCTCGGCCGAAAGGGCGGAGCCCTGGCCGGTTTCGAAGTACATCACATTGTCGCCCAGCACCCCACGCTTCAACGCTAACGCCGCCTCGTGCGCTTCCTGCAGCAAACTTAAAGAGATGCCGAAGGCTTGATTGGCGGCCTGAGAGCCTGCAATCGACTGAAACACCAGATCAACTGGTGCTCCTGCCGCAATGGCTTGCATCTGTGTGGTGACATGGGCCAGCACGCAGCTTTGCGTTGGGATGTGAAAGCGCTGACGCAGGCCGTCAATCAACTCCAGCAAGCGGATGGTTTGCCGGGCACTGTCAGTTGCGGGATTGATGCCGATCACGGCATCGCCTGCCCCCAACAGCAGGCCATCCAGGATGGCGGCGGCGATGCCCGCCTCATCGTCGGTTGGATGGTTCGGTTGCAACCGCACGGATAGCCGCCCCGGCAAACCAATGGTGCCATTGAAGCGGGTAACCACGGTCACCTTGCGCGCAACTGCAATCAAGTCCTGGTTGCGCATCAGTTTAGAGACGGCTGCCACCATCTCCGGCGTCAATCCCGGAGCGAGGGCAGCCAGTGCCGAGGTGGTTGCGGCGTCGGACAACAACCAGTCGCGCAACCCCCCAACGGTCAACGACGCGACGGGTGCCATTGCCGCGGGCTGATGCTGGTCGAGGATCAGGCGGGTCACCTCATCCTGCTCAGGCGGGACAACCCAGTCGATCAGGAACTGGCGAAGCGGCACATCCGCCAGCGCGAGCCGTGCCGCCACCCGCTGTTGCGCACTGTCGGCGGCCAGGCCTGCCAGATGATCGCCCGACCGCGCGGGCGAGGCCTTCGCCAACAGATCGGCCAGACTATCGAACTGCCAGCGCGTGCCCGCCAGGGTGCTGGAATAGACCATCGCACGCTTCCCCCCTGTGATCCTGGGCTGTCGCGCTCAGCGTCACCGCCGTCGGAACACCGCCACCAATTCAACATGGGCCGTCCAGCGGAACTGATCCACTGGCTGCACACTGTCCAGCGCATAGCCGCCATCGATCAAAATGCGCGCGTCGCGGGCAAAGCTGGCCGGGTTGCAGGACACCGCGACCACCACGGGCACGGCACTCTCGGCAATCTCCTCCGCTTGACCGCGGGCGCCGGTGCGCGGTGGGTCGAATACGAGGCCTGCGACATCGGCGAGATCGGCTGCCGTCAGTGGTCGATCGTCGAGGTCGCGCCGCTCGGCAGTGACGGCCAGCATTGCGCCGCGCGCGGCAGCCCCAAGCGCTGCGATGGCGGCTGCATCGCCTTCGACAGCGCGCACCTCTGCCCCCCGCGCCGCGAGGCGCAGGGCGAAGGTGCCACAGCCTGCAAACAGGTCCACCAGTCGCCCACGCTCGGGCAAGGCACCCAGCACCACCTCGGCCAGGGTTGCCTCGCCATGCTCCGTCGCTTGCAGAAAGCCGCCGGGTGGGGGCTCAACGGCGACGGGCCCAAAGGGCACGCGAAAGGGGCGGCGCCAGGCGATCGGTTGGCTCTCCCCGCGGTCATGAGCCCAAGACACCCGCGCCAGGTCCAGCGACTCGGCCAAGGTGGCCAGGGCTTCGCGATCTTCCAGGCTCGGCTCATGGGTGGCGCGGATCAGCATGTCGATGCTGCCATCGCCTTCGGTCAACGAGACATCGGCCGCTTCGCCCGCGTGCAGCCAGCCGGGGGCACTGGCGCGAATGGGCGCCACCAAGGCAGCCAAGCGCGGGCGCACGACTGGACATTCTGCAATGTCCACCACGCGCGCACTCTCTGGTGCATTGAAGCCAAGGATCACGCCGCGCGCGGTGCGCCGGATCGCCAAAGTGGCCCGCCTGCGACTGGCTGCGGGTGAGACGCGCGTCGGCAACACCGGCACCCGGATTGCCCTGCGCGCCAGCGCCTCCACCACCAGCTGAGCCTTGAAGTCAGCAGCAGCCCCGTCGGCCAAATGCTGCAAGTCACAGCCACCGCACTCCCCATAATGCCGACAGGCGGGCACCGCGCGCTCTGCTGCAGGCGCCAGCACCTCCACAATCGTGGCGGCCAGGCCGTCGCCCCGACGCCCCGTGATCTCCACCCGCACCCGCTCGCCTGGCAGGCAGAGGGGGATGTAGAGCGCGCGATCATCATAGCTGGCCAGACCGTCGCCAGCAGCCCCCAGACCAGTGATGGTGACCTCGACCGTGCGCCCCACTGCCGGGTCGCGCGGGCGCGCCCGCACAGGCCGCGCACGCGGGCCGCGCCCCGCTTGGCTTCGATCGGTGGTCACAGGTCTTGGGTCCTGGTCAGCTCATGGCGCACAGACTGCGTCTCCTGTCGGTTCAGCCTCCAACCCCGAGGGCAGCGGCCGGCGCGCATCATTCAACCAAGCGACCACATCTGCAATCGGGATGGCTGCAGCCCGGTCCCGCAACAGCATGTGATAGCCTTGGGGATAGAGGGCAAGGCGCCGCGCGTCCGTCCTTGGCAAGGCCGTCAGGAATTCGCACACCGCTCGCGGCGGCACAATATCCTCGCGCCGTCCATAGAGGATGAGCATCGGCGGCAAGGCTGGCTGTTTGGGGGCGGAGGCGAGCGCCGCATCCATCAAATCCACAAGGCCATGAATGGCATCAATGCGCGTCGATTTGATCACCAAGGGGTCGCGCCCAAGGCGGCGTAGCATCTCGATGTTATCCGAGGGGGTGCGGCCCGTCCCCTCGCCGGTCAACTCAAACCACGGCAGGATGCGAGCGAACAGCCACAAGGCCCCGCGCTGCATCGGCCCCATCACGGAGCGGCCCCACACGGCTGGAGCCGAGAGCACCAACCCCTCCACGGGCAACGGCGTCTCGGCATTGGCGACCAGCATGATCGCCGCCCCCATGCTCTCGCCCAAGAGGGTGAGGGACAGGTCGGGGTGGCGCTGACGCAGCAAGGCAATGGTGGCGCGGAGATCGGCAATATAGCCAGCTGTCCCTGCCCAGCGCCCGCGGTTCGGCGCGCCGCCAAACCCGCGCTGATCCAGTGCGTAAACATGGTACCCGGCCGCGGCGAGTGCTGCTGCAGGCTCTTCTATGAACAGTCCGTAGTCATTGAAGCCATGCAGGGCTAAAATCACGCCCCGTGGCGTCGGCGCAGCCCAGCGCCGCAGCGGCAAGTGCGCACCATCCCCCGCGATCACCGCTGTGTCGGTCAAAGTGGGTGTCTGCACGGCAGGTCCTGGCGCGCGGATGTGCGGCCCACAGCCGATCAGGGCCAGCGCCATCGCGGCGGCCAGGACAATCCGACCGACACGAGGATTAAGCGCGCCCCAGTCCAAGACGATAGACCGAGGTGATTGGCACGACACTCACCCCGTCCTGGGCTGCGCGCGGCACCCAATCCGCCAACAGCGCCAAGGTGCTGTCGTAGGGGTGACCAATCGCAATCGCGCGGCCCGAGCGTTTGGCGCTGGCGATCAGAGTGGTCAATTGAGCCCTGACCGCGCTGGCTGCAGGGTCATTGTCCAGGAACACTTGGCGTTGCAGCGTTGGAATGCCTGCCCGCTCGCTCTCGCGCGCTGCGACCGAGCGACCAGAGGTGCGGCTATCCACGAACAACAAACCGCGGCGACGCACCTCGGCCAGCACCGGTGCCATCGCCCGCCCATCTTCTGTAAAGCGACTGCCCATGTGGTTGTTGAGGCCAACAGCACCCGGCACCCGATCCAATCCCCAGCGCAAACGGCGCAGCACCTCTGCCTCCGACAAGCCGAGGGTCAGGGCCTGGGGGCCTGGATCGATGGCGCCAGTCGGCTGCATGGGAACATGGGCCATCACCTCGTGCCCCTCGGCCCGCGCCTCGCGCGCAAGAGAGGCGGCGTCGGAGGCATAGGTCATCACCGCCAGGGTCACCTCTGGCGGCAGGGCCAGCGTACGCCGCACCCGTGCGCGATCAATTCCCACATCATCGACAATGATGGCGATCACCGGGCGGCCATCGCCATCCTGATAGGCCTGCGCATAGCGCATCCAGGCTGGGGATGATGGGTCGACTGGTGGTGGCTCCGCCCGCGGGGGAGGAGTGCCAGGCACCTCCCCCGGCGACTCCACCGGCAGGGTCGGTGCCTGCGGCAGGGCGGTGACATTGGGAACCGGTGGGTCCCACGTGCCACCAGGGCTGCTGGTTGGTGTTGTCGCGGGGGCAAGCGCGGGAACCGATGCGATGGATGCTGGACCCGTCGACCACCATGCGGCTGATCCAGCAGCGGCAAGGCCGCCAAGCCCCAGCAACCACGCCCGGCGATCCAGCATCTGACCCAGGGCTTGGCCCAGTGGTTGACCCGGCACTCCCTCGGTCATCGCCGAGCCGCCGTTTGCGTCGACTGATGAATAAACCCCTGGGCCGGATAAACCCGGCCAAAGGTACCGCCAGTGTTCATCAGGCGAATCTCACTCCAATCATTGCGCGCGGACACGTCAATCACTGGCATGCGCTCATGGATCACGCCGCGGGTGTTACCATCCATGCCCCAATTGGCATGGCTGACAAGAATCCGGCGAGCATCCAGAACCGACACCACCACCGCCACATGGCCCTGCGGCATGGAGCGCGTCGCTGGCATCGCCAGAACCGACCCAACCCGCGGTTGGTTGCCCCGCTCAAACCGCCCAGCTGCCTGGCCCCACCAGGTGTGAGCGTCCCCGCGAATGTCGATGCCGGACACATGGCGCGCGAACGGCACGCAGTAGAGGAACCGATCCGTCACCGGGAACGGGTTCAACCGCCCCGGCGAGCCGGGTGCTGCCACTGGCGTCGCGACGGGCGCAGAGGGCGGCGGGGCAGGTGGCGTGCTGGCACAGCCAGCCAGCATCAAGATACCGACACCCAGGGCCATACCCAGGGAGAAAAACGGTGCGCTGCGCGCGCCTGACCGCTGCATACCAACCCCCCTCACACCATCGCCGCGACAACAGTGCCAGAGGAGTAGAAATTTTCAAGCAAAACCTTCAGAAACCGTCTTAACCCCCTTTATTTTATCGATGTTTTTCATCTCTGCTAATGGCTATTCTCTGTCACGGTCAAGGCGCGCACCACGTCAGGGTCCAAGCGGGCGAGACCCGCTGTCAGCAGGTCCTGGGCAATCTGTCCGTGGGGGGAATTGCGGAAGGCGACGTGCAAGGTGCGTTCCGCCAGCAGGCGCGGATGGAACAATAGCGGCTGAGGCTGTCCGCGCAGGCTGGGCTCCGCCGCGATCAGCCAGCGCATCACGGATTGGTCGATCACCGCAACACCGATACGCCCAGCGGCCAAGCGGCGCAGATTGCCGAGGTCGTCCAGGGCTGGTTCGGAACGCAGCCGACCCGTCGCGATCATCCGATCCAGATCAGGCTCATTGATATAGCTCCCGACCACACCAATCGGTTGATGGGCGACCAAGTCATCGAGCCCCTGCCACTGAAACACCCGGTCGGCGCGATACGCAAAGCCAAGAGGCGACAACCCAAGCATGGGGGAGATGGTGAAGTCTGCCTCTACCTCGGCATATTCAGGGAAGTAACCTGCAACTGTGTGGTCGGAGCGGGCGCGTTGCACTGCCCGACGAAAGGGCAGGAACTCCACCTCCACCTGCACGCCGACGGCGCGGTACGCCATCCGCACCAACTGCACCTGCGACCCCCCCTCTGGCAGTGCGGCGCCAGCGTAGGGAGGCCAATCAAGGGAGGTTAGGCGAATGATCGATGGTTGTGCCATCGCGCCACCGCACCAAAGCAGTAGTGCAAGCACCAACCACCAGAACCGAGAAGAACGCAAGGGTTGGGCAGTCATGCGTCCAAAATGATGGCGCTCTGTAACGATTCAATGACAAGGCAGTGAATCATTGACACTGAGACAAAAGGGGTCATGTGCAGGGGCGGTCAGCGCGATCTAACACCCTCAAAGCCAAGAGCGATCAGGGCATCAGCGATCCGCTGCCGACGCGCGGCGACCGTTGGCGAGGCCGTGGCGTAGACTTCCTGAAACATCTCCAGGCTGAGGCGAGGATCAAGAGAGATCGCTCTGCTGAATAGGCTGCGCGCCTCCTCCCTTGCCCCGCCAAGCCACAGCGCCGCTGCTGCCAAGGCGTGAAACTGCGCGCTGGTCGGGGCTTGACGAGCCAACCGGCGTGCCGCCTCCGCTGCTTCCTCATCGCGCTCCAGTAGCATCAGCACCACGAGGCGGTGCCCAGTCCAGACCGGCAGCAGCGGATCGCGCGGGCTCAACTCCATCGCGCGGTCGATCATCGCCAGCGCCTCTTCCCCCTCGCCCATGCGGGCAAGATCGAAGCCGAGGCGGGAATAGGCCGGGGCGTGGCTGCGGTTCAGGGCAATCACCCGGCGCAGCGTCTCCACAGCTGCCACGATGTCATTGCCAACCGACAGCGCCATGGCGAGGGCGAACTGCGCCTCTGGACTGGAGGGGTCCGCTGCAACTGCGCGCTGGCCATAGTCCTTGGCGGCAGCGACCAGACGCCGACGATCCTCGCCCGGTGGCAATTCCAACGCGCGGCGGACCGAGGTTTGCGACACAACAGTGAGCGCCAAGGGCGAGGCCGGGTCGCGCGCCAGGGCGGCCTCAGCCAATCCCTGCGCTTCGAGGGTCGCCTCCGGCGAGAAGCCACGGCTGAGCAGCACCGACCATGCCCGCTGCGCCAACACCCCAGCATCGCCATCGCGTCGCCGCCC
Organism: Alphaproteobacteria bacterium; assembly: GCA_004292755.1. Lineage (GTDB taxonomy): Bacteria > Pseudomonadota > Alphaproteobacteria > Elsterales > Elsteraceae > RDXE01. The sequence continues at coordinate 36,919 of RDXE01000035.1, forward strand.
CGCAAGGCGCCGACCCTCCGCCTGGGCCAACTCCAACTGCAAAGCGCGGGAAACCTGCAGCGCAATTTCATCCTGGAGGGCGGCAATGTCGCCCGCATTGCGATCATAGCGCTCAACCCACAGGGCAGCGCCGCTGGGATCGGCCAGCTGGACGTTGAACCGATACCCCTCGCCCTGGCGCCGCATGGTGATGGAGACGATGTAATGGAGGTTCAAATCACGCGCCGTCTGGCGCACATCGACGCCGCGATAGGCGAACATTGTCTCCCGCGCGATCACAGTTGTGCCCGTCAGCCGGGACAACTCGGCGATCAAATCCTCCGTCAACCCCTCGGCCAGCCCCTCATCACCAGCCGCGGCGCCACCAGCGCCGCCGACCATGCTGACGGGTGCAACCCCGAGCATGACCCGTTGCCCGCTGGAGCGGCGCGGCACGGTAGACGGCACCGTCGGCGACGGTGGTGTCAGCTGTCCGGCCCCAGCGGGAAGTGATCCCGCCGTTGGTGCGCTGGTGGCCGCCGCCTCCCGCCCCTTCTGCCCTGCCATCCAGCCGAGCCCAGCCATCGCCACCACAGCGAACCCAACCAAGCCTGCGATGACCCAAGGACGGTGACGCCCCGTGGCGTCGATTGGCTCCACAGCATAGGCGCGCACCGGCGGCACAATGTTCTTCAGCGCCCGTGTGCCCAGATCGCGAAACCGCCGCGGCACCCGGCCACGCACCTGATCGCGCACCGCCCGGCTGACGACAATGCCGCCGGATGCGGCGAGGGTTTGCAGCCGCGCCGCGCGGTTGACGCAGTCGCCATAAAGGGCATCGGGCTCAGCCAGAACATCGCCCAGGTCCAAACCAATGCGAAACTGCATCCGCTCCGCCTCGGGCAGCAGAGCGTTGAGGTCGGCCAACTCGGCCTGGATGGTTTCCGCTGCGATCAACGCCGCTTGGGCGGACGGAAACTCCAGCAGCACTGAATCGCCTGGCGCATTGACCAAGCGACCACCCGCCACTTCCGCCTCGTCGCGGAAAATCTGCTGACGCTCCTTCAAACGGGCGAGCGCAGTGGCCTCACCCCGCGCGATGTGGCGGGTGTAGCCCACCACATCGGCCATCAGTGCAACCGCCATCCGTCGCACCGGCTGCGCGGTGACCAGGGCAACGGTGGCAGCGGATGGATCGGTCATCAGGGTCCCACTCAGTCACGGTCAGCCACAGTGCCAACCCACGAGCTATACGCGAGCACCGGCTAGTCTATCGCCTGAACCAACCGCAACCGCCAGAACAAGTTGCGGTCCTCGTTGAACAGGGTGACCGAGTCCAACACCTTCCAGCTTGCCTGCTCCAGCGCTGACCACAGGTCCTGGGTTTGGCGGCGGGCACCGGAGGTGGCGCGCGGCGTTTGGTAGAAGCTGACCGCCATCACGCCACCGGGTGCCAGCCACTGCCGATAGCGGTGGAGCGCGGCGTAGGGATCACCCGCATGGAAGAGCACTTCATTGAACAGGATGGCGTCAAAGCGCTCGCCGGGATCGGCGTCAAAGGTTTCCAACGCCGAACACATCGTGCGGACATTGGCGACACCACGGGGGCTGAAGCGGGCAAGCGCCGTCTCGGAGATATCAACACCGACATAGCGGGTCAGGCGTTGAGGGTCGAGGTGGCGCAAAAACACCCCCTCCCCACAGCCAACATCCAGGACCGCCACTTGGTCGAACATGTGGTGGATCCAGCCCGCAACAATGCCAAAGCGCGCCGCCTCCTGCATGGAGTGCAGGAAATCCCAGCGGCCACTTTGGTACTCACTGTCCCAGCGCTGGCTGGAATGGACAATCGACATGATGCTCAAACCTCACCCGTCAGGTCAGCGGCTGTAGGGATCGGCCGCGTCGCGCAACCCATCGCCCAGGAAGTTGAAGGCAAGCACGGTGATCATCACCGGCACAACGGGCGCCATCAGCCAGGGATACAGAACCACGGCGTTGATGTTCTGTGCCTCCGCCAGCATCACCCCCCAGGAGGTAATGGGCGGTCTAAGGCCAAGACCCAGAAAGCTTAACGCCGTTTCGCCCAGGATCATCCCTGGAATCGCCAAGGTGGCGGATGCAATCAAGTGCGACATGAAGCTGGGCATCAAATGCCGCAGAATGATGCGTGTGGGCGAAGCCCCCATCAGCTCCGCGGCCACACAAAAATCCTCCTCACGCAGGGCAAGGAACTTGGAACGGACCGAGCGCGCAAGTCCTGTCCAGTCCAGCAGGCCCAGAATGATCGTAATGCCGAAATAAATAACCACTGGTGACCAATCAACTGGCAAGGATGCTGACAATGCCATCCACAGCGGCAGTTCCGGAAAGCTACGCAGGACTTCGATCGCGCGCTGAATGATGTTATCAACCCAGCCGCCATAGTATCCTGCCAGCCCTCCAAACAGCACGCCCAGAACCAAGCTGATGGCGATACCAAGGATACCGACGGTGAGCGATATTCGCATGCCATACAGCAGGCGGGAGAAAATATCGCGACCCAGCCGATCCGTTCCCAGCAAAAACACAGTGCCACCCTCGGCTGGGCAGACCAGATGCAACGTTCCCTCGATCATCCCCCAGAAGCGATAATCATCACCATGACAGAAGAACCGAAGTGGCTGCACTTTCTGCGGGTTGGGTGTATAGTTGCGCTGTAGAGTTTCTAGATCAAGCTGATAATCAAATCCATAGACGAATGGTCCAACCAACCGCCCCTCGTGAAACAGATGGATCGATTGCGGCGGCGCAAGGATGTGGTCAGAATGCCGGGTCTCCAAGTCGTAGGGGGCGAGGAATTCGATACATAGACAAGCCAAGTACATCGCGACCAGAATGACAGCGGAGACCACGGCTGGCTTGTGGCGCAGGAATCGATACCAGAACAATTGCCGGGGCGTAGCGGCGTAGAAGCGTTCCTGCGCTGCGCTCAATGGCACAGTATGGGCAGGATCATAGGGCTGATCGCTAACAAATCGCCGGGTCATCGACTGGTATCCTGCAGGCGAATGCGTGGGTCCAGCGCGGCCAGCGCCAGATCGGACAACAACACCCCGACCACCGTTAGCAGGGCCAGGAACAGCAGGAACGAGCCTGCCAAATACATATCCTGGCTGCGCAGGGCGTCCAGCAGCATCGGGCCTGTTGTTGGCAACGACATAACAATCGAAACCACAGCCGCACCCGATACCAACTGCGGCAGTAGATTCCCGATGTCTGCGATGAAGGGGTTGAGCGCCATGCGCAAGGGATACTTGATCAACAGGCGCCCAGGCGCCATGCCTTTGGCACGGGCGGTGGTGACGTATTGCTTGTGCAATTCATCCAACAAATTGGCCCTGAGGCGCCGGATCATTGCCGCGGTGCCCGCTGTTCCAATCACGATTGTCGGCACCACCAGATGCTCCAGCACCGAGACAACTTTGCCCCATGACCAAGACTGCCCGAGATAAACCGGATCCATCAAGCCGCCAATCGACGTGCCGAAGACACGATTGGTGGCGTACAATAGAATCAGCGCCAGCAAAAAATTGGGCGTCGCCAACCCCAAAAATCCCAGAAATGTTAACCCGTGATCAGCCAGAGTGTAGCGATGGGTGGCAGAGTAAATACCAATTGGAAACGCCACGATCCAGGTGAACAGCACTGTGGAGAAGGATAGGATAATCGATAACACCAATCGATCCCCCACCACTTCCGAGACTGGCCGCTCATACTCAAAGGACCAACCGAAATCTCCCTGCAAACATCCGAACAGCCAAACGACATACTGCTCCAGAAACGGGCGATCCAGACCGTACTGCTGACGCAGAAAGTCAATCTTGGCCTGGTCGACTGCTTCCCCCTGGCTTTGCAGCTCAGCGATGTAGGTGGAGAGATAGTCGCCCGGTGGTAACTGGATGATCACAAAGCACAGGAAGCTGATTGCCACAAGAGTTGGTATCATCAGCAAGATGCGCCGGATCAGATAATCGATCATGGCCGCACCTCGGCGCTACGCTGCGGGCCGTCGAACCAAAACAAGTCCGTGCGATGCAGGCCGAAATGGGCACCGGGGTCCCAGTTGTACAGCGCCCGTTCTGGTACATTGCGCAACCGGTTGGACACCACCACTGGCTGCGGCACGCCCGAGATCAGCCCAATCGTCAGCACTTCTTCTGCGTGAAGGCTCAACATCTCCCGCCAGATCGTCGCTTGATCCAGGGGATCGGTCGCAGTCAGCCAGCGGTGATAGAGGGCCAGCAAGCGACTGCCAATCGCCATATCGATGGCCTCCCCCGCCTGCCCGGCCGTCTCCACATGGTTGCCCCAGCGCGACCACTGCCACTGGGTCTGGTCGGTCGGTGCCCACTCAGCCGGTGACATCACAGGCGTTGGAATGCCGTTCTCCGCCCCTGGGGCGATGGTCATCAGTGTGGAGCCCGCAAACACCCGGTTGCGCAGCCCCTCCATCTGCAACGGTTTGGTCAGCAGCCGGATGCCCAGCCCCTGCCAGCTATCGCGGATCAATTGCAGGACGTCCGACTGCTCGGCGCCTTCACCAGGAGCCTCCACCACAATGGTCAGCGGTCGGCCATCGGGCAGGCGACGCTGACGATCCAGACCCTGGCGTGGGAGACCAATGGCATCGAGCAGGCGATTGGCCTCACGCGGGTCATAGCTGGCATAGGCCGTGCGCCAAGCGGGGTTCGCAAGGGAACTTTCGGCCTGCAGGGTGTTTTGGCCCTCCCGCGCCAGCCCGAAATAGACCACCTGATTGATTTCGTGCCGGTTGATCCCCAACGACAGCGCGCGGCGGAAGCGAACATCGCGCATCAAGTCGCGCCAAACCGGATCGGTGACGGTTAGGTTGGGGAACAGGGCTAAGTGGGCCCCCCGGGCCGGCGTCCACAGATGAACGCGATACCCATTGCGTCGTGCTGCCTGCTGCAGGAATGGGTAGTTGTCGAACCCCAGATGGCGGGCCTGAAGGTGGCTTTCACCGGCACCGGCTTTCACCGGCACGATCTTGGGGTCCACCACTTCCAGCACCCAACGGTCGATGTAGGGCAGCTGGCGCCCCTGCGCGTCGACACGATGAAAGTAGGGATTGCGGACGAACACAAACCGCTCCGCTGGGGCACGGGTGGTGTTGACCCAGGGGTCGAGGGTCGGCAGATCGGGATTGTCCGCGCGGTAAAGATTGTCCAGCCGATTGTGAAGCTGCGCCCAGTTGCGGGCCGACGCCTCGCGCACCCTCCCCTCCAACGCCGCGCGATCGGCATAGCGCTCGTGAAACGGCTTCAGATAGTGGGCGGGACGGTAAGGAAAGAACGGCGCGGCCCCGGCGAGACTGGTCAGGAAAGTCGGGTGCGGTCGATCCCAGGAATACCGAACGGTGTGGGCGTCCAACACCTCAAAGCGCGCCAACTGACCGCCCACCACCAGTTGATGCGGCGGGCCGGTTGGATTGAGGCGGCGGTTCTGCGCCACATCCTCGAAATAGTAGCGGAAATCCTCCGCCGTGAACGGGTGACCATCAGACCAGCGATGGCCAGGCCGCAGCCGGAAGGTGAAGCTGCGGTCGGCCTCCACCTCCACCCCTGCCAAAATGTCGGGGACGAGCGCCAGGGTCTCGTCAAACACCATCAGCCGGGAATAGCCGTAAACGGACATCAGCCGGGTGTCCCGCGCACGCGACACCAGCGTGACCACCTCGCCGCCATAGCGCCCAGGGGTTTGCTCGGCGCGCGCGCCGCCCTGACGCGGCAGGCTCGGCAGGCGCTCCGCCATCGCAGGCAGGCGCCCGGCCGCCACCTCCGGCTCGAACAGCGGCACCTCCGCGCCGGCCGCCAAGGGGTGGAGCGGGGCCAGGAAGCTGCCCAGCAGCGCGAGTGCAAGCCAGCGCATCAAGCGGCCTCCCTCATGTGGGCTTGGCGGACAAAGTGGCCGGGCGCCACTTCGATCAACGGCAATCGCTCGCCCGGGCCAATGCGCCATGGCTCCGGCCATGCCGCTGGGTTGGAGGCTCGACCATCACGAATGCGGCTGAAATCCAATGGCCGATCCGGGTCTGGCAGTGGCACTGCAGCCAGCAGTGCAGTGGTGTAGGGATGGCGCGGGGCGCGGAACAACTGCGCAGCCGGTGCAACCTCCACCAACCGCCCCGCGCACATCACCGCAATCCGGTCGGCCAGCGTGTCCACCACGGCGAGGTTGTGGGAGACGAACAGCATGCTCAGCCCCAACTCCCGCTTCAACTCGGCCAGCAGCGCCAGGATCTGCGCCTGGATGGAGACATCAAGGGCCGAGACCGGCTCGTCACACAGCAGCACCCGCGGCTCCAGCGCCAGCGCCCGTGCAATTCCAACGCGCTGGCGCTGCCCGCCAGAGAAGCTGTGCGGATAACGCAGGCGGTGGCGCGGGTCGAGGCCAACGCGGTGCAGCAACTCCTGCACCCGCGCGGCGCGACTGGCCTCAGTCCCAATGCCGTGGATCACCATCGGCTCGGCAATGATGTCGGCGACCGTCATGCGCGGGTTAAGGGAGGCGAAGGGGTCCTGAAACACATATTGAACGGCCCGCCGATAGGCCTTCAGCCCCGCCCCACCAAGATTGGCAACTGAGTGCTCCACCCCCTGATCATCCCGCCACAGGATGCGTCCCTCGTCGGGGGTGAGTGCATGCAGGATCATTTTGGACAGGGTGGTCTTGCCACACCCGCTCTCGCCCACCAGTCCCAGACACTCGCCGCGCCGCACCTCTAGATCGACAGAATCGACGGCGACATGGGGGGGTTGGGTACTGGCTTTGAACCAACCGCTGGCGCGCACGGCGAATCGTTTGGTCACCCCCTCCACCCTCAGCACGGCGTCGCCCTCCGGCGGCGTCGGACGCGGCCGATCGGCGATGCTGGGGACTGATGCCATCAGGTGCTTCAGATAGGGGTGCTGCGGAGCACGGAACAGCTCAGCCGTCGGGCCTTGCTCCATCACCTTGCCACGCCACAGCACCACAACGTCTTCGGCAATGTTGGCGACCACCCCCAAGTCGTGGGTGATCATCAACAGCGCCATGCGCAGTTCCGCCTGCAGGTCCTTCAATAGGTGCAGAACCTGCGCTTGAACCGTGACATCCAGTGCCGTGGTCGGCTCATCCGCTATCAACAGGGCGGGACGACACACCAGCGCCATCGCGATCACTGCGCGCTGGCGAAGGCCGCCAGACAGCTCAAATGGATAGGCATCAAACGCCCGCTTCGGATCGGGAAAGCCAACCAGCCGCAGCATGTCGCGGGTCAACTCCGCCCCTGCGGCTCGGTCCAGCCGCCGATGCAGGTGCAGGGCTTCGGACACTTGATCGCCGATGGTGTGCAGCGGCGACAGCGCCGACATCGGCTCCTGAAACACCAGTGCGATGCGCTGGCCGCGGATGCGCCGCCACGCGGCATCGTTGGGCAGCGTCATCAGGTCCATCTCGGGGCTGGTATCGCGGTCCCGGAACCACACCTGACCGCCAACCACCCGACCCGCACTTGGCAGAATGCCAAGGATGGCCTGCGAAATCACCGACTTGCCTGACCCGCTCTCCCCCACCAGCGCGACACTGCCGCCAGTCGGAATCGAGAACGAGACCCGATCCACAGCCGTAAAGCTGCCGCCGGGCAGATCAAAGGCGATCGACAGATCCTCGACGCGCAGCATCTCCGCCATGGCCCTGATCCTACTGTGACCATCGCCAAGCGCAACCATTAGGGCATGACGATGGCAAGACGGTTGACAGCACCAGCTTGCGCCGGACCGAGATGACCAGAATCGGCCAATCGGTCCCCACCATTGCTTTTGGGTGAACCCAAAACCACCGGCCGTTCGACTCCGACATCCCTCTTGGCGGGCAGCACTTCCCTCACGCACAATAGGGATATGACCCAGCCAACGCCGCCCGAAGATCGTCTGCCCCCCACCCTTTTCGCCTTCATCCGGCGCCACAGCCTGCAGCAGCAGATTGTGGTGACCTGCATCACGTTGGTATCCTTCCCTTTTCTGTATTACTCGTTTGAACTTCCAAAGCAAATCATTAATCAGGCAATTGGTGGTAAGGATTTTCCAAAAGATTTTTTCGGTGTGTCGCTGGACCAGATGCCGTTCTTGATGGCACTGTCGTTCTTATTTTTGTTCCTGGTTTTGATCAATGGCGGGTTCAAATACTATATTAATGTCTACAAGGGAAGATTGGGGGAGCGCATGCTACGGCGCCTGCGCTTTGATCTCTACAGCCGAATGCTGCGCTTTCCACTGTCCCACTTCTCCCGCAACGCACCGGGCCAATACATCCCGATCATTACCTCTGAGGTTGAACCCCTGGGCGGGTTCATCGGCGACAGCATCAGTTTACCAGTGTTTCAAGGCGGCACGCTGCTGACGATCCTGGTGTTCATGTTCATGCAAGACCCGGTGCTGGGTCTGGCGGCGATCTCGCTATATCCCTTGCAAATTTGGCTGATCCCAAAGCTGCAGGCCAAGGTCAACCGCATGGCGAAACAGCGGGTGCGATTGGTGCGCCAGCTGTCCGATCGCATTAACGAGACGGCGATTGGCCTGACCGAAATCCATGCCAGCGGCATATTGCGTCATCAGCGGGCAGATTTCAGTGCTCGATTGATGCAGAACTACTCTATTCGTTATCGGATTTTTGTTTGGAAATTCCTGATCAAATTTCTGAACAACTTTATCGCACAGCTTACCCCATTTTTCTTCTACGCTATTGGTGGGTACCTAGTGATTCGGAATGAATTATCTTTCGGTGCGCTCGTTGCGGTGCTAGCGGCCTACAAGGATCTCAATTCGCCTTGGCGGGAACTGCTGGATTATTACCAGCAATTGCAAGATAACAAGATCAAGTACCAGCAAGTGGTTGAGCAGTTTGAACCGCCCGGCCTGCTGCCTGCCGCTCTAGCAGAAACCAATGACCTGCCCGCACCAAAGGGGCATGCCGATCTCGCCGCTTCTGGCCTCACGGTGCTGGGCGAGGGGGACACCCGGCTGGTTGATGGTGTGTCGCTTCGCCTCGCCGGGGGGCAAGCCGTCGCCCTGGTTGGCAGTGATGGCGGCGGCAAGCGGGAAGTGGCGCGGGTCCTCGCGGGCTTGGAGGCGCCAAGTGCCGGTCGGGTTACCCTCGACGGGGTAGACCTTGGCGCACTGCCGCGTCCGGCGATTGCCCGCCGCATCGCCTATGTCAGCTCCGACCCTGTGCTGTTCCAGGGCACGGTGTTGGACAACCTGACCCTCGGCTTGAAACATCAGCCAGCCAACCCCGCCCCACCCCTGTTCGCAGCCGAGGCCCAGCGCACGGGCAACAGTGCCGATGACATTGCGGCTGATTGGATCGACCGGCATGTCGCCGGTGCGGACGATGAGGCGGGCTTCAACGACCGTTTGAGTCAGGTGCTTTCCCGCGTGGACTTGTTCGATGAACTGCGCGAGTTATCCTTCCGCTCGATCATCGACCCGGATCGCCATCCCACCCTTGTTGCCGTGGTGCTGGAGGTGCGTGCCGCGCTGCGCACCCACCTGCCAGAGCAGGCAACCCGCGGCTTTTTTGAGCCCTTCGACGCCGACCGCTTCACCGACCAAGCCAGCATCGGCGAGAACCTGCTGTTTGGCACGCCGGTCGGGCCGGCCTTCGATCTCGCCAACTTGGCGGACAATGCCCATGTCCGCAAAATCCTGACCGACGAACGTTTGATCGACCGTCTGTGCGAGATGGGCGCGCAAGCCGCCCGCCTGTTGGCGGAGATTTTCCGCGGCCTCGCCCCCGATGCCGACATCATCCGCACCTACTCCTTCGTCGATGCCGATGAACTGGCCGCCCTGGAGCCCGTGGTGCAGCGCCACCAGCGCCAGGGGCTGGACGGGTTACGACCGGAAGAGCGCATCTCGTTTGCCTCCCTCGCGCTGCGCATGGTCCCGGCCCGCCACCGGTTGGGTCTGGTCGACGATGGCTTGCGCTCTGCGATTGTGTCGGCCCGCCGCTGTCTGGCCGACACCATGCCGCCGGCACTGCGGGAGCAGTTGGAGTTCTATGACTTCACCCGCTACAACCGCGCCGTTTCCGTGCGCGATAACATGTTGTTCGGGCGCCTCGTGCCGGGGCAGGAGGTTGCCTCCAGCCGCATGCGAACGATGATCGTCCAGGCGCTGGATCAGGTTGGCCTGCGTCAGCGCTTGCTCGAAGCCATCACCGCTGTCGGGTTGGATATCGATGTCGGCGTCGGCGGTTCCCGCCTTTCCGCACCCATGCGCCAGCGCCTCGCAATCGCGCGCGCCCTGTTGCGCCAGCCAGATGTCTTGGTCGTGCAGGATGCCGCTTCCCATCTCGACCCCGCCGACCAACCGGGTTTGATTGCCGCTGTGCGCGAGGCCATGGCAGGACGCCCCTTGGTTTGGGTCATGCAGCGTGCAACCTTAGCCCAGGCGTTCGACGAAGTGATGGTGGTTGACCGCGGTCGCATCGTTGAACAGGGGCGCTATGAGGACTTGGTCCAGCAAGCGGGTGGTGCACTCGCCAAGCTGGTGCAGGTTGACTAGAGCACAGACAGCGCCATCCCGCGGGGTCACGGGTTGGCGCTTTGATGCTCGCTGAACAGAGGGTAGAGCGGGTTGGCTGAGCGACAGCGCGGTCCCCTCGCTCTTGTGGTCTGATCGAAGCGCTTGATGTCCAAGTGTGTCGTCACTCAGTCCACCACCTCACAGCCACTGGAGGGGCGGGGCAATGAGCTTGATGGAAGAAGCGGAAAGCCTGCGCAAGGTACCGCTGTTCGCCAAAGTGGAGGAATCCCACCTGAAGCTGTTGTCCTTCACGGCGGAGCGGGTGAGCTTCATGGATGGCGAAACCTTCATTCGCCAGGGCGACATTGGCGACCACGCGTTCCTGATCCTGGATGGTGAGGTGGAAATCCTGTTCGAGACGACGGAGGAGGCACGCCTGTTCAATGTCATGCGTGCCAACCAGATGGTGGGGGAGATCGCCTTGCTGCGCGATAGCCGCCGCTCCGCCAGCTGTCGCGCGCGCGGAGCGGTGACCTGTCTGCGCCTGTCACGGGACGTGTTTTTCCACTTAATTCGGCATTCTCCTGACTTTGCGATCGGAATCATGAAAGAGCTGGCCTACCGCCTAGATTATGGTGCGGAGCAGGTGCGTGACATTCTGCGCACGCAACGCAGCCGCTAGGGTGAAAGCGCCACACATGCCCAAGAACCACCGAACCCGACCACGCTCTGCCACAGCTTCACCATATTTTTGCTCGACAGGGTGCCCGGCGGCGTGCCCTAGTCTCGCCGATGGCGGGTGGAGACACGGGCCCCGAGCTTGTGTTGCGCCCCTGCCGATCTGGCATCGTTCGGTCTAGGCCCCCGCATGGCGCGTCGGAAGCTCCTTATCTACAGCCACGACAGCTTCGGGCTGGGTCACCTCCGGCGCTGCCGTTCCATCGCGCTGAACCTCGTCGCTTCCAACCCTGAGTTGGAGGTGATGATCGTTTCTGGTCTGCCGTTGATCAGCCAGTACGATTTCCATCCGCGCGTTCAGATCGCCTTGGTGCCGCAGATCATCAAGCAACGCGATGGGGAGTATCGCGCCAGCCGCAATGGCGATCTGTCCAGCGCGATTGAGCAGCGCTCGCACGTGATCCTGGAGGTTGCGTTGCGGTTCCAGCCCGACGTGTTCCTGGTGGACAAGGAACCCCTGGGCATCCGGGGCGAGGTTGCTGCCACCTTGGAAGCACTGGCAGACCGCGGGTGCCGCATCGTGCTTGGCTTGCGCGATGTGATGGACGACCCCGCCGTGCTTCAGCGGGAGTGGGAGCGCAAACACGCCCTTGATGCTGTTGAGCGGTACTACGACGAAATCTGGATTTACGGCTTGGAGCGGATTTATCAGCCGCTTCAGGGCCTGCCGCTCAGTAAGAACGCCGCCCGACGCCTTATCTACACCAGCTATCTGCGCCGTGACCCCAGTGGCACAGCACCATCGGTCGCCACCGATGGTGGGCGCGGTCACTTGCTGGTCACTCCCGGCGGTGGTGGGGATGGAGAGGATCTGGTCGCAGCGGTGCTCGGTGCGTTGGAGGCCGGGTCCTGGGCGAATCGGCCTGTGGTGATTGTCTCCGGCCCGTTCATGCAGGCCGACCTGCGCCGCAGCTTTGCCAAGCGGGCAGACCAGCTTCCAATGGTGCGGATGCTGGAATTCGTGCCCTCGATGGAAGACCTAGTCGCCGACGCCACGGCGATTGTTGCGATGGGTGGATACAACACCTTCTGTGAAATCCTGTCCTTTGACAAACCAGCCCTGGTGGTGCCCCGCACCAAGCCGCGGTTGGAGCAGTTCATCCGGGCCGAGCGGGCCGATGCCCTGGGGCTGGTGCGCATGCTGACCGATGTTGACGCGGCTGACCCCGCGCGCATGGCGTCGGCGCTTGACGCGCTTGCCAGCCAGGCCCGGCCCAGTGCGGCAGCGATCCCGCACCTGCTGGATGGTCATCAGACCATTGCCCGCCGGATGCAGGCCTTGTTGGCGCCGCTGCCGGTGCCGGCGGTGCATCGGCGGCCAGCCCTGAAGCTGGCGGGTGCGCGCGCCTGACATGGCGGATGCACCGTCGCTGGTGGTGGTGCTAAAGGGCTATCCGCGCCTGTCTGAGACGTTCATCGCGCAAGAGCTGTTGGGCCTTCAGCAGCGCGGGTTCAACCTCACGCTGCTGTCTCTCCGGCGTCCAACCGACGCCAGCCTGCACCCGATCCATCGCGAGATCACGGCACCAGTCCACTATCTGCCGGAGTATCTGCACGAAGCACCGGTGAGGGTCCTGCGTGCCCTGGCAGCGGCCCGCCACCTGCCGGGGTGGAGCCGTGCCCTGGCCGCGTTTCGAGCCGACGTGGTGCGGGATCGAACCCGCAATCGCGTGCGGCGCTTCGGCCAGGCCGCAGTTGCCGCCGCGCTGGTGCCGCCCACTGCGACGGCTCTCTATGCTCATTTCCTCCACACCCCAGCCAGTGTCGCCCGCTATGCGGCGCTGATGCTGGGTTTGCCCTGGGCTGCCTCCGCCCACGCCAAAGACATCTGGACCACACCGGAGTGGGACCTCGCCGAGAAACTGGCGGAGGTGCAGTGGTGTGCCACCTGCACCCAGGTGGGCGCCGACCACTTGCGGTCGCTGGCACGCAACCCGTCCCGCGTGATGCTGGCCTATCATGGGCTGGACCTTGGCCGCTTTGCCGATCCCGGCCCCCGGCCGCAGCAGCGCGATGGCAGCCTGCTGGAGGATCCGGTGCGGCTGCTGTCGGTTGGCCGCTTGGTGGAAAAGAAGGGGTTTGATGACGTCGTTGCCGCATTGGCCGCGCTGCCGCCGCAGCTTGCGTGGCGGTGGGACCATATCGGCGGCGGCCCCTTGAAGCGCACCCTCGCTGCGGCGGTTGCTGAGGCTGGACTCAGCCATCGGGTCACATGGCATGGTGCCCAACCGCAGCAAACTGTGCTGGCCGCCTATCGCGAGGCTGATCTGTTCTTGTTACCCGCCCGCATTGCGCGCGACGGGGATCGCGATGGCCTGCCCAATGTGCTGATGGAGGCTGCCAGCCAGCGATTGGCCTGTGTTGCGAGCACGGTCTCCGCCATCCCGGAGTTCATTGTCGCGGAGGAGAGTGGCCTGTTGGTCGCCCCCGGAGACCGCGAGGCCCTGACCACCACCTTGATCCGCGCGATCACCACGCCCGCCTTGCGCCAGCAGCTGGCCAACGCTGGGCGCCAGCGTCTGGTCGCAGGGTTTTCCATGGACGCTGGCATCGACGCCATCGCGGACCGCCTACGCCAGCTATGACGATCGCGTTCTACGCCCCGATGAAAGCGCCCGACCATCCTGTCCCATCGGGTGATCGCGCGCTGGGCCGCCTGCTGGTCCGCGCGCTGGAGGCGACTGGCGAGCCCGTGGAGATCGCCTGTCGCCTGCGTACGTGGGACCGCACCGGCGACTCCGTCCGCCAGCAGCGGCTGGCCGACCTCGGCGCGCGCGCCGCTCGCTGCCTGTTGGCGCGCCCGCGTGCGCGCTCCTGGCGGTTGTGGTTCACCTACCACCTCTACCATCGCGCCCCTGATCCCATTGGCCCTGTCGTTGCCAGTGCCCTTGGCATTCCCTATGTCGTCGCAGAGGCGTCAGTTGCGGCCAAGCAGGCGCGCGGCCCGTTCGCCAGCGGCCATGCCAGCACGATTGCCGCGCTGGGCACAGCCGCGCGGGTGATCGCGGTCAACCCGGTGGATGTGGAGGGGGTACGCGCGGTGCTGCCTGATCCGTCTCGTCTCGGCCTGCTACCACCGTTTCTCGACCTCGCCAACCGACCGGTCACGCCCATCACCCCGCCCGCGGAGGGACCGTGGCTGCTGGCCGTTGGGATGTTCCGCGCTCGTGCCAAGCTCGCCTCCTACCAAGTGCTGGGTGACGCCCTCGCGCGGCTGCTGGATCGCCGCTGGCGGCTTGCTGTGATTGGCGCTGGCCCGGCGGAGCGGGAGGTACGCCACGCCCTCAGTGCTCTGGGTGCGCGGGTGTGGTTTCTGGGCCAGCAGCCAGACGCCATCGTAGCGGGCTGGATGGCGGCAGCAGATCTGCTGGTCTGGCCCGCCATCGACGAAGCCTTCGGCATGGCAGTGCTGGAGGCCCAAGCGGCTGGTCTGCCAGTGGTCGCAGGCGCCTCCCCCGGTGTGGGCGCTGTCGTGCGCACGGGCGAGACGGCCTTGCTCCCACCCCTCGGCGACGCTGCCGCCTTTGCTGAGGCGGTCGCCTGGTTCCTGGATCAACCGGACCTCCGCCGCGCGTTTGGCGCACGCGCCGCTGCTTGGGTGCGCTCGGAGCGTGACCTGCCGACAGCCGCAGCCCGGCTCGCAGCCCTGCTGCCATGACCGGACCCTGCCATCTGGTCCTGATTCGCCATGGACCAACGGCCTGGAGTGCTGAGAAGCGCTTGCAGGGTCGCCGGGACATCCCGTTGTCCCAGGCCGGTGCCGCCATGGTTGCGACCTGGCGGGTACCACCGGCTTGGCGCAGCTGGCGCTGGCACACATCCCCCCTCACCCGGGCGCGCGCCACGGCGGCGCTGTTGCACAGCGGCGCGATTGACGTCACCGCAGCGCTGATTGAGATGGATTTCGGCGCCTGGGAAGGGCTGACCAGCGCAGACCTGCCCGCCAGCGAAACCAGCCGGGGCCTCACCATGACGCCCCCCAGTGGCGAAAGCCCGGCGATGGTGCAGGCCCGGCTTCGGCCTTGGCTGTCCACCCTTGCGGAGGATACCGTCGCCGTCACCCATAAAGGAGTGATCCGCGCCGTGCTGGGCCTTGCAACGGGTTGGAGCTTTCTTGGCAAGCCACCGGTTCGACTGGACTGGACGGCGGGTCATCTGTTCGCCGTGGAGGCAGGCCTGCCCCGCTATCTGTCAAGTCAGTCGCTGCTGCCGTGACGCGGGTGCTGTTCCACGTCCAGCATCTGCTGGGCATCGGCCACCACCGACGCGCAGAGCGGTTGGCGCAGGCGTTGGTTGCAGCCGGGGCAACCGTGACCGTCGCCGCGGGCGGCGAAGCCGTGCCGGGAGAGGATTGGGGCGGCGCCCACGTCGTGCGTCTGCCCGCCGCGCGCGCCGACGGCGTTGACTTCAAAACCCTGCTGGATGCCACCGGCACCCCAATCACAGAGGCGTGGAAGCAAGCCCGCACGGCCACCCTGCTCGGCCTGGCGCAGCAGGTGCAGCCCGACGTGCTGCTGCTGGAAGGCTTCCCCTTCGCCCGCCGTCAGTTGCGCTTTGAATTGCTGCCCCTCTTGGAGCAGTTGGCCAACCGCACCCCCCGCCCCAAGGTGATCGTGTCCTTGCGTGACATACTGGTCGCCAAATCTGACCCCAAACGCGTGCGCGAAGTTGTCAACCTGGTGCAGCAGCGGGTGGATCGCGTGCTGGTTCATGGCGATCCCCGCCTTGTTCGGTTGGACGCCAGCTTCCCCGCGGCGACCGAGATTGCTGACCGGGTGGTCTACACCGGCTATGTCGCCCCGTCGGCACCCAGCCTGATCCCGGTTGAGCGGCGTGGCGTCTTGGTCTCGGCCGGGGGCGGTGCTGTTGGGAGCCCCTTGTTCGCCGCTGCCCTGGATGCCTGCGCTGCCGGGGCAGCCGCTGACCAGCCCTGGCGGATCGTCTGCGGCCCGCAACTGCCCGAGGCTGACCGTCGGCAGGTGCATCAACGGGCAGCTGCCTTGGGGGTCGCCGTGGATGATCACCGGACGGACCTGCCCCAATTGATGGCAGCAGCCGCCCTGTCCATCAGCCAAGCGGGCTACAACACTGTCTTGGACCTTGTCGCAGCTGGGCCGCGCGCCATCCTGGTGCCCTTCGCCACGGGCGGCGAGACGGAGCAGCCTTTGCGGGCTGCCTTGCTGCAAGCCGGTGGCCGCGCTTGGGTGGTCCACGAGGCGACGGTGAGTGGTGCATCCTTGGGGGCCGCCATCACCAGCGCGTTGAGCCAGCCGCTACCTCTGCCCCTCACTCTTACCCTCGATGGTGCCGCCACCAGTGCGCGCCTTATCCTTGCCGAGGCCAGTCAATGACGCTGTGGACACCCCTCGATCAAGAATTGGCGCTGTGGCGGCGGGCTGGTCGGCTCGCCACTCTGTGGTGGCGCGATGATGATGCCGAGGCCCCCTCGCCTGCCCTCGACCGCCTGCTGCGCGTCACCCGCGGCCTGCCCGTTGCCTTGGCGGTGGTGCCCGCTGGTGCTGGGGGCGATCTTGCCCACCGGCTGACGACGGAACCTGGGATCGGCATCATCCAGCACGGTTGGCAACACCGAAACCACCAGCCTGTCGGCAGCAAAACCGCAGAGTTCGGTGATGCCCGCCCGGTGCAAGACAGTCGCCGCGACCTGCAATACGGCTGGATGGCCCTGACCCGCCTGTTCGGTAGCCGGGTGCGTCCGGTGTTGGTGCCGCCCTGGAACCGGATCGACCCAGCCTTGGCGGGCGACTTGCCAGGCTATGCTGCGATCTCCGTCTTTGGCAGCCGCCGCACCCGAACGACGGGCCGGAGCCTGTGGCTGAACACCCACATCGACCCGATCCGATGGCGCGATGGCCGCCGGTTTATCGGCGCCGAAGCGTTTGTTGCCCGGCTGGTTGAGCATCTGGCCGCACGCCGCACCGGTGCGGTTGACCCGGAAGAAGTGACCGGTCTGCTGACCCATCACCTAGCCCACGATGAGGCGCTGTGGGAGTTTTTGGAGGAGGCTGTGCCCCGCCTCGCCGCCAATCGCCAACTGCGGTTCTTGACCCTGGATGAGGTATTGGCATGAGCCGACTGGACGATGCGCGCCGCCATCACGAGGCGGGCGATTTCGCCAGCGCCGCCCCCCTGTATCAGGCGCATCTGGAGCGTGCGCCCGACGACATCGATGCGCTTTACCTGTTTGGCACCCTGTTGCTGCAGATTGGTGAGGTGGAAGCTGCGCGCGAACCGTTGACCCGCGCCGTCACACTGTCCCCCAACCACGTCCCGGCGTGGAGCAATCTGGCCGTAGCCGCCGAAGCCATGGGTGACGCGGACGGCGCCCTGAGTGCTTTGGACCAAGTGCTGCGACTGGAACCGGGCGATGGCGATGTCCGCTCCGTTGCCACCCGCCTGCGCCTGGACCTCGCGGCCGAACGGGCGGCAACGGGCGATTTGGGCGATGCGCTGGAGGTGCTGGCCCCCTTGCGCACCGCTGGTGCCGTCGACCCCGATGGTGCTGCACTTGGCTGTGTGGCTGCGGCCTCGCTGCTGATGCAGGCCGGTCACCTGGACGCCGCGCGGGAGGCTGCCGTTGCAGCGACGGACCTTGCCCCTGGCCCCGAGACCTGGACAGTGCGGGCTGAGATTGACTTGGCCCGCCGCGATCCACGGGCTGCCTTGATTGCAGCAGAGGCTGCGGTGTTGGAGGGTGGCGGGCTGAACGCGGCCCTTACCCGTGCCACCTGTCTGGCCGCTGTGGGGCGGGCCAGTGACGCGCGCGCCGCCTTCCAGGCGCTTGCGGACTCAACGGGCGACCCAGTTCTGCACCTGCGCGCCAGCCTGTCCATTGATCCTGTTCCTGCGGATCAAGGAGAGATCGATCACCACCGCAGCGCCTTCGCCGCCGCCCTGGCGCGGCTGGAAGCGGACCCGCCGGTGATCGATGATCCAGCCGATGCAATCCAGCAACCCGCCATGATGTTCGCCTATCATGGCGAGGATGAGCGACCAGTGGTGGAGCGTTATGCCCATCTGCTGCGCCGCTGCTGCCCGCTGTTGACGGAACCGGTGCCGCTGGTGCCAAGGCGGGCGCGCCCGCGGGTGGCGCTGGTCTCTGCCTTCCTCCACGCCCACACCATTGGCAAGTTGACCCAGGCCCTGGTGCATTGGCTGGCCCCGCGGGTGGAGTTGATCCTGGTGCGCTGGCCGGGTCCGGAAGACGGACTATGGCAGAGCCTCGCGCGCGTTGCTGCTGGCACCCTCACTCTACCGCCACGCTTTGCCGATGCCCGCCGTGCCTTGGCCGAGGTGCAGGCAGACGTGATCCATTACCCCGAACTCGGCATGCATCTGCCAACCCTGTTGTTGGCCCATGGACGCCTCGCGCGGGTGCAGACCGTTGGCTGGGGGCACCCTGTCACCACTGGTCTCGACAGTCTGGATGCCATGCTCTCGGTTGCGGTGATGGAGCCTGCGGGCGCCGAGGCACACTACACTGAGCCGCTGATTGGCTTGCCGGGCCCTGGCGTTTTCTACCCTACCCCTGTCCTGCCAGCCGACCGGCCAGGGCGGGAGGCGCTGGGCCTACCCGCTGGGCGCCTGTATGTCTGCCCGCAAAGCCTGTTCAAACTGCATCCCGCGTTCGACGCCACTCTGGCGGCCGTGTTGGCGGAAGACCCCAAGGGCTACCTTGTGTTGATTGACGGGGAGCATCCGTCCTGGACCACCGCGCTGCGTCAGCGCCTCGCCCCCCGGTTGGACCTCAGCCGCGTGATCCTGCTGCCGCGGCTGGATCAGCGCCAGTTCTATGGCCTGATGGCTGCAGCCGATGTGCTGCTGGACGTGCCGCATTGGTCCGGTGGTAACAGCACGCTGGAAGCGCTGGCACTCGGCACCCCTATTGTCACCACCCCCGGACGCTTCATGCGTGGCCGTCACACAGCTGGCTTCCTTACTCTGGCCGATCTGCCGGTTCTGGCAAGCGCCACCCCAACCGACTACGCCACCGCCGCCCACAGTCTCGCCACCAGCGCCGCCCGCCCGCACTGGCAACGCCACGCCGCCTGCCTGTTCAACCGCGAAGACCCCGCGGCCGCCACCCTCGCCCACTGGCACGCTTTGCTGGAGGCCGGTGGGGCGCTGCGGTGAGAGCCGCGGTACACCCGACAGGCCCCGAAGATAAGGCGCAAAGGTGGAATGGCGGTGGATGTCCATAAACCCCGCAGCCCTCAGGTCCAGCAGCATGCGGCTGATCTCGCCGGTCCCAGTCCCGCGGCAATCAACCGTCGCCAGTCGGTCGCCTCAAGACCCTCCCGAACGCCGTGCCTACGTCACGCATCAAAGCTCGCAGCACGGCTGGACCAACGGTCGCGGATGTCCTCCTTCACACTCCAATTGGTGCCAGTCATGGCAGGCTCGCTTCAATCAGCAAGGCACCAGAGGGTGATGTGGTGGCCGTGAGTTGCACGCCATAGGCAGCGCCACAAGCATCATCTCCAACCACGGCGGCAGCGGAGCCATCGGCTGCGACCGATCCATGGGACAGCAGGATCACCCGGTCCGCATAGCGGGCCGCCAGGGACAGGTCGTGCAGCGCCATGGCGACGGCGATGCCATCGTCCCGCGCAGCGGACCGGACGAGGTGCAGCGCCTCCAGCTGATTGCGCAGGTCGAGGGCGCTGGTCGGCTCGTCCAGCAGCAGAACCGGCGCTGGGCTGACCAATCCCTGCGCCAGGGCCACCAATTGCTGCTGACCACCACTGAGATCGCACACCAGACGATCAACGAGGTCCGCTATGCCCGTGCGTGCCAGTGTTCGCGCGACGGCCCGGTCACCCTCGCGGCGCGCGGCTGTTGGGTTCCCAGCCCGAGCTGCGACCAGCACGGCGTCACCGACGGCCAAACGGGCGGAGGTGGCGTAGACTTGCGGCACATAGCGGACATAGCGCGCCCGATGCCTCAATCCAAGCCTGTCGATCCGCGTGTTGCCAACGAACACTGCACCAGCGTGAAGCGGTGACAACCCGGCAATTGCACGCAAAAGGGTGGACTTGCCCGCGGCATTTGGGCCAATCACGGCCGTCAGCGTCCCCGGTTGCAAGGGTGCGAGTGTGACGGCGCGCAGCACGGATCGCTGTCCAAATGCGACCGCCAGCCCCTCGACACGCAATCCGCTCATCGGACACCCCGGCGATGACTGGCGACAATCGACAAAAAAACCGGCACGCCAACCAGTGCGGTAACGATCCCAATCGGGTAGATCACGCCGGGGGATAGGGTTTTGGCAGCAATCGACGCTGCCGACAGGAGGGCCGCGCCCGCCAATGCCGAGAGCGGCGCGAACCATCGTTGATCCTCGCCGACTGCCAAGCGGGCGATGTGCGGTCCCACCAACCCGATGAAGCCGATCACACCTGCGAACGAGACAGCCGTGGCGGACAGCAGGGCGATCAGTAACAGGGTCTCCAACCGCAGGCGCTTTGGGTCGATGCCAAGGCTGGCGGCGCGATCATCGCCAAACCGCATGGCGGTTAGGGCCCAGCGTCGCCGCCACATCAAAGCAAAGACTGCCACAAACACCAGCAGGCCACCGATCAGCCGCTCTGGCGTTGCGCGTTGGAGCGAGCCCATCATCCAGAACACGATCTGCACCAACTGCGATTCCGACGCGCGATACTGCAGCATCGCCAGCAGCGCGTTGAAGGCGAACATCAAGGCGATGCCGAACAGGATCATGGTCTCGGCACTTGCACCGCGCGCGACACTGAAGCCAAACACCATCAGCGCTGCTGCAAAGGCGAAGGCAAAGGCATTGGCCGACACAAGAAATGGCCCAGCGCCAGGTAGCACCGACAAGCCAGTTACGATGGCGAGCGACGCCCCGACACCCGCTGCCGAGGACACTCCTAAGGTGAATGGATCGGCGAGTGGATTGTCGAGAATGGTTTGCATCTGCGCCCCAGCGAGGCCCAGCATCCCGCCCAGCAAAGCTGCATTCAGAGCAACCGGCAGGCGGATATCCCAGACGATCACTGCTTGGCGCACCTCCACGGCGTCGGGCGTTAGCAGCGCAGCTGCGACTGCTGCCAAAGGCAAGCCCCCAGGACCGGTGCTGATATCCACCAGCACCAGCGCGACCACAACGAACCCAGCAGCGAACGACAAGCCGAGGCGGCGATGGGATGGCCGCGCGGTGGATACCGCGGCGCCACTCATGCGAGTTGCGCCCAGAACACGCCCGAGAGCGGGATCGGCGAGAACCTCTCGTGATACTCCTGCCAGGTGTTCTGGGGGTCGAGACCGCGAAACTGCTCGGGGTAGAGCCAAGTCGCGAAGACCTGTTGGGCCACCAGATGGGCCGGGCTGGTGTAGAATTGGTGATAGATGGAAAAGAACCGCTTGGTTTTGACCGCCCGCAACGCCTGCCAGCCCGGTCGTTCAGCAAGAGCCCGCAATGCTGCTTGAACCCGCGCTGGTGTTGCCTCGTAGCCGAATGGCACACCCTGTGAGGCAGGTGTGCTTTCGGCCCAATCAGCGCCGGTGCCGATGATCACCTCGGGGTCGAGGGTCAAGATCGCCTCAGGACTGGCAGTGCCACCGATACCAGGAAAGCGCCCTGCCCCCCAATTGATGCCGCCAGCGTCCTGCAGCGTCACCCCCAGGTTCGCATTGCCGAAGGTCATGCAGCAGGTGTTCGGATCGATGCCAGCTGCCCGCTCCATGAAGACCGTGGTGCGCTTGGCGGCAGGCAGATTCCAAACCTGGGACGATACCCGCCGGGTCTCGCGCAGATAGAACCGGTTGAAGGCGGCTGCTTCAGCTTCCAGACCCAGGAGTGCGCCCAAAATCTCGATGCTGGGCTGGGTGTTTTGGGCCAAGGACTCCCGCAGGTCGATCACAGCTGTGGGTATCCCGGCACGCGCGAGCTTTTCGAAAGTGCCAGCCTGCTGTTGGCGCTGATAGGCGGACAGCGGGAACAGAATCAAATCAGGATCAGCCGCCAGGGCCGCTTCAACCGAAAAGTCAGAATTGACCGCTGAGCCGAACCGCGGCACTCGGTCGGCAGTCGGGTGGGCAGCACGGTAGGCACGCCACGTCCCAGGGTCGAACAACACCATGTCGTCGCCCCACGCAACCACGCGCTCAAATGGAGCCTTTGGTTGCAGGATGGAAAAGCCGTACATCAGCCGCCCCTCCGCCAGGATCACACGGCGGGCGGGCCTGCGCAGGCGAACAGGGCGCCCCGCGATGTCCACCACATCGATCTCTCCCGCTGCGAGTGCGGGAGCCGCGCACAGGGCAGCTCCTGCGGCGACGGCTTTGAGGACTGATCGTCGCCCAAGGGTCATCGCGTGGCATCGCTTGCTCATCGGTAAGGTCTCCTGAAAGCGGACCGATTCATCCGCGGATCGTGAATGAGAACGCTTCTTATTCGTATTGCGAATGCGTGTCAATTGCGTATGTGTTTTGGGGATATCCCTGCTGATGCCAGCCAGGGCGGCCTGCACCTCCCCATTGCCCCGCAGGCAGTGGGGGACGATACTCAAGCGAACGGCCTCGGGGAGGGCCGAGCCATCAGCGGGAGGGAACAGGGATGCTTCGACGCGACCTAATGCGGGGTGCTGCCCTTGGGGCGGCGGCCATCGCGGCGCCGGCGATTGTGCGACCGGCGTCAGCGCAAACCACCACTTTGCGCCTGCACCACTTTCTGCCTGCCGGTTCCACCTTCCAGCAGCAGGTGGCAGAGCCTTGGGCGCGCGATCTGGCGGCGGCGACCAACAATGCCTTGAAGGTGGAAATCTTCCCCTCCATGCAATTGGGCGGGGCGCCGCCAGCGTTGTACGACCAAGCGCGCGACGGTGTGGTGGACCTCGTGTGGACGCTGCCGGGCAACACACCCGGTCGATTCCCCCTTATTGAGGTGTTTGAGCTGCCGTTTATGGCGGGCTCCGCCACCACCAACTCGCTGGCGCTGGCTGAGTTTGGTGACCGTCACCTGCGCCAGGAATTCCGCGACACCCACGTGATCGGCTGGTGGGCCCATGATCCAGGTTTGATCCACACCATCAACCGCCCGATCACACGGCTGGAAGACCTTCAGGGCCTGAAGCTGCGCTTCCCCACCCGTCAGGCGGGACGGGCGTTGGAGGCGTTGGGCGCCTCCACGGTTGGCATGCCGCTGCCCGCTGCCCCCGAAGCGCTGCAACGCGGCACGGTCGACGGTCTGGTGGTTCCGTGGGAAGTGATGCCCAGCCTGCGCTTGCAGGAGCTGACCCGCTTCCACACCGAGGTGCCGGGTGTGCCTTCGCTCTACACTGCCACCTTTGTGCTGGCGATGAACCGGCGGCGGTACACCGACCTGCCAGCAGAGCTGAAGCGGGTGCTGGATCAGCACTCGGGCGTGGCGTGGTCGCGGCGCGCGGGTCAAGCGTGGGATGCAGCCGCCCAGAATGGCATCGCCGCAGCCCGCCAGCGCAACAACCAGATCACCAGCCTCAGTGCAGGCGAGGTGACCCGCTGGCGGGAGCGCACGGCCTCGGTCGCGCGACAGTGGCTGGCCGATGTGCGCGGGCGCGGCGCCAACGGCGACGCCTTGTTGAGCGAGGCGCAAGCCTTGATCCAGAAACACAGCCGCCCGGCCTAGGGAATGGCTGAAGCCATCAGTCAAGACGTGCGCCCGACGGACCCCGTCGGGCGCGCCTTGATGACCGCCAGCCGATGGGCCGCCCTGTTCGGTGGTGTCACACTCTGCGCACTCGCGGTGATGACCTTGGTCAGTGTGGTGCTGCGTTGGCTGACCACGCGCCCGATCCCTGGGGACTTTGAGCTGGTCCAGTTGGGCATGGCCCTGGTGATCTTTGCGTTTCTGCCGTGGTGCCATATGCGCAAAGGCAATGTGCTGGTGGACGTGTTTACGGTCCGCGCGCCCAAGCGTCTGACTGCGGCTCTCGATGCCTTCGGCGGCGTGCTCTATTGCGCCTTTGCTGTGCTGCTGCTGTGGCGCATGCACGAAAGCGCACTGGATAAATATGACTTTGAGGAGACGACCATGCGCCTGGCACTGCCAGTCTGGCCGGTGTTCGCGGCCATTCTGCCGCTGTTGGCGCTGTTGGTTGCCACCACGGTGTATCGTGCGGTGAGCTGGGCGCGCGAGGCCAGCCGGTGAGCGGGGTTGAACTGGGGCTGGCGAGCTTTGCGGCCCTCCTGCTGTTGCTCGCGATCCGCGTGCCGATTGCTGTGGCGATGATTACCTGCGGCACCGTCGGCTTTATCGCTGTGGCAGGCTGGACGCCGCTGCTGGGCTATTTGAAGAACGCCGCGTTCTCCAAATATGCCTCCTACGACCTGTCGGTCATCCCGCTGTTTCTGGCAATGGGCGCGTTTGCAGGTAAGGCCGGGGTGAGCCAGGCCCTCTTCCGATGCGCAGCCGCGTTCCTGGGCCATCGTCGTGGCGGCATGGCCATGGGCACCATTGGGGCGTGTGCTGGGTTCGGCGCGATCTGCGGCTCCTCCCTCGCCACAGCGGCCACGATGTGCCAGGTCGCTTTGCCGGAGATGCGCCGCTATGGCTACCATGACCGGCTATCGACGGGTGTGCTGGCAGCGGGTGGCACGCTGGGCATTCTGATCCCGCCCTCCATCGTGCTGGCCGTCTATGGCATCTTGACCGAACAGAACATCGGCACGCTGTTCATCGCCGCCATCATCCCTGGCTTGATCGCCACGGTTGGCTACATGCTGGCAATCGCGATTTATGTGCGTCTGCACCCCACCCACGGCCCAGCCGCCCCTCCCGTCCCATGGGCGGAGCGTTGGCGGACGGTGATCGATGTCTGGCCGGTGCTGCTGATCTTCGCCGTGGTGATTGGGGGCATTTATGGCGGCGTGTTCACCCCGACAGAAGCCGCGGCTGTTGGCGCGGTTGCGACCGCTGGCCTTGGCATCGCGCGGCGCCGCCTGAGCCTTGCGGACCTGCAGGAGTGTCTGCTCAGCACAGCCGAAACCACTGCGATGATTTTCTTGATCCTGCTGGGCGCTGACTTGTTCAACGCCTTTCTGGCGTTCACCCGCCTGCCCTCCCTCGCAGCGGAGTGGATTGTGGGCACTGGCATCAGCCCCCTGATGGTGGTGGTGGTCATTCTGATTCTGTACTTTGTGCTGGGCTGCCTGATGGACAGCCTGAGCATGATTCTGCTGACCATCCCAGTGTTCTTCCCCACCATCATGGCG
Organism: Alphaproteobacteria bacterium; assembly: GCA_004292755.1. Taxonomy (GTDB): domain Bacteria; phylum Pseudomonadota; class Alphaproteobacteria; order Elsterales; family Elsteraceae; genus RDXE01. The sequence continues at coordinate 62,439 of RDXE01000035.1, forward strand.
CTGGACTTCGGCATGCCGCGTGACGACGTCGCGATTTGGTTCGGCATCATTGTGCTGATGACGGTGGAGGTTGGGTTAATCACACCGCCCGTGGGCCTGAATGTGTATGTTATCAATGGGATGGCGAAAAGCGTACCGATGGCGGAAACCTTCCGCGGCGTGCTGCCGTTTCTCGCCTCCGACGCCGTGCGCATCGTGCTGTTGACAGCGTTTCCGATCCTAACCCTCGGTTTGGTTTACTGGCTCGACTGAAGGCGCCGAGCCTGTCACCTTCCACCCCGGCGGGCCTCCCAGCGGAGCTGATGATGACCACCCCTTATGAAGACCTGATGAATGGCGCCCTCAATGCCGTGCGCGTGCTGGTGCAAAACACTTTGGGCAAGGAGCGCTCGGTTGCAGCAGCCGTCGCGCTGTCGGAAAAGACCACCGAGATCACCGAGTTGATGATTGCCGAACTGATGCGGCTTCACCCGCCAGAACAGCCTCTGGCCTGTGCGCGCGGCTGCGACGCGTGTTGCCGCTTGATCCGGGTTGCGACCGATGTGCCAAGCGTTGTTCGCATTGTCATGCACGCGCAAACCCATCTGTCTCAAGCCGAGTTGCTGGACCTGCGGGACCGCTTCCTAGAAAGCACCGACCAGTCGCCGGGCTGCGTGTGGTTGGTCAACAAGGCCTGTTCTGTCTATGGCGCACGGCCTGTCGTGTGCCGGGTGTTCAATGCCTATGATGCTGGCGCTTGCAACGTTGGCCGCTTCATCGACCCGTTTGGGGTTGATACTGACCGCAAGCTGGCCGAACCAAACCGCATCATCATCGGCGCCGCGGTGCAGGACGGCATGCGCCAAGGCCTTGAGTCCCTCGGTATTGATGGTCGGCAGGTGCTGTTGCGCGCGGCCTCGCTGCGCTTTCTGTCACAAGCCGACACCTTTGCCCGCTGGATCAAGGGGGAGCGGGTGTTTGAGGACATTGCCGTCGGTATCGGCGGTGGTTCCGCTCAGGTGCACTGAGGCCAGAGGCAACCAACAGCGGCGCGACACCATCACACGCTGTCTCTGCCTTGGATCGGCCACGCCATGCACCTAGCTTAACGATCATGACATCGGCGAGGGGGAGATCGGGCATGCGCCTTGGGCTGGTCGGCAGACTGATGGGGTGGGTGGTCGTGACTGCCCTCACGACTGGAGTGGCGCTGCCCGCAGCAGCCCAGCAACCGGTCCACGCGTTGGCCCTGCATGGGGAGCCCAAATACCCTGCCTCCTTCACCCATTTCGACTACACCAACCCTGCAGCACCTAAGGGTGGGGATGTGCGGCTGGGGACGATCGGCACCTTCGACAGCTTGAACCAGTTCATCCTGCGCGGCGTGCCAGCCGTGGGCTTGTCGCGGCTCTATGACAGCCTGACGGTCGCCTCGGGTGATGAGCCGTTCACCCAATACGGGCTACTGGCTGAATCGATGGAGTTGGCTCCAGATCGCACCTCGATCGCCTTCAATCTGCGCGCTGAGGCCCGGTTCCATGATGGCCGACCCGTCACCGCCGAGGATGTGGTGTGGACCTTCCAAACTCTGCGGGAAAAGGGCCGCCCGATCTTTCGCAGCTATTATGCGGACGTCGTCTCCGTCACAGCCGAGACACCGCGGCGGGTGGTGTTCCGCTTCCGCGACGGCAACAACCGCGAACTGCCGCTGATCGTCGGCCAAATCGGGATTTTGCCGAAGCACTACTACGAGACCGTGGAGTTTGAGCGGACCACACTCACCCCGCCCATTGGCTCTGGCCCCTATCGGATTGATCGGCTGGAGCCCGGACGCTCGATCACCTATCGGCTCGACCCCAATTACTGGGGCCGTAACCTGCCGGTGAACCGGGGACGGCAGAACTTCGCCACCATTCGCCACGATTACTACCGCGATCAGGGCGTGCTGGTGGAGGCGCTGAAGGCCGGGGAATTCGATTGGCGCCAGGAGAACGCTGCCCGCCTGTGGTCCACCGCCTATGACACGCCCGCCGTGCGCGACGGGCATTTGCGGCGGGAGACCATTCAGCATCAGTTGCCGATGGGAATGCAGGCCTATTCATACAATACACGGCGCCCCTTGTTCCAGGATCGCCGCGTGCGCCAAGCATTGGGCATGCTGTATGACTTTGAACTGGTCAACCGCACGGTGATGTTTGGCTTGCGCAAGCGCTCCTATTCCTACTTCACCAACTCGGAAATGGCCGCAACTGGGCTGCCCGGCCCGGAGGAGTTGGCAATACTGGAGCGGTACCGCGGTCGTGTGCCGGACGAGGTGTTCACGCGCGCGTTTCAACCGCCGGTGAATGGCGACGAAGCTGCCCGCCGCACCAATCGGCGCGAGGCGCTACGGCTGTTGACCGAAGCTGGATGGACCCTGGATGGTCGCACCAACCGGTTGCTCAACCGCCAGGGCGAGCAAATGCGCTTTGAGGTGCTGCTGAACGGCCCGCTGTTTGAACCGCACACCCTGCCATGGATCGAAGACCTGAAGCGTATCGGCATTGATGCGCGGGTGCGCACAGTCGATCCGTCGCAATATCAAGCGCGCATGGATGCGTTTGACTTTGACGTGACAGCAGACATCTTCCCGCAATCCTCCTCACCCGGCAACGAACAGCGCAATATGTTCAACAGTGCCGCAGCTGACGCTCCCGGCAGCTCAAACAGCCCTGGCATCAAAGACCCTGTGGTGGATGAACTGGTCGAGCGGTTGATTAACTCACCCGATCGCGCCAGTCTGGTGCTGAATGCCAAGGTGCTGGACCGGGTTCTGCTGTGGGGTCACTATGTTGTGCCCCAATGGCATGACGATAAATTCTGGCTGGTTTACTGGAACATGTTTGATCATCCGCAGGTCACGCCAAAGTTTGGCTTCGACTTCGATGCGTGGTGGGTGGATGACGCGCGTCTGGCCGGGCTACCGGGTCGCCGCGCTGCCGTCACGCGCTAAGCGGACACGCTACCGGTGGCCGCCTACATCATCCGGCGTCTGTTGCTGATCGTGCCGGTGCTGTTCGGCATCATGGTGATCAACTTCATCGTGGTGCAGGCTGCCCCCGGCGGCCCAGTGGAGCGAACTCTCGCCGAACTGCGCGGTCGCGGCGTTGATGCAACGGCACGGGTTGGTGGCGATGCGGGCATGGAGGTGCAAGCCGCCCAGCGCCCCGGTGAAAGCCGCGGTGCGCGCGGCCTCGACCCCGCGCTGATCGAAGACATCAAGCGGCTGTATGGCTTCGACAAACCACCGCTGGAGCGGTTTGTCCAGATGATGGGCAATTATCTGGTGTTCGACTTCGGCAATTCCTTCTTTCGGGATCGCCGGGTGGTTGATTTGGTGTTTGAAAAACTGCCCGTCTCAATCTCTCTCGGCCTGTGGTCAACACTCTTGATCTATGCGATCTCTATTCCACTTGGCATTGCTAAGGCTGTGCGTGATGGCAGCAGTTTTGATATTTGGACGTCGGCGGTGGTGATTGTTGGGTACGCCATCCCTGGTTTTCTGTTCGCGATGTTCTTGATTGTGGTATTTGCCGGTGGCAGTTATTTTGATTGGTTCCCTTTGCGCGGACTCGTCTCCGATAACTGGGAAGAGTTGTCTTGGCCGGCGCGCATCGTTGATTATTTCTGGCATCTGACACTGCCGATGATCGCCCTGGTGATCGGCGGCTTTGCAGGACTGACCATGCTGACCAAGAACTCGTTTCTGGATGAGATTTCCAAACTCTATGTCGTAACCGCCCGCGCGAAAGGTAACTCGCAGCGACGCGTGCTGTATCGTCATGTGTTCCGCAATGCCATGCTGCTGGTGGTGGCCGGATTCCCCGCGGCGTTCATTGGCATTCTATTCACAGGGTCGATGCTGATTGAAGTGATTTTCAGTCTGGATGGACTTGGCTTGCTAGGGTTTGAAGCAGCCCTCAATCGTGACTATCCGATTATGTTTGGCACACTGTACTTCTTCACACTGATCGGCCTGATCATGAATTTGGTGGGCGACCTGATGTATGTGGCAATCGATCCTCGGATCGATTTCGACCGGCGGGAGGGGTAATGACACTATCCCCGATCACCCGCCGCCGTCTGGCCAACTTCCGCGCCAACCGCCGTGGCTTCTGGTCTTTGTGGATTTTCCTGGTTCTATTCACCATCAGCTTGTTTGCCGAATTTCTCGCCAATGAGCGCCCGCTGCTGGTGTCCTATCAAGGCCAGTGGTACACGCCGGTTCTCGTCGACCATCCGGAAACCACCTTTGGCGGCGACCTGCCGACCCTGACGGACTTTCGCGATCCGTTCATCCAAGAGCAGATTGCCGCCAATGGCTGGGCAATCTGGCCGCCAATCCGGTTCAGCTACAGCACCGTCAATCGCGACCTGTCGGGTCCTGCCCCTGCGCCCCCCTCGGCTGAGAATTGGCTTGGCACCGATGCCAATGGCCGCGATGTCGTGGCGCGCTTGATCTATGGGTTCCGGATCTCGGTTCTATTCGGTCTCACCCTGACCTTGATCTCCACTGTCATCGGAGTCGCGGCTGGCGCAGTACAGGGCTATTTCGGGGGTGCCGTTGACTTGATTTTTCAGCGCTTTATGGAGATCTGGGGTGGTCTCCCTGTTCTCTACATGCTGATCATTTTGGCGGCGATCGTGGAGCCCACCTTTTGGTGGCTGCTGGGGTTGATGCTGTTGTTCTCCTGGATGGCGTTGGTCGGCGTGGTGCGGGCGGAGTTTTTGCGTGCACGCAACTTCGATTACGTGCGTGCGGCTAAGGCGCTGGGTGTCGGCAACCTCACCATCATGGTGCGCCACGTGTTGCCCAATGCGATGGTGGCAACGCTCACCATGCTGCCCTTCATCCTCAACGGGTCGATCACCACTCTGACATCGCTAGACTTTTTGGGATTTGGCCTGCCGCCGGGCTCGCCCTCGCTGGGGGAGATGCTGGCGCAGGGCAAGAACAACCTGCACGCACCTTGGCTCGGATTGACCGCGTTTTTTACCCTCGCCCTGATGCTGTCGCTGTTGATCTTTGTTGGGGAGGCGGTGCGCGACGCGTTCGACCCGCGCAAGGCCCAGCCGTGACCGTGCTGTCGGTCCAGGACCTGACGGTCAGTTTTGCCGTTCCCGGCACGGGCGCGGCGGTCCAGGCGGTGCGCGGGCTGTCTTTCACTCTGGCCCGCGGCGAGACTTTGGCGGTCGTTGGCGAGAGCGGGTCGGGCAAGTCGGTCACCGCCTTGTCGCTGCTGCGACTCCTGCCGCCATCCGCCACCGTCGGCGGGCGAATTGAGCTGCTAGGCGAGGACGTCGTCGGCGCGCCGGAAGCCCGGTTGCAGGCGCTGCGCGGAAATCGCGTCGGCATGATCTTTCAAGAGCCGATGACGGCGCTCAACCCGCTGCACACCATCGAACGCCAGATTGGTGAGATGTTGTGGCTGCACAAGGCGATGCGCGGGGCTGCAGTGCGAACGCGCGTGCTGGAACTGTTGGAGTTGGTCGGCATCGATCAGCCCGACCTGCGCCTGCAAGCCTTTCCCCACCAGCTTTCTGGCGGTCAGCGCCAGCGCGTGATGATCGCGATGGCGCTGGCGAACGATCCGGACATTCTGATTGCTGACGAGCCGACCACGGCCCTGGATGTCACCATTCAGGCGCAGATCCTGGAGTTGCTGGCGGAGTTACAGCAGCGCCTGGGCATGGCGATGCTGCTGATTTCCCACGATCTAGGCATTGTGCGCCGGGTTGCCCATCGGGTTCTGGTGATGACGGGTGGTGTCGGCGTGGAAACCGGTGCAACGGCCGAAGTGTTCGCGCGCCCCCAGCATCCTTACACCGTCACCTTGCTGCAGGCCGAACCCACCGGTAGCCCGCCCCCGGTCGCCACCGACGCCACGCCGCTGTTGGAGGTGGAGGGGCTGCGGGTCTGGTTCCCGCTGAAACGCGGCGTGTTGAAACGTACCGTTGGGCACATCAAAGCCGTCGATGGTGTTGATCTCAGCGTGCGTCCTGGTGAAACCGTCGGCATCGTCGGCGAAAGTGGATCAGGCAAGACGACTCTTGGCCTTGCCCTGCTGCGCCTTGCTCCGTCAGAGGGGGCGATCCGCTTTGATGGGGCGGATTTGCAGCGCCTGCCTCCGCGCAGCCTGCGCCCGTTGCGCCGCGACATCCAGATCGTGTTCCAGGACCCGTTCGGCGCGCTGTCCCCCCGCCTGTCGGTGGCGGAGATCATCGGTGAGGGGTTAGACGTCCACCGCCGCGATCTCGACGCCGCGGGCCGCGATGCCGCTGTGGTGCAGGTGCTGGGGGAGGTTGGGCTCGACCCCGCCGTGCGCCATCGCTATCCGCATGAGTTTTCCGGCGGGCAGCGCCAGCGCATTGCCATTGCCCGCGCCTTGATCTTGAAGCCCCGGCTGGTGGTGCTGGACGAGCCAACCTCTGCCCTTGACCGCACGGTCCAGCGCCAAATCGTTGAGCTGCTGCGGGGGTTACAGGCCCGCCATCGGCTCGCCTATCTGTTCATCTCCCACGATCTGGCTGTGGTACGGGCCATGAGCCATCGAGTTCTGGTTATGCACCGCGGCGTGGTGGTGGAAAGCGGCACGGCTGAGGCGCTGTTCGCCAACCCCACCCATGCCTACACCCAGCGCTTGCTGGCCGCTGCATTTCTGGCCCCTCGATGACACCGTCCACACTCCAGCGGATCCGCCAATTCTTAAGCGATCTCTGGTGGCTGGCTGTCCCGTACTGGCAATCGGAGGAGCGCTGGTCCGCCCGCGGGCTGCTGGCAATCATTCTCGCCATGAACCTGTCGCTGGTTGGCATTTCGGTACTGCTGAATCAGTGGAACAATGATTTCTACAACTCACTCCAGGAAAAGAATGAGGCTGAGTTCTACCGTCTGCTGATGTGGTTTTGTGGCTATGCCGCGCTCTATATCTTGATCGCAGTGTATCAACTCTGGCTGAACCAGTTGTTACAAATTCGCTGGCGGCGCTGGCTGACCGATCGCTATCTGGATCGGTATCTCAACGACCACCGCTATTGGCGCCTGCAGATTGAAGATCGCAGCACTGACAATCCGGACCAGCGCATCGCCGACGACATCCGCCAGTTTGTCGGCACCACGCTGTCGATCACCTTGGGCCTGATCAATGCTGTGGTCACCTTGGTCTCGTTTGTTGGCATCCTGTGGGGGCTGTCTGGCTCGATCACCGTGATGGGGGTGGAGATTGGCGGCTACATGGTGTGGGTGGCACTGCTTTATGCGCTGATTGGCAGCGTGTTGGCCCACCTGATTGGCAAACCGCTGATCAAGCTAAGCTTCAATCAGGAGCGGGTTGAGGCTGACTTCCGGTTTGGTCTGGTGCGCCTGCGCGAAACCGTCGACGGCGTGGCCCTCAGCCAGGGCGAAGTCCGCGAGCGGGCGGGCTTTGCCACGTTGTTCGGCTTTGTTATGGCGAACTGGCGCGGCATCATGACCTGCCAGAAGCGGCTGACCTTCTTCACCGTTGGCTATGCCCAGATTGCGACCGTGTTCCCGTTCATCGTCGCCGCACCCCGCTATTTCTCCGGCGCGATCCCCTTGGGCGGGTTGATGCAGACCGCCTCGGCCTTTGGCCAGGTGCAATCCAGCCTGTCCTGGTTTATCGACACCTACCCGCGGCTGGCCGATTGGGCGGCGGTCGTGAGCCGATTGACCAGCTTTACCCAGGCGATGGCGGCCGCCGCTCCAGCCAGCGGCACCCTCACTCTCACCCCCAACGCCGCCCAACTGCGGCTGGACGGGGTGCGCCTCCTGCGCCCCGACGGCAGCGTGATGACGGCTCCCCTCTCCCTCACCCTCGGTGCTGGCGAGCGGGTATTGCTGACCGGCGCATCCGGCAGTGGCAAAACCACGCTGTTCCGCGCCATTGCGGGCTTGTGGCGCCACGGCGAGGGGCAGATTGACCAGCCGACTGGGGCAATGTTCCTGCCCCAGCGTCCCTATCTGCCACTGGGCAGCCTGCGCACTGCGCTTGCCTATCCTCACGACCCTGCCACCTTGTCCGATGGTGCAGTGGAGGAGGTGCTGGCGGCCGTTGGGCTCAGCGCCTTCGCCACACGGTTGGACGAAGTCGCCCCCTGGTCGCAAACCCTCTCCGGTGGCGAACAGCAACGCCTCGCCTTCGCCCGCGCGTTACTCCACCGCCCAGCGGTGCTGTTCCTGGATGAAGCCACCGCCGCGTTGGACAATGATGGCGAGCGCCACCTGTACCACCTCGCTACGGCGCGGCTGCCCGACACCGCCATCCTGTCAATCGGCCACCGCGACAGCCTGATCCCCCTCCACACTCGGGTGGTTCGGATGGAGCGGGCATAATTTTGTGATGGCTGGCCAGCGATAAGTGGCTTATAATCATAATCACAGTAAGGGATACTAACTTTCTTAGGGTTCGGAGTGTGCTATGCGCAGGTCACGGCTCGCTTTTGCTTTTGTTGCGATCATTTGCAGTATCGGGACTACAAGCTGCCAGCAGCCACCGCTGGAGTTCAAACCGGTCGACGTCGCGACAGTAAATCCTGCGATTTCTGGTCCAAAAGATTGGACCTTACAGGTCGCTAGGCGGGGAAATGTCGTTGCTGAAGACTATCGGTTTCCATCTCGCGTGACGGCGTTACGAACCGTACTGGTCGGCGGTGGAGATCGGAACGCCTGGATCGGTGGCGAACCAAGGGAATTGCTTGAACAGGCCTTACAAGCTGAATCTTTCAAGTCACGAGGATTTGGGCTATCGACCGGTCGTGTTGAACCAGTCCGCGGCGGCCTGCTTTACTCAGAACGGCGCGAGCGCTCAACCTGTGCCGTTTATGCTGGTCGGCTGGATATTCGCGAAGACAGCGATATTCTGCGGGTCTGGCACTGCTCCGTCAGCACAGACGAAGGGGAGGTCCGCAGCTTGGTCGAACGGGTTGTTCTGCGGTTCTTCCCGAGACCATAGCCACGTCGGGCTGGAGAGCGGTTAGCGCGTCCAGCCCGCAAGGCACCGTCGATAACGAGCGCGGTGCGCTTAATCCTCAATCCGCGCACCCGTACGGCGGACGATCTCGCCCCAGCGTTCGCGTTCGCTCGCAATATAGCGGGTGAACGCGGGACCGGTGGGGGCGAAGCGGACATAGCCTTGCTGGGTCAACCGCTCGCGCACGGCCCCGTCGGCGACGAACGCCTCAGCTTCACCCAGCAACCGGTCGCGGATTGCTTGGGACACAGCCGCTGGCGTGAACAGTCCGATCCAGGCATAGCTTTCCAGCTCGGGATGGCCCAGTTCGGCGGCCGTGGGCACCTGCGGCAGGGCTGCGCTGCGCTCAGCCGCAGTGATCAACAGGGGGCGCACCACACCGGCCTGCGCCTGGCCCAACACACCCGCCGCGATGGCAATCATCGCAGGCAGCTGGCCGCCAGTCATGTCGTTGATCGCCAGCTGGAAGCTGCGATAGGCCACTTCCGTACCCTCAAAGCCGAGGCGACCGCGCAGCAACTCCATGGTCAGGTGTGAGGCGGAGCCAGAGCCCGTGGTGCCATAGCTCAACCCACCGGGACGACGGGCATAGGCAGCAAAGCTCGCCAGATCCGTGATGCCCGTTTGCGGAGCCACAACCAGCAGCTGCGGGGCCGCAGCCAGCATCGAGATCGGCGCCAAATCGCGCTCGGCATTGAAGGGGATACGCGGATACAGGAACTGATTGACGGCGGCAGGGCCGTTGGTCGCCACCAACAGCGTGTAACCATCGGGGGCAGCCTTGGCGACTGCATCGGCACCGATGTTGCCGCCAGCACCGGCGCGATTCTCCACCACCCAGGTGCCGCCCACCCGCTGGCGTGCAAATTCAACAAACTGACGGCCCACGAGATCGGGCGTCGAGCCCGCAGCGAACGGCACGATCAGCCGCACCGGCTGGGCCTGCGGCCATGTCTGCGCTGAGGCCGAGCCCGCCGCAAGGGTTGCCAATGCGACACCTACAGCCAATGCAACCCGTGCGCCCATGCTCGATCCTCCCGCGTGACAGCCCGCTCTTGCGGCGGCGTGCCGCAGCCTAGAGCAGATCGCAGCCAGGAGGAAACCTCGGATCACATCGCCAGCAATGTCCTATTCCAGCGGTCCGACGGCTGCTTCCACTGCCTCGACAATCGCGCCAGAGCGAACAAGATCACGTGCAGCCGTCATCTCCGTCGCGTACCAGCGATCACCATCCAGCGCAGGCTCAATCACTGCACGCACAGCGTCGAACGCCGCTTGACTGCCCCGGCCCAGCGGGTGATCGCGCCCAAGCTCCGCAACCAGGCTCAAGGCTTGGCAGGCCATCAGGATCTCGGCTGCGAGAATCCATTCAGTGTTCTCCACCACAGTGCGCGCCTTGCGCGCGCACAGCATAGAGTTGGAAACGTGATCCTCGGCATTGGACTTGCCAGGGATCGAATCAACAGAACCCGGCACCGCCAGCCCGCGATTCTCCATCACCAAAGCCGACATTGAACACTGCACAGTGGCGAAGCCGGTGTTTAGGCCGCGCTTGCCCGCCAGCAGGTTGCGCGGCAGGCCATAGCTCATGGTCGGGTCGATCAACCGGGCAAGGCGTCGCTCGGCAATTGCCCCCAGGTCCGTCATCGCAATCGCCAGATAATCCATCGCCTGAGCCACATAGGCGCCATGGAAATGGCCGCCCGAGATACAGACATAACCCCCTGCCCCGTCGTCAAACAGCAAGGGATTGTCGGTGGCGCTGTTGATCTCGGTCGCGATGATCCCACCAACATAGTCCATCGCCTGACGCGCCGGGCCATGCACTTGCGGTGCGCACCGCAGCGAGTACACGTCTTGCACCCGTGGCGGCGGCGCTGTCCCTGCCGCCCGCGCCTCATCGGGGAACAGCACATCGCGCGCCGACGCACTGCACCGCCGGCTGTCGCCAGCAATCTTCAACACATTGCGCGCCACTGCCGCCTGGCCTGCATGGGGCCGCGCGCGATGCACCCGCGGGTCGAACGCCGCCAACTCGCCGCGCAAACACTCCAAGCTGAGAGCGAGACCGATATCCGCCAGCTTCAACAGGCGCTGCGCATCCACACTCGCCAACACCCCCAGCGCCAGCGACACAGTTGAGCCGTTGATCAAGGCAGAGGCATCCTTAGCCCCCATCTCGAAATCAGGGGTAAGGCCGGCCTTTTCCAACGCTGCGCGGGCGGGCATGCGCTTGCCGCGATAGATCATCTCAGCCTCGGCAAAGCCGCAGATGGCGCCGGATAGGTGGGCCAAGGGTGCCAAGTCCCCCGACGCGCCAACCGATCCCTTGGCGGGCACAATCGGGTGCAGCCCAGCATTCAGACAGGCCAGCAAGCGATCCACCAACGCAATGGCTCACCCAGGCCAGTGGCGTGGGCGAACACGCTTTTCGTTTGATAGGCCGCCATATCCGCCATCAGCACGCGCTGATCCTTGAACAGCCCGACGCCCGTGTTGAAGGCGTACATCAATGGCGCGTCATCATGCATGAAGGTGCGGTCGATGTAGTCGCGGGTCGCCGCGATCTTCAGCCGAGCCTCTGGCGCAAGTTGCACCTTCTCATACCGCCCGGCCCGCGATGGCCGTGCCACCCGCACCACTTGTTTCGCCTTCACTGTGGTGCCGTTGATGGTCACTGCCATGATGCTGCCCTTTCGTCCTCAGTGCTTCGTTCTACCGAGGGCGGCGGGTCGCGGTAAAGCAGGCTGTGATCCGCTCAGAGTGCCGTCAGCGCTCAACCGCCAACAACGCCAATAGCCCAGCCAACAGAGCCGTCGGTGTCGGCGGGCAGCCGGGGATGGTGAGGTCGACAGGAATTACGGCGTCGGCACCGCCCAGCACCTCTGGTGCGCCCGCAAAACAGCCGCCGTCGATGGCGCATGCGCCAGCGGCGATCACCCAGCGCGGCTCTGGCACGGCAACCCAGGTTGCATGCAACGCATCACGCATGTTGCGGGCAACGGGACCGGTCACCAGCAGGACATCGGCGTGGCGCGGACTGGCAACGAAGGACAGGCCGAACCGCTCCAAGTCATGATAAGGGTTCGACAATGCGTGCAATTCCAGCTCACACGCGTTGCACGAACCAGCATCGACATGGCGAATCGCCAGCGAGCGACCAAGGCGTTGGCGGCCACTGTCGGCCACGCGCTTGCCCAGAGCCTCCAGTGCCGCGGGATCGGGTGCGGGCGCCGGGTCCGCGACGGGACGGGTCAGCAGATTACGGGCAATCAGGCGCCACATCAGAGGTCCACCCCGCTGTAACTGCCGTTGATGCTTTTGTTGATCAACGGAAAGTCGGCGATGATGTTGCCATCGATCGCAGCCTCCAGCAGTGGCCAGTGGAACCAGGACGGGTCTCGGCCAAAGACCGCCGCCACCTTGCCGTGCTCCAGCCGAACCCACCACTGGCAGTCGCCACGGAAGCCCTCAGCCCAGCCCAGCCCTTCTCCACTGGTGTCGGGCAACACCACACGCACCTCACCCCGCGGCATGTGCTCAATCATCGCTGCGATCAAGGCGAGGGAGGCTTCGATCTCGTCCAGCCGCACCTGCACGCGGGCGTCAACGTCACCCGCGTCTCGCCCGACGGGCACAACGGGAAGCATGTCGTAGGGCGGCACGCCGGGGCGGGTGCGGGCATCCTGACCGGGGATGATTGCTTGACCGCTGGCGCGACCAACCACGCCACCTGCGGCATAGCAGCGGGCAAGCGCCGGAGCGATGCGGCCCGTGGTCAGAGTCCGATCCAGCAGCGAGGGCAGACCACGATAGGTGCGGCGATAGGCTGCCAGATGCTCGGCTAGGACCGGCAGCAGGGCGGAGAGTGCGGCGATGTCGCGATCATCCGGGTCAACAGCGACACCGCCCGGCACCACCCGATCCATCATCAAGCGATGACCGAACAACGGGGCCGCCGTGCGGGCAATCCGCTCCCGCGCGCGGCCGCACTCCATGTGCAGCAGAGCGAAGGCGGCATCGTTGGCGATGGCGCCGCAGTCGCCGAAATGGTTGGCGAGCCGCTCTACCTCCAGCATCACCGCGCGCAGCCAGTGCGCCCGCGCCGGGACGGCGATGCCCAGGGCTGCCTCCACCGCGCGGGCAAAGGCGATGCTGTGGGCGACCGTCGTGTCGCCGGACAAGCGCCCGGCCAGCACAGCGGCATCGCCGGGCGCGCGACCGACCATCGCCTCCAGCGTGCCCTTGCGGACATAGCCAAGGCGCGCCTCCAACCGCACCACGGCTTCGCCTTGGGCGTGGAAGCGGAAGTGGCCGGGCTCGATGATGCCTGCATGGACCGGGCCGACGGGAACTTGGTGCAGCCCCTCTCCCTCCACTGGCAGGAACGGATAGCCAAGGGTTGGCTGCGCCTGATGATCGAGCCAGGGGCGACGATCTGTGGCATCGGCAGGCCGCGGTCCGCCGCGATCCACCACGGTCCGCTCCAGCCGGATCGCACCTGGGCGGAGCCCACCGAGGCTGCCCCAGCCACCGCTGGCAGGATTGGGCCGATGGCGCACCAGGGCCAGCGTGCCGTCGCCGGGGTCAACCAGCGTGGCCAGCACATCACCACCATCGTGCCACAGGCCTGTCAGGTCCCACGCCTCCACCGCCAGCGCGCTCCGCAAGGCCTGCCAGCCATCGTCATCCAGGTGGCGCGCCAGCACAGGCGGCACCGATGCCACTGGATAGGGGGCGAGAAAACACTCCAGCGCGGTCATCCGAGCATCCCCGCAACGCTGCGCATCCAGGCGACAAACGGCGCTGGCAGAGCCAGCCCGGCGATCAACACCAGCGCGAGGTGCAAGACCAGAGGCACCGTGGTCGACAGCGGCACCTTGAGGGTGACCGAGGGGCCGGGCTCGCCAAAGCCGACGCTGTGGACCCGGCGCAGCAAGGCGCCAAAGCCAATCACCAAGCCAATCACCAGCGGGGCCGCCAACCAAGGCGCTTGCTGGACCGTGGCGGTGATCAGCAAGAATTCCGAGACAAACACCCCAAATGGTGGCGCCCCAGCAATCGCCAGTACGCTGGCGACGAACAACCAGCCCAGCAGCGGGTGGGAGACTGTGACACCACGGATATCCGCCAGAGATTGGCTGCCCTTGACCTGGGCAATCCGCCCGACGGCAAAGAAGATCGCGGATTTGGTCAGCGAGTGCATCGCCATGTGCAGCAACCCGGCGAAGCTGGCCGCTCCCCCCAGGCCGAACGCAAACACCGCAAGTCCCATATGCTCGATCGAGCTGTAGGCGAAGAAGCGCTTGATGTCGCGGCGCCGGTACAACATCAGCCCGGCAAACCACACCGAGGCGAGGCCAAGACCGATCATCAACGGCCCCGGCGCCAGAGCAGCCCCATTGGCAGCCAGCAGCATCTTGAAGCGCAGCAACGCGTACAGGGCCACGTTCAGCAGCAGACCCGACAACACGGCAGAGATGGGCGTCGGCCCCTCGGCATGGGCATCGGGCAGCCAGTTGTGCAGCGGCACCAGCCCCACCTTGGTGCCATAGCCAATCAGCAGAAACACGAAGGCAAGATTGAGGGCGGGCGCAGCAAACGCCGCTGCCTCCTGATGCAGCAGCGTCCAGGCCATCGCCGCCATGCCCGGTCCCATGGCAGGCTGCGCCGCCAGATAGACCAGGATGGTGCCGAACAGCGCCAACGCGATGCCGACGGACCCGAGAACGAAATACTTCCAGCTCGCCTCAATCGCCTCCCGCGTGCGGTACAGGCTGACCATCACCACAGTGATCAGCGTGGCCGCCTCCACCGCGACCCACATCAGGCCGATGTTGTTGGCCACCAGCGCCAGGACCATCGCGGCCAGCAGCAATTGATAGCCCGCATGGTACAGGCGAAACAGCGATGGGCTGATCCGCCCGGCCTGCACCTCATGGCCAACATAGCCCGCGGAGAACAGGGCCGTTGTGAACGCCACAAACACGGTCAACAGCACGAGGTAGACGTTGAAGTCATCCACAAAGAACAGCAACGTTGGTGCTGGAGGCTCCATCACCAACAGAATAGCAACCAGTAACTCTACAAAACAGGCAAATGCATTGATCCATCCCCCTAGAATGGGGGAGCGAATGAGGCCCAAACAGATCGCCGCCAGAACCGGCAGGACAAGGGCGAGGTCAATCGCTGTCATTGCCGTTCCCCGCGCCATGTTTCAAGAGCGCCAAGGTCCAGTGTGTCAAACCGCTCGCGAATTCTGAAGAAGAACATAGAGAATAACAGGAACGCGATCAGCACCAGAACCGCTACTCCCATCTCCACCACCATTGGCATGCCAGCCGCGCCGACGGCGGCGAAGGCAACGCCGTTCTCTAATGCCATGAAGCCGATCACTTGGCTGATCGCATTGCGCCGGGTGATCATCACCAGCAGTCCCAGCAGCAGCATGGACAGGGCGGTGCCCAATTGTTCGCGCGTCAGGCCAACCGCCACCCCTTCCAACGGACGCACCACCAGGATTGCCAACGCCACCAAGCCGACGCCTGCCACCATGGTGACCCCCATGCTGAGGGCCGGTTCAGCGGTTTCCTCCAGCTTCAGCTTGCGGACCAGCCAGATCAATCCGAAGGGAATCGCGACAGCCTTGACCCCAAACGCGAGAGCAGCGGATAGATACAGATGTGGGTCGCCGGTCACCCACCCGGCCCAACTGGCAGCCATGCCAAGGGCAATCGCTTGCACGCCATAAACCCGGATCATACCCAGCAGACGGGTTTGCATCAGCAGCCACAACCCGGCAAGCAGGCCAACTGCCCCGATGAGATGGGCCAGATCATAGGCAAGGGTGCCGGGCTGCATCAGAAACTCTCCGCTACCAAACGGAACACCGTTGCCAACAGCGCCAGCAGCAGGGCCGCACCCAGGAACTCAGCCACACGAAACACCCGCATCTTGGCGACGATGGTCTCCACCAGCGCCAAAGCAGCCACGGCTGTTGCAAGCTTGGCGATCCAGGCGCCCAGCCCCACCAGGACCCCAGTGACGCTGCCGTCGAGGTCAATGCCCCAGGGGGCGAACAAGGCACCAATCAAAGACAGGGAGAGGGTGAGTTTGATCGCGCGGGTGGCCTCCGTCAGGGCCAAATGGCGACCAGACTGTTCCAGCACCATCGCCTCATGGACCATGGTGAGTTCCAGGTGGGTGGTGGGATTGTCCACGGGGATGCGGCCATTTTCCGCCAACGCCACCAAGACCAGCGACACCAACACCAGCGCGAGTGAGACCTCAACGCCAATCACGCCGGAGCGCACACCAATCACAATGCCCACCAGGTCCGTGGTGCCAGCCACCAACGCCAACGTGAAGATCGCAACCAGCAGCGCCGGTTCGGCTAGCGCCCCAATCATCATGTCGCGGCTGGCACCCAGACCACCAAAGGCCGTACCGATGTCCAGCCCAACCAGGGCAGTGGCAACGCGGGACAGTGCCAGCAAGCCAACCAAGGCAATCAAATCAGCCGCCCCCGCCAGCGCGAAGTCGACCGTCACCAGCGGAATGAGGGACGCTGCCAGCCACACCGTCAGCAAGCCGATGGCGGGCAGCAGGGTGAACAGACCAGTCGCCCCCTCGGCCACCACGGGCTGCTTGGCGGCAAGCCGGGCAAGGTCGCGATAGGGCTGCCAGGGCGGCGGTCCCACCCGGCCCAGCAGGCGCGCACGCACGAACCGCTGCAGACCAATCACCAGCGGACTAACCGCCGCGATCAGCACTAGGTGCAGGACCTGCCAGACGATGGCGCTCATGTCGTCACCGCCACCAGCACCAGCAAGCCGATCAAGGCAGCCGCGCTGAGCGAGAGGTAGTGGCGCACCGACAGGAATTGCAGGGGATTGAGGCGCTCGGCCGCCCACTCAACCCAGCGAGCCATTGGCAGATACAGGCCATGCCACACGGGATCGCGAAGCTCCACGCTCAGCCGCGCAGGCTCCTGTGACTGCGGCGCTGGCATCTCCACTCGTTCGCGGGCACCAAACAAGCTGGTGGCAAAGCTGCGCCGCAGCGGCTGACCGAAGCTGGCGGCACCATACTGGGTGGCTGGCGACGCATCGGGGGTGCCGCAATCCCACGCCCGCGCCCGCCGCACCGGCCCAGGCGAGAGGAGGCCGAGGGCAAGCCACAGCGCAATGCCAAGGACAAGCGCAACCAACAGCAAGGTCAGGGGTGCGAGTGAGCCACGCCCGCCGACCCCTGTCGATAGGCTGAACAGCCCATAGTCTGACACCGACCCCGGCCCGAGCAGGGCCGCCACCGCCCCACTGCCGAACAGCGGGGTCAACCCCGGCACGAGGCCTAGCACAAGACAGAGCAAGGCCAGCAGGGCCAGAGGCTGACGCTCCGCCATCGGCGCGTCGCTGCTGGTGGCGGCCGCCTCGCTGCGCGCCCGCCCCAGAAAGGCGATGCCATACAAGCGCACGAAGCACGCGGCTGCCAGCGCCGCCGCCAGCGCCAACAGAGCCGCGACCGCAGGCAGAGTGAGGCGCAGCAGCGGCTGCGGCAGGTCCGGTGTCGCGAACAGACTTTGGAAGATCAGCCACTCCGACACAAAACCGTTCAGCGGTGGCAACGCCATCGCGGCCAGACAGCCAATCAACACCAATCGCCCAAGCTTGGGCATGCGGTGCTGCAACCCACCCATGGCATCCAAGCTGCGGCTGTGGACGGCATGAACCGTGGAGCCGATGGCGCAGAACAACAAAGGCTTGAACAAAGCGTGCCCAGCGGCGTGGGTGAACGCCGCCGTCAGGGCCAAGCCCGCGGCGAGCGGTTGACCAAACGCCCGATAAATCAACGCCAAGCCAATGCCGACGACCACGATGCCAATGTTTTCAATGGTCGACTGCGCCAGCAATCGCTTCACGTCGACCTCAAGGCAGGCCAGCACCAAGGCCGTCACGGCACCAACGGCCCCCAGCACCGTCAACACGGCGCCAAAACCCCAGGGCATTGGCCCCGCCAGATCAAACAACACCCGGATCAAACCGTAGAGCGCAACCTTCGTCATCACCCCGGACATCAACGCCGAGACCGGGCTGGGGGCGGCGGCATGGGCCAGCGGCAGCCAGAGATGCAACGGCATGATCCCGGCCTTGGAGCCGCAACCGATCAGCACCAGGGTGCCAACCGCCAGCAACTCCCACGCACCGTGACCCCGCGCCCGAATGGCATCAAAGGCAAGATCCCCGGCAGTGCCAGCCAACAGGCCGAAAGCAACCATCAAGGCAACCGTGCCACCGGTCGCCATGACCAGATACAGCCACGCAGCGCGGTCGGTGCCCTCCTGGCGATGGTTGGATTGAACCAACGCCCAGGAGGCTAGCGACATCCCCTCCCACGCGATCAAGAAGGTGAAGCCGTCATCCGCCAGAACCACCAACGACATTGCGCCGAGAAACAGGGCGAAAAACGGGCGGCTGCGCTTTGGCTCTGGTGTCTCACGCTCATGGCTGGCGGCAAACCAGCACACGAGCGTCGCGGGCACCGTCACCATCATCAAGAAGAAGGCTGACACGGCATCCAGGCGCAGATGAATCGCTAGGCCTGGTATGGTGTGGCCAATGGACAGCGTTGTCTCGGCCGGCCAATTGGCAAATTGCACCAAGAGCATCTGGGCTGAGGCCAGAGTTGCCAGCAGCGCGGACACGCCTGCCAATGCCATGTAATGGCGCGTCGCAGCCGCAGGCTGGGCGCCACCAACCAGTGCCGTGAGCGCTAGGCCGAATTGGCCCGCCACGAGCAAGACAGCGAGCATCACCATGATCGGGCAACGTCGCGCCAGAGACTGGAAAAACCGTTCACACCGTGAGGATAGTCATGATCCGCACGGCTGCTGCAATTCACCAAACGGGTAGATTAGCCGCGACGCGCCGTCGCGCCCGGCTAGCGCCACAGGGCGAGGTTGCGGCGCAGGTCCGTCGGCTTAACCCACAACGCCTCATTGGTGCAGGCCAAGGCAACGGCACTGTCCCGCTCGATCAAGTGGCGATTGACGCGGTCGCGAAAGGCGACCAGGGCACTCCGGCAACCAGACGGTCCGTCCGTCTGGGCCTGCGCGATGATGTCACGCAAGTCTGCCAGCAGGCCGTCATGATCTTGGCAGTGGGCTTCGATTTCCTGAACGGGGCTGCGGGTCAACACCCACTGCTCAAAGCAAAACCGATTCTCCAAGCAATGGCGCAGCTTTTCCAACACCAGAGGGAGATCATCTGGATCAGCCGTCAACGCTCGCGACAAAAACAGCGAGAGCGCCTCGCCGGTCCGCTGCCACAGCTGCCGGGTTCCCTGCACCATGTCGGGCATTTACAACCACCTGGAGACGCTGATTTGGCGCCAGGCCACCATCCCGGCGGCGCTCCTATAGCAAAGTGACTTGATCCTGTCATCTCGTTGTTTTCAGCCGGTCGCGAACCAGCGCGGGTCTGGCTGGATCGCCCAGGGCTGAGTGGACCACGGGCAGCAGGTCCAGCGGCCCTACACTGTCGCACATGAGCCTTGCCCTGCTGTTGGCGCTCGCGCCCGTTGGTGTTCCCTTGCTGCTGGTGCTGATCGCGCGCCAGTCGCCGGCCCGTGCTGCCATCGGCGGCCTCGTCGCAACAGGGATCGGTGCCATCATCGGCGACCGCCTAATGCCGTCAACTGCTGTGCTGGCGGCCCTCGAAGCGCTGCTGGTCTGGGGACTGGCCGCCAGCGTGATTCTCCCCGGTCTGGTGGTGGCAGAAGCGTTCCAGCGCACCGGCAGTGGTGCAGCCGTGGCGGGTTGGATCGCCAGATGGCGGCTGCCAACGCCGATTTGGGCGCTGGCCCTGTGTCTGGCCGCAGGCCCGGCCATAGAAGGGGCAACAGGATTCGGTGTCGCCCTCATTGTGTTGGTGCCCGCCCTTCTGGGTCGGGTGCCAGCACCACTGGCGGCGCGGTTGGCGCTGGTGACGTTGGCGATCGTGCCGTGGGGCACGATGGGGTTGGCGACCAGTGTCGCCAGCACGCTAAGCGGTCTGCCTGTGGCGGCCCTGGCAATGACCACAGCCCTGGCCGCGGGACCTGTGTTTGCGGCGATGGGGGTGCTGGTGGCGGTGCGCACAGGGGCCAGCCTGTGGCTTTGCCTGATCGGCGCGGTGACCGGCTGTGCCCTTGCCCTTGCGCTGTGGCTGATCGGCCCAAGGGTGGGGGTTGCCGGTGCCGCAGTGCTGGCGGGGGGTGCCGTTCTGCTGCCCGTCCTTCCACGCTTGGGGCCGCCGGCAGCGGTACGATCTGCGTGGCCGCTCGGTCTGTTGGTCAGCCTTGCCCTGGCCTGGACGCTGCTGCCGATCCCGCTGTCCTGGAGCCTGGAGGCTGGGGCCGTGCGGGTCTCACCGCTCGCCGCGCCGGGACCGGTGTTGGTCCTGGTGGCCGCTGCCCTGCTGATGCGCCAGCCCGTCACCACTCTGCAGGACTGTCTGACGGCAGGCCTGCGGCGGGCACGCCTGCCGCTGGTAACCGTCGCCGCCGCCGTGCTGACTGGTCGGCTCGCGCTGGCGACTGATCTCTTTCAACCGCTGGCGGAGGCGCTGGCCTTGCTTCCCAGCAGTGCCGTGGCACCAGCTGCTGCATTGATTGGTCTCAGCACGGGCTGGGTAACCGGGTCTGGTGTCGCAGGCAACGCCCTTGGCCTCGCGCTGGTGCTGGAGGCTGGCGAGGCAGCGGCGCCGATCCTGCTGGCAGGCGTGCACAATGCCGCGACGGGCGTCGGTGCAATGACGTCGGTCGGATTGGTGGCACTGGTGGCGAGCCTCGCCGGACTGTCGGCTCCCGAGACGCGCGCACTCACGGCCGCTTCGGTTCGACTGCTCGCTCTGCTGGCTCCCATCGTCATGGCCTGGGCATGGCTCATATCATAGCGCGCCGCTGCTGCTGCCGTTAGGGTGGCGGTGACGAAACTGCGCCACGAGGTGTCGGTGTGTTACCGCCAAATCAGTACCCACCGTTTGACGACGCCGCCCGTGCACGGGCGCTGAAGGCGCTGCACATCCTAGACACTCCGCCAGAGGTGGTGTTTGACCGTCTGACCCATCTGGCATCGCGGCTGTTCGACAGCCCAATTGCCCTGATCTCGCTGATCGATCGTGACCGGCAATGGTTCAAGTCGCGCGTTGGCCTGGATGTGCCGGAAACCCCGCGCTCGGTTGCGTTCTGCGACTTGGCCGTGCGTACCAACAGCACCCTGGTGGTGGAGGATGCCCAGGCCGATGCCCGCTTCTCCAGCAATCCCCTGGTGCTGGGCGCCCCCCACATTCGGTTCTATGCCGGTGCCCCACTGCGCGCAGACAACGGCGTGCCCATCGGCACCCTGTGCGTGATCGACAGCAAACCGCGGGCCGCGCCCAACCAGGACGATCTCGACGCCCTGCAAACCTTCGCCAATCTGGCAATGGACCATATGGAGTTGCGCGCCAGCCTGCATTGGATGCATGAGGAGTTGGAGCGTCGCCAGGAGGCCGAGGCCCAATTGATCAGCGCCGCAGCTGAGCGAACCCAGTTCTTTGCCAGCATGGCGCACGAGTTGCGCAGCCCGCTCACCAGCATTCTCGGTCTCGTCAGTCTCATGCGGGTCGACACAAATGACCTTGCGGGCAACTTGACCGCGATTGAGGACAGCAGCAGCCATCTGTTGGGCTTGGTCAATGATATCCTGGCGCTGGCCCGGCTGGAGGCAGTCGGCATGGCGATCAGCATCGCCGAGGTTCCAGTGGAGCCTCTGGTACACGACACCATCCGCATTGCCCGCGGCCTTGCCCTGCAGGCTGGTGTGACATTGGATGTGCGCCTTGCGGCTGGGCTGCCCGCTCTGGCGGCTGACCGCACCCGATTGCTGCAAGCCCTGCTGAACGTCGTCGCCAATGCCATCAAGTTCAGCCCGCCCGGTGGCGTGGTTGGGATTGAGGCGCTGGTCGAGACGCCAAACGCTGGGCCAGCCCATCTCTGCTTGTTGGTTCATGATCAAGGCCCCGGCATCCCACCGGAAGAGAGTGCCCGCCTCGCCTCTCCCTTCGTGCAAACCGCCGCTGGCGTTGCAAAGGGCGGCACTGGCCTCGGCCTCGCCATCACGCGTTCTCTGGTCGAACAGCATGGCGGTCGTCTGGTGATTGACGGCACCCTCGGCACCGGCACAACGGTCCGCCTGCGCCTGCCAATCCCCCATGGCGACACGGGCGATGTCACGCCGCTGCCGCATTAGCCTCACGAACACACAAACAGCGCCGCGGCCGACATGCCGCGACGTTGGACCCGTCAAACACTGGGAAATGGTGGGCGCGACAGGGATTGAACCTGTGACCCCTCGCGTGTGAAGCGAGTGCTCTCCCGCTGAGCTACGCGCCCGCCCTCGGGAAGGCGGTTGATACGCGAGCGGCTGGGGGGATGTCAAGCACAGGCGCTTGTCGTTTTCGGGGGGTGTGCCATGTTTCTGGCATGCTGTCTTTTCGCACCCTCGCCATCGCTTTGATGGTCTCCGCTGGCCTGCCCTCGCTCGCGCGGGCGGCTGTGATTGCCCACTATGATGTCTATGTCGGCGGTGTCCGTGCCTTGCAGATGCAGGCGGCGCTGGGCATGGACGAAGGCAGCTACAGTCTGCAATTGACTGCCCGCACCCATGGCTTTGCCGAGTGGTTGTTGGGCTGGCGCAGCCGGGTCATCAGCACCGGTTTGCTAGAGCGGCCCGCAAGCGCGCGCGGGGCTGAGGATCGTGCGGGTGTCCGGCCCAGTCGGCACAGTCTGGAGGCGCTGTTCCGGGGCAGCCTCAGGACCGTCCGGCTGGACTGGACGGGTACCACAGTCTCGGTCTCGGCAACGCCACCGATTGAAGAAGACAATCGCGACCCCGTGCCCGACGCCTTGCGCGTCAACGCCGTCGATCCCTTGACCGCGACTGTCATTGCCCTGCGCGCGGTGGCGGAGCGTCAAGCCTGCCAGCAGGACATCCCCGTGTTCGATGGTCGGCGACGCTTCGATGCCGTGCTGCAAACCGGCACCCGGCCAACCCTGCCCGCCAACAGCTATTCCTCCTTCGAGGGGGCAGCCGTGCATTGCACGCTGCGCATCAACCGCATCGCCGGTTACTCGCGCTCTGAGAATAACTTCAACCGGGCTGAGGATCGCGACCGCAGCATCGATATCTGGTTCGCCCCAGTCGCGACGGGAGCGGTGCCCGTGCCAGTGCGGGTGGAAGTGGAACTGTCGATGGGCGCCATTGTCGCCCACTTGATGCGGGTGGAAACAGTGGACACCGTACCGCCGCTGCCAACCGGCCCACTGACCCGCTGACCCTGATCAGAGGGGTGGCGCCGCCGCCCCTCCTGCCGCTCAGTCCACCAATCCCAACGCGGCAGACAGTGCTGCGGCATCGCTGACCAAGGCGTCCACCGGCAACTCCTCAATCGGGACGCGGCAGTAACCCCACCGCACCAACACCGTGCGACACCCGGCGAGGCGGCCGATGGCCGCATCATGCTCATTGTCGCCCACATACACAGCGTCCTCCGGCGCCACCCCCAGACGGGCTAGGACGTCGTAGAGATGTTCAGGATCGGGCTTGCGCCGCTTGGTCTCGTCCGAACCGATCACCACCGGCAACAGCGAGGCAAGGCCCAGACGCCGCAGAATGGTGCGCGCCGGGCCACCCGGCTTGTTTGTGCACACACCGGCGCGGATCCCCACCTTGGCCAGCCGTACCAGCACCCCCTCCACGCCCGGATAGAGGCGGGTGGTGGCGAAGCCGCAGGCATCATACTCGGCGCGGAAATGGCTGAGGGCGGCGGCCAGCGTCGCGTCATCCGCAGGCTTACCCGTGGCGCGCCAGGCATCTTCGACCAAGCGCTTGGCACCATCGCCAATCAAACTGCGCAAGCCCGCAACCCCCAAGGTGGGACGAGCGAACGCAGTCAGTGTGGCGTCAAGCGCACTTGCAAGGTCCTCGGCACTATCAACCAGAGTGCCATCCAGATCGAAGACAACGGCGAGCGGGCGCCGCACCAAGGCATCAGGGCTCATGGACTTGCGTCTAGGACAGGGCTGGGGCGCCTGTCCAGAACTGGCATCCATCGCCTGAACCGCCTATGTGCCAAATGACCGATGCGGGAGACCAGAATGGCTTACGATTTCGACCTTTTGACCATTGGCGGCGGCTCCGGCGGCGTCGCTGGGTCGCGGCGCGCGGCGTCCTACGGGGTGCGTGTCGGTCTGGTGGAGAATTGGCGGATGGGCGGCACCTGCGTGATGCGCGGCTGCGTGCCCAAAAAGCTGCTGGTCTATGGTGTCAAGTTCGCCGAAGCATTCGAGGATGCGCGAGGCTTTGGCTGGTCGATCGATGGCATCAGCCACGACTGGGCCGCGATGATCAAGGCCAAGGATCAGGAGCTAAGCCGCCTGGAAGGCATTTATCACACCATGCTGGAGAAGGCGGGTGTGACCACGCTGACAGGGCGCGGGCGTCTGGTTGATGCCCACCATGTCGCCATCACTGCGGCCGATGGCAGCGAGCAGGTGGTGAGTGCTGAGCGGGTGCTCATCGCCACCGGTGGCCGCCCGATCCGCCCCGAGATTCCAGGTGCCGAGTTTGGCATCAGCTCCGATGAGGCGCTGGACCTACCAGCACGTCCGGATCGGGTGATGATCGTCGGTGGCGGCTATATCGGCGTGGAGTTCGCCGGCATCTTCTCGACAGCCGGGGCCAAGGTGACCCAGGTGCTGCGTCAGGACTTGCCGCTGCGCGGCTTCGATCAAGAACTACGCCGCGCGCTGGCTGAGGCGATGGCGGCTCGCGGCGTCCATTTGGTGCCGCGCACGGTGCCGACGGCGATCGCGCGTACCAGCGACGGCTTGAGCGTCACGCTGTCCAATGGCAGCACGGTCAATGTTGATCAGGTGATGTTCGCAACTGGCCGTCGCCCGAATACCGAGGGGCTGGGCCTTGCCGAGGCGGGTGTGGCGCTGAGCGACAGTGGTGCCGTTCAGGTGGATGCGTGGCAGCGCACGTCCGTGCCGACCATCTACGCGGTTGGCGATGTCACCGACAAAGTGCAGTTGACTCCCGTGGCGATTGCTGAGGCGCGCGGCGTGGCCGAAACCCTCTACAACCGCAATCCAACCATGGTCAGCCACGAGACCATCGCCACGTCGGTGTTTGGTCGCCCGGAACTGGCCACAGTCGGCTTGTCCGAGGAGGCTGCCCGCGCGCGCTACCCCTGGGTCAAGGTGTTCGCCACTCAATTCCGGCCAATGCAAAACATCCTGGCGGGGCGTCAGGAGCGAACGCTGATGAAGTTGGTGGTGGATGGCGCCAGTGACCGGGTGCTGGGCGCCCACATGATCGGACCAGACGCCGCCGAGATCATTCAAAGCCTCGCAGTCGCCGTGACAGCGGGACTGACCAAAAAGCAGTTCGACCAGACCATGGCGCTTCACCCCTCGGCAGCGGAGGAATTCGTTACCCTGCGCGATCCGCGGCCCGACCCAAGCTGACACCAGACGCGCTGCAGGTGCGCGCTGCTGCGCAGTAGCCAGTGGTGCGCCGCTTGGGCTATGGTCGCGGCCCCGAAGTGTAAGGCCGATGAGGACTGCCATGCCTGGACGTTGGATGCCCGATTCCTGGAGGACCAAACCGATCCGCCAGGCGCCGGCTTATCCCGACGCTGCCAAGGTGGCAGCGGTTGAGCAAAAGCTGCGCTCGTTCCCCCCTTTGGTGTTTGCTGGCGAGGCGCGCAAGCTAAAGGCCGCCCTTGGCAAGGTCGCCAATGGCGAGGCCATTCTGGTGCAAGGTGGTGATTGCGCGGAAAGCTTCGCCGAATTTCATCCGGATACGATCCGCGACACGTTCCGTGTGCTGTTGCAGATGGCTGTGGTGATGACCTTCGGCGCCGCGCTGCCGGTGGTGAAGGTTGGCCGCATCGCTGGGCAGTTTGCCAAGCCGCGCTCCGACGAGGTGGAGGTGCGTGGCGATGTCTCCCTGCCGTCCTACCGCGGGGACATCGTCAATGGCATCGACTTCACGCCTGAGGCGCGCATCCCCGATCCTGACCGGTGGTTGACCGCCTACAGCCAATCCGCAGCCACGCTGAATCTGATTCGTGCCTTCGCCCAAGGCGGCTATGCCGACCTGCACCGGGTGCATCGCTGGACCTTGGGATTTGTGGATCGCTCGCCCGCGGGAGATCGATACCGCGCATTGGCTGATCGCATCGGCGAGTGCTTGGCGTTTATGGAAGCCTGTGGCCTGACCTCGGAACTGCCACAGATCCGCGAGACCGACTTCTACACCTCCCACGAAGCGCTGCTGTTGGGATTTGAGGAGTCGATGACCCGCATCGACAGCACCTCCGGTGATTGGTACGACACCTCGGCCCATATGCTGTGGATTGGTGACCGCACCCGCCAGCTGGATGGCGCGCATGTGGAATTCTTGCGTGGGGTGCGCAATCCAATTGGGCTGAAGTGCGGCCCATCGCTGGAAGCAGACGATTTGCTCCGTCTGATTGATCGTCTCAATCCCCAAAACGAAGCGGGCCGCCTGACACTGATCGCGCGGATGGGGGCGGACAAGATCGCCAATGGCCTGCCGCCGCTGGTGCGCGCGGTGGAACGCGAGGGTCGGCGCGTGGTCTGGACCTCCGATCCCATGCACGGCAACACAGTCAAAACCGCCAGCGGCTTCAAGACCCGCCCGTTTGACCGCATCCTGTCCGAGGTGCGGCAGTTCTTCGACATCCACCGGGCCGAAGGCACCTGGGCCGGTGGCGTGCATCTGGAATTGACGGGCACCGATGTGACCGAATGCCTGGGTGGCGCGCAGGCGATTGACGATGCCACTCTGCAGAACCGCTACCACACCCATTGCGACCCGCGACTGAACGGTGCCCAGGCGATTGAGCTCGCGTTCCTGGTGGCGGAGGAATTGAAGCAGTCACGCACGAATCCGCGACTCGCCGAAGCGGTTTAGCCACCCACCTGCCCCGTCAGCATCGCTGGCGGGGCAGGCTATGGGCCGTCGGATGGCGGCCAGCGGCACTAAAGGCCGTTGGGGAACGCCGTGAAATCCAACCGCCCGCTGCGGCGCACTGCCCCCAGTGCCACGGCATACTCTGCCAACAGAGTGAGCGTGTAATCGACCCGCCGGGCGACATCGTGGGCGGCAGCGCCAGCCCACCATGCTGCCTCCAGCGCCGGAGCCAGGGTTGCGAACTGGCGCAGAATCAAATGGTCTGGCAACCAACACAGGTGGTTGTTCTTGGTGCCAGACATGCGCAACTCAGCGACAGGATAGGCGCCGCCCGTGCCCGTGGAGATCGACACGATCAACCCCGGCTTGTGCGCCACCTCGTAGTTGGAGCACATCAACAGCAAGTTCTTGAGGGCTGGCGACGCCATACCCGCCCATTCCGGCGTGATGGCAATCACCGCCTCGGCCGCTGCGAGGGTTTGGGAAATCGGCGTCCAAGCCGCCTGAAACCGCTCCGACGGTTCAGAGAAATCGGAGTTCCAGAACGGCAACCGGTCGTTGGCGAGGCTGATCACCTCTGGCTCGGCCCCTGCCACCGCCTCCGGCAGGCGCCGCGCCAAGAGATGCGCTGCCCGTTCAGAGTTCGAGCCCGCACGCTGGCTGCCTGCGATCACTGCAATCTTCATCCCAAAGCTCCCCAATCAGGATGGGCAGAGGGGTATCAGCTTCTGGGGGTGGCAACACCTGTGCTGTTGTGCGGGTACCGGGCGTGCGGATGGTATCAGGCTGCGCTAGTCCGCGTGCCCGGCCGGGCCATCGATCCAGGCATCCAAGAACTTGGTGAAATCGGGGGCGGCAAGGGGGCGGGAGAAGAAATAGCCCTGACCCTCATGACAGCCGAGTTCGTTCAAATGGCGCGCCTGCTCTTCCGTCTCGACACCTTCGGCCACGATCTCCAGGTTCAGCACCGTACCCAGGCCGACGATGGTGCGGGTGATTTCGGCTGCTTCCTGATCGCGGTGCATGTCCTGAATGAACGAGCGGTCAATTTTCAGCTTGTCCAATCGGAAGCGACGGAGATAACTTAAAGATGAGTATCCCGTGCCAAAATCATCCAGCGTGATCCGCACCCCCAGCTCCTGCAGCTGGAACAGACGCGGCAGCGCTTGGTCAACATTCTCCATCAACATCGATTCGGTGATTTCAAGTTCCAGACGGTTGGGCGGCAAGCCTGTATCCTCTAAAACTCGCATCACCCGCTGAGCGACATCGGGTTGCATCAACTGCACCGCTGACAGATTGACTGCTACATGCAGGTGCAAATTCGGCCATTCGCACGCACGCCGACAGGCCTGACGCAACACCTCCTCGCCCAGTGGCAGGACCAAGCCGGATTGTTCGGCAATGGGAATGAACTGCTCGGGCGAAATCATGCCGCGCACCGGGTGGCGCCAGCGCACCAGCGCCTCAGCACCCGTGATCACGCCATTGCGCAGGGCAATCTTCGGCTGGAAAAACACCTCGATCTGCCCGTGATTGAGGGCGGTGGTCAGGTCCGCCTCCAGATCATGGCGTTCCCGCAGCTCGCGGTCGAAATCAGCCTGATAGAACCTGTACGTGTTGCGACCCGCGGCTTTGGAGCGATACATCGCCAAGTCCGCTTGCTTCAGCGCCGCCTCAACTCCTGATGGTCCCGGTTCTGTCCCATCACCGCCCAGCATCGTGACGCCGATGGAACAGCCGACCTTCAAACGCAGCTCGCCAATCCGGAAGGGACGCGACAGCGTGTCAATGATGCGCTCCGCCTGACGCTGGACCATGCCATCTTCCAGGGCGTCAAACATCAAAACAGCGAACTCATCACCACCCAGGCGCGCAACCATATCCTCGCTGCGCACCTGAGCCCGCAGTCGACGCGAGGCCGCTTGCAGCAATTGATCACCGATCGCATGGCCGTTCAGGTCATTGACTGCTTTGAAATGGTCAAGATCAAGGAACATCAACGCAGCTTGATCTTTGGCTGGGGTATCCAGCAAATGCTGCAACCGATCACTCAATTGCCGACGATTGGGCAACTCCGTCAAAGCATCGTGAGTGGCCATGTGCTGGATGGTTGCTGCTTTACGCCGATCCTCAGTGATATTACGACCATAAATATTGACGTAGCGTTTTTCTGCCACCGGCACCAGGGTGAGTAAGTACAACTCGCCCGCGACTTCCAGCTCGGAGGATTGGGAGCTGTCGGCGACCAGCACGTCCTTGACCCGCTCCATCCAACTGCGCGGCACCGGGCCGCCAACGGTGGTATGCCACTGATTGATCAGGGAGATCGCCGGAACGTTGGCATAGAGCACCATGCCTTCGTGAGACACACGCAGAATGGGATCGGGGCTTTCGGATACCAGCCGGGCGGTTTCATCCGCCAACAGCATCGCCCGCTCCACCTGCAGCTTTTGCGCCTCACGCTCGTTGGCAAGCGTGCGGTTGACGGCGAACAACACGTTGGTGGCCGCCAAACGGGACAGATTCTCTTGAATGATCACAGTGGCCAGCGCCAGACCGAACTGCGGCTGGCGCGCCATGAAGGAGATTGCCACCTCCCGGCGGATCAACAGCACCCGCGCATGGCCATCAGCGCGGATGGTGACCAGCGGCGGGTCACCGCGAAACAGACCACCCTCGCCAAAAAAGTCACCCGGGGTCATCTCCGCCAGCCGGTGACCGTCTTGTTCAATGACCAGGGCGCCGTCCAGCACCAACCGCATGCCAGGGACCGGCGTTCCGGGCGACACCAGCATGGTGCCGTGCGGCGCCTCTTCCACTTCGCCCAATGCCAGGAAGCTGTTGATCCAGCGCCGGTCGATCGCCCGCAGTTTGCGGAAAATGCGATCATTCCAGTCGCGCGGCTCCAGGCGCACAATCTCTGGTTGGGTTGTCGGGTCCCTGTGCTCAGCCATTGCGTCCACAAACCTCTCCCCCCCAATGCTTAGCGGGCGTGGGCGAATTTCGCCAGCGAAAGCATGCAAAGGGCGCGAAAGGGGTAGCAGCCGGACGGCAGCTGCTACCAGGACACCGCGCTGGTTAGGCCGCCCGCACCTCCGCTAGAAACCCGTCCACCTCCCGCGTCAAAGCTGCGGTCTGGCCTTTCAGAGATTGGGCGGCTTCCACCAGTTGAAAAGAGGAGCGACCGGTCTCCGAAGCACTTTCGTTGACCACAGCGATGGTCGAGGACACCTCTTGAGTGCCAGTCGCCGCTTGCTGAATGTTGCGGGCAATCTCTTGGGTGGAGGCATTCTGCTGTTCGACAGCCGCGGCAATAGTGGCTGAAATCTGACTCATATCGAAAATCAACCGTCCGATCGTTTGGATCGAATCCACAGTATCAGACGTTGCGTGCTGGATCTGTAGTACTTGGTGTGAAATGTCTTCGGTTGCACGCGCTGTTTGCATGGCCAAATTTTTCACCTCACCGGCGACCACAGCAAAGCCACGACCAGCATCGCCTGCACGGGCGGCTTCGATTGTGGCGTTCAGGGCCAACAGATTGGTCTGCTCCGCAATCTCCGAGATCAGCTTCACGATCGTGCCGATCTTCTCGGCCGATTGGGCGAGCGCCTGCACCCGACGGTCTGTCGCCTCGGCTTGTTTGGTCGCCGTATCAGCGCGCTCGGAGGCGTTGGTCATCTGACGCCCGATCTCGCCGATGGAGGCATAAAGCTGTTCGGCTGCAGCGGCCACGGTTTGCACATTGGCCGTCGTTTGCTCGGCCGCCGCGGCGACCACCGTCGATCGGTGGGTGGTGGATTCAGCGGTTGCCTGCAATTCCTTGGCTGAGCCATGCACCTGTTGGCTGGCGGCTGTCACCGCCGTCACCACCGCCCCAACGCTCGCCTCGAAACGCGCCGCCAAGGCATGCAAGGTACGCCGACGCTCGGCCTCGCTCTCCACCCTAAGCGCTTCTTGCTGGCGGCGCAGATGCTCCGCCTCGCCCATGCTGTCGCGGAACACCGCCACCGCCACAGCCATCTCACCGATCTCGTCCCGGCGGGTGCGGGCGGGGATATCGACCGAAAGATCACCGTTCGAGAGAGCCGTCATCACCCCCGTCATCCGTCGCACCGGCACCGCGATCGCCGCGGTTAAGCCAACGGAGGCCGCAATGCCAATCACCAGCACCAGAACAGTGATCAGCACCATGCCGCGCACTGTGCTGTCCGCGCGCTCGGCTGCGTGCATTTGTTCTTCCTGCAGGGCGGACACTTGGGCCTGACGGACCACGTCCAGCGTGCTGCTGAGCCGGTCCCCCAATTCAAAATCCCGCCGATCCATCAAGGCGCCAAGGTCGAGGGTCAGGCGCTCCAATTCATCAAAGCCAGTTCCATAGGCAGCGCTGAGGCGATCCATCTGCTCCAACCCGGTGCCCAGCCGACGGGCATGCTCGCGAAACGTCGTGAACGCTTGGCGGGCGACGGCGGCGCTGGCCTGGGTGCGCAGGGATAGGAACCGCAGAATTTCCATTCGCGTGGTCAGGAAGGCATCGCGCGCTTCCGCCAGCGCCAGCGCCCCCGGCAGATCGCCAGCAGCCTTCGCGCTAGCCAGTTGATCCGACAGCAGCCGGGTGATCTGTGTGCCCTGCGGCGTCAGTGTCTCGATCAGCAGGCGCCGATGACTGTGCTCCAACGCCACCACCTCATCGGTGTGACGGCGATACGCCCCGAGATCGGCCGCTACCTGTGCCAAACCCTCGCGCGCGGCTGGGGTGTTGGCGTCCTGGCTCAAGCGCAGGAACGATGCAGTTGTGGCAACAAACCGCTCTTCCACACGGGCGAGGGTGGCCTCCGTCGGTCGGTCCAGATAAACCCGCACCAGACGCCGCACCTCCGTCACCTCACCCGCCGCGGCGTCAACCTCCAGCGTGGTTTTGGCAACTTTGGCACCGTCATTCATCTCTCGAACAACGTCGCTCAGGCCAGAATAGCCATAGGCGGCCAGCCCCACAGCAAGGCACAGCAGCACCAGGAACCCCGACCCAATCTCGCCCCTGAGGCCGAGATGCGGCAATCGCATGCTCATCATGATCCCCCATCAGCCTGGGAGTGGGCGCGGCATGGATCCCGCAAGGCCCCCCTCCTCACTCGGACCACCAGGGAAGCAGGCTCTGTGTCTTACCGAATTGCGATAAATCAACCGAAGTGCGTGGCATGGCGACGCAGTTTGCTCCGCCGGTTGATCGCACCAGGGCTGCGAATTCCGTCGATGTTGACCCTGCTTGGTCTTTGGTACGGTACGGCGTTCTGAGTGACGACACAGGTGGTGTGCGACAGGACCTAGCCACCCCCCGTCGTCAACCGGTCAGGGTGGGGGGAGCCCGATGTCATCAGACAAGGTTGCAGCCGTTGAACGCGCCTTTTCCATTCTGGGCGCGTTTCGGGAGGAGGAACCACACCTCTCCCTGGTAGAACTCAGTCGCCGCACGGGTTTGTACAAAAGCACCATTCTGCGCTTGGCGGCGTCCTTGGAACGCTGCGGCTACCTTCGCCGGATGGAGGGCGGTGGCTATCGCATCGGGCCAACCCCGCTGGCGCTGGGCCGCATTTACCAAGCGGGCTTTCGCATCGGCGATGCAATCCAGCCAATCCTCACCCGCCTTGCCGAGGCCAGCAGCGAGAGCGCATCGTTCAGCGTGCGCGACGGCGACACCCGCATCGTGCTGCACCGCGTGGAAAGCCCGCGGCGCGTGCGCGATGTGTTCCATGTCGGCGACCGCCTACCCCTTCGCGGTGCGGGCGGCAAGGTTTTGCTGGCCTTCGCGCCGGGTCCCGCCCCAGCCGAGCCGGAATTGCTGACCATCCGGGCCGAGTTTGTCGCCACCTCTGTGGCTGAGGCATCGGAAGATACCGCGGGCGTGGCGAGCCCCGTGTTCGGCTCGGATGGCGCACTTGTTGGGGCCATCGGCCTGTCGGGGCCATTGGACCGGTTCACCGCGACCTCCGTCGCGTGGATGCGGGCCGCAGTGCCTGCGGCTGCGATGGAGGCAACCCAGGCCCTGGGCGGCGATGCGGGTGTATTTCCGCGCTCCAAAGTCCGCATCCCAGGAACGATTCGCCGCAACGCCTGATCCTTCACCAAAAAGCAACGCACTCCGGGGGGAGCCATGAGCATCGACGTCGATATCTGTGAGGTCGGCCCGCGGGACGGGCTGCAAATCATCCACACCTTCATGCCAACCGCGGCGAAATCCGCCTGGATCGCTGCCGAAGCCGCTGCGGGCGTGCGGGAGATCGAGGTGGCGAGTTTTGTGCCGCCGAAGCTGATCCCGCAATTCGCCGATGCGGGGGAGGTGGTCGGTACCGCCCGAACCATCCCTGGATTGGCCGTCGCCGCCCTGGTGCCCAACCACAAAGGTGCCGTGCGCGCGATTGAGGCAGGCGTCCACAAGCTATCCTTCACGCTGTCGGTGTCCGAAAGCCATTCACAGGCCAATGTCCGCAAAAGCCGGGACGAGCAGGTGGCTGAATTCCGCGCGATTGTCGCCAGTGTTCGCGACCTGCCCGCAGATCAGCGCCCAATGCTGTCCGGCGGCTTGTCCACTGTGTTCGGATGCAGCATTGAGGGGCAGGTATCTGAGGCTGATGTGGTCCGCTATGCCGTCGCACTGGCCGAGGCCGGGGCGGATGACATCAGCTTGGCGGATACCTCTGGCGTGGGCGACCCGGCCCAAGTGCGCCGAATCGTGCGCGCCGTGCAGCAGGAGATTGGCGGCAAACCGCTGGCACTGCATCTGCACAACACCATGGGCCTTGGCCTTGCGAATGTTGTGGCGGGTCTGGAGGAGGGTATTCGCGCGTTTGACTCATCTCTCGGCGGCTTGGGTGGGTGCCCCTATGCACCCGGTGCGACCGGCAACATCGTCACTGAGGATTTGGTGTTTTTGCTGGAAAGCATGGGACTTTCCACCGGCATTGACCTTGACCGCTTGATCCACGTTCGAGACGTGATCGCGGCGGCTCTCCCGGATGAACCGCTCTACGGCCATGTGCAGCACGGCCTGCCGAAGCGGTGGCACCAACTGCGGGGAGGCTTCAATGCCGCTGCCGCTTGAGGGATTGCGGGTCGTCGAGTTCGCCCACATGGTCATGGGGCCAACCTGTGGCCTCGTGCTGGCGGACCTCGGCGCCGACGTGATCAAGGTGGAGCCTGTGCCCCACGGCGATAACACGCGCCGCTTGACGGGCACCGGCATCGGCTTTTTCGCCACCTTCAACCGCAACAAGCGCTCCCTCGCGGTGGATATGAAACACCCCGACGGCAAAGCCATTGTGGAAGATTTGGTCCGCCGCGCGGACATTGTCTCAGAGAACTTCCGCCCCGGTGCGATGGACGCGCTGGGCCTGGGCTATGAGGCACTGAGCGCAATCAATCCCCGGATGATTTACTGCCAGCATAAAGGCTTCTTGGCAGGCCCCTATGAGGAGCGCGCCGCACTGGATGAAGTGGTGCAGATGATGGGCGGCCTTGCCTATATGACCGGGCCGAAGGGCCGCCCGTTGCGCGCGGGCGCCTCGGTCAATGACATCATGGGCGGCATGTTCGGCGTGATCGGCATCCTGGCAGCCTTGCGGGAGCGGGATCGCACCGGCGTCGGCACCATCATTCGCACGGCATTGTTTGAAAACACCGTGTTCTTGATGGGGCCGCACATGGCGCAGGCGCGCATGACTGGTCGCGCTGTCGACCCCATGCCCTCGCGGCTGTCCGCCTGGGCGGTCTATGATGTGTTTGAGACGGCCGATGACGGGCAGGTGTTCGTCGGCGTCGTCACCGACACCCAGTGGCGCACCTTCTGCGACGGGTTTGGCCTTGCTGCCCTGAAGGCCGATCCCGAGTTGCAGTCCAACCCCCAACGGGTAGCTGCCCGCCCACGCCTCCTGCCGGAGCTGCAAGCCCTGTTCCGCACCTTGACCAAGGCCGAGTTGCTGACCCGGCTGGAAGCCCTGGGCCTGCCGTTTGCACCGATCACCTCGCCGATGGACCTGTTCGACGACCCCCATTTGGCGGCCTCCGGCGGGTTGCTTGATACTCCCCTGCCCGACGGCCCGACGGTTCCGCTGCCCGCGCTGCCCCTTGAAATCAATGGCGAACGCTTAGGGCTGCGGGCCCCCCCTCCAGCCGTGGGGGCGGACAGCGACAGCGTGCTGGCAGACCTTGGCTATTCGCCGGAGACCATCCAGCGCCTCACCACGGCTGGGGTGGTGAAGCTGGGGTAGCTGGAGGGGCCAGCACGGAGGTCCGTCGGACCTTATCGTTTCCTGGCCCTCACCGGCAGGGCTGCCTGTTCGGGGAGCAGCAGCCGTCCCCCGAGGGACAGCCGCCCCCACCCGGCGGGCAGCAGCAAGCCTAGACTGACGAGCGCAAGCCCGGTGATGTCGCGCTCGGTTGGGACCTCCCCCACCAGGACAAACCCCATCACGATGGCGGAGGCTGGTACGAGGGCGGGAAAGACGGCAGCGCGGGCAGGGCCAAGACGGGCGACGGCAGTACTGAAGGCCAGAACGGCAACCACGCCAGACAGAATGCCTTGCACACCAATCTGCAGCAGCAGAGTGGACAGCGGCAACTCTGCGAGGCGCGCAACGCCGTCACCGCTGAGGAACACCGGAGTCCAGATCACCGCGGACAACACGGCAACGACAGCCGTCCCAGCCAGCGGCGGTACGCGCCACAGGCGGCTGACCGTCGCAAATCCGGCCCAGCACAGCCCTGCTGCTAAGAACATCCCATCACCCAGGGCCGCTTGTCCGCTGACGCCTGCGATCACCGCAGCTGGGTCAGCGATCACCATCATCCCCGCAAACAAGATCGCAATACCAACCAGTCTCACGGGCTGCAGTCGCTCGTGAAACACCAAAGCCGCTGCCGCCACCGTCACCAGCGTTACTGCCGCTGGCTGGAGCACGGCGCCGTGGGACAAGGGCGCGAAGGCGTAACCGCCAACACCCAACAGAATGAACAGCGGTCCCGCAAACAGCGTCAATGCCGCTGACCGGCGCCAGCCAATGCCTGCCAACTGCCGTGGCTGATGGCGCAGCAACCAGGGCAGCATGACCAATCCTGCCGGAATGTAGCGCGCTGCGGCCAAATCGCTGGCCGTCAATCCCCCTGCGACTCCGTTCTGGGCCAGGGCCAGATAGGCCCCCCAGATCGCCACGGCGACCAAGCCCGCCACTACCCCCTGCTGACCAGGGGGTAGCATCCGCAGCGCCGTCATGCGGCACGCTTGGCGTGGTGAAGGTCGGCCAACAGGGCAATCACACCCTCCGGATCGAGGCGCAGACGATAGTCTGGTTCAATGCTGGCAAGGCGAATCTCGCCGCCACGATCCACCACATAGGTCGCCGGAATCGGCAGGCTCCAGCGGCCATCGCCGTTGTGACTGGGCAAATCATGACCAAAGCGGCGATACAGTGCTTCAATCTGTGGGCTTAAGGGAAAGCGGATGCCCAGGGCATCGGCCAGCCGACCCTGCGTGTCTGACAGCACCGGAAAGGCAAGGTCGTTCTTCTCCGCTGTCGACAGGCTGTGGTCAGGCGCCTCTGGCGAAACTGCAACCACAGTCGCACCCAAGGCCTGGATGGCATCCAGGCGACGCTGGTAGGCGCGCAGCTCCAAATTGCAGTAGGGGCACCAGCCACCACGATAGACTGTGACCACCATGGGACCACGCGCCATCACCGTCGCAAGGTCCACGCTTTGACCGCGCGCATCGGGCAGGCGTAGCGCGGGGAAGCGCGCTCCAACCATCAAGGCTCGCGCCAGAATGCCAGACTGCCGCAACGCTTCGATGTCGAGGGCGATGGTATCGGCAATCTCGGCACCAGCACGCTCCGCCCAGGCCGTCTTGAACGCCTTCAACTC
Organism: Alphaproteobacteria bacterium; assembly: GCA_004292755.1. GTDB lineage: Bacteria > Pseudomonadota > Alphaproteobacteria > Elsterales > Elsteraceae > RDXE01. Next base: position 99,387 of record RDXE01000035.1, read on the forward strand.
AGCGGCGAGGGGGGGATTGGACAACGCCATGGCTCAGCCCTCCACCGTGATGGTGGCTGGCGGAGTCCACGCCGTTGCCGCCATGAACGCATCGTCGGGCGTATGGGTCAGGTGATTGGTGTAGTTGGACAGCGTCTTGGTCGCCACCACCAGCACCACATCCAGCACCGCCCGTCGGGAGAAGCCTGCCGCCAGAAAGGCCGCGACGGCCTCGTCCCCAACGGACCCACGGTGCGTCGTGACGCTGCGGACAAAGCGCGCCAACGCGTCCAACTTGGCATCGGGTACCTCAGTGCCCGCGCGCAGCGCTGCAATCACCGGGGCAGGAACCTTGGCCATGGCTGCCAGGGCCGAATGCCCAGCCATGCAATAGCTGCACTCATTGACAAAGCTGACGGCAAGGAAGGCCACCTGCTGTTCAATCGGGGAGAGGCTGGTTTTGCCAACCAATCCAAACAAGGTGTGGTAACCCGCCAAGGCTTCGGGGCTTTCAGCCAGGATGCCGTGCAGGTTGGGGATGAAACCCCAGCCCTTGGACAGCTCGCTGAGGATTCCTGTGGATGCCTCGGGGGCTGTCTCGAGGCTGTGGATCACGAAACCAGTCATCGGTGGTCTCCGATTGGGGCGGCACCAGCGCCGCGGCCCGATCACCATCATCGATCCTGTTCCTTGATGGGATGACCAAGATTGGATATGATTAATCAGTTTTGTGGATGAATGCCCAATGGATCTCCTGGCCTTGATGCGTTGTTTCGTCCGGGTGGCCGAGGCTGCAAGCTTCACCGCTGTGGCGGAGGAAACCGGCTCCAGCCAGCCCACCATCAGCCGTCAGATCGCGCAGTTGGAAGCACACTTGGGTGCGCGCCTGCTGCTGCGCTCAACCCGGCAAGTCGCGCTCACCGACGAAGGGCAGCGGTTTCTGGATCGCGCCCGCACCGTGCTGGACAGTGTTGCCGAAGCAGAAGGCAGCGTGGGGCGCAAGCGCATGCGTCCAACCGGAACACTCCGCCTGGCGATGCCAGTGGTGTTTGGCCGCCTTCATGTCGCACCGCGACTGTCCCGACTGCTGGCGCGCTATCCCGATCTGGCGCTGGATTTGGTGATGCACGATGGCACAACGGATTTGATTGAGGAGGGGATTGACCTCGCTGTGCGCATCGGTGCAGTGACCGACCCCTCCCTGATCGCCAAGCGCTTTGGCACCACCAGACGATTGACCGTAGCCACGCCGGGCTATCTGGCCGCCCATGGGACCCCGCGGTACCCGCAGGACTTAGGCCAGCACCAGTGCATCCTGTACACGCGGCTGTCGACTGGCCCGGTCTGGCGCTTCTCCAGTCCCACTGGGCCGCTGGATGTCACCGTGTCTGGCCGGGTGCGTGCCAACAACTCCGATGGTGTGCGCGCCGCGGTCCTGGACGGCCACGGCATCGCTGTGGTGCCAAACTGGATGTTGACCGACGAGTTGGAAACCGGTGCGCTGGTGTCGCTGTTGACGGCCTTCGAGCCGGAGCGCTTGCCCATGCAGGTGGTCTACCCCTCCCGCCGCTATGTGCCACTGAAAACCAGTGCCGCTATTCAGTTCTTTGAAACCGAGTTTCGCCTCGACCCCCGCTTCAGCACGACCATGGTTTGACAGCGGAGAGGGTATTCCCCCTCCGGAACCGTCTCAAGCGTGAGGGCGTATCTGGCTCGAATCCTTCCCTCGCCGAGACCCTTGGCACGGAACGACGCCTGCCCGCTGACCGATCCAAAGTCGCACCCCTATTTTTGCGACGGCCCTGCGTTCGGATACACGCATTTATAATATAGAATAAGTGCGTAGAGGCGTACTTAGGTTCATTCCCTACCAACACGGCCTTTCAATGGGGTGACCCGACGAGGCTTTTGGGTTAGAATTTTTGGATAGCAAGTCGTAGTCGAAAGCACGGAATCGCTGCAATGTCTGGACTGCCTTCGCTTCTCCCGGCTTTCATCTCCCTTGGTGGCTCCCTTGTTGGCGTCTTTCTCGGTGGCTACCTAGTCATGGCGAATGAGGAGAAGAAGCGTAGAGCGGATTTTGTGGGACGCCAGCTGACTGAGTTTTATGGACCAATTTTCAGCCTTCGGGCCGAAATCCGCGAGCGCAGTGAACTTTGCAAACAAATTCAGAGCGTTGCTCATAATGAATGGAAGGAACTCTGTCTTCAGAGAGGTTCACAACAGCGACAAGACGAAAGATGGCCCGAATATGCCGATATCATTGAATATGACAATGAATTGTTTCAAGATACAATTTTCCCAATGTATCAGACTATGATGTCAATTTTTCGTGAAAAAATGTGTCTGGCTGAACCCGAGACACGAAATTATTTTGGAAGACTTGTTCATTATGTAAACATATGGGAGAGGCATTTCCAAAAGCGAATTCCGCCAGAAGTCATAACAAAAATCAACCATTCAGAGGAGAATCTGGTTGAATTTTATGCAAATATCCAGAAAATTCATGACGATCTGCGCGCAGAACTCGCCAAATCAAAGCAGAGATATGGCCTAAGATCGTATTTGATTAAGCTACGAGCAAATATATTTGAAAGGGCTGTCTAATGTTTTATGTATTATTGCTGATGGCTGGACTTTGGTACTTTGAATTATGGCCTTTTTCTGTTGAAGGCCCTCTAGATTTTCAAACTGAATATGCGGCAGAAGTTGGCTATTATAGGGGCACAGAAAGAGCTTGGTTTGTTGGGTCCCGCCATAGAAAGAAAGAAGCCTGTATAAATGAAGCCATATCTCGGTTTAACACACTAAACCATGAAAGTCCAGGCAGAGCATTCTCTTGGTCTTGTCGAGTAATGCGTGGTGAGCGTTTTCTAGATCGGACCCGATGAAAAAATGCGGGCGTTAGCTTATCTGCTTTTTTAGATGGTAGTAGCGATATTTACAGGTCGTATGGTATTTTTTACCTACCCACTTGCAGCGCAGACTTTGGAGGAAAAGCTAATAAAGGCCTGGGAGCTGTAACAGTGTGCGCATCTGGCGGCACTGACACATTAGGATAGCAGGAAACCGCCGGCGAGGGAGATTGACCTTCTGCTCACCGGCGGCCACGAGGCGATACTGGCAGCGGCGCATCTCGGCGATCTGCATCAGCAGTTCATCAAGGACCTTGAGCAACCACTACCGCTAGGCGCGAGTACACCACCGTTTTGGATCGGGCGCCAGTTGGGAGGGACCGCCTCAAACGTGGGGGCGTATCTGCCTCGAAGCCTTTCCTCGCCCCGATCCTTGGCCAGAAGCGACACTTGCCCGCTGACCGATCCAAAAGGTTTGAGACGGTCCCCCTCCGCTGCCCGAACCACAGCTAGGCGGTTACCCGCTGGCGGCGGCCAACATAGGCAGCGACAGCCAGAAGGGCGACGGCTGCTGCCTCCAGCGGGGGCGCGGGGGCGGTGTAGATGTTGGAGTTCTCGAACACAGTGGCAGGCGTGGCGCTGATCGTGAACACCGTGTCGTTGAAGTCCTCATCCGAGCCATAGCCGTTGACGTTGGCTGCGGACGTTGCGCGGTTCAAATCCTCAAAGCCAAGGATGACCTGCTGACGGCTTTCATCGGCGAACATCATGGCGACGTGGCGGGCTTCAGCGCTGCCCGCGTTCGCCAGGGTGCCACTCGCTGCGGCCTCGGGGTTGAGGAAATCCAGCGAGTAGAAGATCTGACGCTGACCAGTGCCCAGGCCACCCCCGCGAGCGCCGGTGCCGTCAAAGCCGTCTTGCACCAGGAAGAAGCCTAACCGCGTGCCCGCGCTTAAGATTTGGCCACCGGCGACATCCACTGTTGCCCCGGCATTCAAGGAGCCGCCAGACCCAGCCGCGGAAGCGTTGGCGAACAGATAGCCGGACGACACCCCGGACACTGCGTTCAACTCTGGCATCGCAACCACGCCGTCGCCGTTGGTGTCGATGATGGATTTGGTCAGGCCGCTGAAGGTGTTTTCCTGATAGGTGAACCAGCCCAAGCTATTGCGATACCCCGCCCCTTCGCTCAGAAACGTGGTGCGCGCGCTGCCTGCCTGGGTCAGCACAAGGTTTGGATCATAGGTCGGGGATAGGAACGCCGCCCCAACGGCGCGGCTTTCCGGCAGGTTGGTGGCAACCGACTGCAACACTTGGGACGATACCGTGTCGTAAGTGATCGTCGGTTGATTGGCCTGGGCCAAGGCCCCCGCTGGCACCAGCAGGGCGATCGCAACAGCCAACGATGTGACGCTGTCGTGGATCGCCCGGCTCAGCCAAGGGGGCGGTGCTGCAATCGGCATCCAACGATGCCGAAGTGTGGAGGGTGTCATCACAGTCTCCCTGAAGAAGGTGGAGCTGCCGGATCCGGGCAGCGACCAGCACACAACAGCGCAACTGGCGCTTGCGGAGGCTCCGCAAGGCCAAGACGCGCAGCGATGCCCTGCCGGATCAGGGCGACGCGTGGGTAGTCGGGCGACAGCCGCCCCGAGAAGAGGAACGCCACCTCGGCTGCGCGGTCAGTTGCCAGGCTGGCCAGAAGCGTCGCCCCCTCGGCACTGTCGGACAGCGGCAGCGCCACCACCCAGGCTGCGCCGCGTCGCCACAACCGCGCCTCATAGAGACCCCCAACGGTGAGGCTCGGGCCGCGCTCCGCGCGAAAGCCCAGGGGTTCCAGCAGGTCCGCCGCGGGCAGCGTTGCCAGGAGAGGTGTCGGCGGTGGCGGCAGCCAGCGCGGGACCAGCGCTGCGGCGGCGGCCAGTAGCACCAAACAGCGCCAGCTCATCGCGGTGCCCTCAGCACGGCAGCGGCGATCACCGCCAGTTCCAGCACCAGCACCAAGCTCGCCCCAGCGCCATGGTGCGCACTCTCCCACGCCGAGGGACTCTGGGTCATCGCGGCGATGCGGGCACTGTTCAGGGTCAGCAAACTGAGCGCAACGATGCACGCCAGGCGCGCGGTGGTGCGACGCCCGGCCAAGCACACCCCAGCCATCCACGCGAGCACTCCGATTGAGACAACGCCCAGACCTGCGCAATCAATCAGCACCACCACCCGATGGGTCGCCCCAGTGGACAGGGGAGTCGACAGCACATTCCCAAAGGCACTGGCTGTGGTGAGGCCGGGCAGATGGGTCAACGCCGCCGCCAACTGGGCATCGAAGGCCAGAAACCAAGTGGCCCCCAGCTTCAGGCCAACGCCTGCAATCAACTCGCGCCCCGCCAAGCCCAGCGCCAAGGCCCAGATCGATGGGGCACCGCGCCAGCCAACAGCGGCGACGGCGCTGAGCGCCAGCCATGGCGCAACACGGCTGGGCCACCACAGCAGCAGAACGGGTCCGATCAGCCAAGGCCACGGGATTTGGACCGCGGGCGTCTGGGCATCCGACGCGCGCAGCACCAGAACACCAACCACGACTGCAACAGCAGGGCGCAGCAGACCCGATGCTCCAAGCCCACCCGCCGGTGGAGCCATGGCAAGGCCGTGGATGAGGCACAGGGCCGCCAAGAGACTCAGCGCGTGACGGTCGATCAGCGCGAGCATTGATCCACCGCCCGCTGATACACTTGGTCCAGCCGCGCCAGCACTGACTCAGGCCCCGCATACCGCGCCAATCGACAGCGGCCGCGCGCACCGGCACGGCGCCGCTCCTCCTCGCTCGCCTGCTGCCACCGCTGAATTGCTGCAGCAAGGGCAGCACTGTCGCCTGGCGGGATCAAGGCCCAGGCAGCCCCGTCGGCCAACAGCTGGGGCAGTTCGCCGACGGCACTGGCAACCACAGGAATGGCGCGGGCCATAGCCTCCAGCACCACCATCGGCAACCCCTCGGCCAGAGAGGGCAAACACAAAAGACCAATGCGGGGCCACCACTCCGCCATCGCGGCGACACCCGGTGCTTCGACGCCGGGCGGAATGGTGAGGTGACCGGCCAGAGGTCCGTCGCCCAGCAAGGCAGCCGCAACCCCCGTTGCGCTGACCGCCTGCAGAAAGCACTCCGGCGCTTTTTCTGGACTCAACCGACCAGCAAAGGCGACCAGGGGACCGAGAGGCTGCGGCTCCTCCAGAGGAACGGGGGGTGGCAGCACCAGCGCCCGGTGCGGCAGGCGGGCTGCAATCTCGCTGCTGACGGCGAGGCAGGCGGGCGGTGCCGTCCATTCGTCCAGCCGGGTCCAGAGAGCCACCCGGCCGGTCCCGCGATCCCCGGCATGGTAGGTGCTGACCACGGGCGTGTTGGTCAGCCGCGCGCAAGCACGGCCCAGCACACCCGCCTTGTAGCCGTGCGTGTGCAGCAGCACCGATCCAGTCAGGCAGCGCAGCAATCCGCGCACCCCGCCTGCGACACGCAGTGGCAATCCAAGGGATGCCAGCGGGTGCGGCCCGTGATCAGTCAACCGCAGCAGGATGACTTGACGCCCGGCGCGCACTTGGGACCGGACCAGGGCTGCGACATGGCTCTCAATCCCACCGAACCCGCGTGTGTCCAGCAGATGGAGGATGGTTCGGGACGCGACGGAGTCGGACAAGCGCGCAGTATCCATGGCGCCGGTAACGCCAACCCCGTGCCATGCCGACCCTCGTCTGCGTCGATCCCTGAGGTCCCCAAGGCATCAGCCTTCAGCCCAGGAAAACAACGGGTTGTGGATCGACCCAGGCAATCCACCCCGTCTTGGGTGCCCTCTGATGCCGCCAGGGACAGGGGCTGCGGGCGGTCGTCCTGCCATCAGCACCGCACAAGGCGTTGCAGAATGCAAAACCGCAGCCCCTGTCTACACAGGAAGATCAGGATTTCTGCCGTCCAGCGCCGCGGAGCACGGCTTGCGGAAGACCCCGCCACTCAAGCCCTCGCGGAGGTCTCCCCATGGCAAGCTATCTCATCACCGGCGGTGCCGGGTTCATTGGCTCCACCCTCGCCAGCACATTGATCGCCCGGGGTCATCGGGTGCGGGTGCTGGATGATCTGTCGACCGGGCATCGCGCCCGTGTGCCCGAGGGCGCCGAGCTGGTGGTCGGCGACATTGCCGATGGCACCATGGTGGCGGAGATGATGGAGGGTGTCGACGGCTGCTTCCATTTGGCTGCCATCGCATCCGTCGCCCGCTGCACAGAGGAGTGGGAGGCGAGCCATCGGACCAATTTGAGCGGCACCATCACGGTGTTTCACGCCGCGGCCCGCGCCGGGGTGCCAGTCGCCTATGCTTCCTCCGCTGCTGTCTATGGCCATGGCGCAGCAGCGGTGCTGAGCGAGACAACACCAACGGCCCCCCGCTCTGCCTATGGGGCCGACAAGCTGGGGTGCGAGTTGCACGCCCGCGCGGCGGGCATCGTCCATGGTCTGCGCAGCATCGGCTTGAGGTTCTTCAATGTCTATGGACCAGGGCAGGACCCAAGCTCTGCATACGCTGGTGTGATCAGCCGGTTTCTGGATGCAGCGGCTGCAGGCCGCGCCATCATCATTGAGGGCGATGGTGGACAGACCCGCGACTTCGTCCATGTCGACGACATTGTCACCGGCTTGATCGCCGCTCTGGCGACGGCTGATTGCGAGGCGCCCGTGCTGAACCTGTGCACGGGTCAGCCGACCAGCATCCGTGCCCTCGCTGCCTTGTGTGCAGCTGCCTATGACCGACCGCTGGTGACCACCAATAGACCGCCACGCGCGGGCGATATCCGACATTCCTGCGGCGATGCCACGCAAGCGTTCCGCCGCTGCGGTTGGCACGCAGAGCGGACCCTGGGCCCATCGCTCCGCCACATGGCGGAACTGGCGCAACCAGCCTGACGCACTGTCGGACATCAAACACTGCCAGTGTCGCATGTCCGACACTCGTGTGTCTGATGTCCGACACAGGGGTCTGAGCTGCGCTGCCCATTTGTGCATCGCAGCAGGACTCTGCCCAAGATCGCGCCAGAAGCATGCCGTCCTGTCGCAGATTCTGACTGATTTCAGCCAGTTTGTCGCAGGCTGAGGGTTGGCATGAGGATTGCTGCTATGCGGGAGCCGGCGGGTCGAGGCTGATCCCTGGCGTTCTGTGCGGAGCAATGGCGTTCCGCATTGCTTGGACAATGGCGTCCGATCGCAGTCATCCCAATCGGGGTTGGCTGACGTTCGGGCGCCTTTTTGCGTTTTGGAGCCGTCGGATGGATCAGGCCACTGCCGCTCAGCCGTCACCCCCACCCTCCGCGCGGGGAAGCCGTGACCGTGCCGCCCTGCCGGAGCGGACGCGCCTCGCGATTGGCTTCATTCCACTGACCGACGCCGCCCCGTTGATTGTCGCCGACCGCTTGGGCCTGTTCGCCGCCGAAGGGTTGGAGGTCAGCCTGCGGCGGGAGCCGTCTTGGGCCAACATTCGCGACAAGGTCACCGTCGGCGCCTACGATGCAGGCCACATGCTGGCGCCGATGCCGCTGGCCTCGACCCTCGGCCTTGGCGGGATTGCCAAGCCGATGCGCACGGGCCTGTCGCTCGGCCTGAACGGCAATGCCATCACGCTGTCAACTCAGCTGTTCGAGCGTCTGTGCCGGGTTGACCCCGCCGGTGCGGCCGCGATCCCCATGACCGCCGCACCGCTCAAGGCGCTGCTGGCGGAAGACCCGACGCCGTTGACCTTTGCTGTGGTGTTCCCGTTCTCCAGCCACGCCTATCTGCTGCGCTATTGGCTTGCCTCGGCTGGCATTGATCCAGACCGTGATGTGCGCCTGATCGTGGTGCCGCCGCCGCAGATGGCGATGACCCTGGCCGCTGGTCGCGTCGATGGGTTTTGCGTTGGTGCGCCCTGGAATTCCGTCGCCGTGGCAGAAGGTGTGGGCCGGATCGCCATCGCTGGCTCTGAGATTTGGCCCGCCTGCCCAGAAAAAGTGCTGGGCGTGACGGCCGACTGGGCGGACCGCTACCCCGAAACCCACCTCGCCTTGATCCGCGCGGTGCTGCGCGCCCAAGCCTGGATTGAGCAGGGGGCCAACCGCGACCATCTCGTGGAACTGCTGGCGGATCCCGATGCCGTGGGTGTCGATCCGCGGCTGCTGCGCCCAGCCCTGGATGGTGCCCTGCCGTTCCAGCAGGGGGCAGCCCCCCGTGCTGTGCCGGGCTATCACCGGTTTGCCTCTTCCCTCGCGGGCTTTCCCTGGATCAGCCAGGCGCGCTGGCTGCTGGACCAGATGGCCCGCTGGGGGCAGATCGATCCGACGCTGGATCGCGATGGGGTCGCCCGCGCGGTCTACCGCCCCGACCTGTATCGGGTCGCGGCCATGGCACTGGGACAGCCCGCCCCCACCATCGACACCAAGCCCGAAGGTCAACACGCCGAACCCTGGCTGCTGGCCGACGCTTCTCGCCCCATCCCGATGGAGGCTGACCGGTTCTTCGACCGGCCCGCTGCCCGGGACGCTGCCTAACCCTTTCCCCAAAAGCCAAAGGAGCCCGCGATGACCGACCGGACCCGGACGACCCTATCCCGCCGCGCCCTCTTGGGCAGCACGGCGGCGGCTGCCACCCTTGCCGCCGCCCGGACTCTGCTGCCCGGTGGTGCCTTCGCTCAGGCCGCTGGGCCAGAGGTGAAAAAGGCCACCCTTGGCTACATCGCCCTGACAGACTCAGCCCCGCTGATCATCGCGAAGGAGCGCGGCCTGTTCGCCAAGTACGGCATGCCCGATGTGGAAGTGGCAAAGCAAGCCAGCTGGGGCACCACCCGTGACAATCTGGAGCTTGGCTCAAGCGCAGGCGGCATCGATGGCGCCCATATCCTGACGCCAATGCCATACATGCTGCACACCGGCCGGATCACCAAGAACAACCAGCCGCTGCCAATGGCGATCCTGGCCCGCCTTAACACCAACGGCCAGGGCATTTCCGTTGCAAACTCCCATGCCGATCTGAAGATCGGCTTGGACGCCAAGCCGTTGGCGGATCGGTTCCGCCAACTGGTGGCCAGTGGCAAGGAAGGGAAGGC
>RDXE01000071.1 GCA_004292755.1 Alphaproteobacteria bacterium
GGCGGCACTCCGCCTGCTGGTGATCCACCGGGCGGCACTCCGCCGGCAGGTGACCCGCCGGGCGGCACCCCGCCCGCTGGCGATCCACCGGGCGGCACTCCGCCTGCTGGTGATCCACCGGGCGGCACTCCGCCTGCTGGCGATCCCCCAGGTGGCACCCCACCGGCTGGCGATCCCCCAGGCGGGACTCCGCCTGCTGGCGATCCACCGGGCGGCACGCCGCCTGCTGGCGATCCGCCGGGTGGGACACCTCCGGCTGGCGATCCACCGGGCGGCACCCCGCCTGCTGGCGATCCACCGGGCGGCACCCCTCCGGCTGGCGATCCCCCAGGTGGCACGCCTCCGGCTGGCGACCCACCGGGCGGCACTCCGCCTGCAGGCGACCCGCCGGGAGGTACTCCGCCTGCAGGCGACCCGCCGGGAGGTACACCTCCCGCAGGCGACCCACCGGGTGGGACACCTCCGGCTGGCGATCCCCCAGGCGGCACCCCACCGGCTGGTGACCCGCCGGGTGGCACTCCGCCTGCTGGCGATCCTCCGGGTGGGACACCTCCGGCTGGCGACCCGCCGGGTGGCACTCCGCCTGCTGGCGATCCTCCGGGCGGGACTCCGCCTGCTGGCGATCCTCCGGGCGGGACTCCGCCTGCTGGCGATCCTCCGGGCGGGACTCCGCCTACTGGCGATCCTCCGGGCGGGACTCCGCCTGCTGGCGATCCTCCGGGCGGTACACCTCCGGCTGGCGACCCGCCGGGTGGCACTCCGCCTGCTGGCGATCCACCGGGTGGGACACCTCCGGCTGGCGATCCCCCAGGCGGGACTCCCCCTGCTGGCGATCCGCCGGGTGGCACTCCGCCTGCTGGCGATCCACCGGGTGGGACACCTCCGGCTGGCGACCCGCCGGGTGGCACTCCGCCTGCTGGCGATCCACCGGGTGGGACACCTCCGGCTGGTGACCCGCCGGGTGGCACTCCGCCTGCTGGCGATCCACCGGGTGGGACACCTCCGGCAGGCGACCCGCCGGGTGGCACGCCTCCGGCTGGCGATCCACCGGGTGGCACCCCACCGGCTGGCGACCCGCCGGGTGGCACTCCGCCTGCTGGCGATCCTCCGGGTGGTACACCTCCGGCTGGCGATCCACCGGGTGGCGATCCACCGGCTGGCGATCCTCCGGGTGGCACGCCTCCGGCTGGCGATCCACCGGGCGGGACTCCGCCTGCTGGCGATCCTCCAGGCGGTACACCTCCGGCAGGCGACCCGCCGGGTGGGACACCTCCGGCTGGCGATCCTCCGGGCGGCACTCCGCCTGCTGGCGATCCTCCGGGCGGGACTCCGCCTGCTGGCGATCCTCCGGGCGGCACCCCACCTGCTGGCGATCCTCCGGGTGGGACACCTCCGGCTGGCGATCCGCCGGGTGGCACGCCTCCGGCTGGCGATCCCCCAGGTGGCACCCCGCCGGCAGGCGATCCTCCGGGTGGCACTCCTCCGGGTGGCACTCCTCCAGGTGGCACTCCTCCGGGGGGCACTCCCCCAGGTGGCACGCCTCCGGGGGGCACTCCCCCAGGTGGCACCCCACCGGCAGGCGATCCGCCGGGTGGGACACCTCCGGCTGGCGATCCGCCGGGCGGGACTCCTCCGGCTGGCGACCCGCCGGGTGGCACTCCTCCAGGTGGCACCCCACCGGCAGGCGACCCACCGGGTGGCACACCTCCGGCTGGCGATCCGCCGGGCGGTACTCCTCCGGCTGGCGATCCCCCAGGTGGCACCCCGCCTGCTGGCGATCCGCCGGGCGGCACACCTCCGGCTGGCGACCCGCCGGGCGGCACCCCACCGGCTGGTGATCCCCCAGGTGGTACTCCGCCTGCAGGCGACCCACCAGGTGGCACGCCTCCGGCTGGCGATCCCCCAGGCGGTACTCCGCCTGCAGGCGACCCACCGGGTGGCACGCCTCCGGCTGGCGATCCTCCGGGCGGTACTCCGCCTGCTGGCGATCCTCCAGGCGGGACACCTCCGGCTGGCGATCCTCCAGGCGGGACACCTCCGGCTGGCGACCCGCCGGGTGGCACTCCGCCTGCTGGCGATCCTCCGGGTGGCACCCCACCGGCTGGCGATCCTCCGGGTGGCACTCCCCCAGGCGGGACCCCGCCTGCTGGCGACCCACCGGGTGGACATTGCCCAGTGGAGGACGACCTGCCGACGGCGCGGACGGACCGCGATGTTGTCGAGGAACAGGACAACGACGGCGTGCGGGGCAATGTCATTCTGGGTCAGGTCGAGTCGGAGCGTGGCTTCGGCGCCGATGACACCCAGGGCGATGGCCCGGCGCAGGTGGTGTCTGCCTCGCAGAATGGCCGTCCCATCACCCTTGGCGAGTGGTTCACCACCGATCATGGCGGGCGCCTGTTGCTCGGCAGTGACGGCAGCTATGAGTATCGCCCGCCCGAGCACCGCAATTCAGTTCCGTATGACGGCGGCGGCAATGCCGACCTGACATGGATGGGTGTGGACAGCGATGGAGTCGGCTGGTTCCGCTTGCGGAATCCAGGCGATGAAGCGCTGGACTTGCGGTGGGATCATTCTGGCGCAACCGGAACGGGCACCTTCACCGCCCAACCCAATGCCGACACGTTCTTCTCGGTCGGCGCATACGAGCCTGGATCGATCCGCCTGTTCTCGGCGGCCGATGGGCAGAGCATTCCGGGTGTTTCCGGTGTGTTTGGCTCGGGCGATGCCATTCCCGGCACTGGTGTGGGGTCAGAGGCGATTGGCGGACCGATGTGGTTCATTCCGCCAACCGAGGAGCGGTTCACCTACGTGATCCGCGACGCCGACGGGGATGTCTCCAGCGCGCAACTCCGCGTGTTGACCGACGTTCGCGATACGCCAATGGACGGCACTCCGCCGGGTGGGACTCCGCCTGCTGGCGATCCGCCGGGTGGGACTCCGCCGGCTGGCGATCCTCCGGGCGGTACTCCGCCTGCTGGCGATCCACCGGGTGGCACGCCACCGGCTGGCGACCCACCGGGCGGTACCCCACCGGCTGGCGATCCGCCGGGCGGGACTCCTCCGGCTGGCGATCCACCGGGCGGGACTCCGCCTGCTGGCGACCCACCGGGCGGGACTCCGCCTGCTGGCGATCCTCCGGGCGGGACGCCTCCGGCTGGCGATCCACCGGGCGGTACACCTCCGGGTGGGACTCCGCCTGCTGGTAATCCACCGGGCGGCACACCTCCGGGTGGGACTCCGCCTGCCGGTAATCCTCCAGGCGGCACACCTCCGGGCGGCACTCCGCCTGCGGGCGATCCTCCGGGTGGCACGCCACCGGCTGGCGATCCTCCAGGTGGGACCCCACCGGCTGGTGATCCACCGGGCGGGACACCGCCTGCTGGCGACCCGCCGGGTGGCGGCGATTGCCCACCGGGCGGCACGCCACCCGCTGGCGATCCTCCGGGTGGGACACCGCCTGCTGGCGATCCACCGGGCGGCACTCCTCCGGCTGGCGACCCACCGGGCGGCACGCCTCCCGCTGGCGACCCACCGGGTGGGACACCTCCGGCTGGCGATCCACCGGGTGGCACTCCACCGGCTGGCGACCCACCGGGCGGCACGCCTCCCGCTGGCGACCCACCGGGTGGGACACCTCCGGCTGGCGATCCACCGGGTGGCACTCCGCCTGCTGGCGACCCACCGGGCGGCACACCTCCGGCTGGCGACCCACCGGGCGGCACTCCACCGGGCGGTGGTGGCGGTGATTGTCCGCCGGGCGGGACTCCGCCTGGGGATGAGCTGCCGGAAGCACTGGCGGACCGCGACATTGTCGGGGCCACCGATCGCAACGGTGTCCAGGGCAATGTCATCCAGGGCGATGTGGAGCATGCCTCGGGCGTCGGTCGTGCCGATGACCAAGGCGATGGGCCCGCAACTGTGGTCACGGCGTCTCAGGGCTCGCGGCAAATCACCATCGGCGAGTGGTTCACCACAAACGCCGGCGGTCAGCTCTTGCTGCAGGCCGATGGGTCGTACGACTACCGTCCGCCCGAGCACCATACGGCCGTGCCGTTCACCGGCTCTGGCTCGGCGGTGCTCACCTGGATGGGGGTCGACAGCGAGGGCCAGGGCTGGTTCCGGTTCCGTAACCCCGGCGACAGTGATCTTGACCTGTCGTGGGATAAGTACGGCACGCCGGGCAAGACCGAGTTCACGGCCTACGCCAACTCCGACACGTTCTTCCCGGTTGGGGAGTACGGCCCGGGAACGGTCCGCATCTTCTCCAACCAGGAGGATCAAGCGATCCCCGGCCACAACCGGACTTATGATGTCGGCCAGCAGCTGCAAGGCGGGACCGCCGGTGTGAAAGCCATCGGCCCATCCAAGACCTTTGAGTTGCCCGCAACTGAGGAGGTGTTCACCTACACAATCCGCGACCAGGATGGCGACCGTTCGTCGTCAACCCTGACCATCGGCAACGAGGTGCCGGTTGACCCACCGCCAAGCTTGAGCGTGGAGGTGGCGAGCCCAGGCGGCGCCGAGGACACCAGCATTCCGCTGACCCTCACCACCACCACCGACGGCACAATCACGGAAGTGGTGATTGAAAACCTTGGCGGTGCGGCGTTGGTTGCCGGAGGCGAACCGATTGGCAGCTACGATGCCGCGAGCAACAGCTGGACCCTGACGGCTCAGGATTTGGAGGATGCAGCGGAGCGGGGCGGTCTGCGGGTTCAGCCGATGCCAGACAGCGACCAGGACATCACAGACGTGAAAGTGACCGTGACCGCCGCCGATGAGCGTGGCGTTACCACCACGGTTACCTCGGAGGTGGACATCCGGGTCGATGCCGTGGCGGACGCACCGCTGGTGGCAGCTGAGAACGCAATCGGCGTCGAAGGTCAGGCCGTCAATCTGCGCCTCGGCGCGGCCTTGACGGATACCGATGGCTCGGAATCCCTCTCAGTCACCGTGGCGGCGAGCCAGGCTGGTGAGGAGGTGCGCTTCACCCTGAGTGCTGGCACCGACAATGGTGACGGTACCTGGACCGTGGCGCAGAGCGATCTGCCCGGCTTGAAGCTGACGGGTGTGACCAAGGTGGGCGACACCGAGGTTGATACCGCCAACTTCAACACCGAGGCTGGTGGCCCGATCCAGTTGACCTTGACGGGCACGGCGACCGAGGCCGCTGGCGGCTCGGCTGTGGCAGTGGATACGGCTTTGGTCGAGATCAAGAACATGCTTGATCCGCCAACCATCACCGTGACCACTGACTCTAAGCCGATGTCGATCTCGGAAACCTCGATCCCCTGGAAGCTGGCATCGGAGTCGATCTTCCCGTACCTGCAGGAAAGCAAAGACATCAACACCATCAATCCTGGCAACAACACGCCAGTGAATGGTGTCGATATGCGCAACCTGACCATGCAGGAAGATCGCGAAGTGTTCGTCACCTTCCGGGATGAAGGGGCCGGGTATAAGAATACCCTTGGCTTCGCCATCCTGGATGAGAACGGCACCTTCGTGCGCTCCGAGGTGATCTGGTCCAACGCCTCTGAACAAGGCGGTGGCGGGTCATTGGTGGCTGATCAGAGCAAGGTCTCGCTCGGTGTGCTGAACAAGGGCGAGACGCTGAACTTCTTCCTGATCTCTGACGGGTTCAATAAGAACAACTTCAACAACTTTACCAACGGTCAGTTCGTGTTCAAGAACACGGATGGCTCGGCAGCGACGATCCAATCATCGAAGCCGGACTTGTGGTTCGTTTCCAACGATCCCACCAAGGCAGCGGTAAAGGTGCAGGGCAGCGTTGTGCACTCCGCCGCAGTGGATAGTGACACCAGCGTCGCCAACAACAACACTAACGCGACCAATGGCACCCTCGACTTGAATCCAGACAAGGTTCAGCACGCGATTTCTGGCGCCAGCCAGGCGAATGGCGAGATCTTGGTCGGGTTTGAGGACATCATCGCCGGTGGCTTTGACAAGCGGCCGGGTGATGCGGACTACAACGACTTGATCTTCCGAGTTGAAGTGGGTCCTGCGACGGTGCGTGCGATGCTGCCGGGGTCGATTGCGACAGAAGTCACAATCACTGACCCGGATGCAGGCCAGAAGATGCAGTCCGCCTCTGTCAAGCTGACCGGAACCGGCAGCAACAACTCAGGCGACCAACTGCACTTCGACCCAACGGCGCGTGGCTTGATGGAAGATCACGGCATCACCGTCACGGAAGTGAAGGATGCTGCGGGCAAAGTGGTCGGCTTCAACTTGAGTGGTGTGGCTGATGCGGAGGTTTATCAGGATGTGCTGCGCGGTGTTCAGTTCACGTCGGACACTCCGACGGCGGGCTTGCGCCAAGTGGACTTCCAGGTGACCGACGACACTGGTCTCAACTCTCAAGTCCATGAAGTGCAGATTGACGTGCGCAACCCCGATGGCAGTGCCAACCCGGCTACTCCCATCGTGGAGGCGCCGGTGGTGGACAACAGTGCGGCCATCCAGGCCTATGACGATGCACAGGATGCCGATCTGGCGGCGATTGGGTTCGCTGATCCAGATACGCTTGACGCCGATGGCAACACCCTTGCCACCAGCGCTGAGACCGGCCTGAACCAGGACTTGGCGGAGCAGGCAGCGACGGCCGATGCGGCCGCTGATGCCGCCCACCTCGACCTGTTCCTGGGCGCCGCCAATCCGGCCAGCACTGCGACGGTCGCTGGTTGGCTCGACACGACGGCACCGGGTGCTCCGGTGCCGAGCGAGGCAGGCGAAGCCTTCCTCGACACCCATGTCGACCAGCCCGCTGCGCCGCAGCCAGCGGCACCGTCCACCGACGACCCAAGCCAACCGCCGCCAACGGCGTAACACCACCCCTCCCCCCTCTCCACCCAGTTGGGTGGGGAGGGGGGAGATGGCTTGGATCGGCTGATAGCAACCAACCACCGCCCCGCCGTCACACGCGGGGCGTTTTGGTTTGGCTGTCGTTTGAGGAGATCGAGCGCGCCGTGCGGGCGCCGCGTCTGCGGCTCAGCTGTCGGTGCGTTTCGACGCTTTGAGAGCAAACGATGTGTTGATGTTCGCCGCCAGTGATCTTTGATCGATCTTTGCCGACATGCGCAATCTTTTGATAGATTTGCTGGCTGATGATCTAACTGAGAGTGAAGTCTGCTGAGGCAGCGGCCAAGTCGCGATGGGGCCAGTTTGCAAATTCATTTCAGGCAATCCGGATTAAGACTTCCCCTTGGTAATAAGCGGTGCAAATCTTATACTGTCGTTTGTCAACGGAGAGGTGGTCGAAAAGATTTGAGACCCTTCAAATCTATGGTTTTGACCTGCTTCGTCACGCCGAACAGACTTTAACTGGTTCAGCAGCGCCAACAATGATTCCAGCCTCTCTCACCCCCGCCGTCCTGCGCTTTTCAACGCGAGGCGGATGACTTTGCGGAACAGGGTGGGTAGGGCTTGGGCCGCTAAGTCGTCGGGTGCAACCCAGGTACCGAGGCGGGCATCGGCGAGGCGGACGCTGGCGGTCAGGACTGTCAATTCCAAGTGAAAATGGGTGAAGGTGTGGGTCACCACGCCGTCCAGACGGCGCCACGTCGCGGGCATTGGGGCGGCTGCCTGCACTGCAGCGGGCGAGGGGGGAGTGTCGGTCCAGTCGGTGCCGGGCACTTCCATCATGCCGCCTAGCAGACCGCGCTCCGGGCGGCGGCGCAGCAGCACCATGCCGTCGCCGCGCTGCAACCAAAACACGGTTCCGTGGCGTGTTGGCTTCGGCGGCTTCTCTGATCTGGCGGGGTAGCGGTCCGCAGCGCCCTCAGCGTGGGCGCGGCAGCCTGGGCGGAGGGGGCACAGGCCGCAAGCGGGGTTGGTGGGGCTGCACAGGGTTGCGCCCAGGTCCATCATTGCCTGGGCGAAGTCCCCCGGCCGCGTCGTCGGCGTGAGAGTGGTTGCGAGGCGCCGCAGCTCCGGCTTTGCCTGGGGCAGGGGCGTGGGCAGCGCAAACAGGCGGGAGACCACGCGCTCCACATTGCCATCCACCACCGTGGCAGGTTGATCGAAGGCAATCGCGGCAATGGCGGCTGCGGTGTAGGCGCCAATGCCCGGCAGCGCCAACAAGGCCTCCTCCGTCTCGGGGAAGCGACTGGCGTGGCGCTCCACCACCAGCTTGGCGCAGCGGTGGAGGTTACGGGCGCGGGCATAGTAGCCAAGTCCCGCCCAGAGCCGCAGCACCTCGTCCAGGTCGGCCGCGGCCAGGGCGTCGACGGTTGGAAATCGCTCGAGAAACCGGATGTAGTAGGGGCCAGCAGCACCAGTGGTGGTTTGCTGCAGCATGATTTCGCTCAGCCACACCCGATAGGGGTCTGGCGTTTCACCGGGAGCGGCCCGCCACACCAAGCGTCGACGGTTGTGATCGTACCACGCGAGCAATGCCTCGGACACAGCAGCCATGGGCTGATCTAGGCGCGTTCAGCCCGTGCCGTCTAGGCACATGATTAAGCCCGTGCCGTCTAGGCACATGATTAAGCCCCTGCCATCGAGGGACAGCTGCAAGGTGGCAGGTCCTGGATACCAGTAGACCCCGGTGCCGCCCACGAGCGACACTTGCGGCGTGACTGAGCCTGATCCACCCGCTCCACCGACTAGGCCTTGGCGCAGCGGCCCGCGGGCGCTGGGCGTGATGGTGCCGGAGGTTACCCGCACGGCGATGCGGCGCCGCGGCTTTGCGGCTGCACGGGTGCTGTTGGACTGGCCCGACATTGTCGGCCCCGCCTTGGTTGACGCATGTCGACCAGAGCGCTTGAAACGCCTGGATGAGGAGCGCGCAGAACTGATCCTGCGGGTTCGGCCTGCGATGGCGCTGGAGGTGCAGCATCTGGCACCCCTTATGATCGAGCGGATCAACAGCCATTTCGGCTTCCGCGCGGTCACACAGATCCGGCTGGTACAGGGCAGCGTGCCTCCGCGCAAGCGCACCCGCGCGAGGCCCGCGGTCACACTGTCGGAAGCCGAGCAAGCGGGCCTTGCCCGCAAGGTGGCCACGGTCACCGACCCAGACTTGCGCGCTGTCCTGGAACGCCTGGGCACCGGGGTGCTGACACGGACTGCGACGCGAAAGCAGGGGTGAACCGCGGTCTGCGCATATCCTCCCTTGACGGCAGGTGGGGTGACTGTGCCTTGTTCGGGGCCTGTTTGGGCCACTTGCGGCTCGCTGATCAGGGTGCTGTTCCATGTCGCTGTCGGCCCACACCTTCCACCCCACGTCTCTGCGGGAATATGACATCCGCGGCATCGTCGGCAGCACGATCACCGAGGCGGATGCGCAGGCGATTGGTGCAGCGTTTGGCACGATTGTGCGCCGTGGCGGCGGGTCCAGTGTGGCGCTGGGGTATGATGGCCGACTGTCGTCCCCGGCCCTTGCCGATGCCGTCGCGGCAGGCTTGATGGCCGTTGGCATCGCCGTGAAGCGCATCGGCCTCGGGCCGACGCCCATGCTGTATTGGGCCACCTACCACCTCGGCACCGATGGCGGCATCCAGATCACGGGCTCGCACAATCCGCCGGAATACAACGGCTTCAAATTCACGCTCGGCGGCGCCGCCTTCTTCGGTGACCAGATTCAGGAGATCGGGCGCATCGCCGCCGCCGCCGCCTGGGCGGACGGGACGGGCAGTGAGAGCGAGCACGATATCTTCGACGCCTATGTTGCCCGTCTGGCACAGGATTTCGACGGCGGTCGTCCACTGACTGTGGTGTGGGACGCAGGCAATGGGGCCGGTGGTCCAGCGATGAAGGCGCTGACCGAGCGGCTGCCGGGCACGCATATCTGCCTGTTCGCGGATGTTGATGGCACCTTCCCGAATCACCACCCGGATCCGACGGTGGAGGAAAACCTCCATGATCTGAAGCGCGCCGTGGCGGAGCATGGCGCCGACCTTGGCATTGGATTCGACGGCGATGCCGACCGCATCGGCGTGATCGACAACCAGGGGCGCGTGTTGTGGGGCGATCAGATTCTCACGCTCTACGCCCGCGATGTGCTGAAGCAGCATCCCGGCGCGACGATTATTGCGGATGTGAAAACCAGCCAGGGGTTCTTCAACGATGTCGCGGCCCATGGCGGCCAACCGTTGATGTGGAAAACCGGTCACTCGCTTTTGAAAGCCAAGATGAAAGAGGTGAAGTCCCCACTCGCTGGGGAAATGTCAGGCCATATCTTCTTTGCAGATCGTTGGTATGGATTTGATGACGCGCTCTACTGCGCTGTTCGTATGCTGAACATCGTGGCAGGCAATGAACAGCCACTGTCAACATTACGGGATGCCTTGCCCCGGTTTGTGAACACACCAGAACTGCGCTTCCAGTGCTCAGAGGAGCGCAAGTTCCAAGTGGTCGAAGAGGTGAAGCAACGCCTTGTCGGCTCCCCCGATGAAGTCGTGACGATTGACGGGGTTCGGGTCATCACTGCCGATGGGTGGTGGTTATTGCGTGCCTCCAACACCCAGGACGTGTTGGTGGCGCGGTGTGAGGCTAGCACCAACGAGGGGTTGGACCGGCTGAAGGCGGCACTGGCGGCAGCGTTGGCGCCCAGTGGAATTTCTGCTCCCGTATAGGGTGACGACCCACCGTCGTCCTTGCATCATCGGTCGCGGTGATAATCGCTTTTGTGCGAAGCGACCGTCTGCAACGCGACATTTCGTCGCACCTGCTCGTGTGACCCTGCATGAAGCGGGCCGTGCTGCTCTGGTGAGCGCAGGCAAGCGCGTGAAATCCTTATATATCTTATGTTTTTCGGGCTGCGCGGGATTGTTACCATCTCGCGGCGTTAGACGATAAGCTATGTGACAAGCGGCTGTCGTCGGTGTCACCATCACCGCTATCAAGCCAAGGGGCCGCCGCTACAGAGCCCTTATGACATTGGAGGATTCGCCATGGATGGCAGCGCGTTCAACGCCCGGCGCTACGTCGACGACGCTGCTGCTGATCGCATTGCGGAGGGGGCTAGTCAACTTAGCCTCGAATTGGTTGATGTCGCCGGGGGGTTTGAACAGATTGCCGCGACTGTCAAAACCCAGGCTGAGGTGTTTGAAACCTTGGCAGAGGGCGGCAACGACTTGGCCCAGCGCAACGCCGCGATTGTTGCAGCGGTGGAACAAAGCCGCGCCATCGCCCATCGCGCGCGCGAAGACCTGGGTCATAGCCGGACCGAGATCGACAGTTCGATTCAAGCGGTCAACCGCTTGATTGATGCAGTGACCCGCATCTCCAGTCAGGTTGAAGGGCTGGCGGAGGCTTTGCGCAAGGTTGGTCAGGTGGCGCAAGGCATTGATCGGATTGCAAAACAAACCAACCTGCTGGCGCTGAACGCCACGATTGAGGCAGCCCGCGCTGGCGATGCCGGGCGCGGTTTTGCCGTCGTTGCCGGTGAGGTGAAGGCGCTGGCGAAGCAAACCTCCACAGCCACGCACGAGATTGAGGAGACACTTGCCTCGCTCAGCCGGGAGACGGAGGCGCTGGTTCGCGCCGGCCGGGAAAGCGGGCAGATTGCCTCCTCCGTGCGGGAAGGCACCGTCGGCATCGGTCAGGCGCTGGAAACCATGGGCCGCGCCATCGGCGAAGTGGACGATGGCGCTGGCAACATCGCCGAGGCAGCAGGTGCCATCGCCCACCATACGGCAGCGTTTCAAAAGCAGCTGACATCCCTTGCCCATGGCGTGACCGAGTCGGCAGAAACCCTGACCAGCACGCGTAGCCGCCTGAATGGCATGATTGGGTTGTCCCAAACCTTGATCAGCCAGACCGTGCTATTGGGCAGTGAAACCATCGATGCCCGCTTCGTGCGCCACGCCCTGGCCGTGGCGGAGGAGATTTCGGCCCAGTTCAACGAGGCAGTTGAGCGGGGCGACATCAAAGCCGCCGATTTCTTTGACGAGGCGTACCAGCCGATCCCTGATACGGACCCGCAGCAAGTTACCACCCGCTTCCTGCCTCTGTGCGACAAGCTGCTGCCCGCCATTCAGGAGCCGGTGCTCGCCAGCGATGCGCACATCCAGTATTGCATCGCAGTGGACCGCAATGGCTATGTGCCGACCCATAATCTGAAAGTCTCCCAGCCGCAGCGGCGCGGGGATACCCTGTGGAACACAGCCAATTGCCGCAACCGACGGATATTCAATGATCGCGTTGGCTTGGCCGCGGGTCGAAATACTGAGCCGTTCTTGATCCAGACCTACCGGCGCGACATGGGCGGCGGCAAGTTTGTGATGATGAAGGACTTGGCGGTCCCCATCGTCATCCAGGGGCGCCACTGGGGTGGTTTGCGTCTGGGCTACACCCTTTAGTCCTCCCTGTCCGGTGGGGTGAGCCGGGGAGGGCAGCGCCCCTCTTCGCCAGCAATACACCCACGCGCGCTGGTGCCTTGAGATAAGGCCAAAACCCGATAGGCTTTTCCGACCCGCGCCGAGTGGTCAGGCGAACCTGCTTGGATGCCAAGCATTGTGTGCCCTGACCACACGCTACCACGTGGTGGATTGAGGGAGACCGTTTGACCGGCTCAGACAGTCTACCAGGTGTCGGCCACGGGTTTGGGTCTTGTCGGGAGGATGGTCGCCATGGGCTATGATTTGGTGGTTAAAGGCGGGCGGATTGCAACTGCTGCCGATTTGTTTGAAGCCGACATTGGTGTCCGTGGTGGTCGGATCGTGGCAATTGGCGAGGACCTTGGGCTGGGCGATCGGACGATTGACGCCCGTGGTCGGCTGATCACACCCGGTGGCATTGATGCCCACGCGCACATTGAGCAGATCAGCTCCACTGGCGTGTGGACGGCTGATGACTGGTTCACCGCGACACGCTCGGCTGCCTGCGGTGGTACCACGGTGGTGATGCCGTTCGCCGCCCAGCATAAGGGCGACTCCATCCGGCAAGTGGTGGCGGACTATCATGATCGCGCCGGACCAAAGGCCTGCATTGACTATGGTTTCCACATGATTATTTCCGATCCGCGGCCGGAGATTGTAGACGACGAACTGCCGGAGTTGATCCGCAAGGGCTATACATCTTTCAAGATCTACCTCACCTACGATGCCCTGAAGCTGAATGACCGCGAGGTGTTAGAGGTCTATGCCCTGGCTCGGCGCGAGGGGGCGTTTGTCATGGTGCATGCCGAAAACCATGACAGCATCGCGTTCCTGGCGCAGAAGCTGCTGGCGGCTGGTCACAAGGCACCGAAGTTTCACGCCGTCTCCCGCCCCCAGGCCGTTGAGCGTGAGGCGACCCATCGCGCAATCACCTTGGCTGAGTTGGTGGACCAGCCGGTGTTGATCGTTCACGTCTCCGGCGCCGAAGCGTTTGACCAAATCCGCTGGGCACAGGCCCGTGGCCTGCGCATCTATGCCGAAACCTGCCCGCAGTATCTGTTCTTGTGCGCAGAAGATTTGGATCAGCCGGGAATTGAGGGAGCCAAATGCATGTGCTCCCCACCCCCGCGGGAGAAGGCCAATCAGCCAGCTGTGTGGCGTGCGATTGCGAATGGCGTCGCTCAGGTCTTCTCCTCCGATCACGCGCCCTATCGCTTTGGCGATGCCGACGGGAAGCAAAAGGCTCTGCAAGACTTCAAGAAGGTGCCAAACGGCGTGCCGGGGTTGGAACTGCGCATGCCGTTGCTGTTCTCCGAAGGGGTTGGCAAGGGACGCATCGACATTCACACCTTCGTTGCCGTCACGGCGACCAATCCTGCCCGCCTCTACGGCCTCAGCCCGCGCAAGGGATCGATCGCCGTCGGCGCCGATGCGGATCTGGTGATCTGGGACCCGGACCGCGCCGTCACGGTCAGCCACAGCCTGCTGCACGACGCGATGGACTACACCCCCTATGAGGGCATGCAATTGACTGGCTGGCCGATTGAAACCCTATGCCGCGGCGTCACGGTGGCGAAGGAGATGGAGTTTGTCGGGCAGGCAGGCTTTGGTCAGTTCCACAGCCGTCCGCTGTCCGACATGGCGCGTCCAGTTGGGCGCTTTCCCACTGGCTTCAACCCGCATGATGGCAGCTATCAGCCTTAGGCGTGTGGATGGTCTGGGACCAAGCGGCCCTGTCAGCGCCGCTTGCGTCTGAGTGCTGCTTTCAGGCGGGCCGCCGCGCGTTCGACCTTGTCGGCCAGTTCTGGACGATCCTCAGGGTCGGGGGTCAGGCGCATGGCGACGCGGGTGGCGGCACCTGCCTCAACGGCGCGAACGATCAGCATGGCATCACCTAGCATCAATCGGTCGCCCACTTCTGGTGCGTGGCGCAAGCGCTGGGCGAACAAGTCAGACAAGGTGCGGTCGGTCTCATCCACGGGTGTGGCGATGCCATACATCTCTCCCAGAACACCCAAGGTCGCGTGGCCGGGCAGGATGAATTCGCCAACAACTTCGGGTGCAGCGCCGGGGTTGGGTGCCAACAGGCGGTCCAGGTCGGGTGCGCGCCAGGGTGGAGCGAGGAAGTAGGCGTGGTCACCGGGGCGCAGCCCGCCCGCCTCGCCAGCCTCCAACACAGCGTCGCCGCGGACCACCAACACCAGCCGCGTCCACGGCGGCAGGGTTCGGGTGAGTGCCGGGCTGCCAGGGTCAACCCGATAGCCAACCATCTCCAGATCCAACTGGCCGGGAAGGTCCAACTCCACCCGCGCGCGGGGGGCGGGGTCTAGCGGCAAGGCCAGACCGAGGGCGCGGGCCGCTGGAGCGATCGTCCAGCCCTGAATCAACAACGACACCAGCACCACGGCAAAAGCGACGTTGAAATAGATCTGCCCGCCGGGCATCGACGCCAGCACCGGGATCGAGGCGAGGAAGATACCGACGGCGCCGCGCAGCCCAACCCAGGAGACAAAGGCCCGCTCCCGCCAGGTAAAGCCGAACGGCCATAGGCACAAGAATACCGCCACGGGTCGCGCCACCAGCATCAAGGCAAGGGCGACGGCAACCGCCCCGATCCCCTGGTCCAGCAGCTTGTGCGGTGTAACCAGCAGGCCGAGCAGCACGAACATCGCGATCTGGGCCAGCCAGGTCAGCGCATCGTGAAACTCAACAATCTGCGAGCGTGCGCGGATCGGGCGGTTGCCGACGATCAGGCCAGCCAGATAGACCGCTAGAAAGCCCGAGCCTCCGGCCAGCGTTGCCGCTGCATAGGTCGCTACGGCCGAGGCTGCGACCAGCAGCGGGTGGAGCCCCTGCGCCAGATCCAGCCGGTTGAGCGTGCGGGCCAGCAGCCATCCCGCGGCAACGCCAGCACCGCCGCCAACCACAACTTGCAGCGCGATGTCCAAAGCGAGGTCGAGTGGGCTTTGCCGCCCGGCCTGGATGATCGCAATCAGCACCAGGGTCAGGACAACCGCTGCTGGATCATTCACCCCGGCTTCGATCTCCAGCACGGCACCAACCCGGCGGGGCAGTTTGACCCCGCGGGTGCGGAGCAAGAAGAACACCGCCGCTGCGTCGGTGGAGGCAACCACCGCGCCAATCAATAGCGCCTCTACTGGCCCCAGCGGCAGCGTCAGCCACGCCACCAAGCCGGTGATCGCCGCGGTCATCAGCACCCCGACCGTCGCCAAAGTTCCCGCCGGGGCAAGGGTACCGCGAAACGCCGTGATGGGTGTGCGCAGCCCGCCGTCGAACAGAATCAGCGCCAGGGCAACCGAGCCGACGGCGTAGGTCGCCTGGAAGTCGGAGAAGATCAGGCCGCCGGGTCCGTCCTCGCCCGCTGCCATGCCGATGGCCAAGAACACCAGCAGCAACGGCACGCCCAACCGCCGCGCCAAGGCACTGGACAGCACGCCGACCAGCATCAGGGCAGCGCCCAGCAGAATAACGCCGGTGATGGTGGTTAGAATTGACATCACCGGGCTCTATCTGGTTGAGCGGTCGGCGACAAGTCTGGACAGGCGCACCCTGAGCCGGTGCAGCATGGCGTCGGACTTGCCCTCGGCGAAGTTCGAGTACACTGTCTCAATGCACCTAAAGGTTGGCGGAGATGGCGGAGATCGTTGGGTTTCAGTGGGTGGAGGCCGCAGCCCAGGCGCTGGCAGACGACAATACCACTCCAATCGATCAGTTGTTCGAGC
Source organism: Alphaproteobacteria bacterium (assembly GCA_004292755.1). Lineage (GTDB taxonomy): Bacteria > Pseudomonadota > Alphaproteobacteria > Elsterales > Elsteraceae > RDXE01. Next base: position 16,091 of record RDXE01000071.1, read on the forward strand.
AGTGTGGCTACCCCCGCCCCATTCAGGTCTGGGGTACGCCGACGGTTGCAAACCCAAGCCTGATTCGTCTGTTGAGCGTATGGCAGCGCCTCTCTGAAGCAGAGGGTGGGGTGGTGCCCGCCCGGCGCGCCTTCGATCCGTTGGAGGTGCCAGCGCTGATGGGGCACATGGTCATCGTGGAGGCGCTGACCGATGGCGACTTCCGCTACCGGCTGGTCGGCACCGATGTGGTGCGCACGGCTGGCGCGGACTGGACCGGCCGCACGCTTGGTGAGCGCAGCATCAAGCCTGAGTTGCTGCCATCGTTTCTGTGGGCGCAGTGCCTGGCCGTGGTGCGGCGCGGGCAGCCCTTGTTCTCCTGCCACGTTGTCACAGCCGGGGAGACCCCACGACCCAATCCAGAGCGGCCTTGGGCGAACAGTTGGGAGCGGCTGTTGCTGCCCTTCAGCAGCATGGGGGATGGGCGCGCCGATCAAGTGTTGACCGCACGTCTGCGCAGCGTGGTGACGCGCGGTTGACCTGCCCCCTCGTTTGCTTGCCCCCTTGGACCCGCGTCTGTTCGAGTGCCGTCGCGCTGCGCAGAGCGCGCGGGTCACCGATTGGCGCCGGGCACCCACAGCACGTCGGCCGCGCCGCGGTCGTTGACCCAGCGCCCCAGCACAAACAAATGGTCTGACAGGCGATTGAGATACTTGACTGCAGCCGGGTTGACTGTTTCTGACACCGCCAGTGCCGTCGCCAGCCGCTCAGCCCGACGCACCACAGTCCGCGCCAAATGCAAGTGGGCTGCCGTTGGTGTACCGCCTGGCAGAATGAAGGAGTTCAGTGGCTGCAGTTCCGCATTCATGCGGTCGATCTCGGCCTCCAGCCGGTCCACTTGGCTGTCGGCGATGCGCAGCTTGCCATCGCTCGGGTCGCCCGGACGGCACAAGTCGGCGCCCAAATCGAACAAGTCGTTCTGAATGCGCGACAACATCGTGTCGACATCGGCGTCGGCACTCAATCGCGCCAAACCGATGGTCGCATTCGCTTCATCGACGGTGCCGTAGGCCTCCACACGCAACGCGTGCTTCGCGACCCGGTCGCCATTGCCGAGGGAGGTTTCACCGCGGTCGCCGCCGCGGGTGTAGATGCGGGAGAGAGTAACCATGATGCCCTGTGACATGGGCCGCAGCAGCCCAATTCCAAGGGCGCACCAGCAGCAAATCACACCGCCCATCTGGGGCAATGAGGCGGAGCCAGCCCCGCCCGGTTCAGCCTCCCCCTCAGCGACCGCTCAGCCACATAATGATGGCGAACACCACCAGGGCCAGACCCTGCAACAGAACACGCATTTGCATCAGCTTGTTAGATAAGCGCGCGCCCTTCTCGCCGCGGCGCACAAAGTGGACAATGCCGAACAGCAGCACTGCGACCACACCAAGCATGAGCAGGACGAGGACGACAGGAAGCGATGAACTCATGGTGGGCGAACCTAGAGTGGATCGGGATCAAGTAGAAGACCTTGATCGCGTGACGACGCTCGTCAGACACAACACGAGATCGCCGGTGGAGGGAACACGAGACCGCACCGGATTTAGAACCACTCCACCATTTCGACACTGGTCAGAGTGTCGCAGGGATCGGCGTCTGTGATGGTCGTGGGGCGTTACTGCAACGTGGTGCTGCCGCCCACCGCGCGAATACGGTCTTTTTCAAGATCAGCCGCCATGCGCAGCACAGCCGCCATGTCATCCATCAGGCTGCTTTGGGTGTGTTTGGGTCCCCACATCTCCACGCTAGCCTGCAGTGCCACCTGACGCAGAGCGGACAGGATGGCCAGATCGCCCGCGTCGGTCGCCTCGGCGCATTCTTCGGCCATGTCTGCCAGCTTGTCGGCAAGCCAGCGGCGAGCCCGGGCCCGTTCGCGCTGAAACACCGGGTCCGCCTCCAGCGAGCGCGGGTCGAAGGTGCCCTCGTCCGGGTCGTCGATGGGGTAGACGAAGCCAGTCATGATCTTGCCCCCAGCCTGTTCGTGTGCGGCGTGATGCCGCATCTTCTTTAGGGACATTGGTCACAAACCCGGCTTGGCAAGCACAGCGGCAAGAATTCCAAGCCCGATCAGGACAACAAGGCTGTCACGCTTGCGCCACCATACCCGCAGCCGCTCGCTGCGCTGCATCGGGTGTGTGAGCCCGCGCACTTCCATCGCCAGCGCCGCGCGCGATGCACGACGAATTGCAGCCGCCAGCAGCAGCAGCGCCGTTGATGGGCCGATCAGGAACCGCCTTGGGCGCCGCCCCCGGCGCACCGCCTGGGCCAGGCGAATGGTCGCAAGGTCGCGCTCCAACACCGGGAAGGCTTGCAGCGCTGCAAGAGTGGCGAAGGCCGCGCGCGGTGGCATGCGTGCCTGCTGGATCAGGGCGCGGGCAAGCCGCGCTGGCGTCGTGGCGGCCACAGCGAAGAAGGACCCGCCGCCAATCGCCAACGTGCGCAAAAACAACGTGGCACCGATGTAGAGGCCAGGGTCAACGCCCTCCGGCACGGCGCCAAGCATCGGGCTAAAGCTGCGTCCCGTGTCATAGAACACCAAGTTGACGCCGAAGAAGCCGAGACCGAACAGGATGAACCCCGCATAGCCGCGCCACAGCGCCCGCGCGCCGACGCGCAATCCGAGGATCAAACAGGGCAGGGGCAGCAGCGCCAGCCAGGCTTGCCGCTCCACATCCATCACCAGTGTCGCGGCAATCACCCAGGCGAGCCCAACCACGGCAGCCGCAAACGGGTGCAGCCCGCCCGGAGGCTCCAGCGCAGGCTCGCCGGGCTGGAGACGGGGGGCTGGCGTCACAGCTGCGATCCCGTGGCGGAGGGCGAGGCCGGGCGGCACGCTCAACCCGGCCCTGGCCAGCAAAGCGCCATTGGTCAGGACCTCCGCAGGGGGCCCCTCTGCGATCACCCGCCGGTCGGCGAGGATTGCCACCCGGTCAGCGAGCGCCGCCACCAGATCCAGATCGTGGGAGACGAGGATGATGGTGCGATCTGTGCGCCGCGCTTTGGTGATCCAGTCCGCCACCTCGGCCGTCCAGCGACTGTCGAGGCCGAAGGTCGGCTCATCCAGCACCACCACGGCAGGCCCGTCCGCCTCCAACACCCGAGCCAGTGAGAGCCTTCGCTTCTCGCCCTGGGACAGGGCAAGGGGATGACGCTGCGCCGCGTGGCTGAGGCCGAGGGCGGCCAAGCGCTCGGGCGAGCCGGCCTCCTCCAGCACGGTCTGGGTCAGGAACTGATGGTCTGGTGACTGAAAGGCGACCGCGGCTGCAGTGCCGCTCTGCCAGCCCGTGAGTTGGAGGGCAAGGGTGGTCTTACCCGCTCCAGTCGCTCCGATCAGTGCCAGCACCTCGCCCGGCACGAGTGTGGGCCGGTCTCGTGGCGCAGCGTCCTCTTCCGGAGATGGTGCCGGGTTACTGACTGGCGGCACAGTCGCCGTTGCGGCCTGCACCTCAGCCACCGTCAAGGGCAGGGGGGTGGGAACGGGCGACAGCGTCAAGGCATGGCGGGTGGCCGTCGGCAGCCATGCGCCACTTCGTTGGATGCGATCAGCCTCCCGCTGGAACACATGTCGTGGCGGGCCATCGGTCAGCACTTGGCCCTGGGCGGTTAGCACGACCACGCGGTCAATCCGGTCGATCAGCGCATCGAGGCGATGATCGACAAACAGTGCAGTCAGGTAAGGGCGATCCGCCAGGGCCCGATCCAGTGCCGCATAGACTTGGCGGCTGGCCGGTTCGTCCAGATGGGCAGTCACTTCGTCCAGAATCAGAAGGTCAGCCTGCTGCGCCAAAGCCGCGGCCAGGGCAACCAACTGTTTCTCGCCCCCGGACAGGCTCGCCACGGCCCGCGCCCGCCAGCAGCGGGGCAGCGCCAGTGCGTCTAAGCTCGCATCGATGCGCGCCTCAATCACCTCGGGTGCGAGGCACTGGTTCTCCAGTGCGAAGGCAATCTCATCAGCGACAGTGGCACAACACAATTGCGCGTCCGGATCCTGAAACACCACAGCCACTCGACCGGCGAGGCGCGCAGGCTCGCGCACCGGGGCACCAAACACCTGGAGGGTGCCCGTAACGTCGGCCGGAATGCTGTGGGGGATCGCCCCCATGATCGCCAGCGCGAGGGAGGATTTGCCACCGCCCGACGGGCCCAGCAGCAAAACCCGCTCGCCTGCGGTCACCGTCAGGTCGACACCATCCAGGGCTGGACGGTTGGCGAACGGATAGGTGAGCCGCAGGCCGCGTGCGTCAATGACCGGTGCGTTTGGCGTGATCAAGCGCAAGCCCCGCAAACACGCCGGTGCGCCACAGCGCATCGCCCAGCAGCTTGGCGCCCAAGCCGCACAGCACCATGCCGGAGATCACACGCAGCACAAAGATTGCCGACAGGGTCTCCATCGACAGCGTCGCGCCCCACGAGAATCGCACCCAGTTGTAGAGGAAGGAGAACACGGCAGCACCCGCACCCGCGGCCAGCAGCACGCCGATGCCCCAGCGGCGATAGCGGGTTGCGGCCAGCACCACCTCCACGCCCGCCCCCTGGACGAGACCGGTGAGGAACAGGATCAAGCCGGAGGGGTTGCCCAGGAACAGCTGCAACACGGCCGCCAGCACCTCGGTCACCAGCGCGACACCGGGCTTGCGGATGGCATAGGCGGCCAACAAGGCGGGCAGGAACCACACCCCGAACATCAAATTGGTCACCACATTGCCCGCCAGCGGCAGCGCCAGGAGGTAGAGTTGCAACCAGCCAACGCAAATCACAGCGAAGGCTGCCCCCAGGGCAGCCACAATCATGGTCTCGCGCAGGGTCCACAGCGGGTCTGCCCGGTCGGATACACCAGTGCTCATCGATGGGGTCCTTCGTTTGGAACGCGATGGGGAAAGGGGGATTGGCGGGCCCCTCGGTGCTGAGGGCACACGCTGGTGGCAGCCAAGCCGCTTGGCGTTAGTCCTTGGCTTGGCTGGGGCTGCCTGCAGACAGAATGGCGGTCAGCACGATGTGCCGATCGGGCCCAGCAAAACCAAGGAAGGCTTGCTCGATGGTTTGCAGAACGCGGTCGGCATCACCGCGCAGCTTGGTGCAGAAGTGCTTGGAGGTGGCAAACACGCCGGAGCGCTTCAGGAAGTCGATACACTCCCAAATGCCATCCATGTGTTGGGCTTCACCCAGGGGATAGAGGGCGATTTGGGCGGCCACCGCGATGCCTGCAGGTGGGCGATCCTGCAGCCGAGCGAGTGCGGCCTCGGCCAGACCAGTCATGGCACCCGGTGCGACAGGAAGACCCGCGCCGATGCAGATCGGATCATCCGGCTCTCCCGGACAACCGCGGGAGAAGGTGGCGTTCAGCACCACATGGCCGCCCTGACGGGCAGCGGCCAGGAACAAGGCGCCAACCGCCGGAAACAGCACCTCCGGCGGGCCGATGACGGTGGTCGAAACATCATCGGTGGTGATCCGCAGGCGATCCCGCCAGGGGTCCATCGCCGACAGCGAGCCCAGGATGACCGTCACAAACCGGTCAGTCATCGGGTACAAAGAGATTTGAGCGCCAGCAAACATGGTCTCGCTCCGCCGGTATTACCCGGATCAGCTTCGAGGGTTGGGCCCGATGCCCTCTCAGCCCCCGAAGCGGGAGCACCCCTGCCAGTTCGTGACAAATAGGCGACAGCGCCGGTATTGGCAAGGGGGTGGTGAGCTTCTGCCCTCACCCCGCCGGAAGAGGCGCGCGTCAGGGTCGTGCTAGGCTGACAAATCCAGTGCGACGGCGTCTCCAGGGTCGGTTGCGTGCTGATCCAGGCCCAGTTCCTGCCACATCGCCTTCATCGATTGCTCGACTGCGGCATCAAACATGCCGCGCTCCTCCTTGAAGTAATCGAAGAATCCGCGCTTTAGCTTCACTTCGATCGGGTACAGTTGTACGGGATGGTACAACTCAGAGGTCAAGGAACCATTCGCAACAGCACGATTGATGAAATCGATATAGTGAACCTGTTGCATGTAGGAGCTGTCAAACCACAGCTTGGTTTCAAAATCCTGTAGTTCAAGTGCCGTTTCTGGGAGGTCCCCCTTCCATTCAAAGCGTCTGGGGCGCGCCAGCAGGATCAAGTCGGCTGCAACCAGCTCGTTCAGCATGAACTGGCGGACATAGGCACCATCAATGCGCTTCTGCTGCTGGAAACCATAGCGGGTAAGCCACAACGCATCTTTGATCATCTTCGCGGTGATCTTTTTTGGCAGGGCCATCGGCAACTGCTTGTTTTTGGTGCGCGCGCCTGTTTCAGCCAGATCTTCATCGGTGTTGTGTTCGGGGTAGCCATAGCGACACCACAAATCGTAGGCCGCGCGGTTCATGTGGACCAGTTCAACGCCGCGTTTTGGGGCATAGCTGTTGAAGAACAGCGGCTTGTCCCAGGCGTTGAACACCTCTGACATTTCCTCGAAGACGGACTCCGGTCGGGTTGGCACCCACACCTGTGCTGGAAGCAGCCGGGTCATCCACTCACGCGCGGTCAGAGGTGGCGGAAACGCCATCAAGCGCTGCCAGTACTCTGTTGTGGCGGTGCGAAACACGCCGGACAGCCCCTTCGCCATCACGTGACCCCAGGCAGTCTCACGACCCATGGGGGCGGTGCCGTGCGCCTCCCGGATGGCTTGATCAACCTCCGTTCGCAGATTGGCACCGACCAAGTATCGCCACGTCCAGTGGATCATGCCCGAGGTGCAGGAAATCATGTCCGGTTCCACGCCGCTTTCACGTGCAGCAGTCAAAAAACCGGCACCAAAGGCATTGGCTCCCGCCAATCCCCCGAGCGCGAAGGCCAGACGGCGCGGTTGACCAGCTGGTCCGGGGTGTTTGTGCATCGTAAGCCTCGGCTAGGATTGAGAAGGGGCGGTGCTGGAGACGCCTGTGGTCAGGCGCCAGAGGCCGACAGCAGCCGTTAGCGCCAGCGCCAGCACACAAACAACGATTGGCAGGGCCAGGGTTGGGCCGAAGGTCTCCGCTGCAGCAAACAGCGCCGTACCCACCACAGGGACCAGCATCAGCATCATGCCTGCAAGTGCCGAGGCCGGTGCACCAGCACCTGGCACAAGCGCAATCGCCTGGCGGGTGGCAGTGGGCAGTACGAACGCTAGTCCAATGGCGTAGAGGCTAAAGCCAATGGTCCAGCCGCCCACTCCAACGCCACCCAGTGTCGCGCCCAAGGCCGCCAGGGCGCTGAGGAGGATCAGCCCAGCACCGCAGGCAATCTGCTGCGTGACCGACAGTCGGCTCAGGCTGCGTTTGTGGATTTCGCCGCCGACCAGATAGGCCACCACGCTCACCACAAAACAGTGCGTGGCGGCTGTGGCAGCATCGATCTCGAACGCGGCGCGATACGCACTGCTGCCGACGGCATAAAGCAGGATCATCGGACTGATCGCGATGGCGGCCAGAGCGGAGTACCACCAGAACGTTGCCGAGCGCGCCGGAGGCCCAAAACACTCCCAAAGTCCAAGTGATCGGGGCGGCGGAAGCGCTGCCCGAAACCCTTCCAGCCGACTGAGTGCGAAGAGGCCAACGGCAAGACCGATGACAATGGCAGCCAAGCCAGCAACGACGCCATGCCATCCAGCTAAGCTAACCAAACCAGCACCGAAAACTGGTGCAAGGCCGGGCAGCAGGGCAAACACCATCGTTAGCTCAGTCATCGCCCGCCCATAGGCAGCACCAGAAAAGACATCGCGGATCAACGCTCGTGCCACCACCAAGGTCGCTGCTGCACCGATCCCCATCAGGCAGCGGGCGATCACCAGCGCCTCCAGCGATGGGATCAAGCAGAGGGGGAGTGCGAGGGCCACCAAGCCCAACCCAATCCAGAGGGTGGTGATGCGCCCCCGCACATCGGCCTGCCAGCCCCACAACACATGCCCCACGGCGAAGGCCAGTTGAAACGCGCTTGCGACCCCACCACCCACCACAGTGGGGGTGGTGTCGAAGTAGTCTGCGGTTTCCGGCAGGGCGATAGAAATCAGCGCCGCCGTTACGCTGCCTAGGGCCGCCAGTGCGCCAGTGATCCCTACAACTGCGCGCCGATTACTGCCGTCACGTCCTAAAGCCATGACTTGCCACCGCCGTAGGTGTTGCCGGTCCCCATCACGGCGGCGTTCATCATCGTATCGATGGTTGGCAGCCAAGTTGCACGATGTTCCCCTGCCGTGGGCGAGGAGCGACCTTGAGACAACGGAGTCTGGTCCAGTTGCACAACCGGCCTCAGTGCCCACACCATGCCGTGAGGTGTTTCAATTGAGCCGGACCGCAGCAATACCTCACCGCGGGAAAAGCTGTGTGGCGGTTGATCCATCGGGATCGTACCCTGTTCCACAATCAAACTGGCGGTACGGATCAGCTGGCTGCGAACGATGTAGGAGCCGCCCTCGGTTGCACGACGCAGGAGAGCAACGCAGACGCCGATGGCGGACAGGATCCCGGTGCCATAGTCATTGAAGTAAACCGGCGTCATGATCGGCTCGCCGCCTTCCTCTGGGCTCGCCTCGCCGTATCGCTTTTGCAAATACATCATTCCAGTGGCCGCTTGCGCCAACTGCTCAAAACCAGCGCGGGTGCCCCAGGGGCCGTATGGACCGGCATAGCTTTCGTTTACGAGAATGATCCCAGGCCTGCGATCAAGCAGTCGTTCCTCACCAAGGCTATGGCTGTTCTCGGTTGTCTCAGTCGTATCGGCCAGGAGGCGATAGATGGAGGTTGGATTGAACCCCTGAACGAAGACATCTGCTTCATCGATCAGACGGAAGAATTGTTCGCGCTGTTCAGCGTCGTCCAGGGACAATTGGCAGGAGCGCTTGCCAATACCCATGTCAATGTCGCCGATGGGATTGATCCAGCGTTGGTGACCGACAATCCGCAGCACATCTGCGCCAGCTTCGGCCGCGATCTGCGTACCGGTTGGACCGGCCAACACATGGGTTAGATCCAATTGGCGCACACCACTCAACAAGCGTGGGGCGATTGGCCAGGGTGTGAGGGGGCGCGGGGCGCTGTCCCGCACCTTGGTGATTTGCACCAATGGTTGTTGCAGCAGACTGCGCCCATGGGGGTGCGCGGCCCATTCTTCGGGTGTGCGCATCACCGCACCGCATGCCCCCAAATCCGCGAGGGTGTCTTCTAGAGCAAAGGAATCCCAGTGCTTTAAAATAGCAGTTTGGATTGCGTTCCGATCATTTGGGGCATTCAGAACCTTCAATACTGTATTCCGTAGGCCAGGGAATGCCGTGCTGATGTTAATCCAGCGGCCATCTTTGCAGCGGAAGTTCCCAACACCTGGGTATCCACCCCCCCGAGCGGCTGGACCTTCCGGCAATTCAACGGGCTTCCCGTTACACAACAGCCAATGCATTTTGCTCATGGCCATCGCTGCATGATCGATTTCAACAGTGATGGTCTGCTGGGGCAGTCCGCGGGCTTGTCCCACTTGGTCCAACACCACGCCTAAGGCGCCATAGAGACCAGCTGCCACAGGGGCAATGGCGAGGTTGGTGTCGATCAGCCCTTCCGACCTGCCGCCGACAAACTGCACGCGACCAGTGTCGACGCTAGATAGCCCCACGTCGGCCAACACACGCCGCATCACGGCAGCCGGGGCAGTGGTGTAGGGGCCGGGCTGAAACTCGGTGTTTTTGAAAAAGGCCATCGGGTGTCTCACTGTAAAGGGTCACGCCAGGGTGATCCGGTCTCGACAGGCCAGGGCAGCGGGTGGCTCGACGGGCACGATCAAGGCCGAAAGCGATGACTGAACCGTGTCAGCTTCGTTAAGGCCAGCGTAATTAAATAAGGCGATACCGATTAAACGGAGAAATCACCGCCGAATGCGCTTTTTACGAATTATCAGATAAACATATACCCTTGATAAAAGCACGAAGACTGGCGATACGTAGAAAGTCGGAGGCTTTTGTCGCATCTCGAAACATTGACAGGCCTGAAACATAATTTTATCACATACGGGCTAACCTCTCACAAAATAGGTCAGGCAGCGCGAGACTCATCCGACTCAGCATAAGGTTTAGTCTCGGAACCTCTCACTGAAAGTAAGCGGAGTCACCCATGAACGATTGTTCCCGACGCAAATTCCTCGCTCTGATCGCTGCAGGTGCTGCCACGGTGGGCACGCCGCATCTGGCTGGCGCGCAAAGCACGGAGCTTCGTCTCGGATTCTTCCCGTTCCCACCGTTCAACTCAATGGTGGCGGGCCGTCCGAGTGGTTCGGTGATTGATCAGTTCAGCGCCTTGGCTCAAGAAGCGGGCTATACATGGCGGGCAGAGGAAGTGCCGGTCCTGCGTCTGCGCGCGGACATGGCACGCGGCGCGTTGAATGTCGCCATAATCACCAATCGTTATCCCGACCTGCAGACCACAACCATCTGGAGCAAGGAGCCGGTGGATGAGGTGATCCTGGAGGCTTACTCTGTCGGACGAAGCCCGGACATCTCGAAGAACGAGGATCTCGCAGGCAAGTCGGTCATCCTGAACCTCGGATATAGCTATGCTGGGGTTCGTCCATTCATCGAGGATACTGCCAACCGGGTGGCGATCGCAGGCGAGGCGCCCACACCAGAGGCAGCATTGCGCATGTTGCAAGCAGGGCGCGCACCGATTCTGCTGCACTATCGCGGCTCGATCCGGGAAGCGCAGCGCACGGTGCAAGTTCCAAATCTGCAGTCATCGGTCCTGCAGCGGATCCCAATTTTCATCGTCGTCTCTAAGGCGACGCCCAATGCCGAAAAGGTATTGGCTGATCTAGAGGCGGCGCTGGCCAAGCTGAAGGCGAACGGGCGGATCACACCGGCAAGCTGACAGGTCGCATCGCGAACGCTTAGTTGGGCAGCAGCGGCGTGGGTGCCACGCCGCTGCTGGTTCACATCTACAGCTGAATGCCGCGGGAGCGGTAGAAGGCTTCGGCGGCTGGATGGAACGGCACGGCTGACTTGGTGGCCGCACCAGCCAAAGTCAGGCGGCGGGCCTCCGGGTGGATCGCCTGGACATCGGCCAGATTGTCGAACAGCGTGGTCAGCACCTGGGTTACCATCGCCGCACGGGCGTTGGCCGACACCAGCAGCACGTTCGCCACGCCCAGGCACGGCACTGCCGCCGTCTGGCCAGCATACGCGTTGGCGGGCAGCACGATGGAGCGATACTGGCCGGGGAACCGGCGCTCCAGCTCTTGCATCTCGACGCCGGTTGGCACGAAGCGCAGCGGCGGGGAGCCCGAGGTGGCAAGGTCACGCACCGCTGCCGTTGGCACGCCGCCGATCCAGAAGAACGCGGCAACCTTGCCGTCCTTCAAGGCACCGGCACTTTCGGCAACGCCCAGATTGTCCCGGCTGATGTCGCGCTGCGGGTTGAGGCCGGCCGCCTCCAACACACGATCGGCAATGGATTCCGTCGACGATCCAGCCGAGCCAACGGAAATCCGGCGACCGCGCATGCCAGCAATGCTGCTCAACTCAGCAATGCGACCGTCGGCCACAACATGCAGGAAGCTGTCATACAGCACCGCCAGCACGCGCACGTCTTGCTTGCCGTCGCGGGCATAGGCGCCCTGGCCGTTCAAGCCGTCATAGGCCGAATCGAGGGTGGAGAAGCCGATGTCGGCATCGCCCTGGTGCAGCAGCTTCACGTTGTCGACCGAGCCGCCGGTCACCTGGCCAGTGGCCTGGGTGTTCGGCATTTTCTCAGTCAGAATGCGCGCAATGCCGCCGCCATAGGGGAAGAACACGCCACCGGTGCCGCCGGTGGCGACTGTGAGGCGTTGACGGCTTTGGGCAATCGCGGGCGAGGCGATGCCAACAGCAGCACCTGCCCCAAGGGCCAATGCGCTGCGGCGCGAGACGATGAGTTTGGACATGGTTTTTGGTTCCTCCCGGATCGACGCCGCGGCCTTTGCCGCAGCCCTCCGCGCGCCAGATGTTGGGCGTATGGGGCCAAAGCGCAAGCGTCTGTGGCGACGTGCCGTCGCACTTCGGTGTAACCTCTTGGCCGAACTGGGAGAGTACCGATGACCGACCCAATGATTGATCCAGCTAGCCTTGCCTATTTCCAAGCCCTGGCGCTGCACAGCGGCGGCGTCGTGGTGCCCACAGGCGTGAGCGAGGCCGAGCAGCGCCGCTGGCAGGTGGAGGCCGCCGAGCCCCTGGCCCGCCGCCATGCCGTGGCCGGGGTAACCTCGCACCTGCTGTCCCTCACCCTGCCGGGGCAGGAATTGGCAGTGCGCCTTTATCGACCGGAGGGGGCCGATGGCAGCGTGCTGGTCTATCTGCATGGCGGCGGCTGGGTGACGGGCAGCCTTGCCACCCACGATTTGCTGTGCCGGGAATTGGCCCAGCGCAGCCGGGTCACCATCCTCTCGGTTGGGTATCGCCGCGCTCCGGAGAACCCGCACCCTGCCGCCCAGGAAGATGCACTGGCGGTGGTGGATTGGCTGCGGCAGGTGGGCCCCGCCTTGGGGGTGGACCCCCAGCGCCTCGCCCTGGGCGGTGACAGTGCTGGTGCGCATCTGGCCTTGGGGGCAGCCTTGCGGGCACCGGGTGTGCCCTTGGCGGCGTTGCTGCTGCTCTACCCCGCGCTCGATCCAACCTGCAGTGCCGACAGTTACACCACGCTGTCCGGCGTCGGTGGCGGCCTGACCCGTGCCGCGATGGTGGACTATTGGGCTGCCTATCTGGGCCGGGATGTTGACGCAGATACGCTCCACGACCCCTCAGCCGCCCCAGTGCGCGCCGATGACGCGGCCCTCGCCCGTCTGCCGCCCTGCTGCATTGTCTCCGCGGCCGTGGACCCCTTGCGCGACGAAGCCGAAGCCTTCGCCACCCGCCTCACCACCCTCGGCGTTGCCGTGGAGGCGTGGCGCGCCGATGGCCTGATGCACGGCTTCGCCCGTCTGGTCCAAGTCAGCCCCGCTGCGGCTGCTGCAATGGACCGCGCGGCGGCGTGGCTGTCGGCTACCCTGGCGCAGTGAAGGCTACTGCGCCCCTGTGCTGGCACGCGGTCGCAGCCTTCTTGCTCGAGAGAAAACCGTCTAACCAGGATGAGCCCCCAGCCTCCGGCTCACCTTGCGCCGTCTGCGTGCCATGGGGTCGGAGGTGCGGGTGCGCGCGAACGGGGGCACCGCCCGCAACAGTGACTGGCACATGGGCGCGATCCGGTTGTCCTGCCACCTCCCGTGCGGGCGATCGGCGGGACTGGTGCTGCACCCCGCGCAGGGTACCCCCGCGGCCGTCAGCGGCGCTCGCGTTCCCCCGTGCTTCCTCGAGAAATCGCCGGTCGGCTGGCAGCAGCGTGCCGCGGCGGTCCATGGCCTCCATCACCTGAACAATGCTCGCCCAGGTGATGCTGCTGCCGGGGAGGCCTCGCAGCTTCCACATCACGACCCAGAGATCGCGCTGGAGGGTTGCGGAGGACGGGTCAGCGGCGGCGAGGCGTTGTGTGATCCTGAGGCCTTCCTCAAAG
>RDXE01000005.1 GCA_004292755.1 Alphaproteobacteria bacterium
AAGGAGAGAATGAGCGCAAGCGCTACTTCGGCTGCCTTAAGAATCTCGGTGATAGACACAGGAGTTGATTGTGATGCCTAACAGGCCGTTGAAGTACCACCGATGAGCGCGAATTTCCCCATCGCACTTCGGATCGACGAGGTCATACAGCCTGCTGTTGTTGCCAGAACAACCGCAATTGGCCCTTTGCGCCGTCATTCGAGCTGTTGGACGGGGTCATTTCGGTGTTCTCGCCGCTCATTGGGCGCACTGCGGGCGCAATTGCGCCAAGGTCCGCAGCCGCGTGAGGTTGTAGGCGGCCATGGTCAGGGTCAGAAGCTGGTCGACCTTATCCAGTCCCTGCACCATGACCTGGCGGATCGGGCCGATGAGCTTGCCCCAGCCGAAGCACTGCTCGATGCGCTTCCTCTTGCGTTGGCTGACCTCGTAGCCGGCATGTCGCGTCGTGCGGCCATCGATGGCGCTGCCACCGTTGCGGTTGATGTTCTGTGCCACGTGCGGCGTGACGTTGATCTCACGGCACGCGTTGACGAAGCCCTTGGTGTCGTACGCCTTGTCCGCTCCCACCGTCACTCGCTTGCCCGGACCGGCGACGTCGGCCAGCATCCGCGCGGCCACCTCGCGCTCGGCCGTGCCGTCCGCGGTGCTGGCCTGCACGTTGACCACCAGGCCATGCCGGTTGTCGGTCAAGACATGTCCCAGATAGCTGGGCAGCGCAGGCGCCGCGTTGCTCTTGCGGTAGAGCTGCGACTCGGGGTCGCTCGTGGACTCGTGCGTGTCGTTGCTGCGCGGCTCACCGCGCCAGTCCTCGGGCGGGCGGCCGTCGTCCGATCCGTCCTTGCGCCGCATGCTCTTGTGGCTGGCCCAGGCCTGGATGAGCGTACCGTCCACGCTGAAGTGCTCACCCGACAGCAGCCCGCGCTTGTTGGCCATCTCCACCGTCGCGTTGAAGAGTTCGGTGACGGCGTCGTGCTCGATGAGCCGGTCGCGGTTCTTGCTGAAGACCGAGTGGTTCCACACGGTGTCCTCGATGGCCAAGCCGACGAACCAGCGGAACAGCAGGTTGTATTGGGTCTGCTCGACGAGCTGCCGCTCGCTGCGCACGCTGTACAGCACCTGCAGCAGCATGGCTCGCATGAGCTTCTCGGGCGCGATGCTCGGGCGGCCGCCCTTGACGTCGGCTTCGTACATGGCCGAGAACCTGGCGTCCATCTTGGCCAGCGCATCGTTGACCCAGGTGCGGATCGGGCGCAGCGGGTGGCTGGCCGGAACGAAGTCCTCCAGCTTCACCGTCGTGAACAGGCTCTCGCTGTAGCTGTCGGCTCCTCGCATCGGCGGCTCACCCCTCGTCGATCAACGTCGCCATGCTCGCTGACGCGAGCGGCGGTGTCGATTGGTATTTCAACGGCCTGCTAACGTTCGAGCTAAGCGGGCGCCAACGGCAGGATGCCAGGCCCGGGCTGGCGAAAATGTACCGCGTACCGCCAGACCGGGCCTGGTGGCCTGCCGTTGGCGC
>RDXE01000072.1 GCA_004292755.1 Alphaproteobacteria bacterium
TCGGCTCGGGTGGCTCAACGGTCTCGCTCAGCACTCCCATGAACTCAGTCTACGTCCAGGCAGAGGCTGGCGTCGACAATGTGACCATCGGTGGTTCTCAATCCTTCGGTGTATCGCTGGGTGCAGACAATGACAGCCTGACCGTCACTGGCCTGCTGGGTGGCGTTGGTGGTGGCCAACTGATTGACATGGGCGACGGCAGTGACACTGTTTCGCTCCAGGATGTTGATGCTGTTGTCACCATCAGTCTTGGTGAAGGTGCAAACAGCCTGACCATGAAGGACTTTGGCCCATCCTATGGTGGCAACAGCCAAAGCATCCTGGCAGGTACCGGGAACGACACCATCAAGGCGGGTGCGTTCAACGACATGTACCTCGCAGACCTCGGGGGCGACAACATCATCACCTTGGGCAACCAGACCGCCTATTACGCTGGTGCTTGGCTCGAAACTGGGGCCGGCAATGACTCCATGACCGTCGGCGATTTCGGGGCCATTCGCTTCATCCTAGGCGACGGAGCCAACCAGCTCAATGCTGGCAACGGCTATGCGGAGGTCTTTGCAGGCAGTGGCAGTGACACCATCAATCTCGGCGATGGTCCGCACGTCATCACCACTGGTGCGGGCAACGATAGTGTCAGCACCGGAAGCGGCGCCTCGTCGATTGACACGGGTCTCGGGAATGACACCATCTCGGCCGGTGCGGGCAATGACACCCTGTTCGGTGGCGCCGATGCCGACGTGTTGACGGGCGGCAGCGGCGCGGACGTCTTTATCTACGACATCCTCGCTGGCGGATTGGATCGGATCACCGACTATGAGGTCGGTGTCGATGTCATCCAGATTGGCGGCTTTGATCCGGCTTTGTGGGGCACCGATGGACTCGGCAACGGTACCTACACGCCGTCGGTTGGTAATGTGCTGACGGTCGTGGGCATCATCGACGCAACCCAGATCACCTGGGCTTAGGGCTTATCGCACGCAGGTAAACTAACCTGAGTGCGATGGGGTGCTCGAAGACACTCACGCTGGGGCGGGTTGGCGCAGCAACCGAAGCGCCAACCCGCTTTCACAATCACCGTGATCGCGTACCGCTGCTCGAAGCAGCCCTCACCCGTCATCGGGCACCTCAGTGCGGTTGGTCAGCCCGTAGTCGCGCTGGATGCTTGCGACGCGCAGGCGATAGTCGCGGAACAGGCCTGCACGGCCGTGGGCTTGGGCGCTGCGGTGGGCGAGGTTGGTGCGCCAGCCGCGGACAGCTGCTTCGTCGCGCCAGATCGAGAGCGATAACAGCTTGCCCTCCTCGGTGAGGGAGCGGAAGCGCTCGATCGAGATTAGGCCGTCGTGGCTGGCCAACTGCTTGGTCAGGCTGGCGGCAAGCTCCAGATAAGCGGCCTCGCCGGTGGTTGAGGGCCAAACCTCGAAAATCACCGCGATCATGGCCGCACCAACGGCGCGTGGGGGGCGGAGACGTTGGTGAGGAACAGGCGGTCCTCGCGTCGAATAAATTTCTCTCGCTTGGCAAACTCGAACGCGGCTTGCCCCGCCTCGCTGGCTTTCAAACGCGCGCGATAGGCCTCGTATGCCGCGAGCGAGTCCAGGGTATAGACGCCATAGGCCGTGGTTAAGGACCCTTCGGCAGGACCGAAATAGCCAATCAAATCCGCCCCGCAGCCAGGGATCGCTTGACCCCACATGCGGCCATAGGCGGCAAATGCCTCCTGGGTAAAGGGTTCCAGGTCATAGCGGATAAAGCAGGTGATCATTGTCGGCATCCTCCAGGTGTGAGGAGGTGGCTGTACCAGCCGCCGGGCCACGGGTGTTTCGGTCCCGCCCGAAGTGTTGCGGGGCGCACTGGACCACGGCACTCGATCCTCTACACTACCGGGATGGCAGATGGGCCCGATATCTCCCGGTTGGCAGCGCTGTTGGGGGATCCGGCGCGGGCCAACATCCTGACTGCGCTGATGGCCGGGCGGGCGCTGACCGCTGGCGAGTGCGCAGCGGAGGCAGGGGTGAGTGCGCCAACCACCTCCGGACATCTGGCGCAGTTGGTGGCTTCCGGCCTGGTACTGGTCAGCATTCAGGGGCGCCATCGCTACTATCGACTGGCCGGACCCGAAGTGGCCGAGGCAATCGAAGCCATGATGGGTCTCGCCGCGCGGGTTGGCCTCAATCGCACCCGCCTCGGCCCGCGTGACCCGTCCTTGCGCGCAGCCCGGATGTGCTATGACCATTTGGCTGGTGCTGTTGCGACCGAGTTGTACGACGCCCTGATCACCGCGGGCTTCCTTGCCCCCGCCCCCGCTGGCCTGACGCTCACCCCGTTGGGGCGCGAGCGTCTGGCAGCCGAGGGATTGCCCGTCGACACCCCGGCCAACAGCCGCCGCCCGCTGTGCCGCGCCTGCCTCGACTGGTCTGAGCGCCGTGACCACCTCGCGGGTGCCTTGGGTGCCGCGATTGCAGCACTGGCGCTTGAGCGCGGCTGGTGCCAGCGGACGCCGTCCTCCCGCGCAGTCACAGTCACGACAGAGGGCAGACGACAGCTGCTGGCACTGGCAGAGCCACGCTCAGCCCAACAGCTGGTCCAACCCGCGCCGCAGACCCGGCACCTCGCGCACACGGCGGGCAGCAAGCAAGGTGCCTGCAACGTACGGCGCAGCTGAGCTGCCGGCGTCGTGGCGGATCACCAAGCGTTCGTCGGGCGCGCCAAACACGGCTTCGCACGACAGCGTGTAGCCTGGCATGCGCACGGAATGAACTTGCACCGCACCGATGGTGGCGCCACGGGTCTCCCGCGCGCCGCCCAACTCCGCCACTGGCTTGGCGGTGCTGGGCTGGCGCACGGCGGTTAGACGCTCCGCCAGTTCGCGCCCGGTGCCGGACGGGGTATCCGGCTTGCCCGCGCTGGCATAGTCGATCACCTCAACATCCGCGACGTAGGCAGCCGCCATCACGGCGAACTTCGCCATCAAAGTGGCGGTGATGGAGTAATTGCCCGCAGCGAACACCGCCACCCCCGCAGCTTCTGCCGCGGCCGCAATCTCGGCATAATCGGCCGCCGTCAGGCCCGAGGTGCCAACCACCACGGCAACACCCGCGGCAATCGCCGCCAGTGTGTGCGCTTTGACGTAGGGCGGCTTGGTGTAGTCGATCACCACGTCGGCTGGTGTTGCCAGCGCCTCTGCCAGCGTCGCGCACACAGTCACTCCAACCGGTGCTCGACCATGAACCGCGCCGATGTCCTGGCCCGCTGCTCCACGCGCGACGGCACCAACCAGTTGCATGTCGGCAGCATCCATCACCCCGCGCGCAACGGCGCCGCCGGTCCAGCCCGTTGCCCCGGCAACAATCACTCGCAGCGTCATCAGTCCCCCCTATGGCGATCCGCACAGGCGACAGCCAGCACGGCGCTTCAGTCCCAAACGGCGATGCTCCAGGGTCCAGGCGTCGTGGATCACCACGGCCTCCGCCAATGCGGCTGGACTGCCCACCAACAGCTTTACGGCCTCCACGGCTTGAAGCGCACCCATCACCCCCGCAACGGCGCCCAGAATGCCTGCGGTGGCGCAAGTGGGGGCGAGGTCGGGTGGCGGCGGGGCTGGGTGCAGGCAGCGATAGCACGGGTGCGGTGCGCCCCGATGGCTTTGCTGCACGAACAACTCGCCATAATCTTGATAGAGCGCGGCATGCACCAACGGTCGCCCCAAGCGATGGCAGGCATCGACCAGGGCGAAGGTGGTGGCGAAATTATCCACACCATTCACCACCAGATCGACGCGCTCCACAGCCTGCCAAAGCGTCTCATCGGTCAGGCGGTGGGGCAGACGCAGGAGCTGCGTCTCGGGGTTAAGGGCACCCAGGCGGTCAGCTGCACTGTCCACCTTGGCCCGCCCGATATCGGCTGTGCTGTGGAGAATCTGACGATTGAGGTTGGAGGCCTCCACCTGATCGCCATCGGCCAGCACCAATGTGCCCACCCCCGCCGCTGCCAGATAGAGGGCCGCCGGGGAGCCAAGCCCACCCATGCCGACCACCAGGACGCGCGCGGCCTTCAAGCGCTCCTGCCCGATGCCACCCACCTCCCGCAGCAGGATCTGGCGGGAATAGCGCTGAATCTCAGCCTCGCTGAGGCTCATCGGAAGACACCGGCGATGGCGTCGACCAGGCGCCTTGCAACCTCCACCTTCAGCGCGGAGGGCCAGGGCTCCACCCCATCGGCTGTCACCAGATGCACCGTGGTGCGATCTCCCCCAAACACGCCGGTGCCGGGGGACACGTCATTGGCCAGGATCCAGTCACAGCCCTTGCGCTGGCGCTTTTCGATTGCGTGCTCCACCACCCGCTCGGTCTCCGCGGCAAAGCCAACCACGAGGCGTGGCCGCTGGGCATGGCGGGCGAGCGTGGCGAGAATGTCGGGATTGGCGACAAAGCTGAGGACCGGGGCGCCGTCCGATCCTTTCTTCAGCTTCTGGTCCGAGGCGTTGGCGACCCGCCAGTCGGCAACGGCAGCCGCACAGATGGCGATGTCTGCAGGCAATGCGGCTTCACAGGCCGCCAGCATGTCCCGCGCACTCTCGATGCGCAGCACCGTGCAACCGGGCGGATCAGGCTCAGCCACAGGCCCCGTGACCAGAGTGACCCGGGCACCCGCAGCGGCGAGGGCTGCAGCGATGGCGTGGCCCTGCTTGCCGGAGGAGCGGTTGGCGATCACCCGCACCGGATCAATCGCCTCCCAGGTCGGCCCGGAGGTGACCAGTGCGTGGCGCCCGGCCAGTGGTTTCGGGCCGTGGTGGGCTGTGAGGGTGGAGACAATCGCCGTCAGAATCTCTGGCACCTCGGCCAGCCGCCCGCTGCCCACTTCGCCACAGGCAAGATCCCCAGCGGCAGGCCCAACCACCGCCACCCCGCGCTGGCGCAACGTGGCAAGGTTGGCTTGGGTGGCGGGGTGCTGCCACATCATCACATTCATCGACGGTGCAATCAGCACGGGCTTGTCGGTCGCCAGCAGCACGGTGCTGGCTAGGTCATTGGCCTGCCCCGTTGCCATCCGCGCCATCAAGTCAGCCGTCGCGGGGGCGACCACCACCAGATCAGCCTCCCGCGACAGGCGGATGTGACCCATCTCGCTCTCGTCGGTGAGGGAGAACAAGTCAGTGTAGACCTTGTTCTCGCTCAACGCCTGGAGCGAGAGAGGGGTGACGAACTGTGCGCCCGCTGCCGTCAACACTGTGCGCACAGCAGCCCCCTGGTCGCGCAGGCGGCGCACCAATTCCAGCACCTTGTAGGCGGCGATACCGCCGCCCACGATGATCAACAGGCGGCGGCCAGCCAGGGTCATCCGCCACTCACGATGCGCGTCACGGCAGCACCGATCGCAACCACCAGGGCACCGGCACCGGCGACAAAGCTGATCAGGAAGCCAGGACCGCGCTTGGTTGGGTCCGCGACATAGGCGAGGGCGTACCACACCCGGCCAATGCACCACACCACAGCAGCCGCAGCGGCCCAGGTGTAGGACAGTGTCCAGCCCAACAGCCACACGGCGGGCAGCGCGAAGGCCAACTGCTCCAGCGTGTTCATCTGAACGCGATAGGCGCGCTCAAAGATCGGGTGACCAGTGACCGCGGGAGCGGCGACGGAATGGACCACACGGGCGCGCCCACAGGCGATCCCGGTCCACAGATACACGAGCAGCATCAAGCCGCTGGCAATGATGAGAGCATTCATGGGGTGAGTATAGGCGCCCTTCCCCCCGCGGCTGCAAGCACAGGCGCATCTGGGCAGAGGGAGACGAGCGGCAGGACCCTAAGTCACCCCGAGACGCTGGCGCCGAGGCTCCAGCGTCTCGACGCAAACGCGACTAGATGATGCCGATGGCCTTGTCCAACTCGCGCAGCAGCATCTCGCCCATGGTGGTGGTGGAGACCTTGGCGGTGCCGGGCGAGGCGATGTCGGCCGTGCGCATGCCGGAGGCGAGCACCGACTTAATCGCACCTTCGATCAGGTCGGCATCCTCATGCAGGTCGAAGGACCAGCGCAACATCATGGTGAAGGACAGCAGCATCGCCAATGGATTGGCGACATTCTGGCCCGCGATGTCTGGCGCCGAGCCATGCACCGGCTCGTACAGCGCCTTGCGACGGCCCGATGCGTCCGGTGCGCCAAGCGACGCCGACGGCAACATGCCGAGCGAACCGGTGAGCATCGCTGCACAATCAGACAGGATATCGCCGAACAGATTGTCGGTGACGATCACGTCAAACTGCTTCGGATTGCGCACCAACTGCATGGCGCAATTGTCCGCATACATGTGCTGCAGTTCGACCGACGGGTATTCTTTGCCGATTTTGGTGGCGATTTCGCGCCAGAACACCCCGGTTTCCATCACATTCGCCTTTTCCACCGAGTGCACCTTGTTGCGGCGCTTGGTGGCAAGGTCGAAGGCGACGCGGACAACGCGATTCACTTCAATCTCGGTGTAGAGTTGGGTGTCAATCGCGCGGCGCACACCAGTCGGCAGGGTTTCAATGCCGCGCGGCTGACCAAAGTACACGCCCGAGGTCAATTCCCGCACGATCAAGATGTCCAACCCGCGCACCAAGTCCGGCTTTAGGGACGAGGCATCGGCCATCGAGTCATAGACGAAGGCCGGGCGCAGATTGGCGAACAGGTCCATATCCTTGCGCAGGCGCAGCAGGCCCGCTTCCGGGCGCAGGTGGCGGGCGACCTCATCCCATTTCGGACCACCCACAGCGCCGAACAGAACGGCGTCGGCAGCCATGGCATCCGCCATGGTCTCGTCGGTGAGCGGCGTGCCATGGGCATCAATGGAGGCACCGCCAACCAAGCCTTCCTTCACCTCGAAGGAAACGCTCCGGCGCTTCGCCATCCAGTCCATCACCCGCCTGACCTGTCGCGACACTTCCGGACCGATGCCATCGCCAGGCAGCAGCAGGATTTTCTTGGGAGCGGTCATGCGGGTTTCCTCCAGGGTTCGGTCAGGCTGCTTGGAACAGCCAGGGTTGAGATTGGCGCAAGCGCGCTTCGTGGGCGTCGATGTGGCCGGCCTTCTGCAAGGTCAGGCCGATGTCATCCAGGCCATTCAGCAACAGGTGCTTCTTGGCTTGATCCACCTCGAACGACAGCGTGCTGCCGTCGGGACGGGTGATGGTTTGAGCCTCAAGATCGACGGTCAGCCGGGCATTGGCGCCG
This sequence comes from Alphaproteobacteria bacterium, assembly GCA_004292755.1. GTDB lineage: Bacteria > Pseudomonadota > Alphaproteobacteria > Elsterales > Elsteraceae > RDXE01. The sequence goes on from RDXE01000072.1 coordinate 7,215, forward strand.
TTGCGCGCATCGTCCATCAGCGCTTCGACCTCGGCCTTCGGCAGCACGATCGGCAGGATGCCGTTCTTGAAGCAGTTGTTGAAGAAAATGTCGGCAAAGCTGGGCGCAATCACGCAGCGTATGCCGAAATCCAACAAAGCCCAAGGGGCATGTTCTCGTGACGAGCCGCAGCCAAAATTGTCATAGGCAATCAGGACTTCGGCTTTGCGATAGGCTGGCTGATTGAGAACAAACTCAGGGATTTCAGACCCGTCTTCACGATAGCGCATCTCGTCAAAAAGATTTTTGCCAAGACCGGAGCGCTTGATCGTTTTCAAGAATTGCTTCGGGATGATCATGTCGGTGTCGACATTGATCATCGGTAGCGGTGCGGCGATTCCGGTCAACTGTTTGAACGGCTGCATGGATACCCTCCGGCGCTGCGCAAGGTGATACGAAGTTTATGGTTACCCCGTCCACAAATTCTAAGCTGTTCTTTGTGACGACTTGATCACCACACAGCCTGTGAGGCAATCATAGAGTGTCCGGGGCGGTTTGAGAACAACCACCATGCCAACGACTAGGATCACCCAGAGGAGGGCTGCCTCCACTGGAACCCAGCCGCGGGCAAGGTTGGGCAGTGCCACCAGCAGCACTGCCCGCGCGGTGGCGCGGGCGAAGGCGCGATGACGACCGACGGGGGCGCCCGCGCGATCAACGACGGCCAACCCCATACGCTGCTTGCCAAGTGTGGAGCGGGGACCCGCCTCCAACACGGCAAAATATCCGATCATGCCGGCCAGCAGAACGGTGGGGCCAATGGCCTCCAGTTCCCGCTCGCCCGCGCCTGCCATGCCAGCCAGCACGCTGAGCACCAGCGAAACCACCACCACCAGGATGGCGAGCGCCAAGGCGTCCAGCACAGCGGCAAGGGCGCGGGCAACCAGAGGGGCGGCCTGCATGCCCCCCCCTGGTGACAGAGACTCTGCCCGATCCGCCCCGTCGACCACCGGGGCGGCCTAAAGCTCGCGAATGTCGGCCAAACGACCTGTGATCGCGGCCGCCGCAGCCATCGCGGGCGACACCAGATGGGTGCGCCCACCACGTCCCTGGCGCCCTTCGAAGTTTCGGTTGGAGGTGGAGGCGCACCGCTCCCCCGGCTCCAGCCGATCGGCATTCATGGCAAGGCACATGGAGCAGCCGGGTTCCCGCCACTCGAACCCCGCCTCCAGGAAGATCTGGTCCAAGCCCTCGGCTTCGGCCTGATGCTTCACCAAGCCGGAGCCGGGCACCACCATCGCCTTCACGCTGGCAGCAACCTTGCGGCCCTTGGCGACGGCCGCTGCCGCGCGCAAATCCTCAATGCGGCCATTGGTGCAGGAGCCGATGAACACCCGATCAATGGGAATCTCGCTCAGCTTGGTGCCGGGCGTCAGGCCCATGTAGGCCAGCGACCGCTCGATGGCAGCTGCCTTCTCTGGCGTCGGCGCATCGGCCGGGCTTGGCACGCTGGCGGTCACCGGCAGCGCGTCTTCGGGCGAGGTGCCCCAGGTGACGAACGGCACCAGGGTGGTCGCATCCAGAGTGATAATGGTGTCGTAGACGGCACCCTCGTCCGACGGCAGGGTGCGCCAATAGGCCAGTGCCGCCTCCCACGCTGCCCCCTTGGGCGCATGCGGGCGGCCTTGCAGATAGGCGAAGGTGACATCGTCCGGCGCGATCAAGCCCGCGCGGGCACCGGCCTCGATGGTCATGTTGCAGACCGTCATCCGGCCTTCCATGGACAAGCCGCGAATCGCCTCGCCACAGAACTCGATCACATGGCCGGTGCCACCGGCCGTGCCGATCTTGCCGATGATTGCCAGCACCAAGTCCTTCGCGGTGACCCCTGGCGGCAACGCCCCAGTCACATCCACCTTCATGTTTTTGGACCGCTTGGCGACCAGCGATTGCGTCGCCAGCACATGCTCCACTTCCGAGGTGCCGATGCCGAACGCCAGTGCGCCAAACGCCCCGTGCGTGGAGGTGTGGCTGTCACCGCAGACGATGGTCATGCCCGGCAGCGTCAGGCCCTGCTCCGGCCCGATGATGTGGACGATGCCTTGGCGAATGTCATCCATGCCATAATAGGTGATGCCGAAGGCCTTCGCATTGGCCTCCAGGGTCTCCACCTGGATGCGGCTTTCCTCATCGGCAATGCCTTGGGAGCGGTCGGTGGTTGGCACATTGTGGTCGGCCACCGCCACGGTGGCATCGGGCCGACGCACGGTGCGACCAGCGAGACGCAGGCCTTCGAACGCCTGCGGGCTGGTCACTTCGTGTACAAGATGCCGGTCAATATAGAGCACGCTGGTGCCGTCGGCGTCCGCCTGCACGATGTGGGCATCCCAGATTTTGTCGTACAAGGTCCGCGGCGTCGCCATACGCGTGTCTCCTGATCTTTGAACGGGCTTGCAACAGAACCAGACCCGAACCCCGGCGGTGGGGGGACGGCCGATGCGCCCGCCCCGCCACCGAAGGCTCGACTCTTGTCAAAACCGTGCTTGGCCTAGGCCTCGGCCTTCTCCGCCGTCATCGCCTTTTCGGCGATCCGGGCAGACTTACCGCGGCGACCGCGGAGGTAATACAACTTCGCGCGGCGCACGTCACCGCGACGCACCACCTCAATGCCCGCGAGACGCGGTGAGTAGAGCGGGAACACGCGCTCCACCCCTTCACCGTAGGAAATCTTCCGGACCGTGAAGTTGGAGTTGATACCAGCGTTCTTGCGGGCGATGCACACGCCTTCAAACGCCTGCACCCGCTCACGCGTGCCTTCAATAACCTTCACCTTCACGCGCACGGTGTCGCCCGGCACGAACGCCGGAACCGGGTTTTCAGCGGTCAGCTTGGCGATCTGCTCCGCCTCAAGGGTCTCAATAATGTTCATCGGCTTGGTTCCTTCAGTCTTTACGTCTTCGATCCCGCATGCCGCGCCCACAAATCCGGGCGACGGTCACGGGTGAGGGTTTCGGCCTGACGTCGCCGCCAAGCCCGGATTTCTGCATGATTGCCAGACAACAACACGTCGGGGACGCGCCTGCCGCACCAATCGGCTGGGCGGGTATAGTGTGGATACTCCAGCAAACCATCGGCGAAGCTTTCCTCCGCCAACGTGGCCTCGGTACCAACCACACCCGGCAACAAGCGGACGCACGCATCCAGCAACACCAGCGCCGCTGGCTCGCCACCAGACAGCACATAGTCACCGACCGACACTTCCACCAATCCACGGGCGTCAATCACCCGCTGATCGATGCCTTCAAAGCGGCCACACACAGCAACCAGACCGGGCCCCGCGGCCAACTCCTGCACCCAAGCCTGGGTGAGGGGGCGCCCGCGCGGGCTCAAGCACAAGAGCGGCAAGCCTGCTGGGGCTGCAGCCAGCGCCCGGTCCAGGACATCGGCGCGCAGCACCATGCCGGGACCACCACCGAACGGCGTGTCATCGACACTGCGGTGCCGGTCAGTTGCGTGATCGCGAATGTCCGCGACACTCAACTGCCAGCGCCCACGGGCCAAGGCTTGGCCCGCAAGGCTGAGCCCCAACGGTCCCGGAAACATCTCCGGGAACAGGGTCAGCACATGGGCATGCCACGGGCTGTGGCTTGCGGTCATGGACTGACCTCCTGGCTTTGGGACTGCTCGGTCGCGTCCGGGTCGATGATCGGCTGTGGTGGCTCCACCACCAACCGGCCACCGGCGAGGTCGATGGTTGGCACCACCTGACGGGTGAAGGGCAGCAGGCTGCCATCCTCCAGCTCCAACAAAGTGCCACCACCAAAGTCCTGAACTGCAACCACGCGGCCCAAGGGCGCGCCGTCCAACCGCTCCGCCACCAGACCGATCAAGTCGGTGTGATACACCTCGTCCTCATCCTCCACCGCGGGCAGCGCCGCGCGATCGATGGCAAGGTCAAGGCCGGTCAGCCGCTCAGCTGCATCCCGGTCCGCAATCCCGGCCACCGCCACAATCAACGCCCCCCGGCTTTCGCCGATCAGACGATTGAGGGTGAAGCGGCGCCCGTCGGCGGCCGACAGCGGCCCATAGTCCAGCACTGCCGCAGGCTCGGCAGTGAATGATCGCAGCCGCACGAGGCCGCGCACCCCATGGGCACCGGCAAAGCGGGCAACGATCACCGGTCGATCAAGACCGAAGGCCATGGCGCGTGTCTCGTCCTTTGGCAGTCAAGCTCTGGCAATCACGCCACGGCTAGGCGCTGGCGGCAGCCTTGGCGCGTTCCTGCGCCTTCTTGCCGGGCGCAGACTTCAGCGGAGTTTCCCGAATGGCGCGCTTTTCCATCAGGCCACGGTCGCCAAAGAAGCGGGCAACACGGTCGGTCGGCTGTGCGCCCACCGCCAGCCAATGCTTGGCGCGCTCGGCATCAATCACCAGACGGTCCGGATGATCGCGGTCCACCATGGGATTGTACGAGCCGATCTTTTCGATGAAGCGGCCATCCCGCGGTGCCGTCGCTTCAGCAACCACGATCCGGTAGTACGGACGCTTCTTGGCACCCATGCGGGTCAGGCGAATCTTGAGAGACATTGCGGTCCTTCTGCTTGCGAACGGGATTGGGAACTCTCTTGCCTCAAGGCTTTAGCGTTTCTTGCCGAAACCGGGGGGCAGGAACGGGGGGCGACCGGCACCAGTGCCGGGGAACCCTGGCGGAAGCTGGGGCGGCATCGCCCCGGTTGGCAGTGTTGGCGCCCCCATGCCGGGAGCAAGACCAAGACCACCCATCTTTTTGGCAAGACCAGGCATCATGCGGCCCAGCAAGCCCTTCTGGCCCATCTTCTGAACCTGGGCCATCATCTTCTGCATTTCCTGGAACTGTTTCAGCAGGCGGTTGACCTCCGGCACAGTGGTGCCCGATCCTGCTGCGACGCGCTGCTTGCGGCGGGCATTCAACAGCCGCCAATCGCGCCGTTCTTTCTTGGTCATCGACAGGATGATGGCTTCCTGGCGCTTCAACAGGCCGTCGTCCACCTTGGCATCGGCCAGTTGCTGCTTCACCTTGGCAACGCCGGGCAGCATGCCCATCAAACCCTGCATGCCGCCCATCTTCTGCAATTGCCGCAGCTGGGAGGCAAAGTCATCCAGGTCAAAGCCTGCGCCCTTTTCCAGCTTGGCGGCCAGCTTTTCGGCTTCTTCGCGGTCAATCGTCTCGGCTGCGCGCTCAACCAGCGAGACCACGTCGCCCATGCCCAGGATGCGCCCGGCGATACGCTCGGGATGAAACTCCTCCAGCGCGTCAACCTTTTCGCCGACACCCATCAGCTTGATCGGACAGCCGGTGACCGCCCGCATCGACAGGGCAGCACCGCCGCGGGCATCACCATCGATCCGGGTCAACACAATGCCGGTCAGGGTCAAGCGATCATGGAAGGCCTTGGCCACCGAAACGGCGTCCTGGCCGGACATGGCATCGGCAACCAGCAGCGTTTCGTGGGGATTGGTGGCGGCGCGCACCGCTGCCACTTCCTCCATCAGCGCCTCGTCAATGGCCAGACGACCCGCTGTGTCCAGCAGCAGCACGTCATAGCCTTCCAGGCGCGCGGTCTTCAGGGCGCGCTCTGCAATCGCGACCGGCGGCTGGCCCGCCACAATCGGCAGCGTTGCCACCTCCACCTGACGGCCAAGGATGGCCAATTGCTCCTGCGCAGCCGGACGGTTGACGTCCAGCGACGCCATCAAGACACGCTTTCGGTCCCGCTGGCTCAAGCGCCGGGCAATCTTCGCCGTCGAGGTGGTCTTGCCCGACCCCTGCAGGCCGACCATCAAGATCACTACGGGGACCGGGGCCTCCAGGTCGATGACGGCAGCCTCGGCACCCAGCGCCTTGACCAATTCGTCATGGACGATCTTAACGACCTGCTGGCCGGGGGTGACCGACTTCAGCACCGAGACGCCGACCGCCTGCTCCTTCACGCGGGCGACGAAATCCTTCACCACCGGCAGGGCAACATCGGCCTCCAGCAGCGCGACGCGCACTTCGCGCATCGCTTCGCCGACATCCGCCTCGGTGAGCGCGCCACGGCGGGTCAGCCGGTCAAACACCGCGCCCAGCTTCTGTGACAGCCCGTCGAACATCGTGCCCTGCTTTCCGTCGCACACAAACGAAGAAGCACCCGTGCGCGACACTCGCGGACGGGCGTTCCAATAAGAACCGGTGATATACGCCCTTCCCGCGGCCGCCGCAAGCCGGGTTACAGCAAAAACGCCTCAGACGTCAGCTCTGCGGCTGTGGCCCCGATGATGGTGAGCGTGCCACCAATCACCAGGGAGGCCCCGAAGCTGACCTCCACTCGAGTGGCATCGACCTGGCGAATGGCCAAATCGGCGAACCGAAGATCATAGCCCCGCAAATCAATGCGATCGCGCTGATCCAGCGAGAAGTCACTGATTGTGTCGTCCACTACAGCCGGGGGTGTGGAGAGGGAATAGGTGTAGTCTCGGTCAAACCGGAATACATCGGCGCCCGCGCCGCCGATCAGCACGTCACGCCCGGCGCCGCCATCCAGAGTGTCATTGCCCTCGCCACCTTCCAGCCAGTCATCGCCGGAGGTGTTGGTGCCCCGGGTGGTGAAGGTGCGCCCACCCAGCACCACGTCATCGCCCAGCCCACCGCGGATGCGGTTACCCGTGGGAGAGGCTGCCCCCTCCAACGTGTCATTGCCGATGGTCCCCAGTTGGTCATTGCGCTGGGGGTCGCGCCCCTCCGCCATGCCATGGAACACCCAATGATAGAAACCCGACGGGATGCGATCACTGGCAACCGCTGCAGCAACATCCAGATGGGCGGCCAGATACTGGCGCTCGGTACCGAAGTCGCCCGCGGCCAGTCGCCGCCCCTCGGTCAGGCCAAAGGCGATGAAATGATCGTAGCCAGAGGCCAAGCTGCCCGCGTGGATTGCGGCGTCAACATCACTATGGGCGGCGCGATAGGCCCGCTCGTCAAACGCGGCGTTGGGATTGCGTCCTTCAAACCGCCCTAAGAGCTCGTAATGACTGGCAGCGTCTCCGCCCCAGCGGGCGGCAACATCAGAATTCTGCGCGAGGTACACTGTTGCATCGAAGTAACGTGTTGTCATTGTCTGATCTTGGTCCGATTGAGACGGAACCGCTGTTGTACCGGGACTGCCGGCCGCCACATCCTCTCTTCGCGCAAGGCTGGCGTGTCTGGTCTGCGTGGCCGAGACGACGCCTGCTTCGGCAGCGGCAGAATTCCGCTTGCACCAGTCCGCGCGAGGGGCTACCCGCCTCGGTCATGAGCGAGCAGAAACTCTCCTGGTTCGGGCGGCTGAAGGCTGGCCTGCAGCGATCCTCCGCGAAGCTGACCGAGGGCATCTCGGCCATTTTCACCAAGCGCCGCCTGGACGACGACGCCCTGGAGGAATTGGAGGAGGCGCTGATCGCAGCCGACTTGGGCGTGACCCCCTCGGCCAAGCTGGTCGCCAGCCTCCGCAAGGAGCGTTTCGGCAAGGACGTCACCGACCAAGAAGTGCGCGAGCATCTGGCGCGCGACATTGCAGCGGCCCTGGTGCCGATCGCCCATCCACTGCCACAGATCCAGCCCGGCCCACAGGTTGTGCTGGTGGTTGGCGTCAATGGCTCGGGCAAGACCACCACCATCGGTAAGCTAGCGGCCCAGGCGCGCGCGGAGGGGCGCTCGGTCCTGCTGGTGGCGGGCGATACGTTCCGGGCCGCAGCCGTGGAGCAGTTGCGCATCTGGGCTAGCCGCACCGGCGCCACCATCCTCGCCCGCGACACAGGCGCGGATGCAGCTGCCCTTGCCTTCGACGCTGTGCAACACGCGCGCGCCGAAGCGATTGATCTGGTGCTGATCGACACCGCGGGGCGCCTGCACAACAAAACCGACCTGATGCAGGAACTGGCAAAGGTGGTGCGGGTGTTGAAGAAGGCCGACGCCTCCCTGCCCCACCAGTGCATCCTGGTGCTGGACGCCACCACCGGCCAGAACGCCCTGCAGCAAGTGGACATCTTCCGCCAGATGGTTCAGGTCAGCGGTCTGGTGCTGACCAAGCTGGACGGCAGCTCTAAAGGCGGGGTGCTGGTCGCCCTGGCGGAGCGCTTCGGCCTGCCGGTTCATGCAATTGGTGTCGGTGAGACAGCCGACGACCTCCGCCCCTTTGATGCGGAAAGTTTCGCGAAAGGGTTACTTGGGCTTGAGCGCGGGTAGGGGGCGCTGACCAAGGATGTCAGCAATCCGATCCTCCCGCGGGAAGCCAAAGGGTGTATCGGTCGTCGGCACCGGTTTGAACCAAGCGCTCTACCCGCCATATCCGCTGGGGTGATCGCTCAGCCGCCGACGGGGTTGCGCAGCACACCGGTTTCCAGGAAAGCGCGCGCGGTTTCGATGGCTTTCACCCGCATGTCGCGACCCGCTTGCGGGCTGTTGAAGGCAGAGTGGGGGGTGAGGAGGACGCGCCCGTCCCAGCGACCAGAGGTCAGGCCCTGAAGGAAGGGGTGGCTGGGGTCGGGGGGTTCTTGCTCCAGCACATCAAGGCCGCACCCAGCCAACCGCCCGTCCTCCAGAGCGGCCACCACGGCTGAGAGGTCCACACAACCGCCCCGCGCGGTGTTGATCAGGATCAGGCCTGGGCGGGCAGCGGCCAATGCCTCAGCATTGATCAAGTGGCGGGTCTCAGCGGACAGCAAGCAGTGGACCGACACCACATCGGCCCAGGCCATCGCGTCGCTTAAGGTTTCGAACTTGGTATAGCCCAGCCCCAGGGCAATGGCGTTCGGGCGATAGGGGTCGTAATAGCCTACCTGGATGTCGGCCGCCGCGGCGCGTCGGGCGAAGGCCATGCCGATCGCACCCAACCCCACCACCAGACAGTTCAACCCCTTCAGGCGCCGCACAGTGGGAGAGGGGTGGCGGGCGCGCCAATTGCCAACCGGGTCGGCCACCAGACCCGTGTGGTAGGGCACAATCCCGCGCGCGAGGGACAGCAACAGCGCCATCGCGAAGTCAGCAATGTCGGTGGTGCCATAGTCGGGGACATTGCACACCGGCACACCAGCTGCGCGCCAGGCTGGCACGTCGATGTGGTCATACCCCACCCCCGCGCGCACCAGCACGCGGCAGCCAGGGGCACGCCCAACCATCGCGGCGCCCATCGGCATCAAATGATGGCAGACCAGAGCATCGGCCGCCTGCCAATCGGCCAGCGGCACGGCGTCGGGGTCGCGGGTGCGATGAACGATCACCCGGTGCGGACCAGCGGCCGCCACCTCCAGGTCTGGGTCGGTATCGATGCTGAAGTCTGGGATCAGCAGTGTGGCCATGGGCAGGTCCTCCCCCTTCTGGATCCTGTGGTGGTAGGCGCAGTCCTGGCTGGACCGGCGCTGTGCGGCAATGGTCAGATGCGCGCCGCCAGCAGTGTTGAGGAGAGGCGGGCATGGTGCGCGTGAAGATTTGCGGGCTCACCCGTGCACAAGACGCGGCCGTCGCCGTCGCGGCTGGTGCGGATGCGCTGGGCTTCATTCTGTGGCCGGGCTCCAAACGCTTCCTTGCAGCGCAGGCGGTCCGCGCGATTCTGGCAGAGCTGCCGCCCCTGGTCACCAGCGTCGGCGTGTTTGTCAACCAATCGGTTGAGGAGGTGGCTGCATTGCGCGCTGCGTCCGGCGTTCAGGTGGTGCAATTGGCGGGCGACGAGCCGCCAGAGCATGTGGCCGCGCTCGCCCCCGGCGTGATCAAAGTGTTCCGCTCTGCTCCGGAGAATCCGCTGCTCTGGCCTGCGCAGGCCTGGCTAGCCGATGGCGCCGCCCCCGGCCAGTATGGCGGCACGGGTCACAGTGCGGGCGATGCCGTCGTGGCTGCCTTGGCGCCCACCGGGCGGTTGATCCTGGCCGGTGGCCTCACCCCTGCGACGGTGGCAGAGCGGGTGCAGCGCTGGCGACCCTATGCGGTGGATGTCGCCAGTGGGGTGGAAACCGCCCCCGGTATCAAGGATCACGAGCTGATCCGCCAGTTCATCGCCGCGGCGAAGCAGGCCTAGGCTCAGCATCCTGGGCACACCGGCAGCCGATGGAATAGTCAGACCAGTCCGGCGGGTGCGCCACAGTGGTGTAGGCGCAGGAGGACGCCGGTTGCGCCCAAAACCCGCCATTGAACTGGCCGGCACTGCTGCGACCGGGGCGCGGCACGTCATCGGCCACCCACTGCCCGAGCACGCCCGCCATGTCACGCAAGCCGTTGGAGGCAACACAGTGCGGGCGGCGGGTGGCAAGGCGGTCGTTCAAGCTGAGATCATTCATGCAGGCGCGTCGCCACGCCTCATCCCCACTGCGGCAGTCAGTGTCGCCAACCTGCCAGGGCCGACGCTCCGCCAACCGTGCCAGCACCGGGTGGTTCAGGCCGGGCTGCAGGCACGCCCGCACCGGAGTATCGGCACAGCCGACAAGATACTCATGGTTGGTCGGCAGACGCCGCGCGCGGGTGGCGCACCAAGCGGCGCAGGTCTCCCGGCTTTGACCACCCAGCGGGCGACCCTGGGGATCAGCCCGCAAGCTGCGATCCACACAAACGCTCACACCCAGCTCGGCGTCACACACCCAGGCCATGTCGCCTGGGCACGGGGCACGACGAAATCGGCGGCGGAACTCCGCAGCCGAGCACGTGGTGGGCGGCGGGCCGCGGCGGGTAAGGTCAATGCGGTTGGTGTTGTCGGCAACGCTCAGGCATTCCGGCCCCGCACCGGGTGGACAGCGGCGCACCTGGGGGTTGGGGCTGGATTGGGCCAGCGCCGCAGCGGTGGCGACAATCATCGCCCCCACTGCCACGGCGCCGCGCATCCCGCTAAACCGCGAGACCAGCGGTAACCTGAACCTTCAAGTGATTGCGCACCTCACGCACGCCGGGCGTGGTTTCAGCCATCACGCGCAGGGCGTCGCGCTGCACATCGGCATGCACAAAGCCCCACAGCTCCACCACGCCATTCTCCACCTGGATGTTGACCGAGGTTTTGGGCGCCCAGGGCTGCGCCTTCACGCGCTGGTCCAACGTGTTGCGGATGGCACTGTCATCCCGCTCCACCTCGCCGGTGTCGCGCTCAGCCAGCAGGCGGACGAAGTCCCGCCGACTGACGATGCCAACCAGGCGGCCATTCTCCACCACCGGCACCCGCTTGATGTGCTTTTCATCCAAGAGATCGCAGACCGCCGTGACAGCCGCATCGACTGTGACCGTGATCGCCGGGCTGGTCATGACATCGCGCGCGTGGGTGCCGTGGCTGCGGATATACTCCTCCGCCAGTTCCTCAGCCGAGGTGAGGAACGACAGCCACCAGGAATGACGCTTGCCGGTGCCCAATTCCTTGCGGCGCATCAGGTCACCTTCACTGACGATGCCGAGCACAGCACCCGCCTCGTCCACCACTGGCACTGCCGAGATCCCGAGGTCAACCATCAGCCGCGCAATCGTCACGACTTCTGTATCGGGCCCAACTGCAGCGACATGTTGGGTCATGATGTCTTTGGCTTTCATGGCAACCTCCCGTCTGAACACCCCGAGATTCTATGCCCGTTGGCAAGCTGCGACCTTGACGCACGTCAAACCAGCCGAGACGTGGCATCAACGGTGCCATGCGCAGGGACTCGACGGCAAACGGGTCGTGGGGGGAGGAGAGATTGGTGGATGGCGTCAGGGCGCCAGCGACCGAGAGAGTTGGCCCGTTGCTGGAACCACAACCAGCGGCGGCTCAGCAAACGGGCGGAGAGTTGGAGATTGGATTGATGCCTTGGTGCAGGCCGCGATTCGGTGGCAGCGCCTAGCGATGGGCGCGAACAAGCCCGTCAACGCGAACAGTCACACCCGGCGGCAGGTCGGAGATCGAGAGCAATGATAAGGGCTCCGGTTTCTGCTGGAATGCCGAGGCTGGGACTGTTAAAACCATGTTAGGTCCCGACATCGAACTGTTATCAGGCACAACATGCAACTGCCGCTTCAGGGCTGCTATCACCTGATTTTTTTGTCCCTCCAAATCCGCACGCAGTGCAGATGCACGTTGTTCAGTAGGCAGGGCCACTGCTCGAGCGATCGCAGATTCTACGGGGAGTGATACAATCAGCCGCACTGGGTCGACGTAGCGACTGCCATACCCCGGTTCTGATCCCTGTGATGGCGCGAAGCCAAGCATAGTGTCCATCACTCATTCCTCCGCAAACAGATTCACAAATGTGCCGTTAAGCTGCGGCGCTTGCAAGTGACATTGAGGTTGCAAACACCGCCATTTTCTCCTCAAACCGATGCCAACGGTTGAGAAGGGCGGATCTGAGCGGTGGTGAGCGGGGTCTTACCATTTGCAAGCATGGCGGCATAAATCGCGCTTGCCATTGAGGTTCCGGTACGAGATTCGTATCTAGCCCCTGGGACGGCGCCATAAACATCAACACCGTAGCTCCAAACATCTGGCTTCTGAACAGAAACATCGGCAAAGATAACAGTCCCAGTTGCAGTGCCTTCCCAATTCTCGCCGTCCCAATACTGCGCTCCTACCGATAGCGTCTCAGGGTAGGCACCCGGGGCTCCAGGGAGGCGGCTGGTCTCTTTGTTGCCACAGGCGGCCACAACGACACCGGACTGGAAGGTATACAGCTTGATTGATGGGCGGAGATCTTCATAAATCGCATCAAACTGGAGTGACATGTTGATTACTAGTGGAGACTGCTCAGCAATCCAATCGAACGCCTCCACTATGTCTGCTAGATACCCTGCGGAACCCTGGTCGAGGGTAAGTGCTGCCGCCACCAAAAGTTTCGAACCTGGGGCATATCCGCATGTATTTCCCGCGATTAAAGAACAAATGTGAGTGCCATGGCTGCCAAAATCCTTCTTGTTGACTGAAGTTTTCGTGGGCTCATTGCGCGCAAAGACTCTATACTCGACGCTAACATCATTGAATTCAGGATGCTGTCCGTCAATTCCGCTATCAATAACGCCGACAGTAGCGGTGCTGGCAGCCACAAACTCCTGTTTCTTTCTTGGTTCAGCAAACTTCCCTTCAGTAGAACGAAAGCTTGCTTTGATTTTTCTATCTGGTACCAGTGCTATCATTTTAGATTTAGAAAGCTTTCTTGCATCCGATGCGGTAATTTGATGAAAAATCATAGCTCCCGCGTAGGGTGCCATCTCAGCGCGCCGCATCGCCCTTGAGCGACCGCGACGACCGCTGTGCGCAGCCGAGGCGATGGGCTCAGAACCAGTTGGCATATTGGGGAACAGTTCGCTAACAAAACGAAGCATCCCTGTGCGCAGATCCTTCGGATCTGAAGGCCAAGTTGCAGCCGACGAGGCAGAGCGCTGCGGCGCTACGAAGGCAACATACCGTTTGATCTTTGGGCTCTGTCCCTCTTCAGACGCCGCGCGAATCCCCGTCATGTCGATACCAGCAGCTTGGCAGCCCTTTAGAAAGTCACGCATGTGCGACTTGCCCGCGCGCCTGCCTCCATGACCGCCAGACGCGAGCCGGTCACAGTGAACCTTGCGACGGCGATAGGCGCCAACCGGGTCAACCTTCGCTTCTGCCACCCACTGCGAAATCTTTTTGGACATGACTTGCTCCCGAATGAGTGAAAAAAGTTTCGCCACTCATTCGGTTCCATGCAAGATGCACTCTGCGTAAACTCTCTACTACCGTCGCGCGACCATCATCCGTTTGATCTCCGCGATGGCTTTCGCGGGGTTCAGGCCCTTGGGGCAGGTTTTGGTGCAGTTCATGATGGTGTGGCAGCGGTACAGGCGGAACGGGTCTTCCAGATTGTCCAGGCGCTCACCCGTGCGCTCATCTCGGCTGTCGGCCAGCCAGCGATACGCTTGCAGCAAGATGGCGGGGCCGAGATAGCGGTCGCCATTCCACCAATAGCTGGGGCAGGAGGTGGAGCAGCAGAAGCACAAGATGCACTCCCACAGCCCGTCCATCTTCTCGCGCTCACCAACCGATTGCAGACGCTCGCGATCTGGCGTCGCCTGGGTCTCGGTTTGGATCCACGGCTTGATCGACGCGTACTGGGCGTAGGGAACCGACAGATCGGGCACCAAGTCCTTGATCACCGGCATGTGCGGCAGAGGGTAGATTTTGCAATCGCCCTCCACCTCATCAATTGGCTTCAAGCACGCCAGCGTGTTGGTGCCGTCAATGTTCATGGCGCACGATCCGCAAATGCCTTCGCGGCAGGAGCGGCGGAAGGTCAAGGTGGTGTCCACCTCGTTCTTAATCTTGATCAGCGCGTCCAGCACCATCGGGCCGCACTGGTCCAGGTCGATGTCAAAGCTGTCGAGACGCGGATTGGCTTTGCCTTCCGGATCCCAGCGATAGACTTTGAAGGTCTTGACGCGCTTGGCACCCGCCGCGGCGGCGTGATGCTTGCCAGGGCCGATTTTGGAATTGGCGGGCAGATCGAACTTAGCCATCGCTTGCTTACCCTCACGCGACTGCGGACCACACGGCACGATGGATGCGCCGCTGTGACCCCCTACTGCAACGGACCAGCCAGAGCGGCCAGCCATCCATCCCGGCGCGGTGTCGGCGCCTGATCCAGCACATCTTCCAGCACGGTGCCACAGGCCCCCTCACTGCTGACCGCAAGGGTCAGGCGATGGGCACCGGGCCTGATCCACAATTCTCCCTGCCCATCGGTCGAGAGAACCGGCATCAAGCCGCTGTGCGGCGCTGTGCTGGACTGCGCCATCGACGGCTTAGTACACCCGCGCCTTCGGCGGGAAGTACTGCACCTCGTTCGACAGGGTGTAGGTGTGCACGGGACGATAGTCCAAGGTCACCTTGCCCTCCGTCGAGAACCAAGCGAGCGTGTGCTTCATCCAGTTCTGGTCGTCGCGGTCTGGCAAGTCGTCGCGGGCATGGGCGCCGCGGCTTTCCTTGCGTGCTTCGGCCGAGAACAGGGTGACCATCGCCTGGCTCAACAGGTTCTCCAGTTCCAGCGCTTCAACCAGATCGGAGTTCCACACCAGCGAGCGGTCGGTGATGCCAAGCTCGGTCACCGAGGACAGCACCTCCTGAATCTTGGAGCAGCCAGCTTCCAGCAGGCTCTGCTCGCGGAACACAGCCGCATGGGTCTGCATCACCCGCTGCATGGACAGGCGGATTTCGCCAGCCTTCAACCGACCGGAGGCGTTACGCACCCGATCCAGGCGGGCGATCGCCGATTCACCTGCGGAGGAGGGCAGCGGCTTGTGCGCCTGACCGGGGCGGATGGTCTCCGCCGCGCGATGGGCGGCCGCACGACCGAACACGACCAAGTCAATGAGCGAGTTGGTGCCCAACCGGTTGGCACCGTGAACCGACACACAAGCCGCCTCGCCAATCGCCATCAGACCGGGGCACACCGCGTCCGGATTGTCCTTGGTCGGACGGATCACTTCGCCGTGATAGTTGGTCGGGATGCCGCCCATGTTGTAATGGACGGTCGGCAGCACCGGGATCGGCTCCTTCGTGACATCGACGCCCGCGAAAATCTTCGCGGTCTCCGAAATGCCGGGCAGCCGGGTGTGCAGCGTCTCGGGATCAAGATGCTCCAGATGCAGCAGGATGTGATCCTTGTTCGGACCAACGCCGCGGCCCTCGTTGATCTCCACCGTCATGGCGCGGCTGACCACGTCGCGGCTCGCAAGGTCCTTCGCCGATGGGGCATAGCGCTCCATAAAGCGCTCACCCGCGGAGTTGGTGAGATAGCCACCCTCGCCGCGCGCACCCTCGGTGATCAAGCAGCCCGAGCCATAGATGCCGGTTGGGTGGAACTGCACGAACTCCATATCCTGCAACGGCAGACCTGCGCGCAACACCATGGCATTGCCATCGCCGGTGCAGGTGTGGGCCGAGGTGCAGGAGAAGTAGGCGCGGCCATACCCGCCAGTCGCCAGCACGGTCTGGTGGGCGCGGAAGCGATGGATGGTGCCATCTTCCAGGCACAGGGCCATCACACCACGGCAGGCCCCTTCATCATCCATGATGAGGTCGAGGGCGAAGTATTCCACGAAGAACTGCGCCTGATGCTTCAGGCATTGCTGATACAGCGTGTGCAGAATGGCATGACCCGTGCGGTCAGCGGCAGCACAGGCGCGCTTGGCCATGCTCTCGCCATACCGGACCGTGTGGCCACCAAACGGGCGCTGGTAGATCTTGCCGTCTTCGGTGCGGCTAAATGGCACACCGAAGTGTTCCAACTCGATCACGGCCGGGATGGCGTTGCGGCACATGTACTCGATCGCGTCCTGGTCCCCCAGCCAGTCCGACCCCTTGACGGTGTCGTACATGTGAAAGCGCCAGTCATCCTCGCCCATGTTGCCAAGTGCGGCGCCAATCCCGCCCTGGGCTGCGACCGTGTGGCTGCGGGTGGGGAACACCTTGGTGATGCAGGCGGTTTTCAGTCCAGCGGCCGTCATGCCAAGGGTGGCCCGAAGCCCAGCCCCACCGGCGCCAACAACCACCACGTCGTAGGTGTGATCGATGATCTTGTAGCTGTTTTGCATCGTCCGCGTTCCTATTCCGTCAGCCGCCGAAAGCCAGCTTCAACACCGACACTACGCTGGCGATGCCCAGAAGGATCATCAGCCCCTGCATGACAACGATGGCCACCATCCGCTGGCCCTCATGGTGCAGGTAATCTTCCAGTACCACCTGAAGACCCAGCTTGGCGTGCCAAAACACGGCAACCATCAACGCCACCAGCAAGGTAGCGGTCACGGGATGGCCGACCCAGGCGCGCATCGCCGCATAGTCAGCACCAGCGACCGAGATGATGCCAGCAACAAACCACAAGGCCAGCGGGATCAGGGCCAGCGCGGTCATGCGTTGCACCCACCAGTGGGACACGCCTTCCTTCGCAGACCCGAGGCCGCGCACACGACCGAGGGAGGAGCGTAACGGACGAGACATCAGATCAGCCCTCCTCAGGCCTTGAACACGAAGCCGAGCACCCAGGCAAGCAGCGTCAGCCCGCCTGCAGCACCAAGAGCGATGTAGCCGCTGCGGTACACCTGTGGCAGCTCAAAGCCCCACCCCGCATCCCACAGCAGGTGCCGGATGCCGTTGCAGAGGTGGTAGAACAGCGCCACCGTCCAGCCGAACAGGGCGAGATACCCAATCGGCGAGCCGATCACGGCCTGAGCTGTCGCGAAGGCCGACGGGCCAATGGCTGCAGCCACCAGCCAATAGGTCAGCAACAGCGTTCCAACCGCCAGTGCCACCCCGCTGATGCGGTGGCTGATGGACATCACAGAGGTGATTTGCGGCTTGTAGATCTGGAGATGCGGCGAAAGAGGCCGATCGCCATGGTGCATGGCTGACATCGCTGAGGCGACCTTTCCATCCATCGGGCGCGGGGCCAACGGCGAAGCCGTCCCCCGGCGAGACCTGTCCGGAGACCCACGACAGAACGCCGCGGGGGTGAGATGGGGGTGTTTAGACCGCTCTTCGCATGTGCGTCAACGCGACACCATGGCAGGGGGGTGACAAGGACACCCCCAATCCCCACTCGACGGCTCCAGCGCCGCCTTGCTGTCCGCCTCCAGCCTCGACGGTTGCAGCCCCCTTGCGGACGGGCATACTGCCCTCCCACGGACCAACCACGCAGCCGACCCCACCGACCGAGAGGCACCCGCCATGCTACCGCGCCGGACCCTGATCACCCTGCTTGCCGCCCTGCCCAGCACCGCGCTGGCGCAGTTCCCCAGCCAGCCAGGCCTGCCCACGATCCCGTCGATCCCCGGCGTTCCAGGCCCAGGCCAGCCGCTGCCACCGGCACGCAGCACTGGTCAGGGCGTCACCCAGCAAGACGCCGCTGGTGGTCTGAAGGATGCCCTGCGGATCGGGACCGAACGCACCGTCAGCCGCCTGGGGCGGGCCGGTGGCTATTTGAATGACCGCGACGTGCGCATTGGCCTGCCAGGCACTCTCGGCACAGTCTCCCAGGGGCTGCGAGCCGCCGGCATGGGCGGCATGCTGGATGATCTGGAGCAGCGCATGAACCGTGCTGCCGAAACCGCCGCCCCCCAGGGCGGGCGCATTTTCGGCGATGCCATTCAGCGCATGTCGTTCCAAGATGCGATCCAGATCGTGCGCGGCCCCAGTGATGCGGCCACCCAGTACTTCAAGCGTGAGACCACCCGACCGCTCACCCAGTCCTTCACCCCGGTGGTGGATCGGGAACTGCAGGGTGCGGGCGCCACTGCGGTGTTCGATCAGGTGATGCGCCAGGGCCGCTCCGTGCCGTTGATCGGCAATCAGTTGGGCGACACCAGCCTCACGGGATGGGTGGTGGAGAAGGCCTTGGCCGGTCTGTTCCTCTATCTCGGTCGGGAGGAGGCAGCGATCCGTCAGAACCCGGCGCAACGCTCCACCGATTTGCTGCGCAAGGTGTTCGGCTGATCTTTTCAGCCGCTCCGTAGTCTGGTCTGGTTGGCGGCAACCGGTTGGGGGAGCCGCCAATGACCACGACACCTGAGACATCGCAGCCTGAAACCACTGTGTTGCGCGCGGTGGATACCGCCATCCTGTGGGATGCGGCGCGGGGCAGTCATGCCTATCACCATGGCATCGACATTGCCTTCACCGCGGCGGGCATCACCCATTGCGGACCAGCCTATTCTGGGCCCGTTGCGCGGGACGTGGATGCGCGCGGCCTGATGGTGATGCCGGGCCTGGTGAATGTTCACGCCCACCCAACCTCAGAGCCCATGAACAAGGGCATTCTGGACGAGTTGGGCTCCAAAGCCCTCTACATGTCGTCGCTCTATGAGTTCATGCCGCTGTTCCGCCCGGATGCCGAGGGGGGTCGGGCCTGTGTCCGCATGGGTCTGGCAGAACTGCTGAAGAGCGGTGTCACCACAGTTGCCGACCTGTCGGTTGCCTATGATGGCTGGCTCGACCTGTTGGCCGAGACCGGCTTGCGGGTGGTGATTGCGCCGATGTACCGCTCGGCCCGCTGGTTCACCCGCAATGGCCATGTTGTAGAGTATGAATGGGACGAGACGGCGGGCGAGGCGGCGATGGCCGATGCCTTGCGCTGGATCGACCGCGCGAATCAGCACCCGTCTGGTCGGCTCTCTGGCATGGTCTCCCCCAGCCAGATCGACACCTGCACGGCGGGCCTGCTGCGCGAAAGTTTGAGCGAGGCTGAGCGGCGCAACATCCCCTTCACCCTGCACGCCGCCCAAAGCCGGGTGGAGTTTGACGAGATCACCCGCCGCCACGGGCTCACCCCGATTGCTTGGTTGGACAGCCTTGGCATCCTTGGGCCGCGCACGCTGTTGGGCCATGGCATCTTCCTCGATCACCATTCCTGGGTGCATTGGCCCACCCGCACCGACCTGCAGCGCTTGGCCGAAACCGGCACCGCCGTCGCCCACTGCCCAACGGTGTTCAGCCGCCGCGGCATCATGCTGGAGAACTTTGGCCGCTACCGGGCTGCCGGCGTGACCCTTGGCATCGGCACCGACACCTACCCTCTCAACATGCTGGAGGAGATGCGCACCGCTGCCATTGTCGCCCGGTTTGATGAGGGCAATGCCTTTGCGGCGGGAGCAGGCGAGGTGTTCCACGCCGCCACCATCGGCGGCGCCACTGCCCTTGGCCGCGACGACATCGGGCGCATCGCCCTGGGAGCCAAGGCCGATCTGGTTGCCGTCGATCTGCACCACCCGATGATGCAGCCGCGCCGAGATCCCTTGCGCAGCTTGATCTACGTCGCGGCGGAACGGGCCGTGCAGCATGTCTGGGTCGACGGCGCCCAAGTGGTGCGCGACGGCACGGTGCTGACCATCGACTATGCCGCCGCCGCCGATGCTGTGGACGCCGCCCAACGCCGCGCGCTGGAGCGGGCCCCCGCCCTTGACTACGCCAACCGCCCAACGGAGGTGCTATCCCCCCTCAGCCTGCCGGTCGCCGGATCGGCGTGAGGGATTACGCGATCTGAAAACTGTTGGACGAAAGTTGAGTCGGCAGCACACCGACGAGAGTGATCGAGTTGCCGCCACCTAGGTCAACCACGCTGCTACCGCCCACCACGGTGATGCGGGCCAAGACCTGCTCAACCGTGGTTATCCCGGTGCCATTCAGATTGCTGGACAGAAGGATCCGATCCTCGCCTGGGCGGAAGTCCAGAATACGGTCATTGCCTGAGCCGGAGGTGAACAGGAATTGGTCGGGCGTGCTCACCATGTGCGGGGTGCGCCCTTCGCCAAATCCATTGCGCACAAAGTGCAAAAGTGGGTTGACGTTGGCTGCAGCGACATCTGGATTTGATTGCAGATACCCAGTGGTGCTGAAGCCAGTACTGGGGTTGCGCCCTTCCCGCCAGCCGAATAACTGATAGTGCTGCCAAGGGTTTAGCCCAGACGTGGCAACGTCGGGATTTTGGCTGAGATAGAATTGTGCATCAAACAGCAACCCCTCGGTGTTGCTCAAGCTGCGTTGCTCGCCCAAGCCATGGGTGAGGTAGTGGACCAGAGGGTCCAGCCCAGCAGTCGCCACATCAGGATTCTGGCGCAGATACTCCTCTGGCGAGAAGGGCAGGGCATAGCCAAGGTTGACACCATCGCCGATCAGCACGTCGTCGCCACGGTCGCCACCGATAACATCGCTATCTCGACCGCCAATCAGGGTATCTGCCCCATCGCCACCGAACACACTGTCTGTTCCGCCGCCGGTGTCGATCATCTGATTGGCATTATCGCCAAGGATTTGCGTGCCACCCAGGCCGCCCAACACGGTGCCGTCGCCCACGACGGTCCAAGCCGTCAGTCCCGGCTGCTCCTGCATGGTGCCACGCTGGGGAGAATAGGCCATTGTGCTGATCAGTGGTGTGATCGGGACGTTGAACGTGACAGGAGTTGAAGGTGTCACCGGCTCCGGCGTGATGGTTGACGCTGCAGGGTTGGCTGCCACCACTTCCAAGGTCACAAGATTGTCGGCGGTGCTGGTCTTCCAGGCGGCGTTCACTGCGTTCAATGTTAGGGTGCCGGTAGCATCGCTGAACTTCACGCTGGTACTAAGATTTTTGCCATTGAAGGCCAGCAAAAAATCCCCCGCACCAGGGGTTCCACCAACATCAAACACAAGGCGATCGCCGATTTCGATATCGGTGATTTGGTCGCCAGCGCTCGTGTAAGCATTGTTGATCAGGGTGAACAGGAAGACATCGTTCCCGACACCGCCGGTCAACGTATCAGCTGCCGCGCCACCGTCGAGGGTGTCGGCGCCAGCACCTCCGTTGAGGGAATCGGCTCCTGCTACTCCGACCAAGCTGTCACCACCTAGGCCACCACTCAACGTGTCAGCGACGAAACCACCGCGCAACACATCGTCACCGGCCCCGCCATCCATCCAATAGGCGCCGCTGGA
>RDXE01000011.1 GCA_004292755.1 Alphaproteobacteria bacterium
ACACTGAACCGCCTGGAACACGGCCCATCGGGCAACCACCGTTACCGGCGGATCGGCCATGACCCGACTGCCATCGAGGCCCCCTTTGTCACTCAGTTCCGAGATGCCCATCGCCAGCCGCCCAAGCGGATCGTGCTCGACCTCGATGCGACGGACGACCCCATCCATGGCAAGCAGGAGGCCCGCTTCGTCCACGGCTACTATGATTGCTATTGCTATCTGCCCCTGTACATCTTCTGCGGCGATCTCCTGCTGGCAGCAAAACTCCGCCCGGCCAACATCAACGCCAGTGCCGGTGCGATGGAGGAGGTTGCCCGCACCGTAACCCAGATCCGCAGCATCTGGCCGCGGGTGAAGACCGGGCTGCGCGCCGGTAGCGGCTTTGCCCGCGATGAGCTGATGAGCTGGGCCGAAGCGAACAATGTCGACTTTCTGGTTGGCCTTGCTCGCACCAGCCGGTTGGTCGAGCACATCCATGACGCATCCGCGCGCACCGAGCAAACGCCGACCGGCGCGACGACACCGAGGCCGCGGCGCGCCGGTACTCGTGAGAAATGCGGGCTAGGCGGGTGCTGACAGGGAGGTGAGGTCGGGCAGAGGTCGGCCCAACTCCCCATCGCCCGCGAACAAGCGCTCCAAGGCCGCCGCCGCTGCCAGGACAAAGCGGTCGGCACCCCGGCGACCGACCAGTTGCAAGCCGAAGGGCATGCCCGTTGGCCCCAGGCCCAGCGGGATGCAGGCCACCGGGTGCCCGGTCAGGGTCGGTCCATAGGCCAGACCCAGCCAGTGGAAATAGCTGTCCAGCGTGCGGCCATCGATCTCGTACACGGCTATCGCAGTCTTCTCAAACGGTGGCACGGCCGCCATCGGTGCGATCAGCAGATCAAAGGGTTCGAAAAATCGCTGCATCGCGCGATAGATGCGGGTTTGCAAGGTGTGCGCCTCGGCCACATCCGCAGCCGTGTAGCGCAGGCCTTCCTCCACATTCTCGATCACATTGCGATCCAGCAAGGCGCGCTGCGTTTCGACCGGTTGGCGCAGGTTAGCGAGGAAACTCACCGCTCGCATGACCGCGAAGGCGCGATCGGCACCCTGCATCGGCGGATCGGTGCGCGTAACCCGCCCAAACACCGGAGCCAGCCGCTCCAGCTTCTGTTCAAAGCAGGCTCGAATCACGCCAGCGACGGGGGCAAAGCCAAAATCCACCGACACTGCGACCGACAGGCTCGCAGGGTCCACCTCCGGCAAGGGGTAGAAGCTGGCACCATCAATCTCCGGCCAGCTGAACGGATCAGAGCGGTCAAACCGGGCGATGGCCGATAGCAACAGGGCCGTGTCCTCCGCATCGCGCCCCATCGGCCCCCACACCGAAAGCGGCGTCCAACCGAGGGAGCGGCTCTCCGAGGGCACCAAGCCGGGTGACGGGCGGAATCCAGTGACACCGCAGAACGACGCAGGGGTGCGCAGCGAGCCACCGGTGTCGGAGCCTGTCGCAACCGGTACCATGCCGGTTGCGAGCGCCACGGCGGAGCCTCCAGAAGAGCCGGAGGCAGACAGCGCCGGATCAAACGGATTCCCAGTGGCCCCATAGACGAGGTTGCGCGTGTTCGCCCCGGCACCAAACTCCGGCGTGTTCGACTTGCCCGCGATCACTGCCCCAGCCGCGCGCACCGCTGCCACCAGGCTATCATCCGCTGTCGGCACATGGTCCTTGTACAGCAGCGAGCCCCAGGTGGTGCGCAGGCCACGGGTTGGATGCAGGTCCTTGATCACCGCCGGCAGCCCATGCAGCGGGCCCAGCGGCTGACCTGCCATCACGGCGGCCTCAGCCACACGGGCAGCTGCCAGCGTGGCCTCATCGTCGCGGGCGACCACCGCATTCAGCGTTTTATCGATAGCATCCATGCGCTTAAGGCATGCCTCTGCCAGTTCAACAGGTGAGACCGCCTTCTGGCCGATCAGGCGCCGCAGTGTGCGAGCGGGCAACGCACAGATATCCATCATTATCCTCCCCAGTGTTGGTGTCGCCAACCTTAGCCTGATCTCCCCAGGTGTGATCTAGATTACACCTTCACTAGATGCTTTTGCGTGAGCACCGTCACAGACGCGGGTGAAGCTAATCCGTATGTTATGAGCCGAAGCGCCGAGGTGAGTTCGGTGCGCTCGATCAAAACGAGGACGTCATGCGTATCCTGATCGCCGACGACCATTCCCTGTTCCGCGACGGCCTGCGCCACGTGCTGTCCGGGCTGGACGGCCAGCTGGAGATCCTGGAAGCGGGATCGCTGCCGGAGGCGCTGTCGACCCTGGAGGCCGAGGACCCGTTCGACCTTGTCATCCTCGACCTTGCCATGCCCGGCATGATCGGCCCGGCCAGCTTGGCGGAGGTCCGCCGTCTGGTCACCGATGCTCCGGTGGTGGTGATCTCTGCCTCTGAAGACAGCCAGGACATCCGGGCAGCGCTGGAGGCTGGGGCCGCTGGCTACATCCCAAAGTCGGTGCGCGGCAATGTCATGCTGCAAGCCCTGCAACTGGTGATCACGGGCAGTGTTTACATCCGCCCGAGTGGGACCGAGTTCCAGGCCCGCGCCAACTTGATCCGCACCGATGATGGCTTCTCCGCCCGCATCCGGGCGCTGTTGACGGACCGGCAGATGGATGTGCTGCGGCTTTTGGCCGAAGGGAAACCAAACAAGGAAATCGCCCGCCAGCTCAATCTAGCCGAAGGCACGGTGCGGGTGCACGTCAACGCAGTCTTGAAGGCCCTGTCGGCACGCAACCGCACAGAAGCCGCCCTGGCAGCGCGGACGGCTGGGTTGAGCTGAGTCAGTGGCCCACCCGGACTTCGCTCTCGACCCCAGCCTTGCCTATCTCAATCACGGCTCCTACGGCGCCGTGCCACAGGTGGTGTTGGCGGCCGTTGCTGCCATTCGTGCGCGGCAGGAAGCCAACCCCGTCGCGTTCTTCGAGCACGAGGCGCGCGCCGGTCTGCGCGCAGCCGCCCACGCCTTAGCGCCCCTGGTGGGCACGACGGCGGAGCGTCTGGCCCTTGTGCCGAATGCCTCCACTGGCACTGCGACAGTGCTGGCGAGCCTATCCCTGCGACCGGGCGACCGGATTGTCGTCACCGACCACGGCTACAACGCCGTGCGCCTGCAACTCGAAGCCGTCGCCGCGCGCACAGGTGCCGTGGTGACCACTGTCGCCATCCCAGTTCCTGTGGTGGATGACGCCGAGGTCATCGCAGCGCTTCGCCCCGCCCTGCGCGGTGCGCGCCTGTTGATCATCGATTGGATCACCTCGCCAACAGCGATTATTCTGCCCGTTGCCCGGCTGGTCGCCCTGGCGCGGGCCGAGGGGGTGCCGGTGCTGGTGGATGGCGCCCACGCGCCTGGTCACGTCGCCATGGCGCTGGACCGACTGGGGGCCGATTGGGTGACTGGCAATGCGCACAAATGGTTGTGCGCACCGCGCGGCACGGCCTTCCTCTATGCCGCGCCAGGGCGTGAACCGCTGCCCTTGGTGATCAGCCATGATCAACCCCTGGGCTTCCCCCAGGCGTTTGACTGGACCGGGACCATCGACTGTTCCGGCCCGATGGCGCTGCCGGTCGCCCTGGCATGGTACCGGGCTCAGACGAATCTGATGGTGCGCAACAGTTTGTTGGCGCGGGTTGGGGCAGAGGTCCTAACCGCTGCCTGGGGAACCGCCGTGACGGCCCCGCCCTCGATGCGCGGCGCCATGGCGGCCGTCGCGGCACCGGCGGGACTTGGCATCGCCGCGACGAGGGCCGATGCCCTCGCCCTGCACCAGCGCTTACGACGCGAGTTCCGCATTGAAGTACCGGTGATGGCGTTTCAAGATCGGTTGTGGGTGCGCATCTCTGCGCAGGTCTACAATTCGATTGAGGAGTATCATCGCTTGGCCGCTGCCGTGGTGACCATCCAGCGTGGCGTGTGACTGACGCGCCGAACCCAGACCAACCGGGTTGGCTTGCTGGCCAGCGGGTACTGGTCATTGGTGCCGGGGGTCGGCTTGGTCGCCGGATCTCGCAGCGCCTGATCACCGGCGGGGCGATAGTCACTGGCGTGGTTCACCGCAGCCGCCCCCTGCCCGGCCTGCCAGCGGTGTTTGCCCACAATGCCGTTGATCCAGGTGCGATGGCACCGCTCCTCACCCAGACCGACTGGGTGATTTGCGCGGCCCCTGCCGAGATTGCCGCGGCACTGGCCCCGCATCTACCCCAGGGCGTCAAACTTCTGGCCGTTGGCAGCTTGCGCCGCCTGCTGGTGGACGACGCGGGTGGGATTGCTGCCAGGGCAGCTGAGGCGGCCGTCATGGCTGCCGGTGGCGTGATCCTGCACCCGGCCCAGCTTTGGGGCGATGGCGACGACAGCATTGCCCAGGTGCTGCGGCGCTGCCAGTCCTGGCCCGCATGGCTGCCAATGCCGGTGCCCGGCGGTGATCGCTTTGCCCAACCGCTGCACAGCGATGATGCAGCCCAGTGCTTTCTGGCGGCGATGGCCCGTTGGCCCTTGCCTGTGGCGGCACTAGACCTTGCTGGACCGCGGCCGCTGCGCCGCTGGCGCCTGGTGCAGATGTGCCAGCGCAGCCTTGGCCGCTGGCTGCCACCCCTCCCAGTGCCAACAGGTCCAGTGCTGTGGGCGATGCGCCGATGGCCGCGCCTGCCCTGGCCTGCCACGGCCGCTGAAGTCTCGCGCCTCGGGGCCGATCAGGTCGCCGATATCAAGCCGATGGTTCAGATCTTGGGCGTTACGCCGCGGGCGTTTGATCCAGAGCTGGTGCGGCAGCTGGTCGACGCACCAGCCCCGCGATGAGGCCGCGCCACGCGGCAGCCAGCTTCGCCAGTCGGTTCTGCTCAGCCCACAGGATGCGGACCAGATCCACCGCTCCGGCTGCCATGTCGGACACAACCCAGCCCGGCATCCGCCCGGCCCACTCCCGCCACAGCACCACGCGGTTGCGCCAGATGGTGAAACGGCGCCCGACCGAGTGATTGGTCACCCGTACGCCTGCTCGGCGACCGGGGTCCCCCAGTCGGTGGTGAAGGCGCGCCGTCGGAACCACCTCCACCCGTCCCCCAGCCGCGATGACGCGCAGACAGAAATCAATGTCGACATAGTCAATGGCAAACGCATCCCGCATCAGGCCGACGCGGGCCAGGGTCTGCCGTGGAATCAAGCTGCCAGACGCAATGGCGAAGGCAACTGGACGTCCCGCCAGATCCTGCGCGGCGACCCGCCTGACCCGCCAGCGGTGGTCCGCTGGCAAAAACGTGGTCCGGCGCCCGTTGGGGCCTAAGTCGAGGTCAGGCGCCGCAACGGCAGCACCGTTGGCGAGGGCAGCACCAAGGGCTGCCACAAGGCCTGGCTGCACCACGCTATCATGATCCAGCAACAAGACCGCGGTCGCACCAGCGGCCAACGCCGCTGCTATCCCCTGGTTTTGAGCTGGAGCGAGACCACGATTGTCTGGGTTGCGGATCACATGGACAGCGCCAGCACCGCCAGCGTCGTCAATCGCCGCCAGAGTTTCGGCATCGCTGCCATTATCCACCACGATAACGCGGGAGCATTCCGCCAGTGCTGCCTGCACCACCTGGGTGATCCCAGCACCGGTGTTATAGCTGACCACCACCGCAATCACGGCATCAGCGGAGGCTGCAGGCGGTGAGACGACCGGAGAAGAAGGGGAAGAAAACGCTGCCATCGCCCTTTCCGGCCTGAGGCACCACCGAGGCTAGCGTCGGCTGCGGATGACATACCGTCCGCAGCCGACAGATGCCAGACCCATAGAAGAGCGGGCCTCGGTCTGGGAGGTGGGGGCTAGACCCCAGCGACACCCTGGGCACGCAGCAGCGGCAAGCGCTCCTCCACCATCACACTGTAGAGGCGTTGCAGCTCGGCCAAGCCCTCCTGGTCGTTGTCCAGCTCCCGACCGTCTTTGATGACCTTGCGCCCGCCACTCTTCAACGCCTGGAATGAAGCCTGGGCAGGGTCGGCATGACCCGCCTGAGCCATCCCGAGCATCAACAGATCGCCGCCGTCAGGTGTCACACCTGAGCCGACTGCAGCAGCCGCCAGCACCGAGACGCCGCGCCCTTCCGTAACCCGCCGCAGGAGCACACGGTTCAACGCTGCTGAGCCAATCCTCGCCGCCTGCTCCTGCTCGGCAGAGACGGCTGCGAAGACATAGTTGACGGCAATCAAGACGCCAATGGCGGCCACCAGTTCAGCTGGCTTAACCTGCCCGCCAGCGTCATTGACGATGTCTTGCAACGTGGCTGGGCCGCGACCCAACCGCTCAAGGATGGGGCGATAAATCGCCTCGCGCAGTTCCACTTCGCCCAGCGGCAGCTTTACCTTCAGCTGGCAGCGCGCGGCTGGTACCCGCAAGCAATAGCGGGTGGCAAGCGCGATCCGCGACTGCTCGGCCTGGGTCAGCGGTATGGCACCGCGGCTGAAGATGTCCCGACGGAACTGGGTGTTCAGCCAGTAATCCTTCAGAGTTTCCCGACGCGGTCCCGGCGGCATGGCATTCAGAATCTCGCGAGCGGCCTGCGGCAGGGAGAGGTCAGGCAG
>RDXE01000073.1 GCA_004292755.1 Alphaproteobacteria bacterium
GTTGGATTGCGATGGATGGAGCCGACGCGGTGATGGCGGCCCTGGGGTTGATCCTGGGGGCGGACCCAGCGTTTCTGGGCATTGTTCAGGTGTCCTTGTCGGTCACCATCACTGCGGTGACGCTGGCGGCTCTGATCGGCCTGCCGCTCGGCTGTCTGCTGGCTTTGGCGCGGTTTCCGGGGCGGAGTGCCGTCATCGTGCTGACCAGCGCCTTGATGGGTCTGCCCCCCGTGGTGGCGGGGCTGGTGGTGTTCCTGGTGCTGTCCCGGACCGGCCCGCTGGGGTCGCTGGGCCTGCTGTTCACACCGACGGCGATGATTATCGCCCAGACCCTGCTGGTTCTGCCGATTGTCATCGCGATCTCCCGGCAAGTGCTGGAGGACCTGTTTGCTGAATACCGCGAGCACCTGACCGGGCTTGGACTGACCAGCTGGCGCGCCATCCCAACATTGCTGTGGGATGGCCGCTTTGCTCTGGTCACGGCGTTGCTGGCAGGCTTTGGGCGGGCCAGTGCTGAAGTGGGTGCCGTCTTGATCGTTGGCGGCAATATTGCTGGCTATACCCGCACCATGACCACCTCGATTGCGCTGGAAACCTCCAAGGGTGACCTGCCGTTGGCGCTTGGCCTGGGCTTGGTGCTGATCCTTTTGACCCTGGTGGTGAACGCCATCGCCTATGGTGCCAGCCGAGTCGGTGCGCGCATGGCGGGGGGGCGGTGAGCCATCCAACCATCCTGCCCCTTGCAGTGGAAGCGCTCAGCTTCGAGGCAGGCGGTCGCCGTCTGTTGGACAGGGTGAGCCTGACTCTGCCCGCAGGCGGCATCACCGCCGTGATGGGTCATAATGGCTCGGGAAAGTCGCTGTTGATGCGGCTGCTGGCCGGGCTGTTGGCGCCCAGCGCGGGTGGGTGCCACTGGCATCAGCCGCCGGAGCCGCGGCAGCGTGTGCTGGTGCCACAGACAGCTGTCCTGCTGCGGCGGTCGGTGGCTGCAAACCTCCACCACGCGCTGGCGGCAGCAGGCCATGGCTGGCAGCAGCGGCGTGTGATCGCTGCCGCCACGCTGGCCCGCTTTGGCCTGGAGGGGTTGGCAGACCAACCGGCCCGCGTGCTGTCCGGTGGGGAAAAGCAACGCGTCGCCATCGCCCGCGCGGCCGCCCTCAACCCCTGCGTGCTGCTGCTGGATGAGCCCACGGCCCATCTGGACCCCGGCGCAACCAAACAGATTGAGGCGATGCTGATCGCCCTGGCCGAGGCTGGCACCACGCTGCTGCTGGTCACCCACGACGCGGGTCAGGCGCGGCGCCTCGCCCAGCGCATGATCCTACTGCACCGCGGTCGAGTGATCGAAGACGGCCCGACTGCATCCGTTCTATCCAACCCCAACAGCCGGGAGGGCGCTGCCTTCCTGGCAGGAGACCTGCTATGGTAATGCGGAGAAGTCTGCTGGGCCTTGCGCTGTCGATGGCATTGACGGCGCCAGTGCTTGCTCAGGACCGGTTCATTACAGTCGCCTCCACAACATCCACGGTGGATTCCGGTCTGTTCACCCATCTGTTGCCGCTGTTCCGACAGGCAACGGGCATTGAGGTCCGCGTCCTCTCGCAAGGCACCGGGCAGGCGCTGGACACGGGTCGGCGCGGCGACGCCGATGTGGTGTTCGTTCATGCCCGCGCAGCCGAGGAACGGTTCGTCGCCGACGGCTTCGCAACCCGCCGTCAGCCGGTAATGTACAATGATTTCGTACTGATTGGCCCAAAGGCGGACCCGGCAGGCATCCGCGCCACCCGCGACATTGCCGCTGCCCTAACCGCCATCCGCGCCAAGGCCGCCCCGTTCGTCAGCCGCGGCGACCGTTCCGGCACCCATCAGGCCGAGCTGGCGTTGTGGACGGTCGCTGGGATCGACCTCGCCACTGCCCGCGGTCCCTGGTATCGCGAAATCGGCCAGGGCATGGGTGCCGCGCTCAACACCGCCAATGCGATGTCTGCCTACGTGTTATCGGACCGTGGCACCTGGCTGTCATTCCGCAACCGCGGCGAGCTGGAGATCAGCGTTGAGGGTGATCAGCGGCTGTTCAATCAATACGGTATCATGTTGGTCAATCCCGCCCGCCACCCCCACGTCAAAGCCGCGGATGGTCAGCGGTTTATCGATTGGGTGATCAGCCCGGCCGGGCAAGCGGCCATCGCCAGCTATCGCATCGAAGGCCAGCAGCTGTTCTTCCCCAACGCCACCCAGCCGGGAGTGTGAGCCTCCCTCGCCCGCCTGCTGGGTTGCAATTCGGCACCGGCACCGCACACTGATTTCCAGGACAGCCATAAAGAGAGGCCATCATGGCTACCCGCCCCCCCGCTGATGATCGCTGGGATGCCGTGCGCCCCGGTGAAGTGGTGGCGGCTCTGCCCGAGCGGATTGATGCCGGGCTGGTGTTTATCGGGCGGGTGCGCACGCCGTTCGTGGATCGCGATGCCTGCCCACGGCGCGGCGCACTGGATGGACCGCTGTGTCGGCTGGAAGTTGATCCGCCCTGGCACCCGGCCCTGACCGGCATCACGGTGGGGATGGACCTGGAGGTGCTGTACTGGATGCACCTTGCCCGGCGCGATCTGGTGCTGCAGTCGCCGCGCCACGATGCCACTCGCTATGGCACCTTCGCCTTGCGCTCGCCCGTCCGGCCCAACCCGATTGCAAAGTCGATTGTGCGCGTGGAAGCGATCGAGCTTGGCTGCCTGCAGGTGCGCGGCCTCGACTGCGTGGACGGCACACCACTGTTGGACCTGAAACCGGATCGAGCGCAGTTTCAGCCAAAAGCCCCGCCATCCCCAGGAGAGGCGCCATGATGCACCGTCGGTCACTGCTGGGCGCGGTTGCCGCAGCGGGTCTGCCCTGGCCTGCCGGGGCTGCCACAGTCAGCGACGATGCCGGGCGGACGCTTTCCCTCCCCGGCCCTGTGACGCGGGTGTTCCCGGCTGGACCACCAGCCGCCATTCTTCTGTACACCCTGGCGCCGGAGATGCTGATCGGCTGGCCGCGGGCCAATCGTCCCGAGGAGCGGGAGTTCTTGCTGCCCGGCATCGGCAATCGACCCGAGGTTGGTCGGCTGACCGGGCGCGGCAACACGGCCAATCTGGAGGTGGTGCTGGCACTGAAGCCCGACTTGATCCTGGATGTCGGCTCCGTCGCAAGCACCTATGCCGAGTTGGCTGAGCGCACCCAAAACCAGACCGGCATCCCCTATGCCTTGCTGGACGGGCGGTTTGGCGCCACGGTCGCGACCTATCGCCGCCTCGGTGCGCTGTTGGCCCGCACGGAGCGCGCAGAGACCCTGGCACGCTGGACGGAGGCCACCCTCACCACTCTGACCCAGCGCATCGCGACCGTGCCACAGGCGGAGCGACCGCGCGTGTACTACGCCCGTGGTCCCCGCGGCTTGGAAACGGGCCTCGCAGGCTCGATCAATGTTGAGACGATTGAGGTGCTGGGCGCCCGCAATGTCGCCACCGGGTTGCCTGGGCGCGGGCTGGCGTCGGTCTCTCTGGAGCAGGTGCTGGCCTGGAACCCCGACGTCATCATCACCATCGACTTGACCTTTGCGGGGGAGGTTGCGCGCAACCCGTTGTGGCGGGCGGTGTCCGCGGTGCGCAGCGGGCGGGTGCACCTGTCGCCCAAACTGCCCTTTGGCTGGGTGGATTTCCCACCCTCGGTCAATCGCCTAATCGGGTTGTGGTGGCTGGCGAAGGTGCTGTACCCAGGTTTGGTATCGGAAGATTTGCCGACGCTGACACGGGAGTTCTACCAGTTGTTCTACCATGTCACGCCCAGCGATGCACAAGTGGCGCGCGTGCTGGCCGGACGCGACTGATCGCGATGCGAGGGTCTGGTCTGGCACTGGCACTTCTTGCGGTGGTGGCCGGTGCGGCGCTGGCCTTCGGGACGGGACGGATCGCGATTCCGCCGCTGGACGTGGTGCAGGTGCTGATCGCGGCTGTCGGTGGCCCTGCCTATGACGGTCCGGCCACAGCCGAAACCATCGTGCTATCGATCCGCGGCCCACGGGTGGCAGCCGCCATGCTGTGCGGGGCGGCCCTCGCGACCGCTGGCGCGGCGTTTCAGGGCCTGTTCCGCAATCCCTTGGTCTCGCCGGACATTCTCGGCGCCTCCTCCGGGGCGGCGCTGGGCGCGATCCTGGGTATCTTCTTCTCGCTGGGGGTTGGGGGCATCCAACTCGCCGCCTTTGCGGGGGGCTTGTTGGCAGTCGCCATCGTCTATGGCATCGGCGCGGCCGTGCGCAGCGGCGATCCAATCTTGAGCCTGGTGTTGACCGGAGTGGTCGTGGGCTCCCTGCTCGGGGCGGGCGTGGGGATGCTGAAGTACTTGGCGGACCCCTACAACCAACTGCCCGCGATGACCTTCTGGCTGCTCGGCAGCCTGGCTGGCACCGCGCCGGAGGATGTGCTGCCGCTGCTGACGCCGGTGGCCCTCGGCACCCTCGTGCTGCTGGCCTTGCGCTGGCGCCTGGACGCCCTCTCCCTGCCAGAGGAGGAAGCGCGCGCCCTCGGCCTTGCCACCGGGCGCTTGCGGGTGGCGATTGTCATGGCGGCGACGTTGGTGACAGCGGCCAGCGTTGCTGCTGCGGGCGTGATCGGCTGGGTTGGATTGGTGGTGCCCCACCTCGCCCGGTTTCTGGTCGGACCAGAATTCGGGCGATTGCTACCCGTCACAGCCGCGCTGGGTGCCGCCTATCTGCTTTTGATCGACACCCTGGCGCGCAGCATGGCGGCAGTGGAGTTGCCCCTCGGCATCCTCACGGCCGTGATTGGCACGCCCGTGTTCCTGTGGCTGCTGGCGACGGCTCGCCGGGGCTGGGCGTGATGCTGCGGGCGGAGCAATTGGCCTTCGGCCATCGCGGACGGATGATTGGCCGCGACGTCAGTTTCGAGGTTCCAGCAGGCACAGTGTTGGCCCTGCTCGGCCCCAATGGCAGCGGCAAGACCACCTTGCTCAAAACCGTGCTGGGCCTGCTGCCAGCCCTGGGCGGGCGCGTGCTGGTGACTGACCGACCGCTCACCCACTTCCGACCAGCGGAGCGGGCGCGCCGGCTGGCCTATGTTCCGCAAAGTGCCGCGACCGCCTTCGCCTTCACGGCCCTCACCATCGTGTTGATGGGACGGACGGCCCATGCAGGTCCATTCAGCCGCCCGTCCACAGGGGACCACACCCTCGCCCACCAAACCCTCGACCGCTTGGGCATCGCCCATCTTGCGGACCGGGCAATCACCACCCTGTCCGGGGGTGAGCGGCAATTGGTGATGCTGGCGCGCGCCCTGGTCCAGCAACCAAAGGCGATCATCCTGGACGAGCCAACCGCCAGCTTGGACTTCGGCAACCAAGGGCAGGTGATGCGCCAGATCCGCCAGCTGGCCCAGGACGGGCTGGCGGTATTGTTCACCACCCACGACCCCAACCAAGCCCTGGCGGTCGCCGATCACGTGCTGCTGCTGCGCGACGGTCAGAGCCTCGCCCAGGGCACACCGGCCAGCACCCTCACCACCGCGCGCTTGGAAGCCCTCTACCGCAGCCCCGTCCGCCTGCTCAGCACCCCCGACGGCGCAACGGCGTTTCTACCGGGGTGAGCGATCTTGCGTGACTGGTGCTAGAACACGCGCTCAAGCCAAGCGCCGCGCGCACTGTCACCCATGACTGTCCTGGTCGCGGTGCGCTGCTGTCCGCCTTGCAGACGGTTGGCGAACTGCATCCGCACAATCAAACCCCCTGCCGGGCATCCGGCAGGGGGCCAAGAGCGTGTCTCTCCGGACGGTGGAGTGCTACTGCATCCGGATGCCGGTCCCGCGGACGACCGAGATGATTGTGGAGCCGCCGGTGATGCCGAAGTCATCGTCGTTGATCATCATCAGCGACCCATCGCCCAGGATCGCCAACCCTTCAATCTTGGTCGGGATTTCCGGGTGCAGATGGCTGTCAAAGCGCAGGGTCTTTGCAACGGGGACAACGCCCGTGGGGGCGAGATCGTTTGATTGCTCCAAGCTCGGGCGGGTTGCTGCGTCATCCCAGCGGGTGCCGAGGATGTTGGTCGCCCCAGCGACGGAGATCTCGTACAGCTTGGTGGTCAGCTCCGTACGTTCCAGCACGACGAAGCGCCCGCCACCCAGCGCCAGCATCTCAGAGATGCGGACGGTGTTGTTGGTGGTTGCCCGATCCCGCTGGTAGGCGCTAACCGGCTCCATTTGATACACATACTGCGCAACGACGCGACCAGCCGCGCGATCAAACGCCAAAATGCGGGCGTTGCGGGCGTCGCGATAAGCCGCGGCATCGGGGTTCATCAGCGGGTTCTGGACAATCGTCCAAATCAGCCGCTCGTCGGGATCGATTGCAATCGATTCAATGCCGCGGTTGGTGGCGCGCTTGGCGAGGATGGCTGGCAAGGTGCCCTGAACCGGATAGGCCGCGCCGCGGAAATCCCCTTCCGTCCCGGCGGGTACATGGCGGGCCAGTATCCGACCCTCGGCCGAGATCTGGATCAAGGACGGGCCGTTTTCCTCCCCCACCCAGAAGGAGCCATCGGCCAAGCGCACGACGCCTTCAGCATCCACTGCGTTGGCGTTCTGAGCGAGGCGAGCACCGGCGCCATCGAGCGGGATTTCCGTTGTCGCAACCGTGAGCGGGTTCAGCAAGCCATCAACGGGCACGCCGCTGGCATCCTTGATCGGCAACACATCGGTGACCACGAACCGCCCGGTACCCGGCAGCAACCGCAACCCGTAGATCGAAGGGGAGTAGCCCGGCCGCGGATAAATCCGGCCATTGTTGGCAGCTGCGCACAGGGTCGCGCGCTCAACACCCGTCACCTCCTTGGCTTCGGAGCAGGCAATGTTCGGACCACGGTCGCCCACCGCCCAAATCTGAAACGGCGGGTCCGTGGGGCGGCGGAATGCACCGGAACCGACGCCAACCGTCAGCGCCAGCGTCTTGCCGCCCGCGAAGGCAAAGCTGCCAAGCGACAGCATCGGATCGTCAGAGCGGTACTGCTCAATGGTGATGCCGGCGGTTTGCGCCATCACGGGGGATATGCCCGCACTGGCACCCGCCAGGCCGACCACTGCTGCCGCTACCAATACCTGCCGCATGATGCTCTCCCATTCGCTGTGGCGCGCACCATGGCGGAGGTCGATGACACTGATATGTCAGTGCCGCATTGATGCTTGCGCAAACGCCCCTTGTTCGCGTCACCTTTGACATGGAACCAATCGATTGGTGACCCAGCGCGAGGCAAGCTTGATGTCCCAGTCCCCCCACGGTCGCCGATCCGATGCCTTTGATCCCGTGCGGATGGGACGCGCGGCTGTGGTTGCCAACCACCCGCTGGCAGCGATGGCCGGTATTCGCACGTTGTTGGCAGGTGGAAACGCCATTGATGCCGCCATTGCTGTTGGCTTTGCGATTGGTGTGGCTGAACCCAATGGGTCCGGCATTGGCGGTGACGGCTATATCATGGTCCACCCGGCCAACAGCCGCGACGTCATGGTGCTGAACGGCACCGGCGCCGCTCCCTTGGCCGCGCGAGCGCGGGAGGGGATCGCCCGGACGGGGCTGACCT
Organism: Alphaproteobacteria bacterium; assembly: GCA_004292755.1. Classification (GTDB taxonomy): domain Bacteria; phylum Pseudomonadota; class Alphaproteobacteria; order Elsterales; family Elsteraceae; genus RDXE01. Next base: position 7,619 of record RDXE01000073.1, read on the forward strand.
CCGCCTCTGTTCCAGGGCTCGTCGATGCCATGCTGGAGGCGCATCGCCGCTGGGGCCGCCTTCCCCTGGCTGCCTGCATTGAGCCCGCAGCCACCCTGGCCGAGGATGGTGTGCCCGTGAGCCACTTCCAGGCGCAGATGACGGCTAAGTACGCGGCGCTGCACACAGGCGACGCGGCAGCTATCTTTGCACCCGCCGGACGCCCGCTGGGGCCGGGTGAGGTGCGGCGCAACCGCGATCTGGCCGCCAGCTACCGGTTGATTGGACGGGAGGGCCGCGACGCCTTTTACAAAGGCCCGATGCGCGCGGCGATGGTCGCCATGGGGCCATGGTTTCAAGCAGAGGATTTTGATCGTCACCGCCTGCGGGTGGAAGCGGCGATTCACACCCAGTATCGCGGCCACACGGTCTACGAGGCGCCGCCCAACTCCTCGGGCGTCACGCTGCTGCAAATGCTGAATTTGGTCGAATGTTTTCCGGTTGGGGAGCTGCCGCCGCTCTCCGCCGAGGCGATCCACATCATGGTGGAGGCCAAGCGCTTCGCCTTCATTGACCGGGAAGCCTATCTTGGCGACCCAGACCTCGTGGACATGCCACTGGCGGGGCTATTGTCCAAAGCCTATGCAGCGGAGCGGGCGCGCGGCATCGCGCTGGACCGTGCCGCCACCAGCATCGCACCCGGCGATGCGTGGGCGTTCGACCCTACAGGCTCTGGTCGCTCCATTCCGCGCGCGGTGCCACGCCATCGCAGTGGCGACACCACGCACTTCTGCATCATTGATGCTGATGGCAACGCTGTAGGGCAGCTGCAAAGCCTGAATATGATGTATGGCGCCCAGGTTGTGGTTCCGGGCACTGGCATTCTGCTGAACAACCGCATGACCTATTGGCATACCGAGGCTGGTCACCCCAACGACTTCGTCGCGGGCGGCCGGGTGCGCCACACCATGAACCCGGTGATGGTCTCCGGCCCCGGCCAGTCGATTGCAGAGGGGGGCTCGTTGCGCTGGGTGCTGGGCACGCCCGGTGGTGACACCCAAGTGCAGTCCAATCTGCAAGCCCTGGTCGGCCTGATTGACCATGGGTTCACCGAGGCCGAGGCCATGCAGTGTCCGCGCTGGACCCATCACGAGGATGGCACCTATTCCAACCATCCCCACAGCGAAACCTATGAATTGTCGATCGAAACCAGAGTGGGCGACGCAACCATGGCAGCGCTGGCAGGCCTGGGCCATCCAGTGCAGCCAGTTGGCGGGTGGGGGGCACGCGGCAGCCTTGGCATCATCGGCATCGATCCAACCAGCGGCTCGCGCTTCGCGGCGGCCGATCTTAGGCGCGACGGTCAGGCACTGGTGATCTGACGCCGTGGGGCTTGGCCTCGGGGCTATCGCTTTGCTAGGGTCCGGCCAGACGCGATTTCTGGTTGGGCAGCACCATGGCGACGATTCAAGCTTTTACCATTGTCACCGATCTCGGTCGGATCACGATCCAAACCCGTCCGGACCTAGCGCCAGTGACAGTGGCCCGGCTGGTGCAGCTGTCGAACCAGAATTTCTACGACAACCAGATTTTCCACCGGGTGATCGACGGCTTTGTTGCCCAGACGGGCGACCCGACGGGCACCGGCCGCAGCGGCTCTGGTCAAACCCTGCCCGCTGAATTCACCGCCACGCCCTATGAGCGCGGCACCGTTGGCATGGCGCGCGCCCAAAGCCCAACCTCGGGCGACAGCCAGTTTTTCATCACCTACACCCGCCAAGCCAGCCTGGACAATCAGTACACCGTGTGGGGTTCGGTGGTGAACGGGATGGATGTGGCAGACCGCCTGCAACGCGGTGAGCCGCCAGCCAACCCCTCTCGCATGCTGGACACGATCGTTGAGCAGCTGAACTATGAACCCGGCAGCAGCGCCAACGACTCCATCCTTGGCTCCAACTCTCTGCCGAACCTGCTGCTCGGCAGCGGTGGCGATGACAGCCTGACCGGCGGCGCCCTGTCCGACACGCTGGACGGTGGTGCTGGCACCAACGTGATGACTGGCGGCGCTGGCAACGACGTCTTCCAGATCCTGCGCGGCGACGGCGGAACCAACCGCATCACCGACTTCCAGGTTGGGGATCGGGTGGAGGTGCGGATCGTCGGCACAGGTGCGGCGCAGACCCCCGGCCTGTCGCTGACCACTGCCGACAGCCGAACCACAGTCACGCTCACGGCGTCCAACACAGCAGCGGGCGCCCCGCAAGTGATTTTGGACGGTGTCTGGACGGCCGCAATGCTGTCATGGGATGGCAGCGTGCTCACGGCACTCAGCACGCCCAGCAGCCCAGGCATTCAAGTGCCGACGGCTCCCACAGTGCCGTCCGCACCGACAACGCCGGGCACTCCGGCGCCAAGCACGCCGACGCCACCGGCGACCACCACCCCACCGCAGACACCGGCTCCCACACCTCCGCCAGTGGCAGTGACGCCAAGCGTGACGCCCGCGACCGGTTCGACCACTCCTGCGACACCAGCGGTGAGTGTAGACGTTGACAGCGGGGGCAGCAGCAGCGGCGCCGACCGCGGCGGTCCCGCCTCCTCCGGGCCAGGCGGTGGCTCAAGCGACGGGTTTGGTGGCGGTTGGGCTGGCTTTGGCGGCGGCGGCGTTGGTCTGGTCGGCGGCAGTGGCGATGCCGGGTCGTGGGGTGGCGACTTTGGTGGCGGCGGTTTCAGCGGCAGCGGCGGGTTTGGTGGCGGCGGCGGCTTCGACGCTGGCTGGTCCTAGGCGGTTGCCTCGGGCGGCTTGAAGCCCCACACTCCCAACTTCGTGCAACTGGTCTCTGGGGAGATGATCGGTTGGCACCAGACGAGGGGAGTGACACATGGGGTGGACCTTGCTGCGCCGAACGGCGCTGGCTTTAGGCATTGCGACGTCGCTTATTGGCCTGTCGCCGCTGGTTGGTGAGACCAACGCCCTGGCCCAGGGCCAACCGCGGACCTTACGCGCGGTGATGCACGCTGATCTGCGCTCGATCGATCCGCATTGGACGACGGCGACGATCACCGGCATTCACGGTCTTCTGGTCTATGACACTCTGTTCGGCGTTGATGGTGATGGCGTCCCGCGCCCGCAGATGGTTGGGGACTATTCCGTCTCCCCCGACCGCCTGCTGTGGACCTTCACCCTGCGCGAGGGGTTGGAGTTTCACGACGGCAGCCCAGTCACCACTGCTGACGTTATCGCCTCGCTCCGGCGCTGGTCCCGACGCGATGGTCCGGGCGGACGTCTGTTCAGCTTTGTGACCGACCTGTCGGCCGTGGACGCGCGCACTTTCACCATGCGCCTGAGCGAGCCATACGGCTTGGTGCTGGACACCCTTGGTAAGTCCGGTACGTCGGTCCCGGTGATCATGCGCAAGCAAGAAGCTGACACCGATCCCAATACCCAGATCACCGAAGTGATTGGCTCCGGCCCGTTTAAGTTCCTACGCGATCAGTGGCAGCCTGGTGCACGAGCCATCTACGAGCGCAACCCGACCTATCGTCCCCGCAGCGAGGCGCCATCCGGTTTGGCCGGTGGCAAGGTTGCCAAGGTTGACCGCGTGGAACTGGTGTGGATTCCCGATGGTCAAACTGCCGTGCAAGCGCTGATCGCTGGTGAGATTGACTACCTGGAGCAGCCGTCGATTGACTTCCTGCGGCAGTTACAGCGTGCACGCAATGTCCAACTGATGCGTTTGGGCAGCATCCCAACCCATCACGGCTTGATCCGCCTGAACCATCTGCACGCCCCAATGGACAATATGAAGTTCCGCCAGGGCATGCAGTACCTGATCGATCAGAAGGATTTCCTCGAGGGCGTGATCGGCAATGCCGAATACTATGACGTTTGCCCCTCGATGTTCATCTGCGGCGCCGGGGTGCAAAGCATCGCCGGTGGTGATCGGATCAAGAATGCCAGCGTCGAACGTGCCCGGGCGACCTTCCGTGAAGCGGGGTACACTGGGCAGCCCATCACTGTTCTGCATGCCACCGACCACCACACCATCAACCCCTCCACCCAGGTGTTGATCCAGAAGATGCGCGAAGCTGGGCTGACCCTGGACGTGCAAGCAATGGACTGGGGTGCTGTGGTCACCCGCCGGGCCCGCCGGGAGCCCCCCGCCCAGGGCGGTTGGCATATCTTCGTCACCACGACATCGGGTACGTCGACAGCGAACCCGGCCTTCCACCTGTCCGTCGGGGCGGCGTGCGAGCGCGAGTGGTTCGGCTGGCCCTGCGATGCGCAAGTGGAGCAGTTGCGCCGCGAGTTCGCCTTCGCGACCCCCGACCAGCGTCAATCCATCGCCGACCGGCTTCATGCCCGGGCGATGGAGGTTGTGACCTACTTGCCGTTCGGGCAGTGGACGCAGCCGATGGCCTTCCGCTCTGACCGGGTCAGCGGTGTGGTGCCAATCGCGGGCATCGCAGTGTTCTGGAACATCGAACGCCGGTGATCACCAGTGCAGACGGGGTGCGTGGCTCACCCCGTCTGCGCGTGCGTCTTGTGCCGACCTTTCTGATCTGATTGACCGCGGGAGAGCCGCCGGTGGCCTCATACTTGTTGCGACGCTTGTTCGCCGTCATTCCTGTGATGGTCGTGGTGGCGATCACGGTGTTCTTGCTGCTGCGGCTGGCCCCTGGGGACCCGGCTGCGATTATCGCCGGTGATGAGGCGCGACCGGAGGACATCGCCAATGTTCGCCGCATGCTGGGCTTGGACCAATCGCTGCTGACCCAATTCGTGCTGTGGGTGGGCCGGTTGCTGCAAGGGGACCTTGGCACCTCGATCTTCTCCAACCTGCCGGTCACCACGCTGATTGCCCAGCGGCTAGAGCCAACCCTGGCACTTACCGTCACCACCTTGATTGTGGCTGTTGGTACGGCGATCCCACTGGGCGTGCTGGCGGCGTGGCAAGCGCGCACGATCATCGACCGGGTGGTGATGATCATCGCTGTGCTCGGCTTTGCGCTGCCTGTGTTTGTGTTCGGCTATGTTTTGATTTGGTTGTTCGCCGTGGAGCGGGATTGGCTGCCCGTGCAAGGCTATCGCCCCATTGCCGAGGGGCTGGGCGAGTGGGCGCGGTCCCTCGTGCTGCCGTCGATTGCGCTGGGCCTCACCTACATGGCGCTGATCGCGCGGATCACCCGCGCCGCCATGCTGGAGGTGTTGGACCAAGACTATATCCGCACCGCCCGTGCCAAGGGCTTGAGCACGCGGCGGACCCTGCTGCTGCACGCACTGAAAAACGCGGCAGTTCCGATCCTCACGGTGATTGGTATCGCGATCGCCCTGCTGATCTCCGGCGTCGTGATCACCGAGACCGTCTTCAACATTCCAGGCCTCGGGCGATTGACGGTGGATGCGATCCTGAAGCGCGACTATCCAATCATCCAGGGGCTGATCATTGTCTTTGCTGGCGTCAAGGTGCTGGTCAACCTGCTCATCGACATCAGCTACGCGGCGTTCGACCCGCGCATCCGGTACTAGCCGATGGCAGGGCCAATCATGACTGACGCCAGCCTCACCCCTGCCTCGGCGCCGCCATCTTGGCCCGCTCGGGCGGTCACCTTCGCGGTGCGCAATCCAACCATTATCCTCGGCGGCCTGATCCTGCTGGTGCTGGTTGGTCTGGCGCTGGCGGCCCCATGGATCAGCGGTGACCCTTTGCGCATGCAGACTGTGCGGCGCCTGCGCCCACCATCGGAAACCTTCTGGTTCGGCAGCGACAATCTAGGCCGCGATGTCTTCGCCCGGACCTTGTGGGGGGCGCGCATCAGCTTATTGGTTGGCTTCATCGTCGCCGTGCTGGCAACGGGGATCGGCCTGCTGCTGGGCCTGTTGTGCGGGTGGTTCCGCTGGGTCGATGCCGTTGTGATGCGGGTGATGGACGGGATCATGGCGATCCCGTCGATCCTGTTGGCCATCGCCCTGATCGCACTGGTCAAAGCCAGTCTGTTTCTGGTGATCGTCGCCATCCTCATCCCTGAGGTGCCGCGGGTGGTGCGCCTCGTCCGCTCCATCGTCTTGTCGGTGCGCGAACAGCCCTATGTGGAGGCGGCGATTGCTGGCGGCACGCGCACCCCCAAGCTTCTGGTGCGCCACATTCTGCCGAACACCATCGGCCCCTTGATTGTGCAGGCAACCTACATTTGCGCCGCTGCAATCCTCACCGAGGCGGGCCTGTCCTTCCTGGGTGCAGGCGTGCCGCCGGAGATTCCCAGCTGGGGCAACATCATCGCGTCGGGCCGGTCGTTCTTTTTGAACGCACCCTGGATCATTCTGATCCCAGGGGCGTTCCTGGCGCTGACAGTCCTGGCGGTCAACCTTCTAGGTGATGGGTTGCGTGATCGGCTCGACCCACGGGTGGCACGGCGGCTATGAGTGACACTGTTCTCGAGGTTCAGGACCTCGCGATTCGCTTTCGGGCAGGCTCCGGCTACATCCACGCCGTGGACGGCATCAGCTTTGCCGTCGCGCGCGGCGAGACCCTGGGCATTGTTGGCGAGAGCGGCTGCGGCAAGAGCGTGACGGCGCTGTCGATCTTGCGTCTATTGCCAAAGCGTGGCGCTGAGATTGCGCGCGGCCATATCCACTATGGCGGTCGTGACCTCACCCGCTTGTCGGAGCGCGAGATGGCGGCCCTACGCGGCGACCGTCTCGCGATGATCTTCCAGGAGCCGATGACCAGCCTGAACCCAGTGCTGACCGTCGGTACCCAAATCGCCGAAAGCGTGCGCCGCCACCGCGGCTTGTCCCGCGCGGCAGCCTGGGCCCATGCCGTTGAGATGCTCACCCTGGTGCGTATCCCCGATCCGGACCGGCGCGCAGGCGAGTATCCACATCAATTGTCCGGCGGCATGCGCCAGCGGGTGATGATCGCCCTGGCGCTGGCCTGCACGCCGGACATCTTGATTGCCGATGAGCCGACCACCGCATTGGATGTCACCATCCAAGCCCAGATCCTAACGCTGATCAGCGATTTGCAGCAGCGCACTGGGGCGGCCGTCGTGCTGATCACCCATGATTTGGGCGTGGTCGCCGAAACCTGTCAGAGGGTGATTGTCATGTATGCGGGCCGCGTGGTGGAGACCGCCACGGTCTCAACGCTGTTCCGCAGCCCAAGCCACCCCTACACCCGCGGCTTGATGCGCGCGCTGCCCCATCTGGATGAAGCGCTGCCAGAAAACGGCACCCGACGACGCCTAGCGGAAATCCCAGGACTGGTGCCGCGGTTGACCCACTCGATCAATGGCTGCGCATTCGCGCCACGCTGCGCCTTCGCCACGGACCGATGCCGCACTGAGACACCGCCACTGATGGCAGCCGAGGACGGCCACGCTGTCGCCTGTTGGGAGGCCGCGCGCGTCGCGGCGGAGCCGTTATGAGCGCTGTCCTCGAAGCGATTGAGTTGGTCAAGCACTACCCGATCAAGCGCGGGTTGTTGCGCAAAACCGTGGGACAGGTCCGCGCTGTCGATGGGGTCAGCTTCGCCGTCGAGGCTGGCGAGACCCTGGCGCTGGTGGGGGAAAGTGGCTGCGGCAAGTCAACCGTTGGGCGCGCCACCCTCAAGCTTGTGGAGCCAACGGCGGGCCGCGTGATCGTTAGCGGCACGGATGTCACCACCCTGTCACCGCGGGCCATGTGGGACCATCGCCGCCGCATCCAGACGGTGTTCCAGGACCCCTACTCCAGCCTGAACCCCCGGCTGACTGCTGGTGCGATCGTGGCAGAGCCGCTGGAAAACTACGGCCTCGCCTCGGGACCTGCAGCGCGGGAGCGGGTGGCGTTTCTGTTCGACAAGGTTGGTCTGCGTCCGGAATCAATTGACCGCTATCCGCATGAATTCTCCGGCGGGCAGCGCCAGCGTATTGGCATCGCCCGTGCCTTGGCCTTGCAACCGGCTGTGATCGTGGCCGACGAACCGGTCTCGGCACTGGATGTCTCGGTCCAGGCACAAGTGATCAACTTGATGCTGGATTTGCAGCAGGAGTTCGGTGTCGCCTACCTGTTCATCAGCCATGACCTGGCCGTTGTCCGCCATGTGGCGGAGCGGGTCGCGGTGATGTATCTCGGGCGCATTGTCGAAACTGGACCCGCGCGGCGGCTGTTCGCTGCCCCGCAGCACCCCTACACACAGGCATTGCTGGCTGCAGCCCCCCGGCCCAATCCAGACGCCCAGCGCAGCCGCGCCGTGCTGGAAGGCGATGTGCCAAGCCCCGCCAATCCACCACCGGGTTGCCACTTCCACACCCGCTGCCCACACGCCATGGCACGCTGCCGGATCGAAGCCCCACCGTTGGTGGAGCGCGGCCCCGACCATCGCGCGGCCTGCTGGCTGTCCTAGTGGTCGCTTGCTCACCAGTCTGTTGGAGACACACACCATGAACGCCACGGTTCTGACCGCCATGGTCATGCACGAGACCAACACCTTCAGCACCCGGCGGACCGATCTGGACGCGTTCGCCGCTTTCGTGTTGACCCATGACAATGGCGTGGTTGACCGGTTTCGCGGCACCCGGACGGGGCTTGGCGCTGCGTTTGAGTGTGCGGAGCGCTATGGCTGGCAGCTGCGCCACCCGATTGCAGCGTCAGCAACGCCGTCTGGCGTGGTCACCCGTCCCGCGTTCGAGGCGATCCTGGCGCCTATCCTGGCGGCGGCGCCGGGAAGCGATGGTGCCCTGCTGTTCCTGCACGGCGCCATGGTGCTGGAGGATGAGGAGGATGGCGAAGGCGAGTTGCTGGAACGCCTGCGCGCTGTGATGGGCGACAAGCCTGTCATCGCGATTCTGGACCTGCACGCCAACGCCACTGAGCGCATGGCCGCCAATGCCAATGCTCTGATCTCCTACCGGACCTATCCACACATTGATGGCTATGAGCGCATGCACCAGGGTGGGGCGCTTTTGGACCGTGCCATGCGCGGTGAGGTGCGACCGGTGTGCCGACTGGTGCAACCGCCGCAACTGGAAGGGTTGGATCATGGGCGCACAGCGTCTGTGCCCGATGACAGCCCGATGCTGCGCGCCCTGGCTGATGCCGACGCTGTGGAGGCCGCGGGGCAGGCGCTGGTGGTCTCCCTTCAAGCCGGGTTCAGCTCAGCCGATATTCGCGATGTCGGCCCATCGGTTGCCGTTACCACTGATGGCGACCCGGATGCGGCCCTCACCCTCGCCCAGCGCTTTGCCACTTGGATCTGGCAGACCCGCGACTATGACAGCTTGAAGCCACGGCTGCTGACCATCGCAGATGCCGTCGCGCGCGCGAAAGCCGAGGAAGCTGGCGCCACTCAACCCCTGGTGATCGCGGACTATGCGGACAATCCCGGCGGCGGCGCCTACATGGATGCCACAGCGCTGCTAGCCGCGATGATCGCGGCTGACCTGCAGGAGGCCGCGCTGCACGCCATTCTGGACCCAGCGGCTGTGCAAGCAGGCCTGGCCGCCGGACCAGGGGCCGACGTGACGCTGCAACTGGGCGGTCACACCGACCCACGGTTTGGCGGCGGTCCGCTGACTGTGACCGGGCGGGTGATTGCGCTGACCGATGGCAGCTTTGTCGCCCGCGGCCCGATGGGTGGCGGCGCGCGCTACAGCCACGGCCCATCCATGACCCTCCGGATCGGTGGCATCGACGTGGTGGTCGTCAGCCACCCGACTCAAACCAAGGAGGTGGAGCAGTTCATCACCATGGGCATCGACCCGCGCGCGGCAAAAACCTTGGCCGTGAAGTCGATGCAGCACTTCCGCGCCGCCTTTGAGCCAATTGCCCGCGCCGTGGTGGTGGTTGATTCGGGGGCGCTGTGCTCCCCCATCAAGCGCGCAAGTGACTTCACACGGACCCGTCAACCACTCTATCCCTTCGCCGCAGCGACCTTTGGGTAAGCAGTGAGTGGGGTGGAATGAACGGCAGTGCGCTTTGGCGGGTGGCGCTAGCGACCATCATCGCGATCATTCCCATGGGCATGACCGGCCCCTTGATCGCCGTCGAGATGGACCGCCAGGGGCTGGATGCCAGCGCCATCGGTGTCTACGCCGCCCTGCCCTTCGCAGCCGTGCTGGCGATGACTTGGGTGGTGCCGCGGATTCTGCACCGCATCGGCACATTGCGCGGCTTTCAACTGGCGATTGCCGTATCCGCGCTTGCCACGGTGTGGGCAACGATCACCCGTGACTATAGTGCCTGGTGTCTTGCCGCTGTGATAAATGGGGCGGCGGGTGCGTTGCTGTGGGTGGCAGCCGAGGCCGTGATCGCCGCCCATGCCCCGCCGGAACGGCTGGGTCGCATCACGGGCCTCTACCAGACTGCCCTTGCCGCAGCCCTGGCAGTTGGTCCGCTGATCCCCGTGGTGATGGGCTGGACCCTGGGCACCGCGGCACCCATCGCCTGGGCCTGCGCTGTGGCGGCTGTGGTGCCTGTGCTCGGCCTCTCTGGTGTCGCGCGGGAGGCTGGCGCGCCGCCGCGATCCCTCTTGCGCATGGTGGCCGTGGTGCCAGCACTGGCCGTGCTGGCCGCAACGGGCGGCGTGTTTGAAGCAGGCCTCTCCACCCTTGGCACGGTGCAAGCGCTCGACGCCGGGGCAGCCGAGACGACAGCGCCTGCGGTTGCTGCCGCGATCGCGCTTGGCAGCTTTGCGGTACAATATCCACTGGGGTGGGCGGCTGATCGCTTGCCCGCGCGACAGCTGGCCCGCGGGTCGCTGGTGGCCCTGATCCTCTCCGCCCTCGCCCTGCCGGCTGCCCTCGACTGGTTCGCGCTGATGCTGGCGCTGGCCGCCCTGTGGGGTGCCGTCGGTGGCGGCCTCTACACCCTCACCATGATCCGCGTCGGGCGCGAGACCCGCGATCTCGGCATTGCCAGCGTCGCCGCAGCCGTCATCGCATGTTATACCACTGGCAGTGTCGTCGGCCCGCTGATCGCAGGCTGGGCCATCGATCTGGCCCCCCGCCACGGCCTCGCCCTGGTCCTCGGCACCCTCGCCACCCTCGCCCTCGCGACCGTGCTGTGGCTGGAACGACGGGTTGGGTGAGATTGGGAGGAAGACCTCGAATGCTAAAGTCTCTTCGTCTAAGTAATTTTTTGAGCTTTGCGCCTGACGCGCCTTCAATCGAATTGAGATCGTTGAATGTTTTGATTGGGGCAAATGGATCTGGCAAAACCAATTTTCTGAAGGCTCTGAGAGTCCTACAGGCCACTACTTACAATTTCATGAGCTACCTGAATCAGGAGAATACATTTGATGAGTGGCGGCACCGGTTCTCTGGAGATCATACTCTACCAATCGCAATCGATGCGCATTTTGAAATACCAGTAGATCGACTCAATGTTGATTTGAACCATCGAATTGAACTGCGGAACCACGGGAAAAACACTGCTTTCTTTGAGACAACCGTCAAAAATGACGGGTCCGTTGGCAAAATTCAAAAGCTATTTGAGGAAAGCACTAGCGGTCAGCAATACTTGAGCCAGAATGGAACATTAGATCTTTTAGAGACTGACGATGATGATAGGCGGTTATCGATAATCGAACGAGCAGCACGAATGAATGGACAGACCTCTTTCAAGTATCTAAATCGCTTTTTGCGCGGTTTCAGACTCTATGATAGTTGGGTTTTCGGCCCAAACAACATTATGCGCGCCAGTCAAAAGCACGTCTCTTCTGAGCCTCTCTATGAGCCAGACTATAGTAATTTCTTATCGATACTTCACGATCTAAATGAACATCCACAGGAACAAAGATCCTTCATGAAATTTGTTCAAGAGATTTTACCCGATCTTGAAAATGTTTTCCCCAAGATTCGCAGCACCGCCCTGGACCCTTTCTTCGTCCAGAATGGCGTGACGATGAGCATGCGTCATCTCTCAGATGGAACGTTGAGATATATTTTCCTCGGTGCATTGCTACACCATCCAACACTGCCAAGTATTGTTTGCATAGAGGAACCTGAATTGGGCCTGCATCCAGACATGCTGCGCAGCGTGATCGACTTGATCAAAAAGGCATCAGCACGAGCTCAAATTATTATTACGACTCATTCAGATCTTGTCCTAGATATGTTTTCAGACACTCCAGAAAGCATTCTAGTTTTTGATCGAGAGGAAGAAAAAACGACGGTTAGCCGTCTAAGTCAGGCTGAGTTGGGTGACTCACTGGAGCGATATTCACTCGGAGATTATTGGCTCCGGGGTGGCATTGGGGGAAAGCGCTGGTGAGATACTATCTGATCGTCGAAGGCAATACGACAAAACAGCAGGGGCCTGATTTAACTCAGGCATTCCAGCAGCTTTTCAAGAAACTTCAGATAAAGCACAAGCCGCGCGTCGTTGCTGCTGGCGGTCGGCACGATGCGTTGCGGGAATACATCAAGCGTCGCAACAAGGGAGACACGGCGATCCTGCTGATCGATAGCGAACGCGCTGTGCCAAGCGAAGTTTCGAGTGGACCGCCAAAATCCTGGAATGCGTGGGCCGCCGTCAATTATGGCGGCGCTAAAGGCGTCACCCCACCCAAAGATGCACCCGTGGAAGATTGCCAATTGTGCCTTCAAGCAATGGAAGCATGGTATCTCGCGGCTAAGGGTTACGAGAAGGTAGAACAGCTGTCACCGAGCGACGCGCTGGCCAAAGTGAAGGCCATCCACCAACATTATCGCAAGGGCGATTTCCACCTGCTGTTTGACGCCGACCCCGCCAAAATTATCGCCGCGTCCCCCTGGGCCGCGCGTTTTTTTGACGAGGTGCAGGCCCGCGGCACTCACGCCAGCGCTTGATCCAAGTCGGCGATCAAGTCCTCCACGGCCTCTAGGCCAATCGACAAGCGCAGCAGCGAGGCGGGGGAGCGGGTGTGGACGCCTTCCACGGTGTATCGATGCTCGATCAGGCTCTCAGGACCACCCAGGGAGGTGGCGCGCACGAACAAGCGGCAGCGGCTGGCAACCGCCAGCGCATCGCCGCGGGTCAGAATCGACAGCATCGCCCCATAGCCGCCCTGCATCTGGCTGGCGGCAATGGCGTGGCCGGGATGGCTGGTGAGGCCGGGATACAGCACCCGCTCCACCCGCGGGTCGGCCGCGAGCCACGTTGCCAGCGCCAAGGCAGTGGCGGAGGTGTGGCGGATGCGCAAGGGCAAGGTGCGCAGGCCGCGCAACGCCAGCCACACCTCAAACCCGCCCGGAATGGCACCGGCCTGCTTGCGCTCGGCCCGGATCGCCTGCCAATCAGCATCCTCCACACGGGTGGCGACAACGCCCAACAGCACGTCGGAATGGCCTGCAATGGCTTTGGTGGCGGAGTGGAACACGAGGTCCGCGCCATACTCCAACGCGCGGGTCAGGATCGGGGTGGTGGTGGTGCCATCCACGGCCAGGCGCGCACCAACGGCATGGGCTGCGACTGCGACCGCCGCGATATCCACCACTTGCCACAGCGGGTTGGACGGTGTTTCCACCCAGACCAGCCGGGTCGGGCGATCCAGCACCGAGCCGATTGGCGTCTCCGGGTCCCATTCGACCCGCTCGATGCCCCAGGTGCGGCACCACTCCTCAATCCAGGCAGCGGCCCCCCAATAGATCGCGCGCTGCACCACCAACCGGTCGCCCGGTCGCAGCAGACCGCGGAAAATCGCCGCCACCCCCGCCATCCCTGATGCGAAGGAGAGCGTGGCGGCCGCGCCCTCAAGGCTGGCCATCACCGACTCAAAGCGCTGGAAAATCGGGTTGTCATCGCGGCCATAGATGGCGCCGGGCACCAGGGGGGCGTAGTCCTCCCCCCGCGCATAGGTGGTGGCCAGGGTGATCGGTGGCACCACGCCCGCGGTCGCCGCATCGATCCCACCGGCATGGGCGGCGATGGTGTCAGCCGAGGGGCGATTGCGGCGGGCCGTGGTCTGGTCAGTCATCAAGCACCCCAGGGGCTGCGACAGCGCGTCTGTCTACTATAAGGATCGTTCGTCCACCATGACAGACAGCTGCAGTGCAGACAATGGCTGAAATCCCGCAAGCTACCCGCCCCTCCTCCAGCCCGAGCCCTGCGACAGGACGCACCACTGGCGTAGCGCCGTGGCACGGGCCATTCTACAGCAATGCGTCACCTGCTTTTGGTTTTGTCGCTGCTACTGGGTTTGGCCCAGCCAGTTGCGGCAGCGTTCGGCCCCAATGAAATGCTGCCTGATCCGCGTCAAGAGGCGCGGGCACAGGATCTGTCTCGCCAGATCCGCTGCGTGGTCTGCCAGAATGAGTCGATCCACGACAGCCCGGCGGAGATCGCACGCGACTTGCGCCGGATCGTGCGGGAGCGGATCACCGCTGGCGACAGCGATCAACAGATCCTCGATTTCGTCGTGGCCCGCTATGGCGACTTTGCCCTGCTACGCCCGCCAGTTGCTGGCCACACCTTGATCTTGTGGTTTGGCCCGGCCGTGGTGTTGGTGCTGGGCGGCCTGGGGGCGTGGATTGCCCTACAACGCCGCAGCCAGCGGACCAGCCCGGCAGAGTTGTCGGCCTCGGATCGGGCGCGCGTGGAAGCCCTGCTGAAGGATCAGCCGTGAGCCCGTTGCTGCTGGCTGGCATCGCTGCCCTCACCGTCTTGTGCGCGCTGCTGATCATCCGCCCGCTGGTGCGCCGCCCCGCCACCACCGAGGCCGTGACCGACCCGGCCTTGGCCGTCTATCGCCACCAATTGGCTGAGATCGCGCGCGATGCCGAATCCGGTCGCCTGGGTGTTGACGAGGCGCGCGCGGCAACCCTGGAAGTCCAACGCCGCCTGTTGGCTGCAGCCGACCGGGCCGAGGGCACGAGCGGCCTTGCCCGCTCCTCCGGGCGGGCCGGTATGGTGGTGGTGGGCATCGCTGCCCTTGGCGCGCTGGGTCTCTATGGCTTGCGCGGCAGTCCAACTCTGCCCGATCTGCCAGCTGCTGAGCGTCCCGCACCGGTCAACCTCGCCGAAGCCATTGCCGCCCTACCGCTGGAGCAGCGCCGTCAGGCGATCCGCGACATGGTCGACAATCTGGCGACCCGCCTGTCGGGCACACCCGACGATGTCGATGGATGGGTCCGGCTGGGTCAATCCTACAGCGTGATTGGGGAGGAGGCTCTGGCCCGCGCTGCCTTCGCCCACGCCGCTGATCGCGCGCCGAACCGGCCTGACGTGCTGGCGATGTGGGCCCGTTCGATCTATCCGCCGGAGGCCGCACAGGCTGGACCGCCGCCGCCACAGTTCCTGGCCCTGCAGCGGCGCATCCTCGCCCTCGACCCCGAGAGCCCGGAGGCGCTGTGGTTCGTCGCAGGCGCTGAGGCCGAGGCGGGCAACCGCAAACAAGCAGCCGATTTGCTGCGGCGGCTCGTCACACTGCTGCCAACGGATAACCCAGTGCGCCCCCGCATCGAACAGATGGTAACTGAGCTCGATCCATCATAGGCCCGTCATGACCAGCTTCGCCCCCCTCAAGGGGAGCCCCCTCGTTGAGCGTTTATCTGAGGGGATGCGCGGGCTGGATGCCGCCATCGTGCTGACGGCGGCGATCCTGGTGGGACTGGCGTTGTTGGTGATGCGCGTCTGGCCGCCGCTGAATGGCGATGCGGCTGCCATCCTGTCCTTCGCTGATCGCATGCTGGATGGCGAGCAGCTGTATACGGATTTGATCGACGTTAACCCGCCGGTGATCTTCTGGCTGAGCATGGTGCCTGCCTCTGTGGCGCGGGTCACCGGCTGGTCGATCACAGCGACGACATCGGCCTGGACCGGCATCCTGATCCTGTTGAGTGCCGGGCTCAGCGCGGCGATGTGGCGGCGCCAGGGGCAGTGCGTACCCCTGGTCATCGCGGCAATCGCAGCCGTGGTGGTGTTGCCCAGCCACAACCACAGTCAGCGCGAACACATCCTGATCATCTTGGCGCTGCCCTGGCTGCTGTTGGCCGTGCTGCGCCAGCGGGGGGAACCGTGCTCCACCGCCCTCGCGATGACCGCGGGTGTGGTGGCGGGGATTGGCCTGTCGATCAAGCCCTACTACTTGGTGCCAGCCCTGCTGGTAGAGGGTGGGGTGCTGGTCGTCCTTGGCCCTCGCCGGTGGCTCGCCCGGCCCGAGTTGTGGGGACTGGCGGTCGCTGGCAGCGTGGTCGCCTTGGGCCTCGCCACCATCGCGCGACCGTGGCTGAGCGAGATTGTGCCGTTGGTCGCCCGCCACTATGTCGACCTCGGGTGGGAGACGGCGTGGATGGTGCTGTCGGAGGAGGAGCGCCCGCAACTGCTGGCCGCCCTTCTGCTGCTCATGCTGGTGGCACGGGCACGCCCAGCTGCGCTGTTCGGCCTTGGCGCGCTGGCCGGTGCCATGCTGCAGGGCAAGGGATGGGACTATCATCTGCTGCCCGCCTGGGCAGCGCTGTTGCTGGCACTTGGCCTGGCGCTGGATCAATGGGGCGGGCGGCTCGCACTGGCACTTGCTGGCTTGCTGTTCGGCGTTACCCTGGTGTTGACCACTCCCTTGGTGGCGGAGGGGCGCCACTCCCACTCGTTAGAGCGGCGGATGACCGACCTGCTGCGCCGCGACGCCGGTCCCGGCCCGGTGTTGTGGTTGACCGCCTCGATCTGGCCGCACTTTCCGGCCGTGCTGGACGCGCGGGTGCGCTTGTCTGGCCCGTACATGAACCTTTGGCTGGTGCAGGCACTCTACCGCAGCGTGCCCCTCGAGGCCGATGGCCGACCACGCTATCGCAGTGACGCCGAGGCCAGTGACGACGAACGCGCCGTGCGCCGACACCTGCGCACCGCCCTGCTGCGCACTCCGCCAACGCTGATCCTGGTCGCCCCCGCCGCGGAGGAGGTGGGCTTTGCAGGTCAATCCTTCGACTATCTGGACTGGCTGGCGACCGACCCAGATCTGGCCCCGTTACTCGCCCGCTATCGCCTGCGTGAGACCGTGGCAGGCATCCGCGTGCTGGCACGGGCGGACGAGTGACGGGTGCAAGCTGGCTTCCGTCCGGTGCGAAAACCCACTAGCGTCGCGACCGTGCGCCTGTCTTCCACCTTGTCCCTCTATGTCGCGCGGATTTACGCGCTGTGGTTCCTGGTGTTTTTCGCCGGGCTGGCGGGCGTTATCCTGGTGGCAGACACGCTGGAGTTGCTGCGCCGCACGGCTGCCCGACCGGAGGCAAGCCTTGCCCTGGTGCTCACCATGGCACTGATGAAGATGCCGCGCCTGCTGCAGGACTTGATGCCCTTTGCGGTGCTGTTCGCAGGCATCATGGCGTTCTGGCGGCTGACCCGCAGTTCGGAGTTGGTGGTGGCCCGCGCTGTTGGCGTGTCGGTCTGGCAGTTCCTGACACCAGCGATTGTCGTCGCTGTTGCAGCTGGCGCGGTCAAGATTGCCATGCTGAGCCCGTTGTCCGCCGTGCTGACTCAGCGGTTTGAGGTGTTGGAGGCGCGGGTGGTGCGTGGTCAGGCGCCACAAACGGCCATTGCTGGGTCGGGACTATGGCTTCGTCAGGCACGCGACGATGGTGGCGAGGTGATGATCCATGCCGAGCGTGGCGCACCCCTGCTCGACCGGTTCGAGCGGGTGACAGTGCTGCTACTTGACGCGGCTGGCCGTTTTGAGGTGCGCGTCGACGCACCCTCCGCCCAGTTGCGCGACGGCTCGTGGATTCTCAGCGATGCGCGCCTCGCCCGCAGTGGTCAACCAGCCCAGCCAGTGGGTGAATGGCGCATTGCCTCTGACTTCACCGCTGAGCGTATCCAGGACAGCTTCGCACCGCCCGAGACGATGAGCTTCTGGGCCCTGCCAGGGTTCATTCAGTTGCTGGAGCAAGCGGGCTTCGCTGCAACCCGCCACAAGCTGCACTATCAGGCGCTGCTCGCCTCGCCGTTGTTGCTGGCCGCGATGGTGCTGATTGCCGCCACCTTCTCCCTCAGGATCAGTCGCCGGGGCGGGGTGGGCATGCGCATCGCTGCGGGTGTGCTGGTTGGCTTCTTGCTGTACTTCCTATCCGATCTTGTGTTTGCGCTTGGCCTGTCCCGGCGCATTCCCGTGGAACTGGCTGCATGGGCGCCAGCTGTGGTCTCAACCCTGTTGGGCGTCGCAACTCTGCTGCATCAGGAAGATGGCTGATACTCTCTCCATAGCGCTTGCTCAGATCAACACGACCCTGGGCGACATCACCGGCAACGAAGCCCGTATCCTTGACTGGCGCGCCCGCGCGGCCCTGGCTGGGGCGGACCTTGTGGTGTTCCCGGAACTCGCCATCTGTGGCTATCCCCCCGAAGACCTAGTGATGAAACCCGCGGTGGTGGAGGCGTGCGAGTCTGCGCTTGAGCGTCTGGCCACCATCACGGCTGATGGTGGTCCGGCGCTGTTGGTGGGCACCCCGCGGCGGGTCGACGGCAAGCTGTACAATTGCGCAGTGCTGCTGGACGAAGGGCGCATTGTTGCGACCCGTCGCAAGGTGGACCTGCCAAACTACGGTGTGTTCGATGAAAAACGGGTGTTCGCCGCGGGCGATCCAGCAGGCCCGGTGGTGGTGCGTGGCTTTCGCCTGGGCGTGATCATCTGCGAGGATATGTGGACGCCCGACGTCGCTGAGACTCTCGTCGAATCCGGTGCCGAAGGTCTGGTGGTGATCAACGGCTCGCCGTTTGAAACCGGCAAGACCGACACCCGCTTGAGCCTAGCCGTCGCGCGGGTGGTGGAGACAGGGCTGCCGCTTGCCTACCTGAACCAAGTCTGTGGTCAGGATGAATTGGTGTTCGATGGCGGCAGCTTCGTCCTGAACCGCGACCGCAAGTTGGTTGCCCGCCTGCCCACCTTCCAGGAGCATCTCTCGCTCACCCGCTGGCAACGCGATGGCGACAGCCTGATGGTCAGCGCTGGCGAGGTGCTGGACCATGACCAGGGCCTGGGGGCAATCTACGCCGCGCTGACCTTGGGCTTGAAGGATTACGTGACCAAGAACGGATTTCCCGGCGTGGTGCTGGGCCTGTCAGGCGGGATCGACTCGGCCCTGGCCGCTGCCCTCGCCGTGGATGCGTTGGGGGCAGACAAGGTGTGGGCGGTGATGATGCCCTCGCCCTACACCTCCTCCGAGAGCTTGGAAGATGCCGCTGCAGTGGCGACGGCCCTTGGCATCCGACTGGACACCATCTCCATCGGTCCCGCGATGGCGGCGTTTGACCAGATGCTGGCACCGGTTTTGGCCGGGCGTGCACCCGACATCACGGAAGAAAACCTGCAAAGCCGCGCGCGCGGTGTCACGCTGATGGCGCTGTCGAACAAGTTTGGCCCGATGGTGCTGTCCACCGGCAACAAATCCGAACTGTCGGTTGGCTATGCCACACTCTATGGCGATATGTGTGGCGGCTATTCTGTGTTGAAGGATGTGTACAAAACCACCGTGTTTGCCCTGTGCGAATGGCGCAATGTTGACCGGCCCATCGGTGCGCTGGGTCCTGTCGGTCCCGTTATCCCGCAGCGGGTGATCGACAAACCCCCCACGGCCGAGTTGAAGCCCAATCAGACAGACCAGGACACGTTGCCGCCCTATGACGTGCTAGACGGCATCCTGTCCTGTTTGGTGGAGGGCGAACACTCCATCGCTCAAACCGTCGCCTGCGGCTACGACCCGGCCACTGTTACGGCGGTGTGGCGCATGCTCGACCGGGCTGAATACAAGCGCCGCCAAGCGGCCCCCGGCGTGAAAATCACCCCCCGCGCCTTCGGCCGCGACCGCCGCTACCCAATCACCAACCGGTTCTTCGACGCGCTGCGCTAAGGGCACGTAAACCATCCAGCACTCTCTGCCGCCAAACCACCCGGCTCCCTCACGCGACTGGTAGCTTGATGCGACCGTTTGAGTCGATGTCATGACCGGGCAGCCCCAGCAGCGCCTGGAGGGCGGTGGCCGGCAGGCGCTGGGTGATCAGCACGGTATCGTCGGCCATGGTCACACAGGGGGCCTGACCTGCCTCCTGCGCGCGGGAAAGGGCGTCGAACAGCAGCCACGCATCCGTCATGCCGATGGGATCGTCAATCAGCGGGGTGACAAAGGGGCGGCCAAGTTCGGCTGCGACATCCCACAGCGCTTGCAGCGGCACGGGCTCAAGCACGACCGCGGGGGGCGGCACGGCGAGGGCGGCGTGCAGGCTGGTCCAACTCTCGTCCAAGCCATCCAGGGTCTGATCCAGCTTCGAGCCAAACTCAGCTGAGGCTTCGGGCAGGCGCTGGCGAATCAGGAAGGCAAACAGGCGGGCAGCCTGCAGCGGTTGACGCAAGCGATGGTTACCCTCCCGCAACAGGCGCTGGCGGCGATCCAGATCGCGGGCCAACTCCAGGCGCGCACGGGCCAAGCGGTAACAGAGATCACGGCGGCTCGGAATCATGCTGCAAATGCCTCTCGCAAACGACGATCAATCTCTTCTGGTGCCACTGGCTTGGAGAGATGGGCGATGGGTTTGGCGGACTCGGCACGCGCACGGGTCTCCGCGTCGAGCGTGCCGGAGACAAACAGCGACGGCACGTCAAACCGCTCGCGCAGAGCCAGGGCAACATCGACGCCATCGGCCGAGGCGCCGAGGCGAACATCCACCAATGCGCACATGGGCCGGTCGGCCGCGGCGAGTGCCAGGGCCGTGTCCAAATCAGCGACGGGCCCCAAAATGCGGTGGCCCAAATCTTCCAATGCGGCAGCGAAGCCCATGGCAATCAGGGCATCATCCTCCACAATCAGCACTGTCAACGGCGCGGCCATGCGTTCGCTCCTGGAACTGTCGCTGGACAGT
>RDXE01000036.1 GCA_004292755.1 Alphaproteobacteria bacterium
CAAAATCCCGCTGCTTCGACCCATTTCCGTTTCCCGACGCAACCGAGACACAGCGACATCGGATTGGCGAGATCGCTGAGCAATTGGACCAGCACCGCAAGCAGGTCCTTGCCGACCATTCCGATCTAACCCTGACCGATCTGTACAATGTGCTGGAGATGATTCGGGCGGGCACACCCCCCACTGCACTGGCGCCGGATGAGCGGCGCGTCTTTGATGCTGGGTTGGTTCTGATCTTGAAAGAGCTTCACGATGCGCTGGACCAAGCGGTGGCTGATGCCTATGGCTGGCCGGTTGATTTGGACGAGGAGGAGCTGCTTTACCGCATTGTCGCGCTGAACAAAGAACGAGTCCAGGAAGAGGCCAGGGGCTTGGTCCGATGGCTGCGACCAGAGTTTCAAATCGAACGGTTCGGCGGTCCGAATGAGCGAAACAAATTGGCGCTGAGCGGTGCGGCCAAGAGCCTGGGCGATGATCCCAGCGGGCTTCCCGCCTTCCCTGGTACAGAGGCAGAGCAAACCGCTCAAGTGATCTTTGCATTGACCGCGGCCAATGAACCTTTGACGGCATCAATCTTGGCGAAGCGATATAGATCCAACCGCCGTGTTGAACCGACGATCACGGCGATTTTGGATGCGATCGCCCGGTTGGGCTATGTTACCGGCGATCATCGCAACGGCTTCCAACTCACCAAACGCGATGCGTGATGCGTCCACGGCGGGGCTGGGCATCGCCAGCCTCGCCGTGGACGGATGAACAACCCCTGGCCCACTCCCAACGCACCCTGGCGTACTTGGGCTACGCCCCGTCGCGATAGCGCAAGAGGGTGGTCATCAGGGCGGGGGGGATCGTCACGCCCTCGGCCTCGGCTTTGGCGCGTAAGGAGAGGCGCCGCGACCCTGGCAGCCGGACGCCGGGCTCTGCCAGCATTGCGGTCAGGATGGTCTCCACCCGCTCCGCAAAGCGATTGGCGGACAGCGGGCCGGGGTTGATCAGCACCAGCAATTGGCCGATCCGCGGCGGTGGGCCGTCGGCGGTGAAGAAGGACGATGCCTCGAACCCGGCATTGGAGCCGGTGAGTGCCGCGGTGAGCAATTCGACCATCAGCACCAGCGCTGCACCCTTGGCCCCGCCCATCGGCAGCATGGTGCCAGCGAGTGCGGCTTTGGCGTCCGTGGTGGGGTGACCCTCGGCATCCAGCGCCCAGCCTTCCGGGATGGCTTCGCCCTTCTGGGCCGCCACCATCACCTTGCCGCGTGCCACCAAAGACAGTGACAGATCAATCACCAGCGGCGGTTGATCGCCCGCGCGCGGGCAGGCGAAGGCGATTGGGTTGGTGCCGAACAACGGCTTGGAGCCACCCCACGGCGCAATCGCACCGGGGCTGTTGGAGAACGCGAGGCCGATGGCGCCCTTGGCGGCGATCCGCTCCACGGCATAGCCCGCGGCGCCGAAATGGTGGGAATTGGCAATCGCAGCCGTCACCACTCCCGCGGTTGGCAGCATCGCCAGGGCCTCGGCAATTGCGCTATCCACGGCGGGAAAGGCAAAGCCATCGGCCGCGTCCACCCGCAGCGCGGCCGCTCCCACCCGCTCCACCTGCGGCACGGCGTGGCCTGCGACCTTGCCGCTGGCCACTTGGTCCGCATAGGCAGGCAGCCGCGACACCCCGTGGGAGGCAAGCCCGTCAGCATCAGCCGCCACCAACGCCGCGGCAACAGAGCGGGCAGCCGCCGGGGCGGTTCCCGCCCGCTCCAGCACCGCACTGGCGAGATCGGTAAGGTCGGCCAGAGAGATGGGCGCGCTCATGCCAGGGCCTCCGCAATCTTGGCCGCGATCATGGTGCTGACCCGGACATTGGATTCCTCCGTCACACCGGCAATGTGCGGCGTGAGGATCAGGTTCGGCACACCCACCAGCGGGCCGCCACCTGGCAACGGCTCGGTTGCAAACACATCCAGCATGGCGCCGCCTAAGCGCTTGGCCCGCAGGGCGTCCGCCAGGGCTGCTTCGTCCACCACGCCGCCGCGCGCGGCGTTGATGAGAATGGTGGTCGACTTCATTGTCGCCAGACGCTCGGCATTGATCAGGTGGGTGGTTGCCTCGGTCAGGGGCACGTGCAGGCTCACGACATCGCTGGCTGCCAGCAGCGCCTCCAGCCCGACCAGCTGCGCGCCATGGGCCGCGAGGGCCGGGTCATCGGGGCTGAGAAACGGGTCATAGGCCAGAATGGTCATGTCAAACGCCTGGGCCCGGCGGGCAACATGGCGCGCAATGGCGCCGAACCCAACCAGACCAAGGGTACGCTGAAAGCATTCTCGCCCCATCAGCCGGGTGCGCGGCCATGTGCCGTCGGCCACCTCTGCCGTGGCAAAGTAAGCCCCGCGCAGCAGCATCAGCGCGCCGACCATTACGTACTCAGCCACGGACACATCATTGGCGCCGGTGGCTGGAAACACGCCGACACCGCGGGCTGTGCAGGCCGCAACATCGATGTTGTCCAGTCCAACACCCAGGCGGCCAACGGCCACCAAGCGCTCGGCGGCAAGCAGCAAAGAGCCGCGAACCTGGGTGCGATTGCGCACAATCACTGCGCGGGCGTTGGCAACCTCGCGGAGCAGCCGCTCCGGCTGATCCACCAGCTTGGGGTCGTAGAGCGTGTCAAACCGCGCGGCAAGCTCTGCCACTGCAGCGTCATCCATGAATTCCGTGATAACGACGTCCGCCATTGATTTTGTCCTCCCGGCCGCTCCAGCCGGCGAGGCCGGGTGGTGTCGCTGCTAAGGCGGGTTTCCACGTCGGTGATGCGCCGGTCAAGCTTGGTTTCGACAGCGTCGATCTTGCGATCCAGCGTTGCTTGCGTGGCCTCCAGCATGGCGCCGGTGACCCAGTCACCGATCATCTCGCGCTGGACCATCGGTGCCATGGCGTTGCGCATGGCTTCGGCTTGGGCAGGTGCCTCGGCATCGCCCATGCCCCGCTGCTTGTGGTGTATGAGAGCATCAAAGAGGACTAAGACGCTCTCATACACACGTTATGGTCAAGCGGAGCGGTACAGCTTGGTCAGCGAGAACTCGCGGTGGCCAAGGGCTTCGGCACAGGTGAAGCGACCGTTGCAGGTGCGCAGCATGATGTCGATCAGACGGTCGCCCGCTTCATCCAGGCTCATCTCGCGGCGCAGGATGCCGGAGACGTCGAGGTCGATGTGCTCTGGCATCAGACGCGCGGTGCGCGGGTTGGCGCTCAGCTTGATCACCGGCTCGATCGGGTTGCCGATCACATTGCCTTGACCGGTTGGGAACAAGTGCACCACGGCGCCCGAGGCGGCTTGCAACGTCACGCACTCTGCCGCGGCAGAGGACGTGTCCATGAAGTAGAGCCCACGACCCGCCGACGGCATCTCGGCCGGTTCCAGCACGTCGACGAACTGCGCCTTCTTGCCAATCTTCTGGAAATTGCCGAAGGCTTTTTCTTCAATGGTGGTCAGGCCACCAGCGATGTTGCCCTTGGTCGGCTGGCTTTCCGACAGGTCGTTGGTCTTGTTGGCGTTGATGAAGTCGTTATAGGCAGACCAGGTCTTCAAGAACTTCTCAGCCACGGCTGGGGTCTTGGCGCGCGTGGCGCAAACCTTTTCCGCACCCGTCAACTCCGACGTCTCACCAAAGCAGGTGGTGGCGCCCATCTCATCGACTTTGTCGATCAGGTTGCCAACAGTTGGGCAGGAGGCAAGACCAGAGGTGGTATCGCTCTCGCCACACTTGGTGGAGATGTACAGTTCGTTCAACCAGCACTCTTCGCGCAGCTTTTCAGTGGCATCTTGCACGAATTGGTGGGCGCGGCGCGAGGCCATTTCGATACACTTCAGATCGCCGTTGCCCTCGATCCAGAAGCCTTCGACTTTCTTACCGGTCTTGGCGATGCCTTCAACCACGCGCCCGGTCCAGCCTGGCTCAATCCCGATCACGATCACAGAGTGAACGTTCGGATTGGCGCCGGTGCCGATCAAGGTGCGAAAGTGCAGATCCAAGTCCGCGCCAAACTGCAGGCGGCCATAGGCGTGTGGAATCGCCATGGTGCCCTTGATGTTGTTGGCAACAGCCTCACACGCCGCGTTGGAGAGGTCGTCCAACGGCAGAATCACAACGTGGTTGCGGATACCGACGGAGCCATTCTCACGCCGGTAACCCATGAAACGTGGGATCGCAGCACCCATGACTACCACCTCTTGGTCTTGATGTTATGAACATGGGCATGGTGACCCTTGCCGATGGCGGCGACAGCACGGCCGATGTCATGGCCATACTTCAAGATCGTGTCGCCTTCCTTGATGTCGACCAGCGCAATCTTGTGCCCCAGTGGGATTGGATCGCGCGCGACGATGGTGATGGTGCCATCGGTGTCCATCAGCCAGCCGGTCAACTCTTGGCCAGCTTCGACACCTTCGACGGTGATCACCCCGACAGTGTCGGTGGTCTCGTGAACCAGGAAATGGGTGGTCATGCCTCCCTCTCTTGCTTGTTTGTGCTTGGTGGCCGAAGACCCTAGGCCCCGTGCCTGCGACCAGTCAACGCAAGCACTGCGCGGGACCGGCAATCTCTGCGCATGCGGGCGCTCGTCAAGCGCGCTGGACCTTCCAGGCGCTGCTGCCTAGGCTCGCGCGGCCATGGGCTCCAGCATGTCTCCCCGTCTGTTCGCAGCCGCCATGATGATGGCGGCAAGCTTCTGTTACGCCTTGATGTCTGCGATCTCCCGGTCGTTGGGGCAGGAGGTGCCGACTGGCCAGATTGTGTTCTTTCGGGCCGCAGTTGCCGTGCTGCCTGTGGTGATATGGTTGTCTTGGCGTGGCCGTCTGAGGGGTTGGTGGCGGACCCGGCGTCCGATGGGGCATGCATGGCGCAGCCTGTTCGGAGGTGCCTCTCTGTTCTTGCACTTCGCAGCACTGGCCCTTGTGCCGCTAGCGGAAGTGTCGGCGATCAACTACCTCGTGCCGTTGATGATTGTTGCGCTTGCTGCCTTCGTGCTGAAGGAGCGGATTTGGGGCGCCCGTCTGGTCGCCGTGTTGGTGGGTCTGGCCGGTGCCGCACTGATCGTCGCCCCCAAGCTGGGCCAAGGTTTGCCGACGGGGGGCGAAGGGTTAGGGGTGCTTTTGGTGCTGTCCTCCACCATTCTCACAGCGGCCGCGATGATCCAGATCCGCCGCCTGTCAGAGACGGAGCAAACCGGCACCATCGTGTTGTATTTCAGCTTGACAGTGATGGTCGCCTCCCTAACCACCATCCCCTTTGGCTGGGTGATGACCAGTGCTGATCAATTGCTGCGATTGGTGGCGATTGGGTTGATTGGGGGCGTTGCCCAAATCTTGATGACGGAAAGCTATGCACGCGCCGATGCCAGCTTCATCGCTCCCTTCGAATACACTGGCATTCTGTGGTCCATCAGCCTGGGCTTGATCCTATTCGCCGAGGTGCCCGCCTGGATTACCCTCGCCGGGGCGGCGATCGTGCTGGCGGCCAGCGCCAGCCTTGCCTGGAGTGAGCGGCGCAGCCACCGCTGATTGGCTGTGCGCCATTCCGCTGGACGCCGCCGCAGATTGCGTGGTCCGATCACGGAAGCCGGGGCGAACGGGGGGGGACCAATCGGTGGCGGCGCGGGCACCAGCAGGGATCGGCGATCCAGTTGCGTTGATTGAAACACCAGCGCTTGTGGTTGATCGGCCAACCTTTCTGCGGAATTTGCAGCGGATGGCGGCTGCCACCCAGGGTGTGCGCCTGCGGCCCCACGCCAAAACCCATCGCAGCGCCGATGTCGCCCTGGCGCAGATCGCCTTGGGCGCCGTTGGCGTGTGTTGCCAAACCGTTGGCGAGGCGGAAGCACTGGTCGCCGGTGGTGTGCCGGACGTGCTGGTCACCAACGAAGTGGTCAGTCCGGGCAAGCTTGCGCGGCTGTGTGGTCTGGCGCGGGTGGCGCGCGTTGGTGTGCTGGTCGATCATCCTGCTGCCGTGGACGATCTGGGCCGCGCCGCGCGCGCTGCTGGTGCTGAGGTCGGTGTGCTGGTGGAGATTGATGTCGGCCAGAACCGCTGTGGCGCAATCCCCGGCGAGCCTGCCGCCATGCTGGCGGAGCGGGTGGTAGCGACCGAGGGACTGCGGTTCGATGGGCTGCAGGCCTATCACGGCGCTGCCCAGCATCGGCGCACCCCGCAGGAACGCTCCCAAGCCATTGAAGCCGCAGCCCTGTCCGTGCGGCGTACCCAGGCGGCGCTTGCCACCCGTGGTCTGGTTGCCAGCGTGATCGGCGGCGCTGGCACTGGCACCTTTGCACTGGAAGCCGCAAGCGGGCTCTGGACGGAACTTCAGCCGGGCTCCTACGTGTTTATGGATGCGGACTATGCGGCCAACACATGGGCGCCGGAGTCTGTCCGCTTTGACCAAGCCCTGCATCTGGTCGCCACTGTGATCAGCGCGCCAACGCCGGAGCGGGCCGTACTGGACGCTGGCTTGAAGGCGGTGGCGACCGACAGCGGTGTGCCGCTGGTGGCGGGCCGGGACGGCTGGCAGGTTGACCGGCTTTCTGACGAACATGCGACCTGCCGGACCCCGGACCAGGCCCGACCGGGTGAGCGTGTCCACCTGATCCCCGGCCATATCGACCCAACCGTCAACTTGCATGACTGGCTGGTGGTGGTGGAGGCTGGTCGTGTCGTGGCCCTGTGGCCCGTCACGGCCCGCGGCGCCAGTGCCTGACCCGACCCCCGACACCCCCTTCCCTTGAGCGGAGACCCCCCGATGCTATCGCTAGACGTTGTCTCGGACGTCATCTGCCCGTGGTGCTTCATCGGCAAGCGCCGCTTGGAAGCTGCGCTCACCGACATTGATGAGGTGGATATGATTGGGCTGGCATGGCGGCCATTCCAATTGAACCCAACCATGCCACCACAGGGTATGGACCGCGGTTCGTATCTGGCAGCGAAGTTTGGCACTGCCGAGCGCGCGGCCGACACGTACGCCCATGTCTCCGCGGTTGGGGAGACAGTGGGCATCGCCTTCCAGTTTCATCGCATCCGGCGGACCCCCAACACGTTGGCGGCTCATCGCCTGATCCGCTTTGCCCAGCGCCTGCGCCGCCAGGATCCCGTGGTGGAGGCATTGTTTGCGGCGTACTTCCTGGATGGGCGCGACGTTGGCAGCGTTGAGGTGTTGAGTGAGGTGGCAACCGACGCTGGCCTCGACGGGGGTGCCGTCAAGGCCTATCTCAGCAGCCCCGAAGATGTGGATGCCGTGCTGGCCGATGATGATCGGGCACGGCGGATGGGGGTGACCGGCGTGCCGTGCTTCATCATCGCCCGCACCTACGCGCTGGCTGGGGCGCAGGAACCTGACTTGCTGCGCGGCGCGATCATCGAAGCCGCCCGGCGCACGGCTGTCGAAACAACGTCAGAGGTCCGCCATTGAAGGGCATGTCGTCCACAGCCATCGGATTCCTTGCTGCGGCAGGCGTGGTGGCGATTTGGTCTGGGTTCATTGTGATTTCGCGGGCCGGATTGGTCGGCACCGTGGCGCCACTTGATCTGGCCCTGCTGCGGTTCATCGTCGCGGCAGCCGTGTCGCTGCCGTTTTTGCTGATGACCGGCTGGCAGGGGATGGGGCTGCGGCAGGCTGGCTTAGGCCGGGCGCTGGTGCTGGCGCTGACCGCTGGGCTTGGGTTCGTGTTATTGGCGTTCCACGGCTTTGAGCGCGCCCCGGCCAATCATGGAGCCGTGATGCTGCCGGGGGTGCTGCCCCTGTGGATCGCGCTGCTCACCTGGGTTGCACTGGGGGAGCGTCCAACGGGACTGCGGGCCCTGGGGTTGGTGTCCATCGCCGCAGGTGTGGTGCTGCTGGTCGGTGATAGCATTGGTGGCACCCTGCGTCAGGCCGTGGGCGATGGGATGTTCCTTGGCGCCTCGTTCTCCTGGGCGATCTTCACATTGCTGGCCCGGCGTTGGCAGGTCCCGCCGATGCACGCAGCCACAGTGGTGTCGGTTGGGTCGCTGTTGTTGTTCTTGCCGATCTATGCGGTGTTCGGCACGGGTGAGGTGTGGCGCCTGCCCTGGGGCGTGATCCTGGGACAAGGGTTCTACCAGGGGGTGCTGGCGACCATCGCATCGGTGTTCTTGTTCACCAAAGCCGTGGCCGCATTGGGGGCTCAGCGGACCGCGATGGTGACAGCGGTGGTGCCCACCACGGCAACCCTGGCCGCGATTCCTGTGGTGGGCGACGTGCCCACAGGCCTTGCCGTGGTTGGCCTTGGCCTTGTGACGGCGGGAATGATCACGGCTGTGTTGCCGCAGCGGTAGCAGGATAATCGACACAAAAAGTCCTTCCCAAGCGGGGCTTCGCCTCGCTAGGGTACCACCCGGTTGAGGCAGGCTGTGCCTCCGTATCGGTTAACAGCCGCTCCCATCATCACCGCTTGGCCGTTGTCCGCCTGTTGCGAGCGTCGTTGCCGGTGATGTCCGCGTCGAAGCGGAGCTTCGACCATCGCTCAGACCCCGCGCCGGTGAGAACACAGTCCATGATCTTCGCCCCAACTGTTTGCCTGCTTCAGGATCGCTCGTGATGAGACAGGGCAATCATATGAAGCGCGGTCGCGGCCGCGGTCCGGGTCCCGGCGGGCCAAACCATGGTGGTGGGCACAGCGGGGGGCATAGCGGTGGCCAGATGGCGCAAAACCGCAACAGCCGGGTGCCCTTGCGCCACCAGACATTCGATTCCAACGGCCCGGACGTTCGGGTGCGCGGCAATGCCTATCAAGTGTACGAAAAGTACATGGCTCTGGCGCGTGACGCGGCCGGTTCTGGTGACCGAATCGCTGCTGAAAGCTATTACCAGCACGCCGAACACTACTACCGCATCATCAACGCCAATTCTGACAGCCCGCCCTATGTGCCGCAGCACCTGCGCGAGCAGCAAGCGCTGGAGCAGGCGGAGTTGGGGGAGGCAACCAGCCTGGCTGGTAACGGTGTTGACGGCGAGCAGCCGCCGATGGAGGCGTTGGAGCGTCCAGACCGGTTCGAGCGGCCGGAGCGGCAGGATCGCCCGGACCGTCAAGATCGTCCGGAGCGTCCCGACCGGCCCGAGCGGCAGGAACGGTACGACCGTCAGGACCGCTATGACCGAGGGGAGCGTCAGGACCGCGCCGACCGGCCGGAGCGTGGCGAGCGCCAACCCCGGTTTGAGCGTGGCGATGGCCGCCCGGACCAGCGGGCAGATCAACGCGGTGACCGGTTTGAGCGTGGCGAGCGACGCTTTGAGCGTGGCGACCGCGGGCCACGTCCGCCGCTGCCGCCCGCTGAGCCGCGGCCCACAATCCCCGGCACCGATCCGCAGCCGGACATCACACCCGGCATCGCCCCTGGCATGATTGATCCAGCGGTGTTGCCGCCGGTGCCCGTTCTGCCGCGCTCTGATCCCCCGGCTCGCGAGAGTGCCCCGCGCGAGGCGCAACCGCGCACCCGCGGTCGTGGCTTTGAGCGCCGCAGCTTTGGCGAGCCGCGCGAGGCCGCCGATGGGTCTGGCGACGGGTCTGAGCGTCCGGCGGTTGCCCCGGTCACCATCCCGATCACGGAGCCACAGGCGCCACCTGCGGCAGTCGTGAGTGAGCCCGCGGTGAGCGATGCTGGGGTGTCTGCTGGCGATGACGCGCCTGCCGCCCCGGTCAAGCCGCGGCGTGGCCGCAAGCCGAAGGTGGCTGTGGAGGACGCTCCCGCGGGCGAGTAGTTGGTCCGCGGGTTAACACCCTACGCCTCGCTGCCCGCGCCCAGACCAGCGGATCGACGGGAGCCGGAGTCAAACCGGTCCCGAACGATCCACTGGGCTGCGTTGCGTCGTGCGGCTGCCGTGCCGTGGCTTTAAGCGGCGGCCAAATCCTCGGCCTTAGCTGGGCCGGGGCAGCTGGCGCGGGGAGGCGGCCTGCAGCGCGGCCAAACGATCCGTCAGGGAGGAGCCGATGGCAGGCCGACCAGCAGCGGCATCCAGCGCTGCCTTGATGTTGGCGTCTTCCAGTTCCGGCTTGCTGGCGCCCAGCAGGCGTGCCTTCGCTGCCGCAGCTTCTGCAGCCACACGGTCTGCTTCCGCAGATTCACGCATCGACTTCAGCGCCGTGCCCAGGCCGTTGGTGGCCTGTGCCAGACCCGCCGCACGGCGTGCGGCTTCGGATTGGCGTTCGGCCATCTCGCGCTGTTGGGAGGCGCGCTGCATATCGCGTTGGGCGCGTTCCAGCTCCCCGCGCGCGGCGCGCAGCTTGGTGCCTGCATCGGCATAGGCCGATTCCAGCATCTCCAGGAAGGAGCGGGCGTCGACAGCGTCCTGCTTCTCGCGCTCCACTTCGGGGATCATCTCTTCCAGCATCGCGATCAGCCGCCCCAGGCTGGCTTCCAGCTCCTGGCGCTTGTGCGGATCGGTCGCAACAGCCAACTGGGCGTTCAAGTGCTCAGCCGCTGCCATGCGCTGGTTTTGCAGCGCGACGATGGCATCGGCTTCCTTTTGCTCGCGCTCAAAGGCGATGCGGGCCTGGGCGACTTCCTTGCCCACTCGGTCCAGATGCTCTTCCATCGTCCGCAATTCGGCTTCCGTTGCGGCCTTTGGGTCCCAGCGGACCAGCGCCTCAACACCGGCTTGTGCGATGCTGTCGGCTTTGACGCCCAGCAGGTTTTTCAGAAACGTGAACATGCCTCGTGCTTCCTTTCTGCATTATCTAAGCCGCCGGTGGTATGACGTCCGTCCTGCAGCGTCTTGCTGGCATGCGCTACAGCGACAGAGCCGCCGCGTTCAAGAGCGCAAGTGCCCATTGCCACCCCACCAGAACCAGGGCCGCGGCGACTTCCCCGCGTTCGATCCGACCCCGGAAATCGCCCAACACCCGCGTAGCCCCCGCGTAGAGCGCCAACTGCAGGACCAACCCCACCGTGCTCCAGATCACGATGTCGATCAGCACCGCAGAGGTGGCGAGCGAGGCTGCCACTGGCAAGGCCAGGGCGATGGACGTGCCTGCCAGCACCGTGGCAGCAGCCAGATTGCCCTGGCGGGCAAGCTCCAGCTCCTTAAACGGGGTCAGCAGTTGATGCGCCCCGATGGCCAGAAACAGCAGCACAATGGCAACACCCAGGTGCAGCACCAACAGCGGCAGACCGGATGAGAGCGCAGAGACGATGGCATCCATCAGCGGACTCCTGAGGCGAGGTGGCTTGGGGTCAAGGTCAAGGACATGGGGTTGATCTCCAGGCCGACATGCACCTCAACCCAGGCTTCGGGGCCGGTGTTGGCGGCGGCAACCAGCAAGAACAGCTGGGTGTCGCCACTGTCGGCAGGACGCTGATACAGCATCGCCTCCAAGTCGCGGGCGGCGCGGTGCTCCAGGTCTTCGCGCTCCTCATGCAGCGAGAACGGCCGGGCGCGGCCGCCTCCGGTGCCCCACACCCGCTGCCATTGGCGTCCATCCTGGGTTTGGAACACGGGCCAGCCGATCATGCCGTCGGCATCGTCCAGCCAGAACCCCCACTCCTCGGCATCGGCTGGTTGTACCTCAGCCAGGCGACCGAACCAGCGCGCCCGCTCAACACCGCCACTGCGGTCGCGGATCAGCTCGATGAAGCTGCCGTCGCTGCCCAGATACAACCGCTCGATCGGCACGGGACCGCCGGTGAGCGTGCTGACCGCGTCAACCGAGACAGGTCCGCCACGCGGTGGGGTGATGCCAAGGGCGGACCCCACCAAGAGGAAGGGCGTTGGGTCCAGCATCACCATCGCGCCCACACTGGTGCGCACCGTCATGTCTTGGGTCTCCTTTGCAGCCATTGTGTGCTGGGGGGTGACGGGAGGGGCAGCTGCCGATGCCGCGCGGCGACGCCACCACCACCAGGCCGCAGCGACTGCCACCGCCAGCAGCAGCCAGATCAGCCACCCTCCACCCCCGGACGAGGCTGGCGCTTGGGGCGCGGCGGCCGAGCGTGACGGCGCAGGTGTTGGCTCCAGGGCGGTGCGCGGCGGTGTGGTCTCCACGGGAGGAGCGCTTGCTTGCGGTGTGCGCGGTCGGGGTGAGAACACCAAGTCACTCAACACATTGCCGATCACGGACCCGATCACGGCACCGCCGAAAGTGCTGCCGGTCCCGCCGCCGCCGCCAGTGCCGACTGCCGGGGCGCCAACGCTGGCTGGACCCTGCGGTGCGCCGGTGGCCCCGCGCGGTGGTGGCGGCAGGGAGGCCGCCGGGGGAGTGACCGGCTGAGGCGGCGGGCGATTGCGGACCTGGAACTCCTCAAACGCGCGGCCCGATGCGGCACGGCCAAAGTCCCGATCCGCACCGCTGACGGGGGGCGTGCGCGCACTCGGCGGCGGCCCGCTTGGGCGGGTGAACCCGCCAGACCCAGCACTGCTGGACCGGCTGGGTGCGGCCGACGGCGTGCGGCTCGCACTCGAGGGGCGGGAGAAGCCGCCGGACCCACTGCGCCGGGCCTCGGCTTCAGTGGCGCTGACCAGTGTGACACCAGACGCCAAACCCACGACGCCCAGGCGCAGCAGCGGGGCCGTCGTGGTGCCGAGTGGGGCGGCAAGCGCCATCACCAACGCCATCGCCGCACTTGCAAGTCTGTGATGCCGTCGGGATTTGGTCATCGCCCGGTCCTTCCCGAAGAGATTGGCTGAGCTGGGTGTGGCGCCAAGCCCAGTGGCACTATGGCAGCGCCTCCACCATCACCCACACAGCCTCCTGGAACTGCACACCTGCCGCTTCCGCGGCAGCCCGGCTGAGCGCGATACGGACCTTTGGAAATGCCTGCACGGCCGTTACGCACTTGCCACGGTGAACACACTCCAGTGACCGGGCGATGGTTGGCACGCGCAAGCGCCGTGCGGTGGCTGCAATGGTGTCCAAAGCGCCCAGCACGCTATCGGTCACCACCAAGCCCACAACTCCATCCAAGTCCGCCACGCGCGGGATGGGTACCAGCACGGGCGACAGGCGCAACGTGCCCGCCAGTTCCGCCGCGCGCAAGGCGCGCCCGGTTTCGGCCGCCTCGGCTTCCGCCCCGGGCTGGTTGGGATCGTAGAGGACCGCAATCCGTTGATCGCCTGAGGGCGGCAGCTTCTGAAACAGCAGAATGCGCGTGGCCAGCCGAGCCTCAATGGGTGACAGGCTTTGCGCGCTGGCGCCAAGGCTTGGGCCAACCAGCAGCATCACCATGGCAGCAAACGCCAATAGACCCTGAGCCGGCGACGGACGTCGCTGCATGCCCCTGGTCTGTGCGGTTGGCAACCAACGCATCATTCATCACAGCTTCTGCCGCGCCGACGCTTGCCCAAACTGGGCTGCGACCCGCGGCGGGTTAACGATGGGTCGCCGGTGGTCTGACCGACACGCTGGGCTCCCAGGCGGTTCGGACGTCAGCCCGCCAGCAAACGTCTCAGCACCCAGGTCCCGTCGCCTCAAAGCGTTGGGGTCAGGGCGCTCGAAACGGCTAGCTACAGTGGGCCGCTGGAGGCGGCGCTGCAAGTCCAACTGTGTGACGCCTACTCCCCGCCAGCAACGGGGTCGAGGGCGACAGCAACCAGATCCTGCAATCGCACCACTGCCAGCGCGCGATGGTGGGTTGCAGACAATACCACCGGTGGGGCGACTCCGGCCTCAAACGCCTCTTGCCAGCGCATGGCACACAGGCACCAGCGATCTCCGGGAACCAGCCCCGGGAATCGGTATTGCGGCATCGGCGTTGACAGGTCGTTGCCTCGACGGCGGGAGAACGCAAGGAAGTTAGCGGTCATCACCGCGCACACCACATGCAGGCCGCGATCATCCGCCCCGGTTTCGCAGCAGCCGGTGCGATAGAACCCTGTCAGCGGGTCCAGACTGCACGGCTCCAACGGGCCGCCCAGCACGTTCAGATCATCTGCCATCCCCACCCGCTCCAGTCGTTGGTTCAGACCCTGGCCGTTAACTGCGTTCGCATACCCACTCTACGAGCGGATGACCACCCCCGATGCGTTGCGAGCCGAAAGACTCTACCAGATCGAGCAGGGGGAGCTGCAACCAATTGCGCCCCTTGGGCAAGGAAAACTCGCTGAACAAGATGAGGGTGAGAACATGCGTGATCGGCCCGTCCCCGGCATCGCCGCGGCCCACCAACGGCAGCATCAAACTGATGGTTGAGTAATCTTTGCGCGGCATTGTCGTATCGATGAAGGTGCGGCGGACAAACCGTAACGGTCGCCGTTGCTCCAGACAGGCTTGATAGAACTTGTGGACAATGCTGGTCAGAGTATCCGGCAGTGCCTCATCCAGTCGCCGCCCGGTCAATTCCGTTCCGATGGCGTTGGAGATTAGAGTTGGAAACACCCGATACAACAAACCGCCATCGGCCAATACCTCAACCAATGCCACCTGGCCCAGCCAGGGCCGAAGCACAAAGGGGTCGAACTGATCGCGGGAGGGTAGGCCGCGAGCGGGCAATCGATCCAGATAGACCGACAGGAGTTGGCGCTCGCGACTAGACATGCGCAACACATCATCAATCCGTCGCCCGGACAGAAAATCCGGCGATCCGCCAGCGGCAACAGTCAAATTGATTGTGGAGGGCTGCATCGGCCGCACCGTGGCCGCCTTATGACAGTCCTGCAAGCTGTCAATTTGACATAGGTGGATTTACCCAGGCGGCCTATACCGGTCCGGTATCGCCCCTGTGGTCTCGATCCTGCGGGTACCGTCGGGACTACCGTCGGTCCGATGCACCTCTCGGCGCCCACTCTGCCATCGCCAGTTGTTCAACCACTGCGCCAATGTGCTGAACAGCATAGCCTGTGGCCGCCTGGATCGCCGCAGCGAAGGGAGGCAGGTTGGTGCATTCCAGTAGCAGTGTCGCCCCAGCGGGCAGACGGGCTGCAAGGCTGGCGGCGGTCTCCACCACTTCGTGCGTTAACGCTGTGACATCTGGGTTGGCTTGATCACCGCGCAGCCATGCCGCCACCACGCCGTTTGGTGGCAGCCCGACAACCGGCGTGGCGGGCGCCAACCCCGCCGCGTGAAGGTGGGCTGGGCTCAGATGTGGAGCAGAGAAGGTGAGCACGCCAACAGGCCCACGAATGGCAGGCCCCAGCAGCAAGGCGGAGGTGGCAACCGGCACTGGCAGGCGCCGGGCCAGCGCATCCTGATGCAACACCATGAACCCGCACGACGTGGTAAGCGCCTGCGCGCCATCGGCAACCAGGGCCTCGCCGCAGGCAACGAACGCATCGACCAAGCCGTGCGCGCCCTGGTCCACCACCGCTGCAACGCGGGCACCGCGGACCACCCGGCGCAGCACGGGAAAGGGGTAGCTGTCGGGATGCCCAACATCCCCTGGCAAGCGCTGGAAGCGCGTCTCCAGCATCATCACGCCAACCGGGATGGGCGGTGACGACACCATCCTTACCTTATGCCGCCTCGGCCCGGGCAGGCCGTTGCAACAAGGCTGGAATGTCGGCGGCTTCCATCGGCCGAGCGAACAGGAAGCCTTGCACGTGGTCGCAGCCAAGGTCGGTCAGCACGCGCATCTGGGCATCGGTCTCCACCCCCTCGGCGACGACATCCATGCCCAAACCTTTGCCCAACTCGACGATTTTCTCCAACAGAAACCGGCTGCGCTGGCTGTCCTGGCCAATCACTTGATCGACGAACTGTTTGTCCACCTTCAGCACTCCCGCCGGGATGCTTTGCAGCAGACCGAGGGTGGAATGATCCTTGCCGAAATCATCAACGACGATGGGAAAGCCAGCCGCGGACAGCAGGCCAACCTCGTCCAGCGCCATGGTGTCCGCGAAGGAGCTTTCCGTCAGTTCCAGTTCCAATCCACTGGTGGGCAGCCCGGCGTCTGCCATCGCGGCCAGCAGGAAGTCGCGAAACTCCCCACTGCGACGCTGACGGCGGAGTTGCTCGGCTGAGATGTTGATCGCAACCGTCACCTCAACGCCTGCATCCGCCCAGGCGCGCTGGGTTTCAATCGCCTCCAGGGCCACCCATTCGCCCAGCGGCACGATCAAGCCGGAGGTCTCGGCAATCGGAATGAACTCCCCCGGCGTCACGGTGCCAAGCTCGGCATCCTGCCAGCGCACCAGTGCCTCAACTCCATGCATCAAGCCGGTGGCGGTTTTCACCTTTGGCTGGAACACCAGTGACAGATGTCGGCGCGCAATCGCAAGGCGCAAGCGGTCCGCGACGCGGCGGGCCCGTGCCATGCTGTCCTGCATCTCGCGCTCAAACCGGCACAGGCGCGCGCCAAAGCGTCGGCCTGCGTGGTTGACGGCAATCTTGGCCGCAGCCAGCAGGGTTATGATGTCGCTGCCATCCTCCGGATGCCGGGCGACGCCAACGGCTGCCTGAATGGAGATTGGCAAATCCCCCAACAAGAACGGCAGGCTGAGATGGTCCAGCAGCGCGGACAGCGTTGCGTCGGCTGACAGGCCCGGTGTGTTCGACAGGGCAATCGCGTAGCTGCCCTCGTATAGCCGCGCGAGGATGGCCGTCGCCCCCAATTCCGCGCGCAGGCGGCGGGCCAGGGCGCGCTCCAACTCCACCATATCCTCGGCCCCGAGGGTGGAGAGCAGCGTGTCGTAATCGGCGATGCGCATCAGCGCCACAGTGCCAATGGCACCGGTGCGCGTGCCGATCTTCGGGCCGACCACGCCCTCGAAGCCGCCGGCGTTCAACAACCGCGTGACAGGACAAAAGTCAGCCGCGTCGCGCGCGCGGGTCTCGGCGGCTTTGCGGTCGGTGATGTCGATGGAAAAGCCGATGGCGCCCGCCCCCTCCAGCATGTCGTGGTCAAGATAGACTTGATGAACCCGGCCCAACTGTTCGGCTTCGAATGCAGCGGACCCGCCCTGCAGTGCCGTCAGGATTTCATCCTGCAACTCCGGAAACACGGCGGGCAGGCAACGATCAGCAAGCGCAAAGCGCTCCAGTCCAGCCCCGGCTGCCTCCACCACCCGACCGTCGCGGTTCAATCGAAACGTGGTGACAGGCAGGCGCAGGATGCCGCGCAGGGTCTGGTCGCCCCGCTCCAGGCGTCGGCTGGCCCGGTGGCGGTCGGTGATATCGCGCTGAAGGGCCAGGAAGGCAACGTACCGTCCGCTGGTGTCTTGCAGGGGGCGGATCGACCATTCCATCACGAACTGGGTGCCGTCCTTGCGGTAGTTGATTGCAGTGCCGCGCCACAGACGCCCGGCCGCGAGCGTGCGGCGCAGTGTGCGAAACACGTTACGGTCGGTATCCGGTCCCTGCATCAGTTTCGGATTGCGCCCGATCACATCGGCAGCGGCATAGCCGGTCATCGCCTCAAAGGCCGGATTGACGTAGAGAATCCGCGGATCGTCGATGGCGGCATCGGTGATGCAGACGCTTTCGGCAAACGCATCCAACACCGTCGTTGCGTTGAAGCTGGCAAGGGGCGTCCGCATCGGTGGTCTCCACTGTCGAAAACTCCCCTCAAGCTGCGTTGACGGCAGGGGCTGGACAGGTCCAGGCTTGCTGGTCGGTGCGCCGGGGGAGCAGCACCAAGGGATACGTCTTTGGGGAGGAAGCGGATGTTGCGTCGGCGCGATGTTCTAATCGGCGGTGGTGCGGGCTTGGTGGCTGCGACAGCGGCGCCAACCATGGGCTTGGCACAAGCGGCAACCAAGTGGGACCTGCCCGCAGGCTATGCTGCCAGCAATTTTCACTCAGAAAACTTGGTCGCCTTTGCCAACGCAGTGCGCCAAGCCACCAATGGACGGCTGGACATCACCGTTCATGCCAACGCCTCGCTGTTCCGGGTGCCGGAAATCAAGCGCGCGGTGCAAACCGGTCAGGCGCAGATCGGCGAGCTGCTGATGGTGATCCTGGAGAATGAGGACGCGGTGTTCGGCGTGGACAATGTGCCGTTCCTCGCAACCTCCTTCCCCGAGGCCCAGAAGCTGGCTGACGTGTCGAAGCCGTTCATCGAGCGGCGCCTGGAAGCCCAGGGCATGCGCCTGTTGTACTGGGTGCCGTGGCCGCCCCAGGGCTTCTATTCGCCAAAGCCGCTGCAAACGGGCGAGGACCTGCGTGGTCTGCGCTTCCGCTCCTACGGCGCATCGGCAGGACGGTTGGCGGAATTGGCAGGCATGCAGGTCACCACCGTGCAGGCGGCTGAGTTGAGCCAGGCCTTCGCGACGGGTCGCGTGAACTCCATGATCTCCTCCGGTGCGACGGGCTTTGACGCCAAGCTGTGGGAGCATGTGAAGTTCTTCTACGACGTGCAGGCGTGGTTGCCGAAGAACATGGTGATGGTCAACGCCCGCGCCTGGGCAGCCCTGGATGCCGCCACCCAGCGTGCCGTCACCGAAGCTGCCGAAACGGCCCAAGCCAATGGCTGGCGCCGGTCGCAGGAACTCGCCAATTTCTTCCTGGATGAGTTCCGCAAGAACGGCATGACTGTGGAAGCACCGTCGGCGGCTCTGAAGCAAGCGTTCCAGCGCATTGGTGAAGACTTGACTCGCGGTTGGTTGCAACGGGCCGGAGCCGATGGCGAGGCGATCGTTGCGGCCTACCGGCGCGCGTGACCCAAACCATGCGGCGGCTGCTCGATGGGCTGTATGACGGCTGCGCTTGGGCAGCCGCCGTTAGCATGGTTGCGATCCTCTTGGTGATCCTGGTGCAGGTGTTTGGCTCGGCCATCGGGGTTTATGTGCGGGGAACCGACGCGTATGCGGGCTATGCCATGGCATCGGCGTCGTTTTTCGCCCTTGCCCACACGTTGACGCGGGGTGAGCACATCCGGGTGACCTTGTTCATGGACAAGGCACCGCCCGGTCTGCGCCGGGTGTTGGAGCTGTGGTGTCTGGGGGCGGCCGTCGCCCTCAGCGCCGCCTTTGCCTATTACTCTTGGGATATGGTGTGGTGGAGCTATGCCTACAACGACGTCTCCTCCGCCCAGGATGAGACGCCGCTGTGGATCCCCCAACTCACCATGGCGATTGGCGTGACAGTGTTGACCGTCGCCTTCCTGGACCAACTGGTGGCAGTGCTGACCGGTCGGGGCATGGCTCAAGATGATGGCAGCCTAAAGGCAATGGAATAGTCGCGATGGAACAGCTGTCAATTGCCTGGTTGCTGATCGTTCTGTTGTTCATGCTGTTGGGGTCGGGCCTTTGGATTGGCCTCGCCTTGATGGGTGTCGGCTGGATCGCGATGGAGCTGTTCACCAGCCGCCCGCCGGGGATGGCGCTGGTGACCACCATCTGGGGTGCCTCCTCCTCCTGGACACTGACGGCGCTGCCGATGTTTGTGTGGATGGGCGAAATCCTGTTCCGCTCCAAACTGTCGGAGAACATGTTCCGCGGTCTGGCGCCGTGGATGGGGCGGCTGCCGGGCCGGTTGCTGCACACCAATGTGATCGGATGCACCATCTTCGCAGCGGTGTCCGGCTCCTCGGCCGCGACGTGCGCCACCATCGGCAAGATGACGATCCCGGAATTGACCAAACGCGGCTATCCGGAAGGCATTGTGATTGGTTCGCTTGCTGGCTCCGGCACCTTGGGGCTGCTGATTCCACCGTCGTTGATCATGGTGGTGTATGGTGTGGCGGCCAATCAATCGATCGCCCAGCTGTTCATCGCCGGGGTGATCCCCGGCTTGATGGTGGCGGCCTTGTTTGCTGGCTATGTGATGGTGTGGGCGTTGCGCAATCCCAACCTCGTGCCACCGGACGACATGAAGCTCAGCTTTGGCGCCAAGGTTTATGAGAGCCGCCATCTGATTCCAGCGGTGTTTTTGATTGTGATGGTGCTGGGCTCGATCTACGCAGGCATCGCGACCGCCACGGAGGCAGCAGCCGTGGGTGTGCTCGGGGCTCTGATCATCACAGCTGCCCAGCGCCGCCTGACATGGGAGACGTTCCGCGACAGCTTGATGGGGGCGACGCGGCTGTCGTGCATGATCGCGCTGATTCTGGCAGGAGCGGCCTTCCTGACCCTTGCCATGGGCTTCACCGGCCTGCCGCGCGCACTGGCAGGCTGGATTGACGCCCAAGACTTGAGCCCAGCCATGCTGATCGCCGCGCTGGTGATCTTCTACATCATCCTCGGCTGCTTTCTGGATGGCATCTCGATGGTGGTGCTGACCATGGCGGTGATCTTGCCAACCATTGAGCGCGCTGGCTTTGACTTGATCTGGTTCGGCATTTTCATGGTTCTGGTGGTGGAGATGGCCCAAGTGACGCCGCCCGTTGGCTTCAACTTGTTTGTGCTGCAGGGCATGACTGGAAAGCAGCTTCCCTGGATTGCCAAGGAAACCCTGCCCTTCTTCTTCATGCTGGTCTTGGCGGTTGCCTTGATCACCGCCATCCCCGGCCTCGTCCTCTGGCTTCCGCGCCAGATGATGGGTGGGTGATCTCTGGCGTGGTGCTTGGTTTGACGCGTATCGGGTTCGATGCATGGGGCGGGGGAAAGTATGTCAATACACTATATCCGAGAGCGACCGGCGCATCAGGAGATATTTGATCTGCTGGTTCAATCCGGGTTGTTTGCCAACGTGACCGCCACCTTGACGCCGTCCATTGTTGGGCATGCCTTCGACGGTTCAAACTTGGTGACGTCTGCACGATCGCAGGATGGTCGCCTGCTTGGACTATGCCGCGCCTTGACGGACTTTTCGCGCCACTGCTTTGTGGCAACCTTGGCCGTGCATCCCAGCGCCAAGCAGCAGGGGATCGGCAAGGCCTTGCTGCACTTCACCCATTCCCAAGCGGGTGACCCCAGCAAGATTGTCGTGTTTCTGCATTCATCGCCCGATGCCGTTGGCTTCTACGAGCACATTGGATTGGTGCGGGAAGCAAACTGTTTCAGCATCAACAACGTCAGCTGATCGCCTGATTGTCTGAGAAGACCTGTGGCTCTCACACGGCAGGAGGTTCGAACACCGCACCGCTATGACGATAGTCGCACCAACTCACAACGGTGTAGTCTTGTGCGTTGCTAGGTGGCCCGACACCGCATAGACACCAAAACTGTCAACTCCGCGTTTTGACTGGTGCGGACCAGGGGGCTGGGTCAGAGAACACCGAGACCTTGCACCTTAGCCCTTTCACCCGCCTGCACCTCCCCCAAGCCAGCCGAGGCAATGCCTGTGAGACGGGTTGTCGCAGCCGCTGGGATCGGCCACTCTCGGCGCGGGTCTGTGTGGGGAAGGAGAGCCCGGATGTCTGAGCCTGTTCGAGTGGCATTTCTTGGTCTTGGCGTGATGGGCTACCCGATGGCGGGGCATCTGGCGGCACACGGCCATCAGGTCACGGTGTGGAACCGCACGGCGGCCAAGGCGACTGCGTGGGTGGCGCAGCATGG
Organism: Alphaproteobacteria bacterium; assembly: GCA_004292755.1. Lineage (GTDB taxonomy): Bacteria > Pseudomonadota > Alphaproteobacteria > Elsterales > Elsteraceae > RDXE01. Next base: position 21,363 of record RDXE01000036.1, read on the forward strand.
CGGCACGGCAGCGGCGACTGCGCGCGAGGCCGCGACTGGGGCGGCTCTGGTGTTCTTGTGCGTCGGCAATGACGATGACGTGCGCTCGGTCGTCTATGGCGCCGATGGCGCGCTGGCTGGGATGGCCGACGGGGCGATTCTGGTGGACCACACCACGGCGTCGGCCGATCTGGCGCGGGAGTTGGCGGCAGCCGCAGCCAAGACCGGGGTTGCCTTCCTGGATGCCCCGGTCTCCGGTGGGCAGGCAGGGGCGCAGAATGGCAAGTTGACCATCATGGTGGGTGGCGAGGCCGAGGCCTTCGCGCGCGCCAAGCCGGTGATGGATTGCTATGGCCGGGCCGTCACCTTGATGGGGCCAGCCGGTGCCGGGCAATTGACCAAGATGGTCAACCAAATCTGCATCGCTGGCTTGGTTCAGGCCCTGGCGGAGGGGATCGCCTTTGCGGGCAAGGCAGGGTTGGATCAAAAGCTGGTGCTCGATGTCATCTCCAAAGGTGCAGCACAATCCTGGCAGATGGAAAATCGCGGCACCACGATGGTGGATGACACGTTCAACTTCGGCTTCGCCGTGGATTGGATGCGCAAGGACCTGTCGATTTGCTTGAGTGAGGCGCGCCGGAATGGCGCCAAGCTGCCGGTCACCGCACTGGTCGATCAATTCTATGCCCAGGTGCAGGCGCTGGGTGGTGGGCGCTGGGACACCTCCAGCCTGATCAAGCCGCTGGGATAGAGGCTGCATCCATCGGGGCAGCGCTAGAGTAGGGGAAGGGCGATGCGGGTGTCGGTCTTCCTCTTTGGGCTGCTGGGTCTGCTGGCGGGTTGCCGCGGGCTGGACGTGGTGGACCTGTTGACCCCAACAGCGGGGTATCGAGGCGTCGAAACCATTGGCTATGGGCCGCACGCGCGCCATCGCCTCGACCTGTATCACCCAGACCAGGAGCACGGCGCCATGCCGATCCTGGTGTTTTTCTATGGTGGCAGCTGGCAGACCGGTGACCGTGCCGACTACCGGTTCATCGGCCAGACGTTTGCCTCCGCGGGCATGGTGGTGGCGATCCCCGACTATCGCCTCTGGCCAGAGGTGCGCCACCACGGATTCCTGGAGGATGCCGCTCAAGCCGTTGCCGCCGTGGCGACGCGCTACCCAACCCGCTCCCTCGTGCTGGTCGGGCATTCCGCGGGGGCTTACATCGCGGCGATGGTGGCGATGGACCCGCGCTGGGCGCAGCGGGTTGGGTTGGATCGCTGCCGCATTGCTGGTTTCGTCGGTTTGTCGGGCCCTTATGAGTTCCTGCCCGTGGTGGACCCCGTGATCGCTGCCATCCTGGGTCCGGGTGAGCCAGACGCCCTGACGCAGCCCGCCCACCATGCGGACGCTGAGTCCCCGCCCGCCCTGTTGATCCATGGCGAGCGCGATGATGTGGTGCTGCCGGAGAACAGCCGCTGGCTGCGCTGGCGTTTGGACCAGTCCGGCGTTCCCGTGCGGCTGCGCTTGCATCCGGGTGCTGGGCACCTAACCACCGTGGCGGCGTTAACTGAACCGTTGCGCTTCACAGCGCCAGTGCGGGATGAGGTGTTGGATTTCCTCACCACCCTGCCACACCCGCGCACCCGGTGTGGCACCGGGCTGGCTGGGGCGACGGCGCGTCCGTCATGATCGCATGGGTCCGGGATTTCACCCGACCCCCGTCTCGGATATCAGTGACGCGCGCGGCTGGATTCCTTGATCCAGTTCCAGTTCCTGCCGTGGCTGCGAGGCCGATGATATGTCCCACCCAGCGTTTGATGCCCTGATCGCCGTGTATGATGTGCTGGCGCACCGCCGCTATGGCTTGGCCGATGTCTCTCAGGCCCAGCATGCGCTGCAGGCAGCCGCGCTTGCCGAGGCTGCAAAGGAGCCGCCGCCGCTGATCGCAGCCGCCTTGCTCCACGATGTCGGCCACATGGTTCATGAGCTGGGCGAGGACCCGGCGAGCGACGGCATCGATGATCAGCACGAGGCGTTGGGGGCCGCGTGGCTCACCCGCCTGTTTGGACCCGCGGTGACCGAGCCCATTCGCCTCCACGTCGCCGCCAAGCGCTATCTTTGCGCCGTCGAGCCCGGCTATCGCGAGCAGCTGTCGGAGGATTCCGAGCGCAGCCTTGTCCTGCAGGGCGGACCGATGACTCCCGCTGAAGTCACCCGCTTTGCAAGCCTTGCCCATGCGGAAGACGCCATCCGTCTGCGGCGCTACGACGATTTGGCGAAGGACCCCAGCGCGGTCGCACCGCCGCTGGAACACTTCATCCCGCTGCTCCGATCCCTCACGCTTGGATGACGGCAGGCGCCGCTACCCTCCAATCGCAGCAGAGCGGGGCAGGTGGAGGGCGACCGTGGTGCCTTGGCCGGGGGTGCTGTCGATGGCGAGATGGCCGCCATGGGCTTCGGCCAACGCTTTGGAGATGGCAAGCCCGAGGCCGAGGCCAGAGACGGTGCGGCCCAGGCGTTCGTCACCCTGGCGGAAGGGTTGCAGCAGGCGTTGGATCTGCTCGGCAGTCATGCCGACCCCGGTGTCGGTTACGGTCACGGCGATGTCCCGGCCAACCGTTGACAGGCCAACCGCAATGCGCCCGCCAGCCGGAGTGAATTTGATCGCGTTGGAGATCAGGTTGAACAGGATCTGCTTGATCCGCCGCCGGTCAATGCGGACTGAGACCGGGCCTGTCGGCAGGTCAGTCGCAATGGTCAGACCCGCCTCGGTGGCCTGGCCACGGGTGCGGTTGGTCACCAGACGGATCAAATCAGCCAAATCCGTGGCTGCAAGGTCCAAGGCGACGGCGTTCACCTCAACATCCGCCAGGTCCAGGATGTCGTCAACCAAGCGGATCATCAATTCGGCGGCGTTGACGATCTCTTGCGCGTGGTCACGCCGGGCCTTTGCCGTGAATCTCTCCGCCGACTCCCCGGCCAACAGCGTTGCAAAGCCCAGAATCGGGTTGAGGGGCGAGCGTAGCTCGTGGCTCAGCAATGCGACGAACTGGGTTTTGGCGGCATAGGCGTCCAGCAGCTCGTGCTCGTGCTGTTTGCGCGCGGTGATGTCTTGGACGAGGCCGTGATAGCTGCCAACACTGGCACCGGGGACCGGCTTGCCGATGATCACCAGCCAGCGCTCCTGCCCATCCGGGCGGATCAAGCGAACGTCAACCTCGAAGCGGGCCCCTTGCCCAAAGGCGACCGCCCGTTGCCGCTGATAGTGTTCTCGATCCTCGGGCCCCAACAGAGCCAGAAAGTCGGCAAGATCGACACTCTCGGCGGGTGGCAAGCCGGTCATCGCGAAGACTTCGGGCGACCACCACACGGATGTTTCACCACTGAGCGAGCGCCAATAGCCGATCTTCGCCAGTGATTGTGCTTCCAGCAGTTGGTCGCGGCTGGCGGCCAAGTCGGCGATGGTGGCTTCGCGCTCGAACTCCACAGCCACGCGGTCGGAGAACACGCGCATGATGCTGGCGGCAAGCTCGGCATCGGTCAGGCGATGCTTCGTCAAGGCGACCAGAATGCCCATCGCCTTGCCATCCCGGCCAATGATGCCATTGGCGGCATAGCCGCGGATGCGACGATGGCGCAGGGGCGGGTCATCGGGGAACAGCTCGGCCACACGGTCGATGAACACAGTCTCCTCGCCGCTCAGCACACCAGCGCAGGGCGAGCCTGCCAGCCGATAGCGGAAGCTGGCGGCCGGGCCCTCACTGCCGTGGACCACCAACGCGTGGACCGAGGTGCCATCGGGGCTGAGGCGTCCGACAAACACGCGGTCTGCCTGCAACTCCTCAGCAATCGCAGCTGTGAGCGAGCGATACAGCGCCTCGCCCGAGGTTCGACCAATTGCCCGCACGATGCGGTCGATCGCGGAGGCACGGCGGGCAATGTCACTGGTGCTCAAAAGCGTGGGCAGCCAGCCGCCAAGGGAAATCGCCACCAGCACCAACCCAGCGACGCTGATGGAGCGGGAGACCGGCTGCGCCGACGCGCTGGACCATGCAAATTGGTCCACCGCCAGCAGTTGAAGAGTGAACAGGCTGGTTCCGCAGACCAGCAGGGCCAAGCCGGAGACCAGCAGCCGAAACGGTGCCCGTGCTGCGCCCAAGCGTTTGCGGTGGCGCACCAGCAACCCAATGACCGCTAGTAAGGTCAGCGGTATGGCGATCTCTATGGCGACGATCATCCAAGCCTCGCGGCGCTGTCACCGCCATCACGGTGGCATCGTGCGCGCTGCGGGTCCAGTGGTCTACCCCCTCGGAAACTGCACTACAGCGCTGTGTCGACCTTGGCCTCCTGGAAGGTTGCCATGCCGCCATGGCACGACAGGGCCGCCTTCACGATCCCGAGCGCCAAGGCCGCGCCTGATGCTTCGCCCAAGCGCATGCCCAGGTCCAGGATCGGCTTGCGGCCCATCCGGTCGAGCAACCGGCGATGGCCGGGCTCAGCACTGACGTGAGCGATCTCGCAATGGTCCAGCGCATGGCGGTCAACCGCCCACAGCGTCGCCGCGGCAGCGGTGCAGGCGAATCCATCCAGCAGAACCGGAACGCGGGCCATGCGGGCAGCGACAATGGCGCCAACAATCGCTGCCAGCTCCAGGCCACCGACGGCGCGCAGCCAGTCCATGCCGTCGCGGCACCACTCGCGATGGCGGCTGACGCCATCTTCCACCACGCGGAGTTTGGTTTGCATCCGCTCGCCGCTGACGCCTGTGCCGGGGCCAACCCACTCCCGCGCCTCGCCTCCAAACAAGCCGTAGCAAAGGGCGGCTGCGGAGGTGGAGTTGCCGATGCCCATTTCGCCCACAGCCAGCACATCCACGCCGGGCTCGACGGCCATCATGCCGTAGGCGATGGCACGGGCGCATTCCTCGTCGCTGAGGGCGGCATCTTGCGTGAAGTCAGCGGTTGGCTGGTCAAGGCCCAGCTCATACACCCTGAGATCGGCATCCATCACCGTGCAGAGCTGATTCACGGCAGCACCGCCAGCCACGAAGTTTTCCACCATCTGGCGGGTGACGGTTTGCGGAAACGCCGAAACACCATGGACCGTGACACCATGATTGCCAGCAAACACCGCCACCCGCGGGCGCCGACTGGTTGGCGGGTGCTTGCCCTGCCACAGGCTCATCCAATGGGTCAGCTGCTCCAGGCGGCCGAGGGAGCCTGGGGGTTTGGTCAACCGCGCATCCCGGGCAAGGCAGGCGCTGCCAGCCTCTAGATGGGGGCCGGGCAAATCGGCCAGCACCCGACGCATTTCATCAAGCGAGGCGAGGGGAGTATCGGCCATATCAAGTCTTCCCGCGCAGGTGCGCATTGTGGCTGGCTGAGCTGCGTCCTATAACCGGGCGCGCTTGGGCCGTCCAGGGCCGCTCCCTCGCACTGCTGTCACCCAGCCCCCTGTCATGGACATCGTTCCACTCCGCTGCCTTGCCCCACTGTCTGATTGAGCCCGTTGCCCCGCAATGCCCATGCTTCGCTCCTTGCATCGCTGGTCTGTCGATGTCCGGCTGGCGACTGCCCTGTTGACCCGCGTGCCGCTGCCTGCGCTCCCGTCGGTGGAGCCGGACGACATCGCGCGCGCCGTGCGCGCCTACCCGTTGGTGGGCGCGGTGGTCGGATTGGTGCTGGGCTTGGTGATGGTCGCGGTGCTGTCGGTTGGAGTGCCAGCTTTGGTGGCTGCCTCAATCACGCTGGCGATTGGCCTGCTGGTAACCGGTGCGCTGCATGAGGACGGCTTGGCCGATACGGCCGACGGTTTGGGAGGCGGGCGTGATGTCGCAACCAAGCTGAACATCATGCGCGATCACCACATTGGCAGCTACGGTACGCTCGCCTTGGTGCTGACCATGGTGATTAAAGCCGCGTGCCTGCAGCACTTGGCCCTGGGGGCGCTGCCGGCATTGGTCACGGCCCACGCGCTGAGCCGGGCGGTGTTGGGTGGGCTGTTGGCTGGTTTGCCACCGGCGCGCCCCGATGGCTTGGCGCGGCTGGTTGGTCGGCCCTCCTTCGGGATTGTGGCGCAGTCCGCGCTGCTGGGCATCGGTGTGGTGGTGATGACCGCCGAAGCCGCCGACGATGCTGCCTTGATGGTGGCCGTGGCCGGGGCGACGGCATGGGCGATGGGCTTGCTGGCCCTCCGCCATGTTGGTGGTGTGACGGGAGATATCTGTGGGGCAACCCAACAGGCTGTGGAGACAATGGTGCTGATTGCGTGGTGTGTGCGATGAGCACGGCTGTTCGGGTTCTGGAAACGCGGTGGTGGTGGATTCGCCATGCGCCACTGGTTGGCCCGGCGAATCAAATCCCGGATGCCGACACCCCCGCTGACTTGTCCGACCCCCGACGGTCGGAGCGGTTGAAGCGGCTGTTGCCAGCCCGTGGACTCTGGATCACCTCCGTCCTGCCGCGGGCGGTGCAGACTGCGGGGGCGCTGACCCACTCTCGCCCAATTCGCGATGCGGACTTGAACGAGCAAGACTTCGGCCTCTGGCGCGGGCGCACCCATGATGCGCTGTGGTCCGATGGGGATGACAACTACCGGCGCTTTTGGGCCGCGCCTGCCAGCATCGCCCCGCCGGAAGGGGAAAGCTTTGAGGCGATGTGCTTGCGCGTTGCCTCGGCCATCGAGCGGTTGACGCAAACCCACGCCGGGATGGATGTGGTGTGCGTCGCCCATGCCGGGACGATTCGGGCAGCCCTCGCGCTCGCCCTCGGCCTTGCCCCTCACAAGGCGCTGTCCTTCGTGGTGGAGCCCTGGTCCTTGACTCGCTTGGACTGGGTGGGCGGCGACTGGCGCATCGGTCGGGTCAACGCGCTGCCATGAGCGGGGAGTTGGAGGCGCTGCCAGAGCAACTGGTCCTCGGTGACGAGGCGGCCACCCAGGCAGTGGGTGCCCGCTTGGGTCGGGCCGCGCGACCCGATGACGTGGTGGCACTCACGGGTCCGCTTGGGGCAGGCAAGTCGGCTTTTGCGCGCGCCTTCATCCGCGCCCGTGCCGGGGCAGAGATTGAGGTGCCCAGCCCCACTTTCACCTTAGTTCAGACCTATGAGCTCGCGTCCGGCGTTATCTGGCATGTCGATCTTTATCGCCTCGCCGCACCGGAGGAGGCGTTGGAGTTGGGTCTTGAGGACGCGTTTACCAATGCACTGTGCCTGATCGAATGGCCAGAGCGACTGGGCGATATGCTGCCCCTGCGCGCGCTGACTGTCCGTTTGGACCATGCCGGAACCGGGCGCAGCCTTGCCTTCCATCCAGGAACCCGCCCATGGATGTGGTGACATCCCCGGCGCGCGCCGCTGCCCGTCAGGCATGGCTGGCCAGTCTTGGCCGCGCCGACCAGCCGCTGGTGGCTCTGGCCGGTGACGCCTCGTTCCGGCGCTATTTCCGGCTCCCCGATGCGCTGGTGATGGACGCCCCACCCAGTCATGAGCCGCTGACGGCGGTGTTCGTGCTGGTTGCGGATCGGTTGGTCAGCCTTGGTCTGTCGGCGCCGCGGGTGTTGTCGGCCGACTTGGCGCAAGGGTTCTTGCTGCTCGAGGATTTGGGGGATCGCACCTTCACCCGCGCCCTCGCCGAGGGCGCGGACGAGACCGACCTCTATCGTGCCGCCATTGATGTGCTGATCCGGCTGCATCGCGCGGACCCAGCGCCGCTGGTTGCCGGTCTTGAGCCGTTCGAGGATCACTACCTGGATGAGTTCCGGTTGTTCACCGACTGGTACCTGACTGCAGCCACCGGGCGGGCGGGCGATGCGGAGGCGTTGTGGCAGGCCTGGCGGCGGGCAGCTGCAGTGTTGGATATGCTGCCCCGCCATCTGGTGCTGCGCGACTATCATGTCGACAATCTGATGGTGCTGGCCCGACCAGGAGACGCAGGTGTTGGTCTGCTGGATTTCCAGGACGCGCTTGACGGACCAGCCGTGTATGACTTGGTGTCTCTGGTCGATGACGCGCGCCGTGATGTTCCGCCCGCCCTGGCGGATGCTGGTTTGGAGCAGTATCGCCACGCGTTCGACCTGCCTGCCGACAGCTTTCATGCCGCCATTGCCGTGATGAGCGTGCAGCGTCTGCTGAAAATCATCGGCATTTTCGCGCGGCTGGCACACCGCGATGGCAAGCCCGGCTATCTGGTGCATCTGCCACGCTTGTGGCGGTTGATGGACCACCGCCTGACCCATCCAGCCTTGGGAGAGGTTGCAACCATGATTGCCAACGCCGTGCCTCACGATCAGCGACTGCTGCGGCCATGAGTGCAACGCCTCCGGTCCAACGCGCCATGGTCCTCGCAGCGGGGGAGGGGCGGCGGATGCGCCCGCTGACCGACAGCAAGCCAAAGCCGTTGATTGACGTGGCCGGGCGCTCCCTCCTGGATCACACCCTGGATCGTGTTGCTGCCGCGGGGATCACCGATGTGGTGGTCAACCATCGCTGGCTGGGGGAGCAGATCGCAGCGGTCGTGGCGCAGCGCCAGGATTTGCGCATCACCCTGTCCCCCGAAGATCAGGTGCTCGAGACCGGCGGTGGCGTGCAGGCGGCCCTGCCGCTGCTGGGAGGCGAGCCGTTCCTGATCCTGAACGCCGATGTGTTTTGGCTGAACGGCCCAACGCCTGCGATTGATCGGCTGATGGCGGCGTGGGACGACAGCCAAATGGACGCGTTGCTGCTGGTGCAGCGTATGGTCACCGGCTATGGCTGCGAAGGACCTGGGGACTATTTCCTCGATCCCGTTGGTCGCTTGACCTGGCGCGGCGAGGCAGCAGTTGCACCCCATATTTTTGCAGGCGTGCAGATCTGTCATCCCCGCTTGTTTGAGGAGGCGCCACCTGCGCCGTTCTCGATGAAAGCCTTGTGGGACCGCGCTCAGGCAAACGGGCGCCTGTTCGGCATTCTGCACGATGGCTTGTGGTTCCACCTCTCCCGCCCCGGGGATGTGGAGACCACGATGCAAGTATTGGTCGATGACCGACTGATCTGAGAAGCAGCCAGCACAGCCTGCGATCCGGCCCTCAAGGCGCGGCATAAACACCTGCGCCCTGTGGCGTTGCGCCACTAGCGCAAAATATATACTCAGAACCATCTTCACGGCTGTGGCTCACACGCGATATTACGCCTGACGAAGCCGCACATGAATCTGAAATGACGCGAGTCGAACCTTCCAACACACAGTTGATCGACGCTGTCACGCTGCTGGATGCAGGCGATGGTCTCTCTGCCGAGGTCATCGCCCGCCGTTTGGCGGAGACAGCGGACGTGTGTGCAGAGGTGCGCGCCAAGGCGCTGACGCTGCTGCGCCAGGGCCAGGCGGGTTGGACCTTTGAGCGCTTGGAGGATACCGACCGTGTGGCAGCGTGGCGGCTGGCACTGCTGCGCCGGGTGCGGCCTGGCCAGCGGGTGCTGGATGTTGGAGGCACGGGTGGTGTGCTGGCCATGTTGGCCGCCTCAGCCGGGGCAGCCGTGACGGTGTGGGAAGGCCATCCTATGGCCGCAGCCCTGGTGCAGCGCGTGGTGGCGGAGAATGGCTTCGCCGATCGCATCACTGTGATTTCCGGCGATGTGCTTGCCCATCCTCACTCAGCATTGGCAGAGCTGGTGCTGGCAGACCCTGACACGGACGCGGGCCTGAGTGCGGAGCGGGACGAGGTCTTGCTGCATCTGTGCGCCACCCGTCCGTCCGTTAGAGTGCTGCCGGAGGCGCTGACGCTGCGCGCCGCGCCAGTCGATGTGCCTCCGACCGACGGTGAGCCATACTTGGAAAGTGTGGCCGAGTTTGATTTGACAGCCCTAGGCGTCCTCACTCCCGCCAGTATTGCGGTGCCGCGCAACTCCCCCTTGCTGACCCTGGTGGGGCCGGTGGCCAATCTCTTGACCCGGCCCCTCGGGCGTCCACCGGCGGAAGAAGCTGTTGCCGCCAGCGTTCCAGTCTCGGCCCGGTTGGTCTCTGGTGTAGCCCATTGGCTAACGCTGGAGTTTGGGGACGGCCTGACCCATGACAACGCTCCCCACCCTCATCTGGTCGGCGGCATGCCCATCACGGTCCACCGCCCTCCGCGCGCGCTGCATGTGAGGATTGGTCAACCTGTGCGCATCAGTGGTGTCTGGCGTGGTACGCAGTGTGTGTTGACTGCGGTATCGACCATCGAAGATCGTCCTGCGGCCTGACGTGGTTCGTCTTACCGCGGGCTAAAGCCTGGGCCTTGCCATCCCGGTGGTGTCCTGTGCTGAGACCGTTTGGCCTGCACAGGCGGTTTGAGGCGCCGCCGCGTGGCTCTGGGCTGGCATACCATCTCCACCGTTGGTCTGCGGACACCACTGCCGCGGTGCGCAGGACAGGTCCACCGATGGTCGCGCTGTATTTGGGTCTCCTGCCCGGCGCCGCTGGCCATGTCTTCGGACCAATCCCGCTAAGCCAACGCCGCCCGCACTGCTTGCTGCAGAGCTGGGATCACGTCGGCCTCAAACCAAGGATGCTGGCGGAGCCAGCGGCGGTTGCGCGGGCTTGGGTGGGGGATGGCGATGCACGTGGGATCGCGCCGCCACGCGGCCACCCGTTCGGCGACTGAGGCAGCGTTCGGTGGGTGCAGGGCGTGGGCGTAGCGGCCGATCAACACGGTCAGGCGCAGCTGGGTCAACCAGGGCAGCAGCACTGGATGCCACAGCGGCGCGCAGACGGGACGCGGTGGCAGGTCCGCCCCTTTTTCCGTACCGGGGTAGCACAGGCCTGCGGGCACCAGTGCGATCTGGTGTGGGTCGTAGAAGGTTGGTTCGTCCATCCCAAGCCAGCGACGGAGCTGATCGCCCGAGGCGTCCGTGAACGGACGGCCACTGGCGTGAACCTTGCGCCCCGGTGCCTGACCAATCAGCAGCACGCGTGCATCGGGGTGCAGTTGAAATACGGGTCGACAGCCATGGGCAAGATCGGCAGCACAGGCTTGGCAGGCGCGTGCTGCAGCACTGGCGGCTTCCCACGTGGGATAGGCCGGGGATGCCTCGGTCATCGCGCGGCCAGCAGCTCCTCCACCAGCGCTGGTACCAGCGTGGCAGCAGGACCGTGACGCGCCTCATGGAAGCGAGAGCGCACGTCCGACGGCTCCAAATTCACTTCCATCGTATGGGCACCGGCCGCCCGTGCCTCGCCCACGAACCCCGCGGCGGGATACACGGCACCCGAGGTGCCGATGGCGATGAACACGTCGCACTCGGTCAAGGCGCGGGCGATCCGCTCCATCTCCAGCGGCATTTCCCCGAACCAGACGACGGCTGGTCGCAAGCTGCCGGTAGCTCCACAAGCGGGGCAGGCGCTGGCAGGCTCAACATCGGCGAGCCACGGTGCTTCCGCCCCGCACGAGGTGCAGCGCACGCGCGCCAGTTCCCCATGCATGTGGATCAACCGGTGGGAGCCCGCGCGGTCGTGCAGATTGTCCACATTCTGGGTGACCAGCAGGAAATCCCCCGGCCAGGCCTGTTCCAGGCGCACCAGGGCGTGATGAGCCGGGTTCGGAGCAACCGCTGGGTCTAGCAGCTGGCGACGGCGGGCGTTGTAGAACCCGGTTACCTTTGCCGGATCGCGCCGCCACGCCTCTGGCGTGGCGACATCCTCAATGCGATGGCGCGCCCAGATGCCATCGGGATCGCGAAAGGTGGCGAGGCCGGACTCAGCCGAGATGCCTGCCCCGGTCAGGATCACGATGGCATGGGGTGCCATGGGCTACTTCTTCTCGGTCCGGACCGAGCCCATCGGCGCACCATTGACCAGCACATCGCCCTTGGCGTCGACTGTGGCCTCGATGCGGTGACGCGGCGGCTGGCTGTCTGGCTCGAGCTTGCCGAACGCCGTTGCCATCCCCAGACCAGCCGCAAGCAGGCCTCCGCCCAGGGTTTGGCCGCCCGCAGCCGCAGCCTTGGTCATCGCCTCCAGATTGGTGATGCTGACCTCGCCCCGGCCAGTGGCGGGGACGGCTGCGTCAGCAGGCAGGCTGGCTTCTGCCATCACCTCAATGCGACCCAGCGGGGTGACCAAGTCCAATTGCTCCAGCCGCGCACGGGGGGAGGCTACGCGCCAGCGCTGCTCCATCTCATCGGCAAGCCCAGTGAAGGCCTCGGTGATGACTTGATTGGGGACTGCGTAGATATCATCAACCTCATTCGGGAGCCGGGTGACGGCGCGGCGCATTTCGCGCAGAATCGCTGGGCCCATGGCTGGTAGAACGCTGTCCGCCAGCGAGATGCGCAGCTGCAGACGCTCCGGGAACAGGCCATTGGGCAGCAGGTCGACCGCGGCTGGCGAGGCGACCCCCGTTACCCCCAAGGTTAGGCTGGTCCGCAGGTCAGCACCATCGCGGACGGCCTCCAGACCGACCTCCAACCGTGCCAGCGTGACCGCTGGTGTGGTTGCGGTTCCCAGCACCATGAGGTCTTCCAATATGATCCGACCCGAAGCCCCGCGGAGCATCTGATAGAAGGCTTCGAACTGCTCAAACGTCGCTTGGCCAAGGGGGCGTGGCTCGTCGGTTGCCCAGTTGAGGGTTGCCATCGCTTGAACTACGGCTTCGGCGTAGGCATTGACTGAGCCGAACGACGCAAAATCGATCGTTAATCGGCCAATGCGCGCCATGTCTGTTCCAGTTGGGTCCTTCAGCGCGAGGCCGGACAGCGCCAGTGTCATCTGAGCCTGCCGGGTGGGATCGTTCGTTTCGATCAGTTCCACGCTGGCGATGCGCAGTTGGCCCGTCGGCGCCGAAGCAGCGCCCGGCTTCGTCGATGGCGGCGGGCCATCGATCAAGATGTCGCTCAACTCCAACTTGGATTCACGACTGAGGGACTCCCTCCGGTGCCAGATGGCAGTCGCCCGCCCGGTTCCGATGCTGATGCGCGCCAGCGGGTTGCCATCCCCGTCCACCAGAGTTGGGCTCACGGCTTGCGAATAGGTGATCTGGTAGCGGTCCTGATCCAGCGGCGTGGCAGTGACGGAGGTCGGAGCGAAGGTCAGCGTCCAGGTGTCGCCCTCGACATCCACTTGCGGCACCAGCGCGCGCAGCCGATCACCGACAACTTCCCCTTTCACATCATCGGCAGCCGTGATGTCGAGACCGGCACTGAGGCCTTGCACCTCCAGATACTGTAGCGTCGCCGTCCAAAGCCGGATCATCGCGGCCAAGTCCTGGTCACGATTGGGCTGCTGCGCCAGGGCTGGGGCAGTCACCCCCAATGCGATGGCGAGACCAATCCCTGCCAGCCATGCCCGAGCTGCACGCCCGGCCATTCCCCCACCGTGTCTCATGCGCTCTTCTCCATTCGCTACTCTAGCCCTTTGGCTCAACTGTGGCGAACACCCCATGACTTGTCACGGGGCGAGACGCTGCCGGAGGGGTGTCTGTTGCGCGTGCTTAACCGCCGACGGCCGCAACACCCGGCAGGGTCTTGCCCTCCATCCATTCCAGGAACGCGCCACCAGCGGTGGATACATAGCCGATCTTGTCCGTCACCCCAGCATGGGCGAGGGCGGCCACGGTATCGCCGCCGCCAGCCACCGACAGCAGGTCGGACAATTCCACCAGCTTCTTGGCCAGATTGACGGTGCCCTGGTCGAAGGGTGGCACCTCAAACGCCCCGACCGGTCCATTCCATACCACAGTGCGCGCGGTGCGCAGCGCAGCCGACCAGGCTGAGACTGTGGCGGGACCAATGTCCAGGACACGACCGCCGGCTGGGATGCGTTCAACAGCGACCACCTGGGTCTCGACGCCCGGCGCCAGTGTGTCGGCGACAACGGCATCGATCGGCAGCAACAGCTTGCAGCCGGTGTCCCGGGCGCGCGCCTGGATCGCGCGGGCTGTGTCGCCCAGGTCATGCTCGCACAGACTGTTTTGGACATTGATGCCCATCGCCGCCAGGAAGGTGTTAGCCATGCCGCCCCCGATGGCCAGCAAATCCACCTTACCGACGAGATTGCCCAACAGGTCGAGCTTGGTGGAGACCTTGGAGCCACCGACAATCGCCATCACTGGTCGATCTGGATGGGCCAGCGCCTTGGCCAGCGCTCTCACCTCCCGCTCCAGCGTTCGTCCCGCGGCGGAGGGCAGCAGGGCACCCAGGCCCGCCGTGGAGGCATGGGCGCGATGGGCAGCCGAGAAGGCATCCATCACCCACAGGTCGCCCAGCTTGGCGAGGGCGGCGACGAAGGCGGGGTCGTTCTTCTCTTCACCTGCGTGAAACCGCAAGTTTTCGCACAACAACACGCTGCCGGGCTCCAGGGCCGCGGCTGCGGCCTCCGCCTCGGGTCCGATACAATCATCGACAAACCGAACGGGGTGGGGTGCCACTGCGGCCGCCAGCGGCTCCAGCAAGGGGGCCAGGGATTGGCTCAAGTCACGGCCCTTTGGGCGCCCGAAATGCGACAGCACGATCACTTTGGCACCGCGCTGAGCCAGCTCGCGCACTGTGGCGGCCGCTGCGATCAACCGCGTTGGATCGCTCACCCGCCCGTCTTGCATCGGCAGGTTCAAATCCACCCGCACCAGCACGCGGTGACCAGAAACATCCAACGTCTCAAGAGTGCGTACGGCCATGTTCCATCCAATCCGGCTGTCGGGGCGGCGGCGGTGCAGGCCAGCCCTGGCGGAAGAGGGCAGGCGCCGCGTTACACCATCGCCTCGTCGGGAGACCAGGTGCCACGGGGATCTTCAACCTCGATCACCCACAGATCGCGGTCGAATCGTAGCTGGCGTTCGATATACGCGTCAGCCGCCGCCTCGTCGACAGTCGCGGTGCCTGTCGCGGCAAACCACGCGAGCGCGCCAGCTGGATCGCGTGTTTGGGACAGCACCCGGCACCCAGCAGCGAAGCGATTGTGCTTGACCAGAACCGAGCCCGCCGTGGCATCACCGCGATGCACCACCATCGCAACGGCACCGACCTGCTGCACGCGCCGAATCAGGGCCTTGACGCGGAAGTCTGCGGTCAGTTTCGGCTCCATCGCCTCACACCTCCTGGTCTGGGGCTGCAGGCTGCGCACGCCCTTCCCACCGGCGCAAGCCTCGCTTGATTGACGGATGTCGCCATCAGGGCCATATCCTGCAGAGGTCTATCCCACTTGGATGCTTCTGCGATGACTCGTCCGGCCCCGCGCGCTGCTGTGATCACTGGGGCCTCCGACGGCTTGGGCGCAGCCTTTGCCGCGGCCCTACCCGCCGAGACCGCCCTGCTTCTCCACGGTCGCTCAGCATCCAAGTTGGCGGCAGTGGCGGAGGCGCTGACGCGTCCGGGGCGGAGGGTGGAGGTGGTGACTGGCGACTTGATGATGCCAGCGGACCGCAAGGCCTTGGCCGAAGCAGCCGCGGCATTCCAGCCCGACTTGCTGATTCCCCAAGCAGGCTTTGGCGTGTTGGGTCGGGTGGTGGACAATCTGCCGACCGATGAGACGGGTATGGTTTTGGTGAATTGCCTCGCACCCGTGGAGTTGGTGCACGCCTTGCTGCCGGACATGCTGGCGCGGGCTCGCGCGGGGGGACCGCGCGCGGGCGTGATCCTGGTTGCCAGTGTGGCAGCCTTTCAGCCTTTGGCGCGCTTTGCCACCTATGCGGCCTCCAAAGCCTTCGACCTCGCCTATGCCGAAGGCTTGGCGGAGGAGATGCGCGGCGATCCTGTTGATGTGCTGGCGCTGTGCCCAGGGGCCACCCGCACCGGCTTCTTTGCCCGTGCCAACATGGCTGGCCCACCCGGCGGCGGCTCGCGTCCCTTGGCTGACCCCAGTCAGGTGGCGCGTGCCGCGCTGGCTGCCTTGGGGCGCCAGACGGTGCTGGTTCCGGGTGTGGCGAACAACGCTGTTCCGCTCGCCGCCCGTCTGTTGCCCCGTGGCCTCGCCCGCCGTCTGGCCGGTGCTGCAATGGCGAAGGTGAGCGCTGGTGGGGGTGGGCGATGACGCCGCGCCTCGCGAAGCTCGCCTACGCCTCCAGCCAAGCGGCGCGGGCGGCGTGGTTCACGGCACACACAATGGTAGCAAGCACCTTCGTGCCGATGCCCGCCCGCATTCCGCGCGGACCGTTCATCTCTGTGCCGTCGACAGCGGCGGTGCTGCGGGACCTTGCGGGCTTGTTTCGCCGCGACTGGCAGAACATTCAGGCGGGCCACTACCCGCTGCCGTGGGACCTTGCCCCCAATCCGCGCCGAGTGGTGCGGCAATCCCGCCTTTTCTTTGCCGACTTGCCCGCGGTTCATCTGCGGCGGCGCACCAGCGACAGCCAAAGCGTGCCGGTGCCCGACCAGCGCTTGCCGCGCTACTTTCGCCAGGCCTTCCACTTCCAAAGCGATGGCTACCTGAGCCAGCAGTCGGCCGAGCTTTACGACACCCAAGTGGAGACTCTGTTTGTCGGTGGGGCAGACGCCATGCGCCGTCAGGCACTACCGCCGTTGGTCAGCCATCTGCTTGGCCGGTCGCAGCCGGTGGTGGCCGATGTTGCGTGCGGCACCGGGCGGTTTTTGCGCACCCTGCGCCAAGCCGTGCCGCAGGCGAACCTGATCGCCGTTGACCTCTCCTTGCCCTACCTCACCCAGGCGCGGCGTTGGGCGGCGGGCGATCCGATGGTGTCAACGGTGCAGGCCTCGGTGGAGGCGTTGCCGCTGGCGGGATTGGATGCCATCACCTGCATTTATTTGTTTCACGAGCTGCCGAAGCGCGTTCGCCCGCTCGCCGCACAGGCTCTGGCCGACGCGCTGGCACCGGGCGGACGGTTGGTGTTCGTGGACAGCATCCAGACCGGCGATCACCCCCCCTATGATGGGCTGTTGCAGCGTTTCTCAGACAATTTTCATGAGCCTTATCATCGTGACTATTGCCACGAGGATTTGGTGGGCCTGTTCAGCGCAGCGGGGTTGGTTCACCGCAGCACCGAGCGGGCGTTCTTTTCCAAAGTGATGGTGTTTGACCGGCCAGGCGGATGATCGGTCGGTCATCGTTGGCGCGATTGATCCTGATCAAGGCGGAGCCCGGCTGATCGCGCAAGGCTGGCGATGATCAACCCCAGCCAAAAACCCATTGGGAGGGACGGCATGCTCGAACATCATGATCTGGTTCACGAATTCCCCGAACACCGCCAACGCATTCATGACCTGAAACTGGCCGACCATCACTTCGCCCGGCTGTTCACCGAGTATCACGACCTCACCAAGGAAGTGGAACGCATCGAAGCAGGCGCCGAAGCCGCCTCCGATGATCGTCTGACCGACCTGCGCAAGCACCGCCTGCACTTGAAGGACGAGCTGTACGCCATCCTGGTCAAGGCCGCGTAGCGTCGGACGCACCCACCCTCCAAAGCCTCGGGGTCACGGGGCTTTGGGGGATGGCGGTTGGCGGGGAGATTCTATGACTTGGAGTGCGTTTGGAGATCGGCGATCGTTAAAGAGGTAGCCAAGCAGATAGTTATAAATCAATCCATTCTCTGTCCATCGCGAAAGATAAAATTGCCCAGCCCACCGAGATAATTGAAATTATTATGCCAATTATTTTCGGCATCCCAGGCAAGATATCCAGAATTATCAGCGCTGCTTCCCATTCTGGTACGATCCCGTCTTCTATCATCAGGTATGCACTGAACCCATAGAAAGCCAGAACAAATAGCGGAACAATCGCGTGGGCAGCCGCTACCAAAATCAAGATCATCATTCCAACGATGAGTATCCAAGAGGCTATGAACGTTCCAAAGAAATCTACGCGAGGATCTAAAAAGTAAGCGAGTGCGAGGAACGACGCTGCAAAAATCGCAGCGAAGACAACTCCTGCAGAAAGTGAATTCATAAAGTTATGTTGAACATAGCTGCTAGAGAAACCGAGCCGAACCACAAGATAAGTGGAGTAAACAAAAACACTGCCGACTATTATGCCAAACGGGCCGAGTGATGATAAAGTAATCATCAAAATTACGCTTCCAGCGAAAGCCTCAGGATTAATTTCTTGAGCGTTGAAAGGTCCAGTAAAAAACAATGCAGCTAGGAACAAGCAAATAACAAAGATAATTGAAGTCCGAACCTTTTTTCTTACTATATGATTCTCTGATGCTTTGGGGAGGCCGGACCCGAAGAATAGCCAAATACTTAATGCCAAAGCAAGGAAGCCACTCAAAAAGATCGGCATTGCGCAGTCCTTTTTTGCTCACTTAGTCAGAAAGAGGCAGATTGCTCCGCGAAATGAGATAACGTTGTTAGCACCTTTTGATGCCTGGTTAAATTGCCTTATAGATACAATGTCTATTGTGAAAAATTGAACCGTGAGAGAATTTTCTTTCGGCTTATTCTGAATTCATTACTGTCAGTGACCGCAGTCCGCCATCCGTGTTCCGCCCCCGCTGTCACCGGCCCATGCGACCTTCGGTTTGGTGGTTGCGGGGTGGCACTTCCGGCGTGGGGGTCGTATAGAGGGGCCGCGGCGCGGTTTTCGTGCCGGTGTCTCCCCATGGCATGGAGGGTCGGGTCGGCATGGCCCGTATTGTGATGAAATTCGGCGGCACCTCCGTCGCCGATCTGGATCGCATCCGCAATGTCGCCCAACGGGTGAAGCGCGAGGTGGATGCCGGGCATCAAGTGGCAGTGGTGGTGTCGGCGATGTCCGGTGTCACCAACCAGTTGGTGGACTGGGTGCGCCAGCTGGACCCCCTGCACGACGCGCGGGAGTACGACACCGTGGTCGCCACGGGCGAGCAGGTGACTGCGGGCTTGACCGCGATTGCCCTGCAAACCATCGGTGTGCCCGCACGTTCCTGGACTGGATGGCAGATCCCCATCCACACCGATGACATGCACGGCAAAGCCCGCATCAAAGGCATCGACGCTGCGGCGATTGAAAGCCGGTTTGAGCAAGGCATGGTCGCGGTGGTCACTGGGTTCCAGGGCCTGGGTTCGGACAATCGGGTCACCACCCTTGGCCGCGGTGGCTCAGACACGTCGGCGGTGGCGGTGGCGGCGGGCCTGAAGGCGGATCGCTGCGACATCTACACCGATGTGGATGGGGTCTACACGGCCGATCCGCGCATTGTGGCCAGAGCGCGCAAGTTGGATCGCATCTCCTATGAGGAGATGTTTGAGTTGGCGTCCCTTGGCTCCAAAGTGCTGCAAACGCGGTCGGTTGAGATCGCCATGAACCACCGGGTCAGGCTCGCCGTGTTGTCGAGCTTCAAGGACCTGCCCGGAACTTTGATCTGCGATGAGGATGAGATCGTGGAACATCATGTGGTGAGCGGCATCGCCCACAGCCGCGACGAAGCCAAGATCACCGTGTTGAAGGTGGCTGACCGCCCCGGCATCGCCGCCAGCGTGTTCGGCCCGCTGGCCGATGCGGGCATCAATGTGGACATGATTGTCCAGAATATCTCGCCCGATGGCAGCTCCACCGACATGACCTTCACCATTGGCCGCACCGATTTGGAGCGCGCGCTGAAGGTGTTGGAAACCAATCGCGCTGAGATCGGCTATGCCGACCTGCGGCCCGATGCGACGGTGGCAAAAATCTCGGTCGTTGGGGTCGGCATGCGCAGCCACGCCGGTGTGGCTCTGACCATGTTCCGCACCCTGGCAGCCGAACGGATCAACATTCAGTTGATCACCACCTCGGAAATCAAGGTCAGTATCTTGATTGACGAGAAGTATACCGAACTTGCGGTGCGCGCCTTGCACACCGCCTATGGCCTGGATGGGTGACCATGACCGCTGCTGCCACTGCCGTGACGTCTGTTTCGGGCCGCACCCAGCTGGATCAGCTGTGGCAGCGCGGGCGTGACCTGCTTGGAACGGAGCTTGCCATCCTGGGTGGCGCGATGACCTGGGTGTCAGAACGGCAGCTGGTGTCGGCGATTTCCAACGCCGGTGGCTTTGGTGTGCTGGCCTGCGGATCGATGACGCCAGCTCTGCTGGAGGCGGAAATCCGCGCCACCCAGGCGCTGACCAGCAAGCCGTTCGGCGTCAATCTGATCGTCATGCATCCGGCATTGGTGGAGTTGGCGGATGTCTGCCTGCAAACCGGCGTCACCCATGTGGTGCTGGCCGGTGGCTTGCCCAGCTCCCAGATCATCAAGCAGCTCAAGGCGGGTGGTGCCAAGGTATTGGCATTCGCGCCTGCGCCGGTGATTGCCCGGCGCCTTGTGAAGTCTGGCGTCGATGGCCTGATCATTGAGGGGATGGAGGCTGGTGGCCATATCGGCCCGGTCTCAACCTCCGTGTTGGCCCAGGAAATCCTGCCGCTGATCACTGACGTGCCAGTGTTCGTGGCTGGTGGCATTGGCCGGGGTGAGGCGATTGTTTCCTATCTCGAAATGGGGGCAGCGGGGGTGCAACTCGGCACCCGTTTTGTCTGCGCCACGGAATGTGTGGCCCACCCCCGCTTCAAGCAGGCGTTCTTGAAGGCGGAGGCGCGCGACGCCATGCCGTCGATCCAGGTGGATCAGCGCTTCCCCGTCATTCCCGTCCGCGCCATCGTCAACGATGCGTCCCGCGCCTTCGCCGATGCTCAGCGCGCCGCGATTGCCAAGTTTGAAAGCGGTGAACTCAGCTTGAAGGATGCTCAGTTGCAGATTGAGCACTTCTGGGCGGGCGCGTTGCGCCGGGCCGTCGTGGATGGCGATGTGGAAACGGGCTCCTTGATGGCGGGCCAGTCGGTTGGGATGGTCACACGGGAGCAGCCGACGGCTGAGATTCTCTCGGATCTGGTGACCCAGGCCGTTACCGCGTTGGAGGCGCGCGCGGCTCGCGCCAGCGCTGCAGCATGAGATGACCGAGGCCGGCTGGACCGGCTCCCGCCGGCTGCTTCGACGGATTCGCGAGGTGATGGCTGCGGCAGGAGATGCCGCGGCCCGTCTGGATGCCGTCGTGCGGCTGATTGCAGCCGACACCATGGCCGATGTGTGCAGCTGTTACGTGCTGCGCGCGGGCGAGGTGTTGGAGCTGTTCGCAACCGAGGGACTGCGCGCCGAAGCCGTTCACCGCACCCGCATGCGGGTGGGCGAGGGGGTGATCGGCGATGTCGCAGCCTACGCCCGGCCACTGGTGCTGGAAGACGCGTGGTCGTACCCGAACTTCTCCTACAAGCCCGAGACCGGTGAAGAACTCTACCGCTCCATGATGGGCGTGCCGATTCTGCGCAACGGCAAGGTGATCGGCGTGCTGGCCTTGCAGCACCGTGATAGCCGCACCTACGCCGAGGAGGAGGTGGAGGCGCTGGAAACCGTCGCCATGGTGCTGGCGGAGTTGATTGCCTCGGGTCAGTTGGTCGATCCCAGTGAGGCGACCTCAACGGAAGACGTGGTGAAACCGCGGCGCTTTGACGGTGTCACCTTGAACGCAGGTCTCGCCATCGGCACAGCTGTGCTGCACCGGCCACGGGTGGTGATCCACCAGATGGTGGCGGAGGACCCAACCTCCGAACTGGCGCGGCTGGCTGCGGCCGTCACCTCGGTGCAGGAGCGGCTGGACAAGCTGCTGGCAGCCGATGATTTGAAGGCGGCCGGAGAAGCGCGGGAGGTGCTGGAAACCTTTCGCCTGTTCGCTGGGGACCGCGGCTGGATGGGCCGCATGCGGGAGGCGATCCTGGGCGGTCTGACCGCCGAGGCCGCGGCGCAGAAGGTGCAGAATGATATGCGCGCGCGCCTGCGCGAGGCGACTGACCCCTATCTGCGCGAGCGTCTGATTGACCTTGAGGATTTGACCACCCGTCTGTTGGTAGAGTTGGCGGGCGCCGAGCGTCCAGGTCCATTGCCGGACGATGCTGTGTTGTTCGCCCGCAACCTCGGCCCAGCTGAGTTGCTGGATTATGACCGCACACGGCTGAAGGCTGTGGTGCTGGAAGAAGGCTCTGCCACGGCCCACGTTGCCATTGTTGCCCGGGCGCTGGATGTGCCGATGCTGGGCAAGGTGCGCGATGCGCTGCTGCATGTTGACGACGGCGACCCCGTGGTGGTGGACGCTGCCAATGCGCAAGTGTTCTTACGGCCCGCCGATGAAGTGCGCGCCCAGGTGCGCGCGGCAATGGTCGCGCGGGCGGAGCAGACCCAGCGATACGCAGCCCTGGCCGATCGGCCCGCGATCACCCGCGACGGGCGGGCGATCACCTTGTTGCTGAATTGCGGCTTGCTGTTGGACGCCGCCAATGTCGCGGCCACCCGCGCCGATGGCATTGGCCTGTACCGCACCGAGATCGCATTCATGGTGCGCGCCGCCTATCCCGATGTGGCCAGCCAAACCTCGCTCTACACCCGCATTCACGAAGTGGTGGGTGGCAAGCCGGTGGTGTTTCGCACCTTGGATGTCGGCGGCGACAAGACCTTGCCCTATCTGCACGCCGACCCGGAGGAGAACCCAGCACTCGGCTGGCGCGCGATTCGAATTGGGCTCGATCGCCCGGCAATGCTGCGTCAGCAGTTGCGCGCCATGGTGCGGGCGTCGGCTGGGCGCACCCTCCAGGTGATGTTCCCGATGATTGCTGAAGTGCGCGAGTTTGAGCGCGCCCGCAGGCTGCTGGATTTGGAACTGCGGGATGCAGCGGCAGCGGGGGTGACACCGCCATCAGATGTCAAAGTTGGCTGCATGGTTGAGGTGCCAGCCCTGCTGTTCCAGTTGCCAGCCTTGATCCGCCAGGTGGATTTCCTGTCGGTTGGCTCCAATGATTTGACCCAGTTCCTCTATGCAGCGGACCGCGGCAACCCAATGCTGGGTGACCGATATGATAGTCTGGCGGCTGCAATGGTGGCGGCCCTGCGCACCTTGATCGAGACGGCCGCGGCTGCGAACAAGCCGCTGACCGTGTGTGGCGAGATGGCCGGGCGCCCAATTGAGGCCTTGGCCCTGCTGGGCCTTGGCTGCGCACGGCTCTCAATGTCGGCTGCTGCGATTGGCCCCATCCGGGCGTTGGTGCTGGATACTGACACGCGTGACATCGACCGCCTGCTGCATCAATGGGATGGCGCCCCCGCCGGACGCCTGCGCCGCGTCTTGAGCGACTACATGCGCGACCGCGGCCTTGGCCGCTAAAGAACAACCGCGGCCTCGGCCGCTAAAGAACAACCGCGGCCTCAGCCTGCTAGCTTTTCGCGCCGGGGCGAGGTCTGGCCCGTGCTTGCGGTGGTACACGGCGGCGCACACGGGTGGCCAGGGCTAGGCGTTGCAGCAAGATCACCAAGCCGATGGGTACGGCAGCCCAAGCGTTCAGCGGACCAGCGGGCGGCAGCGCTAGCGTGACCGTGGCGCTGCTGGCAACCGCCTCGCAGGCGGTGCTGTCACCGATCACGACAACCGCTGCACCACTGTGCCGGGCGGCCTCCGCCATCGCGACATGGCCGGCGAGGTCCGCCCCCGCGCGCGCGATCAGCACCAGCGGTTGGGTTGGGCCAACCAGGGTTTCAAACCCTGCAACGGGGTGGCGGCACCCAACCGGCATGGTCGGCACACCTGCGAGACGGGCCAGCCGAATCGCAGCTTCGGTGATCAGGGCTTCTTCCGGGTCGCCTCCGGCGATGATGGCAGCCGGTGCGCCAGCCAGCAGAGACGCCGCCGTGTCCAGCGTTGATTGCTGTGGGTCAATCGCCGCCAGCCAGGGTCCGATACCGGTCAAGCCAGCCGCCAATGCCAGCGCATCAATAGAGGTGAGGCGGCGGCGGGCGACGGCGCAATCGAGCGCGAGCATCGCCATCAACCCCATCTGGCAGACCAGAGACACGATGCCATCGGGAGCCTCTGACGCCGGAACCGACCAGCCGAGACCTGGCTGGTGCCGGGCGTTAACGCCGATGGTCAGCAGCGGCAAAGGATCGAGGTGCAACTCAGCCAACAGCGCGGCGGGAGTGGCTGTCCGCGATCCCTCGGTGAGGGCGACGACGAGGCCGACATCCTGCAGGTGGGTTGGACGCTGCAATATCAGTTCCGGCCGCGACAGCGTCGCGGGCAACCGCGCATGACGATCCAGCCACCCGGCCCCCAACCGGGCGACGGTGTCTGTGCCAGTGCTGACCAGCAGCACACGTTCCCCGCCCAGCGGCAATGGCGGCAGTGAGCGGTGGCGGTTGTCCGCCACTTCCTCCACCAAGGTCAGTGGAGTGGCGGCCAGATCGCGCACCAGGGCCTGGAGCGCGCCATCGAAGCGCTGCACCGCCCCCTGCGGCGAGGGAGGCGGCGGTCCCGGTGGTGGTGGAACAGGAGCAGGCGTGCTGGATGCTGACATGGCGAGGGCCCAAGGTCAGGAGTAGCGGGGCCAAATGCCCGCCCCCTCCCTCAGCAGTCCCTACGCCAAACCAGATACCCGCAGAACTCCGCCATTCCCCGGTCGGCTCGGCCCGCTCTGTTGCAATCTGCAACGCGATGTTAGAGCGCGAAACACGAACGGGTGGCGGCCAATCCCTGCGCTGCGGCGGATTGACGGGTCGAGTTACTGGGCCGATGCCCATATGCCGCGCCGTGCCTGTCGAGCCGTTGCCTCGTGAGTGCGGTAAGCGTCTGGTGCGGTGGGCGTGGTGCGGGCTGCGCCGTTGAACAGGGCGACCACAGCCAGATCTTGACCATTGCGAACCCGACAGACGTAGGAGACGGCGTCGGGCGCTAGGTCGCAGGTTACCTCGTTGCCCTGTGCGGCAAGATACTGGGCCATGCCTTGGGCTGCCGCGCCGCCAACGCCTTGAATTCCAGACAGGGTGACGGACACTGTTCCGATGATCAGGCGACCGGTGTCCTGCACCCGAGCCTGTCCAGAGAGTGTTGGTGGCAGCGCTGCCAGGGCAGGCGGTGCGGGTGGCGCCGCAGCGGTGGCAGGGGCTGCGGGCGCTGCAGCAGTTTGATCTGGCGTGACTGCCGCTGGGGCAGTCTGTGCTGGGGCAGTCTGTGCTGGGGCAGTCTGTGCTGGGGCAGTCGGGGCCGGGGCGACCTGCGCCGTCGCCACAGGTGATGCCGCCACAGGTGGTGAGGGCACTGGTGATGCCGCCACGGCTGGTGCGGCTGCGGGTTGGGTTCCGCCGCCTGGGACATCGACAGCCCGGGTGCCGAGCAATGGCGACGACAGCGGTGGCGGCAACACCGGTGGCCGGAAATGCTCCAAGTTGGGTGGCGGCAGATTGGAGTTCATCCGATCCGGGCGATCCGTGCGGATCAAAGCGTAGGAAGGTGCGGCAACTGGCGCAGCGGATGTCTGGTGTCCGCCGATTGTCGCAGCTGCTGTCCGCTCGGCAAACTGATCCATCGCCAGCTGCCGCCGCACATAGTCCGCTGCCTCCCAGGTGGTGCCAAGCACTGTAATGAGGCTATTGACGCCGTTCTGTAGGCGGGAGGGAACGCCGTTGCGCTCCTCCGCCCTAACGGTGATGGCCGACGTTGCCCTGGCCACAAAGGCGATATCGGCGGGCGTTTGCACCAATACCCCAGCGTGCCGGGCGGACCGACAGGGATTGGAACTCGGCGCATAGACTTGTGAGCCATAGACTTCTGCAAAAGGTGGGACGGTGTCGCACCGGCACACCGCGGCCCGCGCCCCGCCCAATGCCTCAGCGAAGGACGAAGCACATTGCGGCACCGTTTGCGCCAGCGTCGGACCAGCCCACAGCAACCCAGCAATCAGAAAGCACCAGCCGCGCATGCCGAAGCCCTCTAGTTGACATTGATACGAGTGAGGACTGGGGCATAACCAGAGCATCTCATCATCCCATCCAGTGTCATGAATGCCGTCACACGGGATTCAAATGTGCAGGTATGAGGGTCTTGGCGGCGCGTCGAAAAAAGTCCATTGCGGTCTGCGGCTGTTGTGACGATGCTGAAGTCAGCGCCTTGTACTCTTCCTGTAGCCGGACTCGATGAACGTCCAAAGGTTGTAACTCCCGTGAAAGCGCCATTTTGGGGGTTAAATTCTGAAATCTCCAACCGGACACTCGTCACTGCTTCAATGATGAGGTTTGGATCACCCTCACTTTGCCCCCAATTCGTCGGTGGAAACAACTGAACATGGATGGATCGATTGGTCCGCAGGAAGTGGACGAGCGCCATGTTCAGCAACACGGGATCGCGGGAGGCGTGGGCGGCTTCAACGCCGAGGCGACGGATGGTGGCGTCGGTGCTCGCCAATGCGCTTTCGATGGCGGCGATGCGAACCGCGCGGTCTTGGGAGGTGACCTGGGTGCGCAGGGTTTCCAGTCCAGCTTGGCGACCGCGCAGTTCTGCCATCGCTAGCGCTTGGGTCGCCTGAGCCTGCTGATCTGCAAGGGCGCGCAGGTCCGTGACCATTCGCTGGCGTTCATCGCGCAACTGGGCGATGCGGGCATTGGCTGCTTCAAGCTCGGCCACTTCGGCTTGGCGCTGCGCAGCAAGGCGCACGGCATCGAGGCGCCCTTGTTCGGTGGCCTGCTGCTCGCGCAACTCACGCTCCGCCTCACTGCGTTTCACTTGCTCCTCCAGCTTCTGGCGCTCTTCGGCCTCTTGAATCTGGCGCAGCGTGGCGCGTTGGGCGGCGGCTTGTTGCTCCCGTCGGACAGCCGCTTCTTGCTCCAGGCGCTGGGCTGCTTCGCGGGTGCGCTGTTCCTCTGCCAGCACCTCTCGCCGCCGTTGCTCTGCCAAGATGCGTTCGTCGTGAACGCGCTTTGCCTCCAGCACGAGCTGCTGGCGCAAGGTGGTCTCCTCCTGCGTGCCGACCACCACCACCCGACTGGGGAAGCTGTTTGCGGGTAACCCCAATTGGTCGAGAACGCTTTCGGTCTCCTCCCGCATTTCATGGTGCCAGACACCAGCGCGATAGGTCGATGTCACGACGCCGAAGAACTGCACCCGATGACCGACAGGATTGATCAGTCGGACGATGTGGATCGACCCCACTGTGTCAACGACATTGTAGGTTGGTTGGCTTTGGGTCAGGTCTGCGCGGATGCGGGTGCGAAGACGCGGGTCAATCGGTGTGCCTTCATTCACTTGGACATCAATGGCAAAGCCGGTCACGCCCAGGAACTGTGCCCCAAGCATTCGAACCGATTCCTCCGCGATGCCGCGCTCAAACCATTGACGCAACTCCTCTATCGTCAACGTCAGCCCTGGCCCCTGCGTCACGCCGGGTTGGTTGGCCGCGGGCCGTTGCGCCTGGACGGACGTCGGCAGATGGATCGCCAGGATCAAACCAATCGCGAGACCAGATCGCCCCAAGATGCGTAGCAGCATCGCTCACCTCCGAGTTCATGCAACGGGATCATCAAACCCAACGGATTAGGTTGGTTTCGGTGGTTCCATCCAGCCGCCCGCACCCGGTGCGGGTCCGGGGGCGCCACCCGGCGCTGCAGGTGCGGGCGCCGGTGCGGCGGCTGGAGGCTCCATCCACCCGCCAGCAGAAGGAGCAGGCGGTGGTTCCGCCCACGGCGAGGTCGGTTGCTGTCCATCCAGTGCGGGTGCGACCGCCTCCTCACTCTCTGGTGCACCGGGGCGGGGCCGCGCCGTTGCCGGTGCGCGCGGTGGTGCGGCTGGTGGCGGCGGAGGCCGTAGGGCAGCGACATCGCCACGGCGCTGTTGGCACTGCCGCAGCATGTCGATCGCCCGCGACGACCCTGCCAGCGACAGCACGACCGGGTTGCCAGATAAGTCTGGCACAACAATCGAAGCCCGATTGGCCCGTTGAAGCGCTTCAACACCTGAGGAGTTCATGTAACCGCTGCGCAACTCGGTCTCTGGCCCAGGTTGTGGCTGTAGCCGCACATAGGCCGCCACGGTCATATCATTGCGGCGACCATCCAGCTGCACCAAAGCATTGACGCTGCGACCACGGGGAATCCGCGTGGCATCCGGACGGATCAGGCGCAACGCGACACCCGCATCCGTTTCAAGGATGCCAAGCCCAACGCCATCGCGGCCCACTCGCTCCACCGAGCATGCAAGGTGCTGGCCGGTGGGCGTAACCCAGGTTGTGCCCTGCCAGGATTGGCCAGCGTCAAACGATCGAGCGAACATCGCCACCCGATCCCCTTGATTGTTGGCAGTTTGGCGGACTGGCGGCGGCCCGCCAGGAGTGACGCAGGCTGAGACTGCCAAAGACGCAGCACCCAACAGCAACCACCAACCGATCCGAATCGGCATCTCGGCGCACCTTCAAAGTCATTGCCACGCAGCCGCAGCCAAAAGCATGCGCTGCCTTCGCTTACGACGCGTCAGCAGCCTATCTGTGCTCGAAGAGACTCTTCAAGCGCGATTTGAGCCTAAAACAAGCACGCAAAGAGGGGGAATATGACCACGCCTCTGGATCTACTGCGACGACAATGTGCACACCACACTATTCAAACACGGTGAGACACCCGCGCAGCGGCGGCTGCGCGGGCAGATCACATCGACTAAGAAATGGTGCCGGACGGGTTTAGGCGACCAAGTGTTGACCGCCGTCGATGTGGATGATCTCGCCGGTCATGCCAGCAGCCCCGTCTGTGCACAAGAACGCGGCGAGGGCGCCGCAATGGTCGATGGTGACGTGCTGGTGAATCGGCGCGCGGGCTGTTGCACGGTTGATCAACTCATCAAAGCGATCAATGCCACTGGCGGCGCGGGTTGCGATTGGACCGGGGGACAGGACGTGGACACGAATCTTCTTCGGCCCCAGTTCAGCGGCCAGATAGCGCGAAGACGCCTCCAGTGCGGCTTTGACCGGGCCCATCAGGTTGTAATGCTCCACAACGCGTTCTGCACCATAGAACGAAACAGTGAGCAGGGTGCCGCCATCGGTCATCAGCGGCTCGGCCAGCCGAGCCATACGGATGAAGGAATGGCAGGAAACATCCATCGCCTGGGAAAACCCTTCGCGTGAGCAATCGGTCACGCGGGCGTGCAAGTCTTCCTTCGGGGCAAAGGCAATGGAGTGCAATAGAAAGTCTAACTTGCCCCAGCGTTCGCGGATAGCATCAAACACAGCCTCCAGCTCACCAGCTTCGCGCACGTCGCAGGCACCGACCATCCAGGCATCCAGTTTTTCGGCAAGCGGGCGGACATAAGCATCGGCCTTGCCATTCAAGTGGGTAACAGCCAGCTCAGCCCCTTGCGCATGCATCTGCACAGCACAGCCATAGGCAATCGACTTGTCGTTTGCGATTCCGACAATCAGGCCTTTTTTCCCGGCCAGCGGTGCAATCATTCGAACCCCCTATTCGTCAGTATGGCGCGACCGACCTCTTCGGCGCGCGGCGCAAGCAAACGCAGCCTGCGATGACAGCGTCTAGCTGTTCGCGACGGCTCGAATTGCCGCACCCCTGCGGTATCCGGCGGATTTCAGGAGTTTGAGGCCCAGCAACTGGCGTTTGCCAGCGCTGGGCACCATTGTGTCGCAGGGGCTTTTAGCCCGGCAGACGGCGCACTGGCAGGTCTTGCGGCACGCCCTCTGGCCAGCCGCGGGTGGTGCCATAGGCCCACACTTCGGCAATAGCGGCGTCTGGGGCAATCTCGCCGGTGTGTTGGACCACTGGGCCAATGGGGATCATTGCCCCCTCGCGCGCGAACACGGGGAACCGGTCGAGGGGCAGGGCAAGGCGCACTGTCCGACCGCCCTCATAAGGCTCGCCTGACAGAAGATCATACCAGCGGCCCGACGGCAGGTAGACATCGACGATGCCACCCGGCGCCGTGATTGGCGCCACCAGCACATCCTCCCCGCAGAAGAACTGGGTGTCGAAGCTGTGGCTTTCCGGCTCGTCCGGCAGCATCAACACCATCGCGCGCATCACCGGCAGTCCAGTTTCGCTGGCTTGGCGTGCGGCTTGGCGCAGGTATGGGATCAGGCGCATGCGCAGGTTGAACCACTCCCGGCAAATCTCCTCGGCATCAGCGCCAAAGCCCCAGGGCTCCCGCACGCCAATGCCATGGAACCGGAAGTGGGAGGAGAACACCCCCGCCTGCACCCAGCGGACGTAGAGTTCGGCTTCGGGTTGCCGATCGCCATAGAAGCCGCCGATGTCGGTCGCGTGGAATGCACCGCCCGACAGACCCCACGACAAGCCGCCACGGATCGAGCCGACCAGCCCGCCCCAATCGCTCTGCGGGTCACCACCCCAATGGCCGGGATAGCGATGGTTGCCAACCCAAGCGGAACGACCCCACACCATCGCAGGCTCATAGGGGCGATACTCGGCAGTCGCCTCCCACACGGCTTTGTTGTAGAGGAAGGTGTAGACATTGTGCAGGCGCCGTCCCGTATCGCCATTATAGGCGACCACTTGGTCGGGCACCTGTTCGCCGAAATCAGTTTTCATCACATCGACGCCTGCCTCCAGCAAGGGCTTGTGCAGCTCCTGCCAAAAGCGATAGGCCTCAGGATTGGTAAAATCGATCAATGCCGAAGTTGGCAATGGAGTGAGGACTTGACCGAACGGACCGGGGTCCCAGTGATACTGGTAGGGTTCGCCTGTGATCAGATCCTTCAGGAAGTATCCCTTTGCCGCTAACTCCGCATAGCGGGGATTTGTGAGGGAAACCAGCGGATATTCCCAATTGCAGATCCGGTAGCCCAGGGACTTCAGCTCTGCCAGCACCGGGGCCGGGTCGGGATAGCGCGCGGGATCCCATTCCAACAAGCAGCGGGTGGAGGTTTCCAGCCAAGCGCGACCATCAAAGGTGATCACGTCGCAGGGAAAGGCTCGTTCGCGCAACTCCCGCGCAGCCGCTAGAATGTCATCGGCTGTGCGATAGTAGGCGCGGCTGGCCCACACCCCGAAGCTCCAGCCCGGCGGCTCCGGCGGCTTGCCGACCAAGTGTGTGAACCGGTCCAGCACCTCGGCCGGTGTGCCGCCGATAATCAGAGTTGCGTCCAGCGCTTCGTCTTCAACTTCAACAGCATAGGTGCGGTTGGACCAAGCGCCATCGCCGCAGTGATGAACCACGCGGGCCGGGGTGTTGAGGAACAGGCCCCAGCCGAGCTTGCCGTCCACACCGGGTGTCCAACAAAACG
This sequence comes from Alphaproteobacteria bacterium, assembly GCA_004292755.1. Classification (GTDB taxonomy): domain Bacteria; phylum Pseudomonadota; class Alphaproteobacteria; order Elsterales; family Elsteraceae; genus RDXE01. The sequence continues at coordinate 52,294 of RDXE01000036.1, forward strand.
GCACATTCTTGTAGGCAAGTTCGGTGTTGACGCCCAGGGCATCTTCCACGTGGCTGATCACCACACTGCCGCGTTTGTTGAGCGGGCCGAATTTCTCGCCCAAGCCATAGAGCGGGCTGCGGCCATCGAGGGCGAGGGAGAGCAGCCAAGCCCGTCCATCCTCCCGCCGTGCCAGCGCAGGCAAGCGGGTCCAGCCGCGAAAGTGCTGATCGGTGATGGTGCTCAGCACCGGGCTGCCGAAGTAGCTGACGTCAAAGCGGGTTGGTTCAGCCGTCACGGTCAGGGCAAGGCTGCCGACCAAGGCCATGACCCCCTGGTCGATGGTCCGGGCGCTGACGCCGTTCGGCGACAGATCCTCCACCATCAGCCCATAGTCCGGCAGGTCGGTGCGCCCGATGCGCAAGCGCAGCATACCAAGACCCGGTGAGGTGATCTCCAGCGGTCCGAGCGAGGTGGTGATGGTCACGCTGGTGTCGGTGGCGTCGGCCAAGGCCGCGCCCTCCGCGATGTGCCAATCCGCGGCCTTATACCCCATGTGCCACCCCTTACCCCTTGACGCCGCCGGCTGTCAGGCCGCTCACCACTCGTTCCTGGAAGATCACGATGACAACCGCAATCGGCACAATGGCGACAATCAATGCCGCCGAGATGATCGGCCAGGGAAACGCGAACTCACCCTGATACAGGGTGATGCCCACCGGCAAGGTGCGCATCTGCATGGAGGACGTAAAGGACAGTGCCAGCAGAAACTCATCCCACGCATTGACGAAGCTGATGATGCCAGCAGTGAACACGCCGGGCGCGGTCAGCGGCAGCACCACCCGAAACAGTGCGCCCAGCCGGGTGCAGCCATCGATCATCGCAGCATTCTCCAGATCCCGAGGGATCGCGGAGAAGAAACTGACCAAAATCAGGATGCAGACCGGTAGGTTCAGCACGACATAGGGCAGAATCAGCGCGAGGTACGTGTTCAACAGGCCGAGCGCCCGCATGGTTTGAAACAGAGGCACCATCAGGCTGATCAGCGGAAACATCGACACAGCGACGATGGCCGACAGAATCACGTTCTTCCAGCGAATCCGCAGCCGCGCGATGGCGTAGGCCGCAAAGGCGCTGACCAGCAGGGTCAATACAGTCGACAGCCCAGCAACCACCACGGAGTTGAAGAAGAACCGTGCCAGTGGCTGGGCCGCAAAGGCCGTTAGATAGTTCTGAAAGGTCGGATCTTGCGGCAGATAGCTGATCGGCACCCGGGTCAGTTCCCCCTCGGTCTTGAGGGAGGTCAGCAGCACCCAGAGGGCCGGGAACATGCCATTCACCACAACCGCCGCACCCGCAGCGAACAGCCACAGCCGGTTGATCTTGATCTCGGCCTCGCCATGGGTGGCGACGGCGGCTGGGGCGGCACTCATTCCTTGTCTCCTTGGATGATGCGCAAGTAGATCGTGGTGGCACCCAGGCTGACCAAGAACATCAGCATGGCGAGAGCCGAGCCATAGCCGAAATCAAGAAAATCGATCGTGGTCTTGTGGATGTACATCGCCAAGGTTTCTGTGGTGCCGCCAGGGCCACCGCCCGTCATCGCATAGGGGATGTCGAAGGTTTGAATGGCGGTGATGGTCCTGAATACCAGGGCCACCACCATCGACGGTATCAGCATCGGCAGCGTGATTTTCCAGAAGCACTGCCAGGAGGTGGCGCCATCCACCTTCGCCGCCTCGTACAGGTTGCGCGGGATGGTCTGCAGCCCAGCCAATAGGATCATCGCCATGAAGCTGGATGACTTCCAGATAATCACCAAGCAAATCGTGAAAAAAGCCAGATTCGGATCAGTTCCCCACAGAACCTTGCCAAAGCCCAGTCGTTGCAGAATATCGTTCACCAGCCCATAATCATAGTTGAAGAACCACCGAAAGATCAGCCCCGCAAACACCAGAGGCAGCGCCCAGGGCAGCAGCAAGGCAAGACGCGTTGGCCAGCGATGCTTGAAGGGCAGGTTGGCCACCAATGCCAAGCCCAACCCAACCACCAGCGCGCCGGGCACAGTGATGATGGTGATTAGAACTGTATTGTAGACAGCATCCCAGAACTTTGGATCATCGGTCAGGGCATAGATGTAATGTTCCAGGCCGACGAAGGCTGGAACTGCATTGGGCAGGCTCATCCGCCAGTCGAACAGGCTGATATACATCAGCCGTCCCACAGGATAGACCACGATCAGGCACAGCAGCAAAATCGCCGGTAACAGCATCAACAGGCCAAGAGTGCCTTCCGACAGATCGCCGATGCTGCGGCGCGGGCTTTTGCTTGACATGGCTGACGTCGCCCACAAGAGAAAGGATGGACACTGCCCCCCGCTGTGTCCAGCAGGGGGCAGCGCTTAGGCGTGGATTAGCGCAGAACGCGCTGCAAGCGGCTTTCCATTTCAGTCAGCGCGGCCTGCGGGGTCTTGGTGCCAGCAATCACGCCGTTCACATTGGTGCGGATGATTTCCGACACTTCCGGGTAGCGTGGGCTGACCGGGCGCGAGCGGGCGGTGATCACCACCGGCAGGGCTGCTTCAAACCACGGATTGGTGCGCAGCACGTCCGGGTCGCGATAGAGGTCTGGCAGCACCGGCAGGTTGGAGGCGTTGATGGCAAGGTGCTTGGAGGCAACACCCGACGCCAGGAACTGTACCAGCTTCGCCGCGTCCGGCTTGTTGCGGCTGAACGCCGACACCGCCCACTGCCAACCACCGATACACGTGGCCGACTGACGACCCTGGAAGGTCGGCAGCGGAACGACGCCAACCTTGCCGCGGACTTGGCTTTGCTCGCTCTGGAACAGGTTCCAGCCATAGGCCCACAGCACGGCGAAGGCGACGTTGCCGTTCTGGAACTGCAGACGGGTGTCGTCGGTGCGCACTTCGGCCGAGTTGGCGGGCGAGACGCGATGGGTGCGCATGGCATCCAGCCAGAACTGGAACGCGCCGCGGCCCGCGTCATTGTTCACGGTCACGCGGTTGTTGGCGCCCACCAAGTTGCCGCCCAACTGCCAGAAGGGAATCAGGAAGGTGCAGTTGGTGCCTTCAATCGGCGCACCCTGGAAGTTCAGGCCTTGCAGGTTCGGGTTGTTCTCCCCGGCCATGATCCGCCGGGCGTGGCTGACGGTTTCTTCCCAGGTGCGCGGCGGCTGCAGGCCGTACTTCTGCAACAGATCCGTGCGATAGTAGAGGAACATGGCGTCGGCGAAGGCGGGCAGCGACATCAGCTTGTTGTCGACAACCACGGCCTCGGCATAGCCGGGCAGGTAGCGGCGCAGCACGGTGGCGCGATCGGTACCACCGAGATAGGCATCCAGCGGCTCTGCCCAGCCGGCGGCTGCGAACTGCGCCGGGCGGACAACGTCGATCAGCATCACGTCAATTGCCGGGTCGCGGCTGGTCAGCACAGTGGTGAGGTACTGCTGCTGGGCTTCCGAGGTGGCGCCGCCAACCTCGATCTCCACCCGCACGCCGGGGTTCTGTTGCTGGAACAGATCCATCAACGGGCGCATGACATCGGGGCGCTGCTGGCCGCCGATGAACACCCGCAAGGTGGTCTGCTGGGCAGCGGCGGGCAGGGCGCCCAGGACCAGGGGCGCTGCCAGGGCCGCTGCGGCCAGGCCAGTGGTGACGGTGCGTCTCAACATGATGGGTTTCCTCCCTGACGTCTGTTCTGTCTGGTGTGGCCCGCGGTGTTAGCCGTCGAGCGATCCGACTGCGCGACCATGATCCTGGTCGAACAGGTGGTATTTGCGCATATCGATGCTGATCCGCGCGGTCTCTCCTGGGCGCGGTGCCAACTCAGGCACGAAGCGACCCACGATCTCGCGCTCGCCCACGGAGAGAAAGGCAAGGGTGTCAGAGCCCAGCGGCTCCAACAGCGTCACCGGCATATCCAGTTGGGCCGCCCCATCGGCGCGGCTGACATGCTCTGGTCGGATGCCGAACACCACACGCGACCCACTTGGCAGCCCACGCGGACGCCGCTGGTCCGGAATCGCCAGGGACTGCCCATTCTCGAAGCGAATGTGGGTGTCGGTCAATTCGGCAGGCAGGAAGTTCATCGGCGGCGAGCCAGTGAAGCCAGCCACAAACTGCGTCGCCGGTGCATTGTAGATGGTATCCGGCGGGCCGACTTGATCGATGTGACCGCCCTTCAGCACCACAATCCGATCGGCCAAGGTCATCGCCTCCACTTGATCGTGGGTGACGAAGATGATGGTAGACTTCAGATGCTGGTGCAGTTTCTTGATCTCGGTGCGCACTTCTGAGCGCAGCAATGCGTCCAGGTTGGACAGGGGTTCGTCGAACAAAAACACCTTGGGCTTGCGCACGATCGCCCGGCCCATCGCCACGCGCTGGCGCTGGCCACCGGACAATTGGCGCGGCTTGCGGTCCAACAGATGGTCAATCTTCAAAATCCGCGCCGCGTCGCCAACCCGCGCCTCAATCTCCGGTGCCGGGGTGCCGCGCAGTTTCAGGCCAAAGCCCATGTTCTCCCGCACGGACAAGTGGGGGTAGAGCGCGTAGTCCTGGAACACCATCGCAATGTCGCGGGCACGCGGTGGCAGGTCGTTCACCACCTTGCCATCAATGGCAATCTCGCCGCCGGTGATGGTCTCCAATCCTGCGATCATCCGCAGCAGCGTGGACTTGCCGCAGCCCGAGGGGCCTACGAAGACGACAAACTCGCCTTCGCGAATTTCCAGATCGACACCATGGATCACCGGCACGGCGCCGTAGCTCTTGACCACCTTGCGGATGCTAACACTGCCCATAGCGACCCCTTACTGGGGGCAGACAGTCGGCGCGCGCACTGGGACGCGACACTCGGTGTGTCGGCCAGCAGCGTTGCGTCGCTGTTTCCTCCCCCTCGAACCGGTTTGCCCGGTCTTCCCCTGCCGCTCACCGATCAGTGGCTGGCTGAAAACCTTAAGCACCGAACGTCCAGCGGGTCAAATGTCGCAAGGGCAGTTCAGGGCACGTGCTGGTGCCCATCGCGGATGATGGTGAAAAAGGGTTTCGCCTCCGCAGGGCGGATTTGGGTGAGGGTGCCGCGATAATGGCGTAACTCGTACACCTTCGGCGTGAAGCGTTGGCAAGCCTCCCAATCCAGCTCGATGCCAAGGCCGGGGCCGGATGGAATGTGCATCATCCCGTCTTCCAGGATCGCAGTTTCGCGCACCAACTCGGCCCGCCAGGGCACATCGGTCATCATCGTCTCCAGCCACGAGACGTTTGGAGTCGCGGCTGCCAGTTGCAGCGTGGCGGCGTTGCCAATCGGTCCCATCGGGTTATGGGGGGCCAACGGCAGCCATTGCAAATGCGCCATGCCCGCAATCAGCTTGGCAGCGGCCAAGCCACCAACATGGCAGACATCGGGTTGCAGATAGTCTGCAGCGTGGCGATGGATCAGTTCGGCAAAGCGCGCGGGCTCGTAGTACCGCTCCCCGGTCGCTATTGGGATTGGGCTGGCCCGGCGGAGATCGACCAGGGCATCAATGCTTTCTGGGGGAATCGGCTCCTCGAACCAATAGGGTCGGAACGGGGCCAGATCACGGGCAATCGCCAGCGCCGTCGGGACGGAGAACCGACCATGCCCTTCAATCATCAACTCAACATCCGGGCCAACGGCTCCGCGCACGGCTTCCACGGTTTCAATCGCCCGGCGGCGGGCGGCACCATCCAGGTCCAGCCAGGACTTGCCGAACGGGTCCCACTTCAAGCCCTGGAACCCCAGCGCGACGGCTGCCTGGGCCTTGGCGGCGAACTCGTCTGGCGTGCTGGCGCCAACAAACCAGCCATTGGCATAGGCGCGAATGCGCTCTCGCTGGCGCCCGCCCAGCAGGTCCGCCACCGAGACACCCAACGCCTTGGCCTTCAGGTCAAACAGCGCCACCTCCACCGCTGCGAGGGCGGAGCGCAGGACAACACCGGTGCGCCAATAGCTGTCACGGCTGGCAAGCTCGGCCATCTGCTCGATGCGAAACGCATCCTGGCCAATCAGTGTGCGGGCCAATTCGTCGATGGCACAGGCCACAGTGGGCTCGCGATGCTCCACCGTGCCTTCGCCCACGCCAACCAGTCCATCCTCCCCCGTGACGCGGACGAACAAGAAGTTGGCGCGAAACGCATCGACCAGCACGGTCTCGATGGCAGTGATCTTCACCTCTACCCTCCTGCAATCGACAGGGCGCCAATCCGTTCCAACTGGCCGATCAAATCATCCCGCGCTGCCCGGCAATGGAGGTTGGAGGCACTGCGCGCCGCGGCACTGTCCCCGGCCAGGATCGCCTGCACCAGCGCGTGATGCTGGGCGCGGATATCTGTCAGTCGTGGCTGGCTGAACCCAATGCGCTGGCGCAGTGCCTGCACCAGCGGCCAACCGCGGCTTAACAATTCAATCGCCTCGGCATTGCCGCCGGCATCGTTGATGGCCGCGTGGAACCGCCGGTTGGCCTCCAGCGTGCGGGCCGTGTCGCCGCGCTCGGCTGCAGCGTCCCAGGCGGTTGCAAGCGTCTGGATGCGCACCCGCGCAGCATCATCAGCACGCTGGCAGCAGGCTTCGACCAGCAGCCCCTCCAGCGCCTCGCGCACATCATACAAGTCGCGCAGGAACTGCACGGTTACGGGACGAACCGTGGCGCCGCGATGGGCGCTCACCTCAACCAGACGATCCCCCTCCAGCCGCCGTAGGGCTTCGCGCACGGGCATCATGCTGAGCCCATAGCGTTGGGACAGCTCCGCCAGCTTCAACCGGCTGCCTGGTGGAAACCGCCCGCCAATGATGTCCCGGCGCAGCAGGCTGAGGGCCTGCTCGGTCGAGGTGTCGGTGGCGGCGCGGGGGCGGGCGGCAGCAGGCATCAGCGCATCAACATCCCGCCATTGATGTCCAGCACGGCGCCCGTGATTTGCCGCGCCGCGTCGGAGGCGAGATAGACCACGGCCGCAGCCACATCGTCTGCCTGAGCGAGGCCAAGCGGGATGCGGCTGGAGATCTCGGCAATCTCCTCCGGCGGGTGGGCGCCGCGCAGCATCTCGGTATCGGTCAGGCCAGGAGCAACGACATTGACCGTGATCCGATCGGCTGCTGTGGAGCGGGCGAGGGCCTTGGCAAAGGCGTGGACGCCGCCCTTGGTGGCGGCATAGGCGACATGCCCCAGCAACGCCCCCTGATGACCGACCACCGAGCCCAGGAGAATGATCCGCCCGCCGTGGCCCTGCGTGCGCATTGCGGCCACCGCCGCCCGGCAGGCGAGGAAGGTGCCGGTCAGATTGACCTGCAGCACCCGGTTCCAGGTCTCAAGGGAGGTTTGATCAATCGTCTGTGGCACGGCGATGCCTGCGCTGCAAACGAGAATGTCCAGGCCGCCAAGCTGCGCGCAATGGTGTGCCACGAGGGCGTCCACCGCGGCCTCGTCGGTAATGTCGGCCGGATGGCTGGTCGCGCCGGGAATGCTGGCAGCTGTTTCGAGCAGTCGGTCGCCCAGGATGTCGGTCAGCATCACTGCTGCGCCTGCCTCCGCCAAGGCGCGCGCCGCACCCGCGCCAATCCCGCGTGCGGCCCCGGTGATCAGGGCCCGCTTGCCGGTCAGATCGAAGCGTCCGGTCATTCTATCCTCCTGAATCTGATCAAATCTGTTCGGCCCCAGGCGCCCCGACACATGGTTAAAGGCTGCGCGCTGCCGTCATTGGGCGCAGAGATTTGATCAAATGCAATATCGCCGTTGCGCGTGCGGGTGCTTGACGCCCACCGATCCCTGGCGAAAGGATGACGACAGCGAGAGGGCCCGCGCAAGGCCTTGCCAGGGGAGGATGGGAATGATGGATCGGATCACACGCCGACAGGCGCTGGGTGGGCTGGCCGGAGTTGGCTTGGCGGGGGCTGGCTTGTCCCAAGGGGCGTTGGCCCAGGCGGCGACGGAGCTGTCGTTCTGGACGTGGCGTCAGGAGGATCGCAGCCAATACAGCCAATTGTTTGGTGCCTTCACCCAGGCGAACCCGGCGATCCGTGTCGGCTTCCGCGGGTTTGAGGCGCAAAACTACGGCACCGCACTGTCCACTGCATTGGCGGCCGGGCAGGGGCCGGACGTGATTCACATCCGCGCCTATGGCGGGACGGAGCAGTTTGCCCGCGCAGGCTATCTGCATCCTTTGAGCCGTGAGGCCGTGCCGGAGTTGGCGAACTTCTCCGAGGCAGCGTTGGGGTCGGTGTCCATGCGCTCGGATCGGCAGGTCTATGCCGTGCCGTTCGCCTCGCAAACACTGGGTGTTTTCGTCAACCGCGAGATTTTCAGCCGCTTCAACCTCTCCATGCCAGAGACGTGGGACCAGTTCCTGGCCCTGTGCAAGACGCTGAAGGATCGCGGGGTGATCCCGCTCGCCAACGGCATGAACACGGCATGGATGGTGGAGGTGTTCACCTCCGTGTTCGCTGTGCCGCAGTACGGGCTTGGCTTCCAGGCCGATCTGGTTGGCGGTCGCGCCACCTTTGAGGACCCGCGCTATGTCGGCGCGCTGGAGAAACTGACCGCGCTGCGGGAGTTTCTGCCGACGGGGTTTGAAGGCGTCGACTATCCAACGATGCAGCAGCTGTTCTTGTCGGGCCGGGCTGCGATGTTCGCCGGTGGCTCGTTCGAGATTGCCAATTTCCGCCGTCAGAACCCGAACCTGCAGATGGAATTCCACGCGCCGCCTGCTCCGGCCGCTGGGCAGCCGCGGCTGGTGTCGCTGTTCTTCGATGGTGGCTATGCCATCAATGCCAAGACCGACAAGCGGGACGCCGCTATCCGCCTGATCCGCTATCTGTCGACGCCGGAGTTCGGAACCCGGTTTTCCGCCCTGTTGGGCAACATCTCGCCAATCCGCGGCGCCACCATCGAAGACCCGATGCTGGCACGGGTGGCCCAGTTGAACCAATCCGCAGGCGACTACATGATGGCGGTGCATTTCCGCTATCAGGATCCGACTGGTTCAACTCTGCTGCAGGCAGGTGTGCAGCGCTTGATGGGTGGTCAACAATCGGCGGCCCAAGTGGCAGCCGACGTCACCCGCGGCATCGCCACCTACCACGCCCCGTTCCGCCGCGGATGACCGGTTCCAGGGCCCGCTGTTGGAGTTGCCGGTGATCCCGGCAGCCTGGGGCCGCCGCCTGTGGCTCACCTGTCTGGTCGCACCAGCCCTGCTGGTGCTGATCGGGTTTGTGGTGGTGCCAATTGCGTCGGCCTTTCTCTACAGCCTGTATAGTTGGAACGGCCTGGCCCGGGGTGAGTTCTCTGGATTGGAGAACTTCCGGGTCATGCTGTTTGTGGAGCCGTTCGCCGGCTGGACTTGGCGGGCGCTGTCCCACAACCTGATCGTCTTCGCCAGTTTGATGGTGGTGCAAAACGGCACGGCCTTCCTGGTCGCGTTTTTGTTGTTGAAGACCTTACCCGGCCATCGCTTTCACCAAGTCGCGATCTTCCTGCCTGTCATCCTGTCCTCGGTGATTGTTGGGGCGATGTGGAAGCTGTTTTTGAACCCAATCTTCGGGTTGGTGAACCAGGGCCTGGCGATGGTTGGACTTGGCACCTGGGCGCAGCCATGGTTGGGCCAGCCCTCTACCGCCCTGGGGTCGCTTGTGCTGGTCAACACGTGGCACTGGCTGGGGTTTCCAGCCCTGGTGTTTCTGGCGGGCATGCAGCGGATCTCACGCGAAGTGATGGAGGCCGCACGCCTGGACGGAGCGACAGACTGGCAGATGATGCGCCACATCGTCTGGCCGCTGGTGGCACCCGCCACCACTGTGGTGGTGATCCTTACCTTCATCGGGTCGATGAATTGGTTTGAGATGCCGTATGTCATGACGGGACTCGACGGCTCCCCAGCTGGAGCCACCGATGTGCTGGGCTTGTACTTCTATCGCACCGCCTTTGGCAGTGCGACCTCGGGCTTGCAGGATTTTGGGCGCTCCAGTGCGTTGGCGGTGATGATGTTCCTGGTCATCGCGGTGATTGCCACCGTGTGGACACGGGTGCTGCGCCGCCGGGAGATTCAAGAATGAGCGGCCCGGCAGCGGAGCCGCCAGTCAAACTGGCCTTGGTCCACGCGCTATTGTGGTTCAACACTGCTTTGATGCTGTACCCAATCCTGATCGTGATATTCTCTGGCTTCAAATCGACATCGGAGATTTACAACACCCCCTTTGCCCTGCCGGCTGGACTGAACCTGGAGAATTTCCGCACCATTTGGGCAGAGACCAATTTCCCCCGTTATCTCGCCAATTCCCTCGTGGTGACGGTGGGGTCGGTTGCGTCCATCCTCACTCTTGGCACGCTTGCGGCCTATGGTCTGGCGCGCTATCGCTTTCGCGGTAATGAGTTGATTTATCTGTTCTTTTTGGCGGGTTTGATGGTGCCGTTGAAACTGGCGATCATCCCGCTGTTCATTCAGTTGACGGCGCTGGGGTTGATCAACACACATGCCGGATTGATCCTGGTCTACACTGCGATGGGTCTGCCTGCGGCTGTGTTCATTCTGACGGGATTCTTACGCACTCTGCCGCGGGAGTTGGAGGAGAGTGCCCGCATCGATGGCGCTTCGGAGGCACGCATTCTGTGGTCGGTGATGCTGCCGCTGGCGCGACCGGCCATGGTGATCGCGGGCATTCACAACGCCGTGCCGATCTGGAATGACTTTTTCTTTCCACTGGTCTTGATCCAGGCTGATCATGCCAAGACTCTGCCTCAAGGATTGACTGTGTTCATGGGTGAGTTCAATACGGAGTGGGGGGTGCTCTTCGCGGGTCTGACCTTGGCGGCCCTACCGATCGTTTTGGTCTATATCCTGCTGTCGCGCCAATTCATCGCTGGATTGACCCATGGGGCGGTGAAGTGAAGCTGCCGCTGCCGCGCGGCACGCTGGTGGTCTCCTGCCAGGCGCGGCCAGACAATCCACTCCATGGCGCAGGCTTCATGGCGGCGATGGCGATGGCCGCAGTGGCTGGCGGTGCCGCGGCCATCCGCGCCAATGGTGCCGCTGACATTGCAGCCATCCATCGCGCGGTGCCCGTGCCGATCATTGGGTTGCGCAAACGCCACACCCCCGGCTTTGCCGTTGAGATCACCCCGGCCATCAAGGATGCAACCGAGGTCGTGGCGGCTGGAGCCGACATAGTGGCCGTGGACGCAACCCACCGACCGCGCGATGGCGAGGGGGTGGCTGAGGTGATTGCTGCCATCCGCACCACCTTGGTGCGCCCAGTGCTGGCAGACATCGCGACCGTGGCAGAGGCGCAGGCGGCGGTCATGGCAGGCGCCGATGCCGTGGCAACCACCCTGTCCGGCTACACCGAGGCGACGCTGACCAGTCGGGACGCGGCCCCTGACCTGGCGCTGGTCGCCCAGTTGGCCGCCACGCTGCCGGTGCCAGTGATCGCCGAGGGGCGGTTCTGGTCACCGGACGAGGTTGCGCGCGCCTTTGACGCCGGGGCCTGGGCTGTGGTTATCGGCACCGCCATCACCAACCCGCGGGAGATCACGCGGCGCTTCGTCGCCGCCCTCCCGATCACAGCACGGTCGGAGGGGGCATGCTGAGATTGGGGCTGGATGTTGGTGGCAGTGCCACCCGCTGGGTGCTGATGCGCCGGGCCGAGGTGGCCGCCCGCGGCGAGACCGAGGGCTTCTCCGGCCATCTGTTCGACAGCACCATGATCGCGCGGGTGGAGGCCCTGTTGCAGGCGCTTGCCCGTGATCTTGCCGGCCACGGTCGGATTGCAGCCGTGGCCGCGGGCGTGACCGGCACCGCGGAAGGGGCGGAGACAGCGCACCGTCTCGCCACGCTGCTGGCCGCAGCGTTCGACGCGCCGCTGGCGCGTGTCCGTGTGGTTGGGGACATGGTGGTGGCCCACCGCGCTGCCTTCCCGCCCGGTCAAGGCATTCTGCTTTATGCTGGCACGGGCTCGGTTGCTGCCCATGTGGATGCAGCCGGGCAGTTGCACACGGCCGGGGGGCGCGGCTCGATCCTGGATGACGGCGGCTCAGCCCATTGGTTGGCGGTGCGCGCCCTGCGCCGGGTTCTTCGGCAGGAGGATGCCGCCCCCGGCAGCGGCTGGGCGACGCCGCTGGGTCAGTCCCTCGCCGCGGCCATTGGTGGTGTGGAGTGGGACCGCGTGCGCGCTGCGATCTATGGCCGGGACCGCGGGGCGGTGGCCGCCCTGGCCCGGTACATTGTCGATGCCGATGATTTGTTCGATGCCGCGGCAGCCGAGCTGATCCGCCTGGTCCATGCGTTGCGCCAACGCATCGGATGCGAGCCTGTGGTGGCCAGCGGCCGGGCCCTGGCGTTGAGCCCGCGGCTGGTTGCAGGGCTGGTCCTGGACGGGCAACCAGTGCCCGTGGTGTCGATCGACAGTGGCATGGCCGCAGCCCTGCTGGCTGGGGAGTTGCCATGACTCTCCGCCTCGCGACGGCTCAGGCGATGTGTGAGATTGACCCAGCGCTTGGCGCGGGCGTCCGCCGCTGGTGCGTGGCGGGGGTGGACTATCTGCGCCATGCTCCAGCCCCCAGCACAGCGCGAGAGACAGGCTGCTATCCTCTTGTGCCCTTCTGCAACCGCTTGGGCGCGGGGGTGGCACGCCTGGGGGATGCGGCGTGGCCCGTGCGTCCCAGCTTTGGCGACCCGCCAATGGCCTGCCATGGCGATGGCTGGCTGTCGATCTGGCATGTGGCTGAGGCTGCCGCCACCACCGCCACCCTGGTGCTGGAGCCAGGTGAAGCCCCCTGGCGGTATCACGCGACGCTGACAGCTGCGCTGAGCGACGCTGCGTTGAGCCTGACCCTCACTGTGGTCAATCACAGCGCCGAGACCATGCCGTTTGGCTTGGGCCTGCACCCGTTTTTTGCCGATGCCGAAGGGGCGACCGTGCAGTTCGCAGCGGACACGGTGTGGCTGGAAGGGCCGGACCTAGTCCCTGCCCATGCCATCCAGGTCCCGCCAGAGTTGGACCACCGTGTGGGCCAGCCAGTCCCACCAGTGCGGCGCAACCTCTGCTACAGCGGCTGGGACGGAGTGGCGCGCCTGACTTGGCCCGATGGCCGTCGCTTGACGATGACGGCCCCCGGCGCTCGTCACCTCCACCTGTTTCGGTTACCCGACCAGTCGTTTCTGTGCCTGGAGCCGCAAACCCACCTCAGCGGTGCGATGGGGTGGCGCGACGGACCAGCACATGGCATCCAACCCCTGGCACCGGGCCAGCAGTTGAGCCTGACGATGGGCTTGCAGGTCCTCTAACGGCGCACCGGTGGCTTGAGTTGAACCTTGGTGCGATGGTCCTCAATGCCAGCCGAGCCATCGGGGCGGACACCGCGGAAATAGTGCTTCTGCCACTTCTGCCGCTGCGCCTCGCTGCCGTCTGAGGGTAGCTCCTCCAGGAACTGGCCGCGCATGCGGTGCCAGGCGTCGTGCTCCGCGCGCAACTCCGGTGCAGCCTCCATCGGCACGATTTCCGGCTCCAAGGTTTCCAGCTGGCCGCGGAGAACCGGGAACAAGTGGCACATCGGCTCGCCACGCTCGAAGCGCACGGTGTGATGGGGCCGGGTGAACAGCCAATTCATGGTGAAGCTGTAGGGCGCCCAATCCGTCTCCATCACGCCTGTGAGGGCGCTGATGCCATCCTTCGGGCGATTGACCGGAGCGCCGATCCAGAGGTCATAGCCAGGCTCGGTCCGCACCAAGTAGCCGACGTGAAAGGTGAGCACGCCACTGCCGAAATGGCTGACCGCCATCATCGGCTGGTCATCCAGCGGCATGATGTAGACATCCTGCGGCAATGGGCCGCCAGTCCACCGTGCCTCAAACGCCATTGGTGACAGCACCTCCCAGCCATGGGCATTGGCAATGTTCAAGGGCAGGCAGCGATAGGCGAAGCCTTCTGGTGTGGCATCCATCCAGGGCCGCTGAACTGGTGCCGGGCGGATTTCCGGCTGGCACGCAGTGGTTGGGTAGAAGGTCAAACGGGGCACGGCGACCTTGTCCAGACAATGTTCGGCGCACGCGCGCCATCTGTTGCGAGAGGGCCACGATCCCGCGCTGTGTGCAACGGGCGTGATCGCTACCGTGGCACTTGGTTGCAGAACGGAGTATTGCAAAGACTGGTGACGGCAACGGAATCGGGTGACGGCCCGGCAGATTCATATCATGTCCGCAGACGTGATCTCATTCGTCAACGCGTCAGGCCGCGCGGGCTGGAGCCCGCGTGAACTCGCTGAGATTTGGCGTCTTGGCGAGCTGATTCGTGCGCGTGGGTTGGATCTGGACATTGAGACCGGCCGCAGCGATGAGGGCGACCCCTGGGTTGCCATCACAGAACCAGAGACCGGCCAGCTGGTCGCCCACATTGCGCGCGAGGATGGTCGCTATGTGTTGGTGGATGGCGAGGGCACGCTGTTGGCCGAAGGCGGTGGCCTGCGCCCGCTGCTCGCCTCGTCCCTGCCCAGCACCGACGCCGCAGCCTCTGCCGCCCCCCTTGCCCAGCCGATCGAAGCTGGCGAGGCGCTGGCTGTGGTCCGTCTCGCCATTGCCGATTGGCTGACCGAGGGGGAGCTTCCTCTCTCGCCCGAGTTGGAAGCCGAACTGCTTGCCGCTGCCTTCGATCAAGATCGCCTGACCGCGATTGGACGCGAGTTGCAGTTGAGCTTCGCGCCCGATGTCATGGATGTGCCGCCAGTGCTGCCGCCTTCTGCGGTCCTGGACCTGCCTGTCCCCACCGACCCTGAGCCACCCGAGGCTAGCACGGCACCGGTCGCGTCCCTGCCCGAGCCGGTATCTGGGGAGGAGGAGACTGGCGGTAGTCTCGCGCGCCGCCCCGTGGTGGCTGAAGACGCCGAGGGCAGCGCACCCCAGGAGACAGACGGAGGATCCGTTGCCCCTCTGCGCACCTCCAGCGGGTTTGGCGAACGCGTGGCAGCGCGGTGGCTGGAGGAGGCCGCAGAAGCCTCGCCACCTGCAGCGACGGAGGCGCCTGCCGTGGTCCCCGGCTCTGCATCTTTGGTGGAGCCGGAAGACGAGGCTCCCCAACACAAACCAGAGGTGATCGAAGCACCGGTCGTGATGGCGGCTCCCGTGCGGATGGCTGAGGCGGCAGCGTCCCTTAGCACCCGGGGTACCTTGCTGCTGGGCGGCGATGGCAATGACTGGCTGATTGGCGGCCTGGGTGCCGATACCCTGATCGGCGGTGCTGGTGCCGACACGCTGATCGGTGGCGATGGCAACGACGTGCTGATTGGTGGGTCGGGTGTCGATGTCCTCGACGGTGGTGCCGGCGATGACGTGCTGGTGGTTGGCAACGCCACCTTCGATCCAAACCGCCCGGTGCTGGATCAATTGGGGCCCGTGGGGACGGGCATCCAGACGACAGCGACTTCAGCGCCCTCGGCCCAGATCGCCACGGCAAGTGGTGTGGTTTTGGTGGGCGTGACGTCGGACGTAGCCGTGACGTGAGCAGCCCCGCTGTCGATGAGGCATCAGCCGCTGCCACGGTCAGTGTGGTGATTGTTGCCTTTCGCTCTGATGCGCATTTGATGCGCTGCCTACAGCATCTGGCCGTGCAGTCCCACCCACCGCTGGAGGTGCTGGTGGTGGACAATGATGGTCCGGACAGCCGCACGCCAGACGTCGTCGCGGCCAGTCCCGTGCCAGTGCGCTTGATCTCCCCCGGTTGCAATCTGGGGTTTGCCGCCGCGAACAATCGGGCCGCCAGTCTGGCGACGGGCCGCTGGCTGGCTCTGTTGAACCCCGATGCATTTCCGGCCCCCGATTGGCTGGCCCAGCTGGTGGCGGGGGCTGAGGCTGCTGGTGCGGCCCTCGCGGGCTCCACGCAGCTGGATGATGGTGAGCCGACGCGGTTCGACGGCGCAGGCGATGTTTGGCATGGCTTCGGTCTGGCATGGCGGGCGGGCTATGGCCATCCCGTGCGGTCGCTACCGGATGTGTATCACTGCTTTGGCCCGTGCGGTGCAGCGGCACTGTACCGGCGCGAGGTGTTTCTAACCCTCGGTGGGTTTGAGGAGCGGTTCTTCTGTTATGCCGAGGATGTGGAGTTCGCCTTCCGCGCCCGGCTCGCTGGACATCGCGCCGTGCAGGTCGCTGCCGCCGTGGTGCGTCATGTCGGCTCCGCGAGCACGGGGCTGCGATCCGACTTCGCGCTCTACCACGGTATTCGGAACCTCACCTGGACCGTGGCGAAGTGCCTGCCAGCGCGGCTGTGGTGGACCATTCCGTTGCATCTTGCCCTTCAAGTGGCACAGGTGCTGCTGGCGGCCAAGCGCGGCCATGGGCGTGCTGCGCTGCGCGGGCTGTGGCACGGGGTGATCGGCGTGCCCGGCATGCTGCGCCTGCGCCGCAGCCTCGACCGCACGGGGGAGGCCGCTGTCCCCTCCGCGATGGAGTGGCGGGTCAGTGCCCTCTGGCAGCGCGGCGCGCCGGCCTGCGCTGCCAACTCCCATTGATCAGACCGGATGTGCCCGACCCAGCCCCTTCTTCAGCTGGCACTGCGAGGTGAGGTCATGGGTCTGGAGAGCGTGAGGACCCGTGAGGTCTGCTGTCCGAGTATCAACAGATGCGGCGGACGAAATGTGGTGGATAGAACGCGGCACCAACCACGTCCTGGCGGTCCAGTCCCGGACCTTGGATGGAGCGCTGTGTTCCATCTTTGAGACTTGGTACCGGGGTCTCGAAGCGAACGAGGACTGCACTTTTGACGCAGTAGCGGCTTGAGGCAGGCCCGACGATTCTGCAGGCTCTCCACCTCCGGAGCTGAGCACCAGCGGTAGGGGCGACTGGACAGAGGCCAGGGCGGGTGGGGCTCAATTCCCGAAAACTGTTGCGTCCCTGCCTGCGCGGACGAAGATTACGACCTCTGGTTTCGTCGTCATATCCAGCTTGTAGATCAGCATCATAACTTGCTTCAGCTTATTCATGTCAAAGCGCTTAGTGTAGTCGCAAGCTCTCGGCAGCGTGGTATGCTTAGTGGATGCGGGCTTGTTTAAGGTCGCTCAAGAGATCATCGGCAGCGGCAAACCGAGCAGCATGAGCGCGCACGATTTCATCCGCTTCTCGCATCGCGTCGCGTGTCTCAGCATTGGGGATGCGGACTTCGAACGGTAACGCTTTCTCAACGGCGATCCGCCGGAGCAACAACCGCACGGTATCCGACACCGAAAGTCCCAGAGCTGCAGCTTTCTGGTGCGCTTTTCCGACCTGTTCGGCATTGCGCGACGTTAGAAGCTCACCGACAACGTCCAACAGCGGAAAAAAATGCATTACAGCGGTGAGGCCACGAACACCAAATCCTGCGGGCGATGACGCGCGAGCGGCAGTGTCGGACGCAGGGGAGATGTGATTCTTTCTGGTCTGCCCCGCAAGCGATCTCGCGCTGCTGCTTGATCAGGTTGGGTGGCACATCTCCGCCAACATCAGCCCACCAAAACACTGTGTTGTGGATCAAACCGGACGGCTCGAACCATTTGGTTTGATCGACGAGCGTATCATGTCCATCGGGCTACGCGATTGGGTGGATCAGGTCTGATCAAGGGGCTTTGGACTTAGGAGTGACGTCGGGCGCGGCGCGCCAACCGCCTCAGCCTCGTGCGTGCCCACAGGCCGATGGCAATCACGCCCAAGGCCAGCATCCCCAGTGGCCCTGGATTGTGCTGAGCGAAGTAGCGACGGAAGCCTGCAATCTTGTGGCGTTCCACAGTCCAGGCGGGCGCGGCACTGGTGCCCTTGACATGCAGCACGGCCAAATCGCCGACCACCCAGCAGCGACCACCCGCAGCCTGCAAGCGGGCTGCAATGTCCAGATCCTCCACATGCAGGAAGTAGCCGGAGTCTAGTCCGCCAAGGCTGGTCCACGTGGTGCGCGGCATCAGCATGAACGCCCCGGACAAGGCAGGCACGGGCATGCGCCCCGGTGTCAAGGGGCGATGGCGCTGGGTAACGCCCCAGTTGCGTGCAAAGGGCAAGCGCGAGAAACCCGTTGCCTCCGCCAGACAGCGCCCTGGGGAGGGCAGCCAACGCCGCCCACCGGCTTGTTCGCGTCCATCCTGGCCACGGACCACAGGACTGGCGATCCACGGCTCCGGCGTGCCCGCCATCGCGGCCACTAGGCGCGTCAGAACGAGGTCGGGCACCATGCAATCGGGGTTGAGGATCAGCACCAGGGGGGCGCTGGTGGCGGACACGCCGATGTGGCAGCCCGCAGCAAAGCCAACATTGCCGTGCCCGGTGAGCACGCTCAAGCGTGGATCAATCGGCAGATCCGCCAAGGCACCGGGTGGATTGCCATTGTCCACCACCACCACCTCGCGCACGGCGGGGTCAGCCAGCACACTCGCCACGGCGGGCGTTAGGATGGGACCAGTGTGGTAAGAGACCAGAACCACGGCAACTGCGGCGCCGTCATCATCCATCATCAACACCTATTGGCCGAATGGCCCAAAACACGCCGTCGCACCCAGGATCGGTGCCTGTGCGATCCTATGGAGTCCTTACCAAGATCGCACCAAGCCTGTGCGGTCAGGGTTTTGGCCGACTGGCCTGGGCCTGACGGGCAATCAACTCTGCCAGCACCTGCCCAATACAGGCAAATACGCGATCGTTCTCCTCCACCATCTGGTCGCGGCCCAACCCCAATTGGCGAATAAATCCAGACTCAACCCAGTGTCGCATGATCTCATAGCGATCCAGTTTGACCAGATTATCTTTGGCAGAGATTTGGCGCATCGCATCAACAAACGGTACGATGTTCAGCAAGGGCTGGGTCGCACCAACATATTGCGGATCCACCAACACCACATCGATCCCGGCCCGTTGCATTGCCCGCACGCCACGGGCGAGGGCGCGCGAAAACTCCTCAGGCTCGACGCCGCGGGCGGCATCAACGGTGCCGGTCTCCCACACCACCAGGGTGGGCCGCAACGCGATCACATCCTGATCGAGGCGTTGCAGCACGTCGCTGGCGATCTGGCGGCGGCGACCGAGATTGACCAACTCCACCTTCCGGGCCAGCGCCTCTCCCAGCGCTTCGGCCAGTTTGACCGGCCAGGCGGCACTGGGGCCAGAGCCGCCCATGCCCTGGGTGCCGCCACCGCCCAGCACCACAATCTGTATATCGCCACCGCGTGCCAGTGCCCGGCCTGTCGCAGGCAAGGGGTTCGCGTCGTCCAGTAACGGGTCTGGAACCTGACAACGGCTGGCGATGGGTGTCGATGCTTGCAGTGATGGTGCGTTCAACAGACACGCCACAATCACTGCGAGAAGTGCCCAGCGGATCATCGGGCAGCCTCCCGACCCTGGCGGTCCAGCCATTCCTTACCGGCCGCGTACCCAATCATCACGGCACACCCAACTCCTGACACCGCGACATGAATCCATAGGCTTGACCCGACCTCAGTCAGGATTGCATGTCCGAAAACGGACAAGAAAATCCCCAGACAGAACAAGTCCAGCCCATGTCGGCCCGCCAATGTGACTGGACGCGCGAGCGGGCTCAAGAACCAAGATGCTTGTTTCGGCACCAAAGTCGCAACGAGGTAGGCGATGGCCAGCAGGTTGGCCAGACGCCAGGGGTCGAGGTCGGGTTTGCGCAGCGGCCACAGTTCATCGGACAGCAGGGCGGGAAACGCCTCCCACGTGCCAGCGATCGCCCAGGACACGCCAACCGGCAAGCAGAACCCACCCGCATACAGGGCCGCCAGCCAGATCAATGGGCGGGATCGCGGGATCAGTCGCCGCCCCTCGGCCGTAGCCCGCCCCAGCACCAGACCGATGAAGAACAGCATCTGCCAGCCCAGGGGGTTGAAGGTCCAGGGTCGCTCATCGGGGTAGGCCTTCAAGTGCCAGCCGCCCAGCTGCACGCCGAGATAGAGGGCAAGCGAGGCCAGAGCAGCCAGTGGCAGCGCGCGCCAGGGCAGAGCCATCACCAGCGGTACGGCGGCCAGCAGCAGGATGTAGAGCGGCAGGATGTCCAAAAAGCGCGGCTGAAAGCGCAGCACCAGCGCTTCGACCACGGCGATGTGGGGCTCGGTCAAGAACTCTGCCACCAGCATTTCTTCAACAAAGGCGGGGTTGTCGACCCGCGCTGCGGTCCACGCCACTTGGGCCACAAACAACACAAACACAAAGATATGCACGACGTAGAGCGACCACGTGCGGCGCCACACATCGATGGCGGCACCCAGAAACCCAATTCTTCGCTCGCGGATGCAAAACACCAGGGCGGCCGAGAACCCCGCCATGAAGATGAACACCTCCGACGCGTCACACAGCGCGACAGTGCGCAGGGTCAGGAACGAGACGATGTTCCCCGGTACGTGGTTGATGAAGATGAACAACAGGGCGAGGCCGCGGACGAAATCCACCCGGTAGTCCCGCGCGGGCGAGGGGGCGGTGGTGGTCATGGCGACACCTGCGCCCGCTCTGCCAGAGCAATCACGCGGGTGAGGCGGCGGATCACCGGTGCTTCGATCAGCCTGCCCTTGTAGACCAGGACACCGCCGGGGGCGGCCGCGAACGCGGCCAGCACCGCCCGCGCCTCTGTCACCTCGTCCACACTGGGGGTGAACGCTGTGTGGATCACGGGCACCTGATGTGGATGGATCGCAGCCTTGCCCTGAAACCCCATGGCCGCTGCCCGTGTCGCCTCGGCTGCTAGGCCATCGGGCTGATCGAGGGTGAGCCAGGGAGCATCCAACGGGACCAGCCCGGAGCGGGCCGCTGCAGCCACCACTGCCGCCCGCGCGCTCACCAATGGCTCCCAGCCAAGGGTCGCGCCAAGATCCGCGGCAAGATCAATGGCACCGAACAAAAGCGTTGTCGTCCGACGGCTCGCGCCAGCAATGGCATCCAGGCAGGCGAGCGCGTCAGCTGTCTCAATGATCACGTGCAGGCGCCAGGGCAAGTCGCCCAGCAGCCGGTCGATCACCTGCACGTCTGCGCCTGCGCGTACCTTGGGCAGCATGATGCCGTCGATGGCTGGGCGCTGGCTGATCAGGGCCAGGAGATCGGCCAAGCCGTCGGTGGTGTCGAGCGGGTTGATGCGCACCAGCCGCTCCATTCCCTGCCCGCTGGGGGGTAGGTCTGCCAGAGCCGCCAGCGTTTGCTGGCGTGCGGCGGCCTTGTCCGTTGGGGCGACGGCATCCTCCCAATCAATGGTGATGACATCGGCGCCGGTGCTAACGGCTTTTGCGACCCGATCGGGGCGGTTGCCGGGAACGAACAACAAGGATCGACGTGGCTGCATTCCTACCCCAAACGGCCTAATGTCTGGATCGCCCATGGTCCCAGAGCACGGAGTCGACTACA
>RDXE01000037.1 GCA_004292755.1 Alphaproteobacteria bacterium
AGGTGACCGCGGTGCTGGTTGATCCCTCAGGGGATCGCATCGCCACGCTGGTTGGCGCTTCAGACAAGGGCAACATCGTGCTGGCGGCCGCGCGGCGGCGGCAGACAGGCTCCCGCACCGGCTGGATTGGTGTGCAAGGCGCCCTGGTGATGCCCGCACCCGGCTGGCTGGTCGTGGTGGGCACGCCCGAGATGGCGACCTTGGATGTTATTCATCGCCTCGCAGATCGCCTGACAAACGTGATGATCGGCTTGGTTGCGATCTCTGGTAGTGCCGTGATGCTCTATGGCTATCGTATGCGCGCGGCGTGGCAGCCGGTGTTGAGTGCCTTACGCCAGCGCACCAGCAAGGCCCATTCCCCCTCGCATGCAAGCGGGTCGCCCGCACCCCATGCGTCACCGATGGTTCGGGAAGCTGCTGACGCCCTGCGCTTGATCGATCACCTGGGACGAGAGGATGTGCGGTCGGGCAGTGTCGCAGAAGTGGAGGGGGCCCGCAGTCGCGTGACGGAGGCCCTGTTGTCTCTGGCTGGCCTCGCGCGCGAGCGGCATGTCCAGATCGTCGCCGTCTGGCAGATGCGGGACGCTGTCGGCATGGATGCCGACCGGTTGGCCGCCCTGATCAGCCATCTGGTGGCAGGGGCACTGTTGACCGCGCCAGCGGGGGGCACAGTCGGGGTTCTCACCACCCGATACCAGGGCGGCGTCTGCCTAGCCGTCGCTGCCATGGAGGGTCGGGTAACGCCCCAGGAAGTGGATCGCTTGCTGGATGATCTGGGACCTGTCCAGCCCGACCCCTCGCCCGACCGATTGGGGTTGATGCTGGCCCGCCAGGAGGTGCCGATTCACGCAGGCTCCGTTGTCGTTCATCGCGGACGGTCTGGCTGGCCCTGTGTGGTTGCGCGGCTGGGCAAAGCCGCGACAGCAGATTCCACGTCCACTGCCACCGATGTAACGATCATTGCGTGAGAAGTTCGGATGGGAAACCTTCGCCTCAGAGTAGAGTTGGCGGTGATCCGCCGAATGTCTGGACAACCCTGAACAGGGCGCGAAATTTCGCTTGTCGCGCCGGTGCAATCAACCTATGTCACCCAGCGGTTGCTTCACTTTTGCGAAGGGGATCAGCTGTGACCAGCGATCGCCGGACGGTTCAGGCTCAAATTCTGGCATCTATTGAAGCGTTGACCCGGAGTCTTCACGCCGCTGGTTTCGCGGGTGGGTTGAACCCAGCACAGTGGGCCGGGCTGCGCTTTGTCGGGGCGGAGGGTGCAGAGGCGCGCACCGTTGCCAATTTTGCGCGCCACCATCGCGCAACTACTGGTACCGCGTCCCAGACGATCGACGCGCTGGTCCGCAAGGGCTTGGTTCAGCGCAACGACAACCCCGCGGATCGGCGTAGTGCACTGTTGACGGTCACCGAGGCTGGCGCATCGCTGTTGAGCGCCGACCCCATTCGGCGGCTCGAGCCAGTGTTGAGCGGCTTGGCCGATCAAGATGTCAGCGTCCTCAATCACCAACTGGTTTTGTTGGCCCTGGCCTTGGAGCCGCCAACCGCGTGAGATGATCGAAGCACTTGTCTGCCCAAGTGCTTCGATCACCTCACACGCCGGGACGGGTCGCGTTGCGGGAGGAGGTAGCGTCCAGCTCTGTCAGGCTGGCGGCAGCCTCGCCCTCGCGCAGGGTCATCACGCGGGTGCCACGGTCATAAAGACCCGCTAGCAGACCCAGTAGTTCTGCGGCATCTCGCATGCGCTCTGGTGACATGCCGACCCGGTCTAACGGTTCGGCCAAAAGCGCGCGGCGCTCCGCAACAAGAGCCGCAGTCACTGCTTCACCCGCTGGTGTTACGCGATAGGCTGTCTCTCGCGGTGCCCCACCGGGTTGCTTTTCAACAAACCCTGCCTTCATCAGTTTGCGCAGGCTGTACTGCACATTGGCTGGATCATCGCGATTGGCAAAGCGCAGCAGGTCGCTGATCTGGCGTGGGCGGCCCGCGGTTTTCAGCAATTGCAGGATCACGCAATCCGCACCGGACAGATTGTGGGTGCGCCCCGGCGTGCCCAGCAGAGCAGCCGCGAAGCGATAGAACGCCTCCGCCCCGCAGATCAGCGCTTGCTCCAACTCTGTCAGGTCTTGCTCCCGCGGGGTTTCCGCTAGGTGACGCGGGTCCTTCATGGCGGCCTTGACCTAAGAAAATCAGCCGGTAAATTACCGTGTAGTTTTGGGTGTGTCGAGATCGGGTGGAGGGGCGGATGAACATCGATGTGGTTGGCGGCGGGCCTGCCGGGCTGTTTTTCGCGATCCTGCACAAGAAGCAGTTCCCCTCCGATCGCATCGTGGTGCGGGAGCGCAACCGTCCGAATGATACTTTCGGCTTTGGCGTCGTCCTCTCCAAGGAGACGTTGGGCAATATCCGCGTGGCTGATCCCGAGAGTTACGCGGAGATTGAGCGTAACTTCGCCTATTGGGACGATATCTTTACTCGGTTCCGCGGCCATACCATTCGGTCGACCGGGCATGGATTCTGTGGCATCGCCCGCTTGACATTGCTGGAAATCCTGCAGGCACGCGCCGAAGCCTTGGGTGTTGAGCTTGCCTTTGAGACTGAAGACCCTGGTGTGGCCGTTCCCCGCTCGGCCGATCTGGTGGTCGCGGCCGATGGGGTGAACTCCGCCATTCGGGAGACCTGGGCGCATGAGTTCCAGCCGCAGATCGACCTGCGACCGAATAAATTCTGCTGGATGGGTTCCACTCTGCCGTTACCTGGGTTCACCTTTCTGTTCAAGGAAACCCCTCACGGAATCTTCAATATTCACGCCTATCAATTTGCTGCGGGCAAGTCGACCCTGGTGGTTGAAACGACGGGGGAGTGTTGGCAGGCAAGCGGCCTTGCCACCGCCAGCGAGGCGGACAGCAAGGCCTTCGTGGAGGCGTTGCTGGCCGAGGACCTCGACGGTCACCCGGTGTTGACCAACCGCTCGGTTTGGCGAAACTTCCCGACCATCCGGTGCAAGCGCTGGCACCACGCCAATGTCGTGCTGGTGGGCGACGCAGCGCACACGGCGCACTATTCCATCGGCTCGGGCACCAAGCTCGCGATGGAAGATGCGATTGCGCTGGCGACAGCCGTAGCCCAGCGCTATGGCGATGTGCCCGGCGCCTTGGCTGCCTATGAGACCGCTCGCCGGGATGAGGTGTCGCGCACCCAGCATGCAGCCGAGGTCAGCCTTGGCTGGTTTGAGCATGTGCGCCGCTATTGGGATATGCACCCGATCCAGTTCAATTTTTCGCTGTTGAGCCGCTCCAAGCAGATCACTTTTGAAAATCTGCGCCTGCGCGATCCAGCGATGATTGAGGATGTCACCACCTGGTACGCAGCGGACCAAGCAGCGCGCGAGGGCGTTGCCACTGCCCCCAGCACGCCACCCATGTTCCTGCCGCTCACGCTGCGCGGCTTGACGCTGGGCAACCGCGTGGTGGTGTCGCCGATGTGTCAATACTCAGCCGTCGAGGGCAGCCCGACCGATTGGCATCTGGTTCACCTGGGCGCCCGCGCAACCGGTGGGGCAGGGCTGGTCGTGACCGAGATGACCGCCCCCAGCGCCGATGGCCGAATCTCCCCTGGCTGTACCGGGCTGTACAGCGATCAGAACGCGGCTGCCTGGCAGCGCGTCGTGCAGTTTGTCCACGAGCACTCTGAGGCGAAAATCTGCCTGCAACTGGGCCACGCGGGCCGTAAGGGCTCCACCCAGCTGGGCTGGGAGCAGATGGACCGGCCGTTGCCAGCGGGCAATTGGCCCATCCTGTCCGCCTCCGCCATCCCGTACCTCCCGGAAAGCCAAGTTCCGCGAGAGGCGAGCGAGGCAGACCTCGCGCGGATTATTGCCGAGTTCCAGGCGGCAGCCCGGCGCGCTGCCAGCATTGGCTTTGACATGCTGGAGGTGCATATGGCCCACGGCTACCTGCTGGCATCGTTCATCTCGCCACTTACCAATCAGCGCCGGGATGGCTATGGCGGCAGTCTGGAGGCGCGCATGCGCTTCCCGCTGGCGGTGTTTGATGCCGTCCGCGCTGTTTGGCCGGAGGACCGCCCGATCTCCGTGCGGATTTCCGCCACCGATTGGGAGCCCGAGGGCGTGTCCGGCCCCGACTCGGTGGAGATCGCGCGGATGTTGAAGGCCCATGGCTGCGACATCGTCGATGTCTCGACTGGCCAGACCACGCCCAATGCCAAGCCCATCTATGGCCGGATGTACCAAGCAGGCTTCGCCGAGGCGATCCGCACCGAGGTGGGCATCCCGACCATTGCCGTCGGCGCGATCACCAGCGCGGACCAAGTGAACACACTGCTCGCGTCCGGCCGCGCCGATCTCTGCGCGCTCGCCCGCCCGCATCTGGCCGACGCCGCCTTTACGCTGCACGCAGCCGCCCACTACGGCGTCGACGTGCCCTGGCCCAAGCAGTACCTCGCCGGCAAGGCCCAAGCGATGGCTCTGGCCCGGCGCTGACCAGCCTCCTGGGATGCCACCATGGCGATGGCGTTGTCATCCAGGGGGACGCGCCCTGTGCAAGTGCCAGTCCGAGGGCCAGCGGATCATTGGATGATCGGGCACCAAGACAACGACCACGCGCGGTCCGTTGCTTAACTGCGGAGCGTCCCGCCTTAGGGTGAGGGGCGACCCGGATGGGCATCCGGCGCGCAGAACAGACGGTAGAGAGTTTCCATCAGCACCCGCACTTCGGGGCTGTTCAGGCTGTAGTGGATGGTCTGGCCCTCGCGCCGGGTGGCAACGAGGCCCTGAAGGCGCATCCGCGTTAGATGTTGGGAGGCGGCGGGGAAGCTTAAGCCTGCTTGCTCCGCCAGTTCCCCGGCTGTGCACTCCGCTCGCATCAGGCTGCACAGGATCAACAAGCGCTTCGGATTGGCCATCGCAGATAGCAAGTCTGCGACATGGCTAGCCTTTGCGGACAAGAGGTCGGAGGCGTCTTCCAGCAGAGGCTCCGACGGCGCGGCGCCCGTGTCCGGCGCGAGATCGCTCAGCGGATCAGTGGACAACAGGGTCATCGCGGTCCTTCGGAGGGCAGGGGTGGACGAAGCAGCCGCGGCGACCCGCCGCGCGCTTCATGGTTACCACAACGATTGACAATTAAGCAAATGAGCAAATACTAAAGCCCGTTCGACCCTGGAGGACCCCATGACCAACATCGGAACCATCGACCGTGTTGCCCGTTTGGCGCTCGGCCTTGTGCTGTTGGGACTCTCGTTCTTGACCAATGTGATGATCAATGCCCTCGGGGGCTTGTGGTGGCTGGCTGCTGTCGCCGGTGTGGTGATGGTTGGCACGGCAGCGATCAAGTTCTGCCCGCTGTATCGGGTGTTTGGTCTTCGCACCTGCCCCATGCCTTAAGCGGAGGCTCTGATGGTGGAGACAGCCTTCACACCGTGGTCAGCCTTGGCTGGCGGTGTGCTGATTGGCCTGTCAGCCGTGGTGCTGATGGCAACTGTGGGCCGCATCGCCGGGATCAGCGGCACCCTGCTGCGGGTGCTGATGCCGACCGACCGGCGCGAGTCCCTCGGGCGATTGGTGTTTGTCGTCGGTCTGATCGCCGCTCCGGCGATTTGGATGGCCGTCACCGGGACCACCATCGCCCAATCGCCGCCAGACGCGGGTAGCCTCGTGGTGATCGCGGGTCTACTGGTTGGGTTTGGCGCAGTGCTGGGCAATGGCTGCACCAGCGGCCATGGCGTCTGCGGCTTGGCCCGGCTGTCTCCACGCTCCGCTGTGGCAGTGGGGGTGTTCATGGCAACGGCACTGGCAACAGTGGCCATTGCCCGCCACGTGATCTAACGAAGGGACACCGCAGCTATGGCTTTCCTCGCCTATGGTGTGGCCGGGGTGATGTTCGGCCTTGGCTTGATCCTTGCCGGTATGACAGACCCTGCGAAGGTTTTGAACTTCCTTGATGTTCTTGCGATTCCGGCGGGTACCTGGGATCCCAGTCTGGCGCTGGTGCTGGGTGGGGCGACAGGGACGACGCTGGTCGGATATCGTCTGGTGCTGGCGCGCACGGCGCCATTGTTTGCCCCGCGCTTCGATCTGCCGGGCACGCAGAAACTGGATGCGCGGTTGATCATCGGCTCTGGCCTGTTTGGCATCGGGTGGGCGCTGGCGGGCCTGTGCCCCGGCCCGGCGATTGTTGGCATGGCGCTTGGCGCGCCCGGTGTGTTGCTGTTCGTGCCAGCAATGCTGGTCGGGATGGTGGCCGCCCGCCTGACCACCAATGCCCTGGATCGCAGGGTTCAGCGCACCCTCAAGCCAGCCTAGGGCGGCCTGCCGTGCTGGCTGGTGAAGACCCCACCATCACCAACAAACACCATCAGGAGAGGGACCACTGCCATGACCATGACCATGCCCGTCTCTGATCTGAAGCCCGAGGTCACTGCCTTTTTTGACCCGGATACCTTCACCATCACCTATCTGGTGCGTGATCCGACGTCCAACGCCTGCGCGATCATCGATCCTGTCCTGGACTTGGACTATGCCGCAGGGCGGACTGCGACCAAGTCGGCCGATCGCGTGATCGATGTGGTGACATCGGCGGGGTTGACCCTGGACTGGATCATCGAAACCCACGTCCATGCCGATCATTTGACCGCTGCGGCCTATCTGCGCGACCGCCTGGGGGGCCGGGTTGGCATCGCGCGTCAGGTGACGGTGGTCCAGACGGTGTTCGGCGAGGTGTTTGATGAAGGGCCGTCCTTCCGCCGCGATGGCAGCCAGTTTGACCATCTGTTCGACGAGGGCGAGACCTACCGCATTGGCAACATGACTGGTGTCGCCTGGCACACTCCTGGTCACACGCCTGCCTGCATGACCCATGTGATCGGCGATGCCGCGTTTGTTGGCGACACGCTGTTCATGCCGGACATGGGCACAGCACGGGCCGATTTTCCCGGTGGCGATGCCCGCCAGTTGTATCGGTCCATTCAGCGGGTGCTGGCGCTGCCGCCGGAAACCCGGCTGTTCATGTGCCACGACTACGCCCCCGGTGGGCGGGAGTATCGCTGGGAATCGACGGTGGCGGCCGAGCGCGCGGCCAACATCCACGTTCGCGACGGTGTCGATGAGGATGCCTTTGTTGCCATGCGCACCGCCCGCGATGCCACGCTGGACATGCCGCGCCTCATCCTGCCGTCGCTGCAAATCAACATGCGTTCCGGCCTGATGCCGCCGGAAACTCCAGCGGGGCGGCGGTTCCTGAAGGTGCCGCTGAACCACTTTTAGGGTCATCGGACCAGCCCAGGGAGGGTGATATGCAGGATCTGCTAGCGCTGGTCGCTGGCGGCCTCGTTGGGCTTGTCCTCGGCCTGATCGGCGGTGGCGGTTCGATTCTGGCGGTGCCGCTGCTGCTGTATCTGGTTGGGATTGAAGACCCCCACCGTGCCATCGGCACGGGCGCCCTGGCGGTTGCGGCCAATGCGGCTGTCACGTTGATCCAGCATGCCCGGCGCGGCACGGTGAAGTGGCCTTGTGCCGCGCTGTTTGCGGTGTTTGGCAGCGTGGGGGCGGCCATCGGCTCCAGCATCGGCAAGCAGGTGAATGGGCAGCAGCTTTTGTTTCTGTTCGGTTTGATCATGGTGGCGGTGGCCGCTGCGATGGTGCGCTCCCGCCAGGCGACTGGCGCGGAGGAGGTGCATCTGACCCGCCGGATGGCGCCGCGGCTGGCGGCGGTCAGCTTTGCTGTCGGCAGTGTCGCGGGCTTCTTCGGCATCGGCGGTGGGTTTTTGATTGTACCGGGCCTCCTGGCGGGATCGGGCATGCCTTTGATCAATGCCATCGGGTCGTCGCTGTTGTCGGTTGGTCTGTTCGGCTTGACCACAGCCGTCACCTACGCGCTGTCGGGGCTGGTGGCGTGGCCGATTGCGCTGGAATTCATTCTGGGGGGTCTGGTTGGCGGCTGGCTCGGCACGCGCCTGGGCGGGCGACTGGCGCAGCAGCGCACCACGTTGACCCGAGTATTCGCGGGCGTGGTGGGGGCAGTTGCCGTGTACATCCTGTGGCGCAGTGCGCCTGCGACTTGGGCGTTGCTGATGGGTTAGCCCGCCAGAGATCGGTTGTATTGCGCAGTGATCCAGGGTGTTAACGCTGGCAGGTCCGGCACCATGCCCAGGCCCGGCGAGGCGGGCAGGCGATAATCCCCAGCGACAAGGCTGCCGGCACCCAGCACCAGGGTGCGCAGGGGGTTCGGATTGCAATCCACCTCCAGCCAACCATCGCCGCCAACGGCGGCCAGCAGATGGGCGGAGTGCGCAAGTCCAATGCCGCCGCCCAGCCAATGCGGGCAATAGCGCAGGCCGCGCGCAACCACCTCCTGCGCGACGCGCAAGCATCCGGTTACACCGCCCCACTTGCCAACATCGGGCTGAACAATCGTCAGAAGATGCTGCGACAGGGCGGCATCGAACTCAGCCCCGCGCAAATTCTCGCCTCCAGCCAGGGGCAGTGGTGCTGCGTAGGCAAGCCGTCGCCAGTGATCGAGGGGGCTATCCACTGGCATCGGTTCCTCCAACCAGCCGACGCCCAGATCGGCCAGGGCGACTGACATGTGGGCAGCCTCCGGCAAGTCCCACGCTTGATTGGCGTCGGTGAACAGCTCGCAACTCGCGGGCAGTGCTGCGCGCACCGCTGCCACCCGTTCCAAGTCGCGCTCGCGCCCAAACCCGAGCTTCAGCTTGACCGCACGAAACCCGTCACCCACGGCACTCACCGCCGTCGCAACCGCACCAGCGGGGTTAATCCCGCTGGCATATGCGCGCACCACGCCGTGGTGACCGCGGCCACCCAGGGCGCGCCACAACGGGGTGCCATAGTGTTGCGCTGCAAGATCCCAGAGCGCTTGATCAAGTCCGGCAATGGTCTGGGCAAATGGACCAACTTCCCCCGATTGCAGCACCAGCGCGTGGCTACGGCGGGTCAGGGCGACGAAGGCTTCTGCGGGTCCCTGCCAAGTGCGGTCAGCCAGCAACGGCGCCAGCACCTCGACGGCTAGGGCGGCGCGGTGTTCGGCCCCGACGGACGGGAAATTGCACCACACCTCGCCCCAGCCGATGGCACCGGTGCGATCCTCCACAGCGATCAGCACCATGGGCCGCTCGGTCATCACGCCGAAGGCAGTCACCACTGGCTCCGCAATGGGGACGCGGACGGCCATGCTGCTAACCCGCCGGATCGACAGATGCTCCGCAGCAGCACCCTGGGGGATCGTGGCTGTATCCATCGCGATAGCTGACGCTGGCGCGTTGGTTGGGTCAACCCCAGCAACGATGCTGGTCATCGATCCCCAAAACGACAACAGCCCGCATTGCTGCGGGCTGTGCCAAGACGTCGGGCCGCTTGGACCGAGGACCAGTCCACCTATGGGCGGGTCGGCACGCTCGGAGCTGCCGGGATCGACGGTGCAGTCGGCACCGTGATGGTCGGCAATGCTGGCGGCGGCGGCGGCGACGGGGCAACCACCGGTGGCGGCGGAGTAACCACCGGCGGCGGCGGTGTCACGACGGGCGGCGGCGGAGTGACCACCGGCGGCGGCGGTGTCACGACCGGTGGTGGCGGCGTCACCACTGGCGGCGGTGGCGTCACCACTGGCGGCGGCGGGGGTGCAGTCGGCCGCTGCGTCGTTTGCTGCACTGTGGTTTGCACAGTGTTCTGCACTGACGGCGGGATCGGCGTTGGGGTCGCGGCAACCGGCGGAACAGTCGTGGTGCGCGGCGTAACCGGCACGGACGGCGTGCTTGGCGGCGTCGGCGTGCTGCTGGTCGTCCCACTCGTGCTGCTGATCGCGGTGTTGACCTGCTGGTTGGTCACGCGCGGAGTGGTTTGGGTTGCGGTCCCGCCGCCGCTGCCACCACCAGATCCACCCGAGGCCGAACCCTCAAAGTTGGACAGCACGTTCGCCAAAACCTGCGGTGTCGCGCGGGTTGGCGGAGTGATGGTCGGCGCACCGCCACCAGACCCACCCGGTGTCGCTGCTGGAGCGTTTGGGCCCCCCACCGCTGGTGGAGCGGTCACGGTGGTCTGGAAGCCAGGCGGCACCACAATCGGAGCACCCGTCCCGGTTTGCACAGTCACTTGACCAAAGCCGGCTGTCACCGAGGTTTGGTTGTTCACAGCATTGTGGTTCACGCTGGCGATGCCACCGCGGATACCGATGGTGGCAACGGGGGTACGGACCGAGACACCCCCCTGCTTGGACAGCGCTCCACCAACAAACCGGACGGCGCCACTGGCCACATTCAGGCCCAGGCTGCCAGAACGGCTTTGCGGGTTATAGACGAACTCGTCGATAGTGAGCTCAGCCGACGGGCCGACTGTCACCGCCGAGCGGTCCAGGAACATGATCTGGGTCTGGCCGCCCGCATCGGTTACAATGCGCTCGCGGAACTGAACATCCTGACCAGCCTGCAGCGTGCGCCGTTCCCCTTGCGGCGAGACCGCAAAGGCTGATGGATTCACGGCACCTGCGATCCCAACCCGCTCCGCATAGGCGGGAGAGGTCAGCACCAGCGCAAGCGCTGTGAGCGACAATGCGCTGCTCAGCAGCGCACGACCGCGGCGAGTAGTAGTGGTCGGAGTTGCACCGTTGTCCATTGAGGTCTCTCCCTCAGAACGACCGCGTGATGCCCAGGAGCGTGCTGAAGTTCCGGTATTCATAGTTGGTCAGGCTCGAATCCACGCGGGACTGCTGGAGTTGCACGAACGTGGACCAGCCACCTTCAAGCGGCACGAGGCCTGTAACCCCGAAACGCCACTCCCGATCTTCCCGGGTGCGCCGCAAATCGACAGACGGATCTGGTTTTGAGTAATCCGTCCACAACCGTTGCGCACTGAACGTCACCGTCCACGGCTGAGGCAGGATCGCTACAGGCGACGGGAACCGCAAGGTGTAATTGCCGCCTAAGCTGAATTCTATAAGGTCGTTGAAGTCGCGAGAGCCGCTACGATTTCTAAATCCGAGATCAGCGCCGATGATGTTGGTTTCGGTCAGCGGCAGCCGGATGCGCGATGTGACGCCGTTCTCCCAACCGTCCAGCTGAGTATTCGTCGTGCGCGTACCAAAGTTGTTGTGAGCGCGGTAGCGGCGTTCCACCTGACCGTCAATGTATAGGCCGTTTTCAAAGGTCTTCTGGACGTCCACACCAACACCCCAGGAGCCTTGATACCAGTGGTAATCCAAGCCAATACCGCTCACCACGACGTGAGGGCGGATGGTGAAACTGGAATCACCGGCGATTGGCGCAAACCGCACCCCGGAGCGCACCTCGGCCAGCATCAGGTCGAGGGAGGAGAGGGCGAACTGGCGCGTGCCATAGAATACGGCGTCGGTGTCCCAAGCCGTGCTGCTACCCTCGGCCAGCGGCATCCTGTAGCGGATGGCACCGGAGACAAACAGGTTGCTGTCTGCCCGCTTGCGGGAAGAGTCGGTCGCCCGGATGTCATCGCCGAGCGAACGCAGCAGACCCGAGTTCGGGCCCGAATTGGCGTTGGACTGATAGCGGAACCCGAACGTGACCGATGCGGTTACAGGTGAGCCGCGCTCCTGATCCGAGATCTGTGCCAGCACCTGACGCGACGCCGCGCGCACATCCTCCGGTGCCGTCGGATCATCGGCTGTCTGCTGGAGGTAGACCCGGGCGATTTCCAGCGAGTTCAGGCGGTAGTACAGCGCACCCAGCTCATAGCGCACCCGCGGCAGGTCCGGATTGAGGATGAGCAACCGCTCAAACGCCATGATGCCGCCTTCCAGGTCGCCATTGTCGATGGCAAGGCGTGCGAACTCGAAAATCAATTCAAGATTCGTGGGGTCCTGCAGCATGCGCTGGAACAACTGGTCCAGCCGCTCGCCGACAGGGCCGGTGGGTTGGGCTTGCGCCAACATCTGCACCCGCTCCACCAAAGGCTGCCGCTCCTGCGCGGTTGCAGTCTTGGAGCAGGCCAAAGCCACGGCTGCGGCCGCAACGGACAAGGCTACCGAACGAAGAAAAGTCGACATGCGTCGCGCCGCTCTCGCTATCAAAGGCCGGGTGCCGTCACCTTACGGCAAACAGCCGCAAATGACAGACGGTTTATGCCAGATTGTCTGGTCCGAAAGTGGCTATGTGGCAAAAACATCACACCACATCGAACGCAAGTCGTCCTTCGCCCATGCCGAACAAGATGAAGTGCTGGTAGGGATCAATCCCGACCGCCCGCACGTCGGCATAGGTGTCCAGGTAGCGGCTCGAATCAAACCGCGCGCTTGGATCCCGCCCCTCTCGCCACCCAAAAGACGTGTAGTGCAGCAAAGGGTCGATCCCGGCTGCTGCGACATCAGGATTGCGCGAGGTGTAATAGCTACGATCAAACCCTGCGAACTCCGCATTGGCGGAACGCCCCTCGCGCCAGCCATGGGCGAGCCAATGGGCCAGCGGGTCGACGCCCGCTGCAACCACGTCGGAATAGACCGACCGGTAGAATGCAGAGTCGAAGGTAAAGGTACGGCCATTCGAGCCCGTGGTCGGGCGAGTCGGAGCCGTTGGGGCGGACGGGACAGTGGGTTGGGTGATCGACATGCCGAATCCTGGGGCCGGGGGGCGAACAAGCTCAATCCGCAGAGTCGTCTAGATCAATCGGCAGTGACAGTCGAGCGCGACGCCGCAACCACGGAGATGGTCGGTAGCGCGCCTCGCCAGTCAACGCAAACAACCTGTACGCCGCATCATAGACCGTTGTGATACCGAGGTCGCGCGCAATAGCGAACGGGCCTTGTGGATATCCAAGACCCAGCATCGCCGCCCGATCGATATCGGCGGGTGCTGCCAAACGGCTCTGCGCGGCATCGCAGGCAATCTGCACCATCATCACGACAAGCCGCTGCAGGATAAAGCCCGCACTGTCGCGGATTCGGCAGACCGGCACACCGTCGCGCCGCAACAGGTTCGCGAAGGCAGCACCGATCGCTGGGTCTGCCCCCGGTGCCGCCATCACCACGCGACACCGATCCCACCGTGCCAGCGGGTCCAGAGCCACGGTGCGGGCAGGGCAGAGGGTCAGGCGTGCTGCGGCCTCGGTACAATCCAGGCCAACTGGAGTCACCAGGGCAATCGCCGCCGCCGAGGGGCGGGCGGCTGCCTCCACCTCCGCCCCGAGCGAGCGCAAGAGAGTGGTCGCCCCCAATTGCCACGGCCCGGGCTCCACCCAGATCGGCGGGAGCGGCAGGGCATGTGCCACGGGCTCGGCTGCCGAACTGGGATCGGGAGGATAGGCATAAAACCCTTTCCCCGATTTTCGTCCCAGCAGCCCCGCAGCCACCCGTGCTGCGACCCCCGGCGTTGGCTGAAAGCGTGGCTCCTGCCAATACCCGTCGTAGACTTGGCGCATCACCGCGGCCGACACATCGAGGCCGGTCAGATCCAGCACCTCAAATGGTCCCATGCGAAAGTCCAGGCACCGCGTCATCACATGGTCGACCACCGATGGCTCGGCGACACCTTCGGCCAGGATGCGCAAGGCCTCACCGGTGTAGCCCCGGCTGAGGGTGTTGACCAGGAAGCCCGGTCGGTCCGCCACCGTCACGGGATGATGACCAAGCGCCTGGATGATCGCCGTGGCACGCGCTGTCACGGCCTGGGTTGTCCGCGCGCCGGGAATCACCTCAACCAGCTTCATCAGCGGTGCAGGATTGAAGAAGTGGAGGCCGATCACCCGCTCCGGCTGCTGACACGCTGCTGCAATGGCCGCGATGGAGAGTGAGGAAGTGTTGCTGGCCAGAATCGCCTGCGGTCTGGCCATAGCCTCTAACTGCTCAAACACGTGGCGTTTGACGGCTGCGTCCTCGACCACGGCTTCGATGGCGAGGTCGAATGGCTCCAGCGCGGTTAAACTGTCGACTGGCAGCAGACGCGCCATGCTGGCGGTGGCGTGATCGCGCGATAGGCTGCCCTTGGCGACCAACCGGTCGAGGTGTTGACCGATCGCTGCCACGGCGTCGCTAACGGCGGCGGGCCGGGCATCGACCAGCTGCACCCGCCAGCCGTGGGTGGCGAACACCTGCGCAATGCCACGGCCCATGGCCCCGGCTCCCACCACGGCAAGGGTGCCGGTGCTTGGTGACTGGGTCATCTCAACGGCCCTCAAAGTGCGGTGGGCGCTTGTCCAAGAAGGCTTGCATGCCCTCACGGCGGTCTTCAGTGGCGAACAGCAGCTGGAAATTGGCGCGCTCCAGTGCCAGGGCTGTCTCAAGGGCAGCATCGGCACCCGCAAGCACCGTCTCCTTGATCTTGGCGACGGCAATCGACGGCAGGGCGGCGATCTCACTCGCCAGTTCGATGGCACGGGCTTCCGTTGCGTCGGGCTGTGTGACTTCGCTGATCAAGCCGATGCGCAGCGCTTCCTCCGCCGGGATGCGCATCCCAGTCAACAACAACCGCATCGCCTGTGCCTTGCCGACTGCTCGCAGCAAGCGCTGGGTGCCACCAGCGCCGGGCATGATGCCGACCCGGACCTCGGGCTGACCAAAGACAGCCGTGGTGGCGGCTATGATGATATCGGCATGCAGCGCAAGCTCGCAGCCGCCACCCAGGGCGAAACCACGCACCGCCGCAATCACGGGCTTAGGACACCCAGCAATTCGGCCCCACAGCCGATGGGTGGCGCGCTGGATCATGGTGACAGCATCGGCTGCCACCAGCTCGGTCAAATCTGCCCCAGCGGCAAAGGCACGATCGCTGCCCGCAATGATAATGGCCCGCACCGCTGGGTCGGCACCTGCCAGATCCACCTGATCGGCCAGTTCGGCGCGCAGCGCCATGGTCAGGGCATTCAATGCCTCTGGTCGATTCAGCCGCAACAGTCGGACGTGGTCGGCAGGGTGCTCGACCAGAACAAACTCAGTCATCCTCGATTTCCCCCCGGCGGCGACCATGAAAGGTCGGCGGGTCCTTGCCAAGAGGGGTGAAAGCCCATAGGTGAACAGGATGCTCGTGTTGACACTGCTTCATGTGCTGGCTGCCATCCTGTGGGTTGGTGGGATGGCGTTCGCCCATCTCTGTCTTCGGCCAGCGGCGGAGGCAGTGCTGCCACCACCGCTGCGGCTGCCGTTGATGGCGGGTGCGCTGACTCGATTCTTCGTGATCGCGGCCATCTCAGCTGCGGTGCTGGTGGTAACCGGCCACGCCATGATCGTGTGGTTGGGTGGAATGGCAGCGGTCACGTGGCCAGTCCACATCATGCTCTTGTTGGGCTGGGTGATGGCTGGGCTATTGGCCTATCTGCTGCTGGTGCCGCGGCGTCGGCTGGTGGTGGCTGTTGCGGCTGCCGATTGGCCCCAGGCCGCTGCGGCCCTGAAGCAGGTTCGGCTGGTGGTCACCATCAATCTTGCGCTTGGTTTGGTCACCTCGGGCCTGGGCGCCAGTGCCCGGTGGGTGCCATGAGCCGCGGCGGCGCCTTCGTTGTTGCCGTGGCGCTGATGGCTGGGGCTGCGGGGGTTGGTTGGCTGTGGTGGCAGGAATCAAGCCGCATCGCCCGGGTCCAGATGCCGACGACACCTGGCACCGGCGAGCCTGCACCGTCACCCGTCGCTCCGGCCACCCCACCATCGCCGGTGGTCGCGGCTCCCTCGGTGCCACCTGCGCCGGTGCTGCCGCCTGATCCGCCAAAACCCGCGGTCGACCCTGTGGCTCGGCTGTCGCTAGTGCCAGAGCTGGATTGGCGCGGCCTCTTGCGTGCCTATGCCCGCGTCGCGGGTGGGGCCGAGCCTTGGGTGGTGGACGCCTGGTCGATGCTGTCCGACTGCCGGGAGGCGGAGGCGACACGCGGCCAACCAGCTGGCGCCGCTGTCGCAGAGCGGAGCCGACAGGCCGTGAGTGGTGCGGAGTCAAGTCGCCTGCGCTTCGCCGTCGTCACGCCCAGTTTGGTGCAGGACGGCGCGCTGGTGGTGCCAGTGCCCGGTGCTGGTGCTGTGTTCAGCCAAACCTTCCAACCTGCCTTGATGTGTGCCGCGCGCTTTGGGTCTGGTGGGGTGCCGCGGTTGATCTTGCTGCAAACAGTTGAACCTGCCCCCTGGTCACGGCGCGTGCCGTTGGAGGCTGGCCTGCGCGAGGCGTTGGAGGCAAGTCCGGCAGCCTCTTTGCCCAGCGACTTGGTCATCGACTTCGCGGGACCTGGCGGCATCGGTGCAGATGGCGTGCTGTATGTTCCAGTGCGGATGGTTGCCCTGTTTGTCTGGCGGGATGAGGCGCGCACTCAGCCGGTTGCCGTGTTGGGCCATGCCGCCCCAGACAGTCAAGACCGCCCAGTTGCAGCCCTGCCGCCCGCGCCTCCCGTCCGGCGTCCAGCCGGTCCGCCCGCGCCAGATGCGCCCCGCCTGCAGCCGACGCCCCGGACCGGCGTCGACGTGCGCCCGCTGCCGCCGCCTCTGACCCAGGACGTGGCGCGCGCAGCGCCAGCCTCCCCATCCGTCAGTGCCGCCGGCACGGTGCCCACCGCATCCGCGCCGCCCGCCACCGGGACGACAGCGCCATCGCCACCATCTCCTGCGCCTGCGACTGCGGCACCAGCTGCGGCAGCGCGGCCCACCCACATCGTGACCCAGGACGCTGCCCTGCGGGCAGCACCCTCTCTGCAAGCGGATCGATTGGCGGTGGCGCGCGGCGGTGAGCGCTTGGCGATTGACGCACAAGTCCAGGGACCCGAGGGCATTCCGTGGATGGGAACCCGATTGCCCGATGGTCGCCGCGTCTGGGTGAGCGGTCGATTGCTACGGCCACTGGAGCCAGCGCCATGATCCAGGCTAAGCTTGCCGCCATGCGGATGGTGTCCCTTGCCCTGCTGGTCGGCCTTGGTCTTGGCAGTGTGCCGGGCGGGGCCCTGGCGCAATCGCGCGCAGCGCCTCCACCGAACCCGTCTGAGCGGGATTTGATTGGCGCTTTGGAGGAGCGGCGGCGCCAGTTGGACCAGCGCGAGCAAGCACTCGATCGCCGCGTTGCCGACTTGGTCGCCCGCGAAGCTGCGCTGGAGGAGCGCGCCCGCGCGCTGGACGCTGCTGCCACTGAGCTGCGCCAGCAACGCGAACGCTTGGCGGGGCGGCGAGAGGAAAACCTGCGTCGTGCCGCGCGCATCTACGATGCGATGCGGCCAACCCAGGCGGCCGCGATTTTCAACACGCTCGACCCCGGTCTGACCGTGGAGATTCTGCGGTTGATGAACCGATCGCGCGTGCCGCAGATTCTGGGGCAGATGGAACCGGAGCGAGCGCGTATCATCACGGTTGGCCTGTCTGGGTAGCGGCCCTGCCTCCGCAATGTGAGATGATGCACGAGGGACGGGCTGGAAAAGCCTGAAATCACAAAAAAACTCGTTCACGGCGATAAACCGCTGGCGTCTGTGGAGACAACAGGTTATCGCTGGTGTCGTGTGTGGCTGGCGAGGCTCAACTGAACCGTTCAGTTGCGGCGTCGCTCTCGATTCCAGGCTTCCCGACCGTGGTTGGGGAGGCTGGGTCCGGAACGGACGAGGTGGTCGATGAAGGGGCTTCTAGCAGCGGGTGCATTTGCGATTGCAGCGATCGCACCTGCGGCAGTGACAGCGGCGTGCTTCACCCAGCGGGAGTGGAGCGCGATGGAAGTGGCACTCCTGGATCGGGAAATGGAGGTGGCAGCCCTGTCCTGCCGCACCGTCGCCGGGGTGGATTTCATTCAAGAGCTGAATCAAGTGCGCGCGCGCCATCGCATCCGCGAGTTCACGGCAGTGCTGCAGGGCTACTACAACCGCAGCTTTGGCGCCCAGGGCCGCACGCGGTTTGACCGGTTTATGACCGTCAGCTCCAACGACTTCTCCATGCGCAGCTTTGCCTCCGCCAACTTTTGCGGCGACATGCTGACCCTGTTCAAAGCCGTGAGCGCGGCCGAACCCGGCACCGTCACCAAATTGGCCACGGATCGCGCGCGCGAACTCCAGACGATGACTGGGGAAGTGTGCACTGCGCCTACAGCCCAGCGCGCGCCCACCACAGCACGCACGCCATAAGCTGTCGCATTTGTTCGACCCAAGACGCAAGCCGGGCAGGCAACTGCCCGGCTTTTTCGTTTTGGCGCGCGGGCTCCGACGCTGGACATCTGTTGCCAGGGCCCAAACGGAAAAAGGCCGCCTGGTTGCCCAGGCGGCCTTCCCGTCACAATGATCGGCTGGCTTAGTTGCCGAGCACGATTTCCGCACGGCGGTTCTGCGGCTCGCGAACGTTGTCGCCCGTCGGGACCAGCAGACCGGCTTCGCCGCGACCGATCGTGGTGATGCCAGCAGCCGGCACACCCTCACGGGCGAGGGCATTGCGGACAGCAGCGGCACGACGCTCAGACAGCGCCTGATTGTAGCGCGGATTGCCCGAAGTGTCGGTGTGGCCAGTGACCGTGATGCGCGCCACGTTGCCGGACCGAGCAACCTGAGCGGCCTGACGGATGATAGCCAGTGCCTCCGGAGTGATGTCCGCACGATCCCAGTCAAAGAACACGATGAACGCGCGTTGCTGCGGAACGACAGCTGGCGGCGGCGGCGGCGGCGGGGCGACGGCGGGCGCCGCAGCCGGAGCAGCGGCTCGGACTGGCGGGTTGAAGTCGTAGCGGATGCCGAACATCACGCTGTGAGCGGCATACTCGGCATCGGAAGACCGACCGAAGTTGCTGCCGTAGGTGCCTTCGGTGGTGCCGAAGTACCGGTAGTCGAGGCCCAGGCGCCATTGCGGGGCAACCTGATAGCCAATGCCGACGATGCCCTGATAGGCGAACACGGTGTCATCGCCAGAGACGCGCACAGTGTTGCCGGTGCCGCCGCGAATGCCGTCATAGTTGACGTTGGCGACACCAACACCGATGCCGATGTACGGCATGAACGCCGAGCCAGTCGCGAAGTCATACAGCACGTTCACCATGCCGGACCACACCGTGGCGTCGCCCGAACCGCCGCGACCGAAGGCGCTGTCGGCGCCGTTGCTGCGGTAGCCGAGTTCGGCTTCCAGGCGCAGGCCGTTGCCGAAGCCGTAGCCGATCGAGCCGACGCCAACCCAGCCCATGTCGAAGTCGACATCGCCTGAGGTTGCGGAGGTGCGCGGCACGTTCGAGAAGCCTTGGTCGACAGCGAAGTTCACACCGGCGCCGAGGCCGACATAGAAACCGCTGGTCTGGTTCTGTGCCGCGGCAATGCCCGGCAGACCGACCAGAAGGGCGGCACCGACGAGGCCGAGAGTCTTCTTCATGGTCTCAATCCTTTCTTTCTGCTCCGCCGCTGTGCGCGTCGCCCGACCGGGTATCCAGACGGGTAGGCACCGCACGGTGGCCACGTGCACCTGCGACGGGCCGAACTTTTCCCGGCGCAAACCTGCCACCCTCCCTGGCGCACTGCAACCATGTCGTCGCCACGCCAGGGCGGTTTCCAGCAACACTAGTGCAGGGTTGCAACAGTCCGGGCGAGTCGTTGGGGGGCAAGGTCCGCCTCGCTTACCGCCAGCGCTTGAAGATCGCTCGGCATTGCCGCGCCGGAGGATAAAGCGGCGGCAATTCGCCCCATCGCTGGTGCGGTTTGGATGCCATAGCCGCCTTGCCCGGCCAGCCAGAAGAATCCGTCGGACCCAGGTTCAAAGCCAACCACGGGCGTGTTGTCGGCAACGAAGCTGCGCAGGCCAGCCCAGCGGCTGACCAAGCGACGCACGGTGAGGGTGGTGGCCTGCTCCAACCGGTCGATCACGGTGGCGATGTCCAGTTCTTCTGGCTGGGCATCGCAGGGCACTGAGGGTGTCGCATCCGCTGGGGAGGCCAATAGACGCCCGGCGTCTGCCTTGATGTACCAGGTCTCATGGGCATCCACGACCATCGGCCAGGGGTCGATGGCCAGCCCGGTGGGTGGATCAAAGGTGATCGCAGTACGTCGTTTCGGTACCAGACCGATCGGCAGAACGCCAGCCAGTGCAGCAATCTGATCGGCCCAGGCGCCAGCTGCATTGACCACGACCGGAGCCGATACCGTTTCGGTGCCGAGACGAACCTCCCACAGCCCAGCCCGGTGTTGCAGCGCCGTCACCTCTGCCGTGGTGCGTACGGTCCCGCCGCGTCGGGTGAGGCCGCTGAGATACCCGCGATGCAAGGCGTGGACATCCATATCCATCGCCGCGGGCTCATACACACCGCCAGCGGCGGCTGTCTCGGGCCGGATGATCGGCACGAGTGCCAGGGCTTCGGCGCTTGTCACACGGCGAATCGTTTCGGATAAGGGACGACAAGCGTCATAGTGGTTGGCAAGGCTGGCCTCGTC
The DNA here is from genome assembly GCA_004292755.1 of Alphaproteobacteria bacterium. GTDB lineage: Bacteria > Pseudomonadota > Alphaproteobacteria > Elsterales > Elsteraceae > RDXE01. Next base: position 20,336 of record RDXE01000037.1, read on the forward strand.
GCCAGCGGCGCCGACCACCAGCACGCCACGGGGTGTCATCAGTGCGTGGCTGGCGAATCCATCCGGCGGGGCTGTCAGAAACCCGCGGCTGGCGAGTGTGATCGCCCGGATGGTTCGGTTGCCATAGGTTGGTTCATAGAGGGCAGCCGACCGGCCTGTGGTGTGATAGCCGGGCTGGCTTTCACGCTCCACCAGCAGAACCCTGCGATCAGCGGCCATTTCATAGGCAGCTGAGGCTCCGGCCATCCCGCCGCCGATGACAATGACATCCCACTGGTCTTGGCTCACCGCCGCCTCCCCTCATCACAAACAGCGATGAGGGTTGGCCGCAGTGAGGCAGGCGGTCAAGCAGCGAGCTTGGCTGCGATCTTCGCGACGTGCGCGCCTTGGAAGCGGGCCAGCGACAATTCCTTCTCGCTGGGCTGCCGCTCACCCTTCGCACCGGCGATGGTACCAGCACCCCACGGGCTGCCACCGCGCACTTCCGAGATGTCACCCAGTTCCGGAGCTGCATAGGGCAGACCGACATAGACCATGCCATGATGGATCAGAGTCGGCAGGAAGGATTGGATGGTGCTTTCATTGCCACCACCGGTCCCGGTGGAGACAAATACGGATGCCACCTTGCCGATCAGCTTGCCGTTGAACCACAAGCCACCCGTTTGATCCAGGAAGTTGCGCATCTGCGACGCCATGTTGCCAAAGCGCGTGGGCGTGCCGAAGATGATCGCGTCATAGTCCGCCAACTCGGCTGGCGTGGCGACTGGGGCCTCCTGATCGAGCTTGAAGTGAGATTGGCGCGCCACATCCTCCGGCACCAATTCCGGCACGCGTTTGATGGTGGCTTCCGCCCCTGTGGAACGAACGCCCTCGGCGATGGCTGAGGCCATCGTCTCGATGTGGCCATACGTGGAGTAATACAGCACCAGAACCTTGGTCATGGAACGCTCCTGCGGTTGCGTGCTGCAGAGAATGGCGCGCGATGGCAACTTGGAAATCCCCAGCAGCGGCGTAACATCTTTGCGTCAGTTGCAAAGATAGAGGCGCCGATGGACCGCTTGACGACGATGCTGGTGTTTCGCCGGGTGGCAGAGCTGGGCAGCCTGTCGGCTGCCGCCCGCGCACTCGGTCTGTCGCCAGCCGCCGTATCGCGCCAACTCTCGCAATTGGAGGAACGGCTTGGCGCGCGCTTGATCACCCGCACCACCCGACGGCTGAATCTGACCGAAACCGGACGCGCGTTTCAGGAGCGCGTGGTTCGCATCCTGGATGATATCGACGAGGCAGAGCGCGCGGTTGGCGCTTTGGCCCAAGCGCCGCGCGGGGTGCTGCGGATCAACGCACCGTTAACCTTCGGGCTGCGGCATCTGTCACCGGTGGTGCCGCGCTTCCTGACCAGCTTTCCCGACGTTCGCCTGGACCTCGACCTCACGGACCGCTTCGTCGATGTCATGGAGGAAGGGCTTGATGTCGCCTTACGGGTTCGCACCGCACTGCCCGATTCGTCCCTGGTGGCCCGACGATTGGGTCCGGTGACGCGCGTGCTGGCAGCCAGCCCAGACTATCTAGCCAACCACGGTGTCCCAAAGCACCCCGCCGACTTGTCCGACCACGCCGCCATCGTTTACAGCCACGCGACCTCGCCAACGGAGTGGCGGTTCGAGGGGCCACAGGGGCCAGTCGCAGTGCAAGTCCGCCCCCGTCTAACGGTCAACAGCGGCGAGGCCGTGCGCCACGCCATGCTTGGCGGCTGCGGCATTGCCCATCTACCGCGCTTTATCATCGGGGAGGATGTCGACGCCGGGCGCCTCGTGCCGCTGTTGTCGGCATGGAGCCTGCCAGCCCACTCCCTGTTCGCAATTTGGCCGCCGGGCCGTCATCTGGCTCCCAAGGTCCGGGTGTTCATCGAGTTTCTGTCGGATGCCTGGCGTGCAGCGCCATGGGAAGGAGCTACGCTGTGAGACCCGCCGGATCGAGGTTGCCGCCACAAAGCAAAACGCCCACCCGTTCGCCCGCTCTGGGGCGATAGGCGCCAGTGATCAGCGCGGCCAGGGCGGTCGCGGCTGCAGGCTCCGCAGCCAGTTGCAACCGCGCCCAGATCATTTGCTGGGCGGCCAGGATCGCCTGATCGGGCACCAGCACAGCGGCACTGAGGTGCGCTTGGGCCAACGGGAACATCAAGCTGCCGATCCGCTTGGCACCCAACGCGTCGGCTGCAATGCCGCCGACGCTCACGTCTGTGGGCGCCCCAGCGGCGAGGGCGTGGTGCAGCGTGGGGCAGCCTTCTGGTTCCACCGCGATGATGCGCGTTGCCCCCTGGTGCCACGCAAGGGCGCCGCCAATCAGGCCACCACCGCCAACGGCGATGATCAGGGTATCAAGGTCCGGCGCTTGCTCCTGCCATTCCAGAGCCAGGGTGCCTTGACCCGCCAGAGTTTCGGTCTGGTCGTAGGCGTGAATCGACAAGGCGCCGCTGCTCTGCTGGGCCGCGGTGCAAGCGGCCAAAGCTTCGGCATAGCTGGCGCCGCCTTGCACCACCTCCGCCCCCGTGGCAACGAGGCGTGCCAGCTTGGCCGCGCTGGTGAGGGCAGGCACGAAAATCTGCGCCCGGTGCCCCAGGCGACGCGCGGCCGTGGCCACGGCGATGCCGTGATTCCCGCCAGAGGCAGCGATCACTCCCGCCGCTGGAACGGGCAGGGTGGTCAGGGCGGCAAATGCGCCGCGCGCCTTGAACGATCCTGCGTGCTGCAAATGCTCCAGCTTCAGGCACAGGGGATGGCCAACCAGATCGCCCGCAGCCACGGTTAGGCAGGGTGTGCGGCGGATGTAGGGGCGGATCAGGTGATGAATTGTGCGGATGTCCGCACGGCTGGGCACCCCGGTCATCACGCCGCCGCTTCCGTTAACAAGGCTTGATGACGGTCAAACGTCGCGCGGTCGGTGTTGGAGCCACAGAGCAGAACGCCGACCCGCTGGCCCGCCAGACGCTCCCGCAACGGGCCGATTAGGGCGGCGGTGCCGGCAGCGCAGGCCGGTTCCACCATCGCCTTCAACTCGTCCAGGATCAGGGCCTGAGCCTCGGCCATCTGCTGGTCGGTAATGGTGATCAGATCGTCCAGGTAGTGGCGGTTCACAGCATAGGTGAGTGGGAGCGTGAAGGGTGGGGCGAGGCTGTCAGCAATCGTCGCAGGGCGCGGCAGAGTTGGGATGGCGCGGCCTGCAGCAAAGCTTTGGCGCATGCCATCAGCACCGGTTGGCTCCACACCAATCACTAGCGTCTGGGGGGCTGCCTGCTTGATGGCTGCGGCGACACCAGCGCTGAGGCCGCCGCCGCCAATGGCGACGATCACGGCATCCAAGTGGCCCGCTTGCTCCAACATCTCCAGGCCTAGAGTGCCAGTGCCGCGAATGGTGAAGGGATTTTCAAAGGCATGCAGCAGCACGCGGCCTTCTTCGGCGATCAGCCGCTCCATCTCGGCGATCCCTTGGACGACATCATCGACCAGCACGATCTGGCCGCCATAGGCCTCGGCCCGGGCGACGCGCACGGGGCTTGCCGTCCGCGGCATCACGATACGGGCGTGGCTGCCAACGCTGCGCGCGGCCCAACTGGCGGCGATGGCATGGTTCCCAGCCGACAGCGCCGTGATCCCCCGCGCGCGCTCCTCAGCCGTCAGCTGTTGGGCGGCGGCGATCGCACCACGCGCCTTGAAGCTGCCGGTTTCTTGCAAGAGCTCAAACTTCACGATCACCTGAGTGCCGGGTGCGACCCGTTGAGCGATCCCTGGTCCCCTCCAATGATGGATCGGGGTTACCGCGACGGCGGCAGCAATCGCCGCGCGGGTGGCGGCGATATCTTGAAGGGTTGGGCCGACGGCTGTCATCGAAAGCTCCCTCTCTGCGCATCCGCAGGATCGAGGAGCGACGCTACTGGGGCAGGTAGCCAGAGTCAGCCCCAGTTGATGGGACAGCCGGAGTACGATTTCGCTGTGCCGCTTCGTCGCAAACCCCGATAGAGTGACGCCGCGGGCGGAGAGGCCGAGAGCGGGGTTCGGGCAGATGAGTGGAGAGCGCGCTAACCAAACGGTTGCAACTGACTGGTCGCTGCGACTGGCAGTCGTCGCAGGATTTTTGATGGTGGCTGGTCCAGCTGCAGCGCAAACCCAGGAAGTGGGTGCCAGCTTGGGCTGGACCGCGGCGGGTGTGTTGCTGCTGGTGGTGATTGCACTTGCGGTGCGTAGCGCCGGACGCACCCGTCTGTTGCTGGACATGGAGACGGCGATCCGTCGCCTGGCGGCCGGTGAGGCTGTCGCTGTGGAGGAGCTGCCGCAGGTGCCGCTGCATCAGGTGGGTGGCGTCGCGGCTGATGGCTTACGGCGATTGCACCAGCGTCTGGCTGGCGGCGACAGCCTGCAGACCGAGGTGTCGACCAGCATCCGCCAAGTCGCGACGGCCGCTTCCCAGGCGACCACGGCGATCGGACAAGTGAGTGAGGGCAGTCGGGTTCAGCTCGCCTCCCTTGGTCAGGTGTCCAAAGCCCTGGATCAGACCACGACGGCGCTGGCCGATGTTCTGGCCTCCACCGTCTCTGCCTCGGAACAGGCCCGATTGGCCGCAGCGCGGGTCAATGATGGCCTGGACAGCATGGGGCGGATGGTCGAAGTGGTGGGCGGTATCGCTGGCTCCAGCCAGGAAGTGAGCCGGATCGCTGATACCATTGCCGGGATTGCGCAGCAGACCAACATGCTGTCACTCAACGCGGCAATTGAAGCAGCGCGCGCAGGTGAGCATGGCCGCGGCTTTGCCGTGGTGGCCGAAGAGGTGCGTAAGCTGGCGGAAAGCTCTGGCCAGCTTGCCAATGAAATCGCCGATCTGGTGCGCCAATCGACCGAGCGGGCGCAGGAAAGTGTGACCGTGGCAGAAACTGTCAGCGGCACCATTCAGCAGATCGCGGACAGTGTGCGCGCGCAGGAGCGTTTGGCGAGCGCGATTGCAACCGCGATGGAGGAACAGCAAGCAACCGTGCGCGACATCAACATCAACGTCGCGGACCTTGCGCGGATCGGTCAGTCGAATGCGACTGCAGCCGAGGAAATCACCGTCACCATGCGTGACCTCGCCCGGCTGGCAGACGCCACCCGCAGCATGGTTGACCGCGTCGCGGCTGCCGGGTGAGGACGTACCCGGTGGGGGATCTTGAGGCGACGCTGGAGGAACTCACCCGGGTGATGGATGCCCATCGGCGGGCACTTGCCCAGCCGACGGGGGGAGCCGAGGGCGACGGCGCGACCAGTGCGCCGCCCCCAGAGTCAGCCCGCAAGCCCACACAGGGGGACGACCCGACACCAGCGGTGGACTCGCCGCGGGCCGCAGCGCTGTCCAGTCTGATGGCGGCGGTCCAGGCGCGGATTGGCTTGAAGGCGCTCGACACCGTCAGTGGCAAGCTGGAGCGGGCGCTCAGCACCTTGGATGATGCCGCCGTGACGGCGTGGGTCGAGCGGATGCTGAGCCTCTCGGTCGATCATGCCGAGTGGGTGGCGCTCGCGGAAAGCCTGACGGTTCATGAAAGTTATCTGTTCCGTGATCCCCAGCAGTTGGAGGCAATCCGCCACTGGCTGGGTGATCAAGTGCGCGGGATGAAGCGACGGGGCGAGGCGCGCTCGCTGCGTCTCTGGTCGGCTGGCTGTGCTGCCGGGGAAGAGGTTTACACTTTGGCCCTGCTTGGCTTTGCGGTGCTGCAAGCCGAGGGTGCGGCCATCGATTCGGCCAATGATGGCTGGCTTGCCCTGCCCAACTGGGGGCTGGATGTGCTGGGCACGGACCTGTCGCGTGCAGTCCTAAAAACGGCTGAGACAGGGATCTATAACACCGGGCGCCTGTCTGCCTTTCGCGATCTGCCAGCGGCCTACGAGCGATTCTTCGGTCCCGGCCCGGTGCGCAGCACACGGATGGTGCGGGCCGATGTGCGGCGCGTGGTGCGGTTTCGTCCGGCCAATCTGCTGGCACCAGCGCCGGAGCGCGGGTTTGATGTTGTCGCGTGTCGCAATGTGTTGATTTACATGGACGCCGCATCGCGCCAAACCGTATTGCGGCACTTGATCGGGGCCTTACGGCCTGGGGGCTTGTTGGCGCTGGGGCCAACGGATGTGCTGGCAGAGCCAGCCGGGGTGACAGCACTGGGCGGCTCTGCCGTAGGGTTGTTCCGCAAAGGGGGTGGCGATGGCTAGCGGCGTGCGCGACACCGAGGCGTCAACCACATGGGTGCTGTTCGAGCTGGGAGCGACTGTGTGTGCGCTGCCCGCCAGCACCGTGCTGAGTGTGTTGGAGCCAACCCCGCCAACGCGTGTGCCATTCGCGCCTCCCAGCATCATCGGCTTGATTGCCGATGCGGGCGGGGTGATGCCGCTCGTTGACCCGAAGCAACTGCTGTTTGAAACCGCCTCTGCCGTGGCGGAAGCCCCAGTGGATGCCGAGCCTGCGGTGCTCCGCTGCCGTTTTGGTGCCAGTTTGGTCGGCCTCCTGGTGGATCGGCTCCTGCTGCTGGCGGAGATTGACCCCAGCCATGTGATGCGCGACGCCGAAGCGGGCAGTGTGCTGGCGGGTACCTGGTCCTGGCGCGAGCGCACGGTGCTGTTGCTGCAGCCGGGCCCCCTTGACCTTGCAGACTTGAACCCGGTCCTGCCAGACACCGGTGTTGGCGGGTGGGTGGGCACAGCCGCCAGCCAGAGCCGCGAGGTGCGCCAGACCCTTGGCGATCCGATGATCGTGGTCGCGATTGGCAGCGAGCAGTACGCCATTCCAGTCGCCGATGTTGGGGAGATCGTCACCGCCGGTCCCACCACGCCCGTGCCGAAGGCGCCACCCGAGGTGGCAGGCATCGGTGTGTTGCGCCGGGAGCCGCTGTTGATGCTGCGGCTGGATCGACTGCTGCAACGCACGGGGTTGGAGCCGCGCTCTTACATCGTGGTCGAGCGGCCTGAGGTTGGACGCTTCGGACTGTTGTTTGACCGGGTGATCGGCTTGCGTCGCTATCGGGCGAAGTCGCAGCACGGCATCCTGGAAACCCGCCACGGGCTGGACGGCTATTTTCTGGAGAGTGATGGCGTCGTCACCCCATCGATTGACCTAGCACGGCTGGTCGATGCGGACTTGGTTCGCCAATTCGCCGGTGGCAATGCTGACCGTCGTCAGGTGCAGCGGGCCGATCTACGCCAATTCCTCAGCTTTGCCGTCGGTGGCGAGATGTTCGCGCTGCCGATTGATGCGGTGGATCGTGTGCTGACCTGGCGAGCGCCGACGCCGCTGCCGGGTGGCGAGGCGGGTGCCCTGCTGGGCGTCATTGAGTTGCAGGGGGAAGTGGTGCCGGTGGGCGACCTTAATCGGCGCCTTGGCATTGCAGCCGATGGCTCAGCCGGTGCGCTGCTGGTGGTGCGCAGCGAGGTCGGCCACACGGCCTTCGGCGTTGACCGGGTGCACCGCATCATCAGCGTGCCCGTCACCGCGATTGAGGCGGTTGGCGGCGGCAATGATGCTGTGGTGGAGATCGGTCGCATCGAGGACCGCTTGTTCTGGATCCTGTCTGCCGATCGATTGGCGAGTGCCGCATGAGCGCAGCGGCCCCCACTGGCGGTGATCTGCCAATCCGCGTTCTCATCGTGGATGATAGCGGCTTTATGCGCATTGCCTTGCGCCAGATGCTGCAGGCGGAGCCGGACATTGAGGTGGTGGGCGAGGCACGCGACGGTCTGTCGGCGATGCGGATGGCGCAGGACCTTCGCCCCGACGTCATCACCATGGACGTCGAAATGCCGGGCCAGGATGGGCTGGAAACCACCCGGCAGATTCTGCGCACGATTGAGCCGCCACCGCCGGTGATCATGGTCTCCAGCCACACCCAGTCGGGTGCGGAAACGACGGTGAAGGCACTGTCGCTGGGTGCGGTTGACTTCGTTTCCAAATCTTCAGCGTTTTTGAAGACCGATCTTGGTCAGATCGATGCGGAGTTGCGGCAGAAGATCAAGCTGTGGGGGCGCAAACGCGGCGGACGATCGGCTGGCGCCGGGCTCAGCGCGCCCGTACCCCCACCGCCACCCCCCGCTGTCTCACTGGCTGCTGTCTCGACGCCACCAGCGCCGGAGACTGCGTTGTCCTTGCTGCGGGCGGCCCAGCGTCCAGCTGCGGGTGCAGCGACACCAGAGGCTGGGTCCAAGGCCAAGCAGCCACCGGTGGCCCGTCCACCGCGTCAACCCGTCGATGTCATCGTGATCGGGGTGTCGACTGGTGGGCCGCGGATCATGACGGAGTTCCTGGCGCAGATCGGGCCGATCGGCACACCGATTGTGATCGCCCAGCACATGCCCGAGGTGTTCACCGCAAGCTTCGCCGAACAGTTGAAGCGCGAGACTGGGTTGCAGGTGGTTGAGGCAAGCCACAAGATGGCGCTGCAGCCCGGAATGATTGCGATTCTTCCCGGCGGACGCGACGGGGTCCTGGCGCCAGCCGGTGGTGGTAAACTGGAGGTGCGGGTGGTGACCTCCAACCGCACTGTGCACCCCAACGCCGATATGCTCTTCCACTCCGCTGCTATGTTGGCTCAAAACCCCGTTGCCGTGATCCTGACCGGCATGGGCGAGGATGGTACCGATGGTGCTGCTCAATTCGTGCGTCGCGGTGCCCCGGTGTTGGTTCAGGAGCCAGAAAGTTGTGTGGTCGGGGGCATGCCCCAAGCCGCAATTGACGCTGGCGTTGCTGGCGATGTTTTAAGTCTGGATCAGATCGCGTTCCGGCTGGCGCGCTGGAGTGCGACCAAATAACCTGCAGTCCCTGACGCCCACGGAAAGACCGATGCCGAAGACGATTCTGATTGTCGATGACTCGTTCATCATGCGGACGATCATAAAGGACATCGTTGAAAGCGATGGGGACCTGTCTGTGTGTGGCATGGCGGAAAACGGCAAGGTCGGCTTGCAGAAAGTGCGCGAGCTGAAGCCGGACCTCGTGCTGCTGGACATCGAGATGCCCGAGATGAGCGGCCTGGAGATGCTGAAGCGCCTGATGCTGGTGCGCCGCCAGAAGGTGATCATCATCTCCTCCGTCGCGCAGACCGGGTCACCTCAAGCCCTGGAGGCGCGGCGGTTGGGGGCAACCGATGTGATCGCCAAACCCTCTGGTGCGATGAGCCTCGATCTCAATGAGAAGAAGGGTCACGACATCGTTCGCGCGATTCGCCGGGCGTTGGAGTTGGATGCGGCATGACCGAGGACAGTCTGTCCCCCGGTGTCGGGTGACGGTTAGAGCAACGCGTGGTCAGCGGGGATCACCGGATCACGAGAAGATGCTCCTAAAGCAAAGACCTGGATCGGGGTCGCGGAGCGTAAGCACCCGGCGATGGGTCCAGGGGGAGGTGGGGGGATGAACGATCTGGTCGAAACCCTCTGGGGTCAATTCGGTGTCGAGACGGAAGAACATCTCGACCTGATTGAGCCCTTGTTGGCACGCGCCGGCCCAGATGGCGTCGATGCCGACGGCATTGGCCAGTTGTTCCGCTCGTTTCACTCGATCAAGGGCCTTGCCCGCGCCATGGATTTGTTGGCGATGGAGCGGGTGGCCCACCAGTCGGAGAATCTGCTGGGCTTGGTGCGCGATGGCAGCGTGCCGTTGGACGCGCGTCTGGTTGATAATCTGCTGCAAGCCGTTGATAGCCTGAAGGCCTTGCGCGAAGTGGCGATTGCCACCCGGGCTGATGGCGAGATGCCCGATGAGCTGGTGGACCAGCTGGCGCGGATGTTCGCCGCCCTGTCGGGTCAACCGGTGTCGGCGGCCAGCCCGCCGCCCCCGCCACCCGCATCCACCAGTGCTCCGCCAGCCACGGCACCGGAGCCGGGGGAGGCAGGTGACTCAAGCGCGGTGTTCGACCTCCACGAAGACCCAGAAATGCTGGCGATCTTTGTGGAGATGGTGCAAACGCGCCTGCCGGAGCTTGCCCTCGCCCTCGATGCAGAGCGGACCGACGGCGGCGCACTGGCCGCTGAAGCCGCCGAAGCCATCAGCTACGCCGCCACCGTGATGGAATTCCAGCGGGTCGCGGAAGACCTGGAGCGTCTGGCCCGCAGCATTCCAACCGATCACCAGCCCGATGCCGAAGAACGCCGCGCGTTGTTGCTGCAGATCGGCGACATTCGCGAGCAAATGGCGTTTGTCGGCGAGGCAACGGGCCAGGATGTTGGCGCCGATGTGCTGGCCGACGTCCTGGCACAATTCATCCGCGATGATCTGGCCAGCCTGATTCAAGAACTGGCCGATGCCTACGGCCATATCGAGATGGACGCCTCCGAGGGCGATCTCGATGCGCTGTACACCGACAGCGGCGAGTTTGCCGAAGTGGCCCGGCGGGTATTCGCCGTGGTCAGCAGCGTCGGCTGCCAGAGCTTGGGCCGTTTGTTGCTGTTGCTGGCGGATGTTTATCACCGGGTGGCGTCGGGCGATTTGATGCCCGCGATCGAGTTGTTTGAAGCGACCACGCCTATCCTGGAAGCTGTTGACCTGCGCGCTGCGCTCACGGCCGGTGACCCGATCACCGATCTTGATCCAGCTGTGGAGGCTGAGCTGAGCCGCGGCTTCCGCCAAGCTCTGGCCGTGATGTCCGGCGAGAGCATCGCGGAGACGGCGGGGGCTGGCGCTGTGGTCGCCGGTCTGCACTTGAAGCCAGAAATGATGGAGGTGCTGTCAGGCGATGCGCAGGCGCGGCTGACCGCTGCCTTGGGCGAGGCGGGCACCTATGCCTACGAACTCACCCTGCATCTGGAAAGCACCAGCGAGGCGGCCGGAAACTTCGTTGAGTGGCTTTCAACCGCCGTGGAGTCCATCACCAACCGCACCGTGTTGATGGATACCGAGAGTTGGTTTGAGTTCCTGGTGCTGGCGAAGCTGCCGCCAGAGGAGATGCAGACCCAGCTTGCCACCTTGGACCCCGGCCTCGATTGCTTGAAGGCCGCAGCCCAAGTGACGGCAGAGCCCGGTGGTCGGCCACTGGTTGGGGCTGCTCCGCCGCCAGCAGCGGCACCAAGCGAGCCACCACCACCACCACCACCAGCCGCGGTTGCGCGCGTCCCGTCTGGGGAGGCGGCATCGAGCCAGCCCGCTGCTCCGCCGTCTGATGGCGAAGGGCAGGCCCGTCCGGCGCCAGCACGGCCGGCCGCCAAACCCGCCGTGGAGGCGAAGGGTCAGGCATCCAGCCAGGTGCTGCGTGTCCGCTCTGAGACCATCGACGGGTTTATGAGCCAGATCAGCGAGTTGCGCGTCGCGGTGACGGGCATCGCGATGCTCAACGAAGACACCCGCTGGCCCACTGCGCTTGCGACCTTGCGGCGGGTGATCGAGGCGCTGCCGAGTGACACGCAGGGAGAAGGGGTTAATGCCCTGCAGGTATTGGCCGACTACTTGCGCCAGGTGCGTGGCTTTGAGGAACGGCTGGACAGTCTGCTCGGACGCTTGAATGCCAATGCGCTTGATCTGCGCGTGGTGCCCATCGACACCATCTTCAATCGGTTCCCCCGTGCCGTGCGCGACTTGGCCCAAGCCCAAGGTAAGGATATCCGGCTGGTGCTGGAAGGCCGCGATGTCCGCGTTGACAAGGGCATGGTGGAACTGCTGGTCGATCCTTTGATGCACATGGTGCGCAACGGCATCGACCACGGCATCGAACCACCAGATCAGCGTGAAGCTGCGGGCAAGCCTGCGGAAGCAACCCTGGCCTTGCGCGCCCAGCAGCGTGGTGCGGAAGTTGTCGTTGACGTTGTTGATGACGGTCGCGGCCTGGATGTCGACGCGATTGGTGCCAAGGCTGTGGAGCGTGGGCTGACCACGGCCGCTGAGTTGGCCCGTCTGACGCCGCGCCAGATCTTCCGCTTCATCTTTGCGCCGGGCTTCTCCACGGCCAAGCAGGTGACGGAGACCTCGGGTCGCGGTGTCGGCATGGATGTTGTGCTCACCTCGGTCAACAAGCTGGGTGGGGACATCGAGATATCGTCCGAGCGTGGGCGCGGCACCACCATCACCCTGCGTCTGCCGCTGTCTGCTGCTTTGCAAAGCGCGTTGCTGGTGGAAGCAGATGGGCAGTTCTTGGGCATTCCAGAGCGCCATATCACCGCCATCGCCACCGTGGCGCCGGACCAGATTCAGTATGTGAGCGGCCAGCCCGCCATCGTCCATCGCAACGCCTTCCTGCCCATCTATCCCCTGGGTGCACTGCTGGGCATGGGAGAGGCTCAGCCGATCCGCGACGTGCGCCAGGTCGTGATCCTGTCCAATGGTCGCAATGCCATCGGTGTTGCAGTTGATCGCCTGCTGCGCCGTCAGGAACTGTTCTTGAAGGACTTGCACCCAGCACTGGCAGCTCTGCCAGCGATCGGTGGCGCCTCGGTGCTTGGCGATGGCCGGGTGGTGCTGGTGCTGGATGTGGATGGGTTGATCCAGGTGGCGCAGCGCGGTGCTGCGGCAGCTGCCTGATGACCACCGTGCTCGCCACTGTGATCGGCCCCTACGGCCTCGCGATTGAGGCGGCACGGGTGCGCGAACTGCTGCCAGCCACGGAGGCTGCCGCCGAGGAGGGCGGGCGGGCCCGTCGGCTGTGGCGCGGTCAGGCCTTGCAGTTGATTGATCTGCGCAGCCTGTTCGGGTGCCCCCTGGTAGCGCCAGCCGTCGAGGTGGTGGTGGGCGATGACCACGCCTCCGCCACTTTGGCGCTGGTGGTTGATCGGGTGTTGGGACTGCACACGCTGGCAGGGCAGGAGTGGTGCCCGATCCCCCATGTCGGCGCAATCGAGGCCTTGTGCGACAGTGTCTCTGCCGAACCCATCGGCGAGCGTTTGCTGTTTCGCCTGCGCGCGACACCGGATTTCAGCGCGGTTGGAGTGTGATGCCCCGCCCCCAGTGCGCAGGGGCTTGGGTGAAGGGAAGGCCGTGACGATGATGACCGCCTCAATGACCTTTTCCTCGCTTGGTCAAGCGTTGTTGCGCCATCGCCTCGCAGCACCCGATGGGGCGGCTGCAGCGATTGACGGCATGGGGGCCATTGCCGACCTGTTAACCCTTGACCAGGGGTTGTTGAGTGGTCAGCCCGTTTCCCAGACCGTCATCAAGGTGATGCGCGCGCTCGCCTGGGCGTGTGAGGCGGAAACAGGACGCTTGTTCTGCGCGGCACCGGGGGGACAGGGATTCTTGTGCTTCGACAATCGCGGCGCGATTGTCGCCTCGCTGTGTGTGCCAATGCTGGCGGGGTTGACCGGCGCCGCGCTGGATGCCGACCACCCCACGATCTGGGCCGATGCGGCCAGCCAGCGCCAGTACGACCGGACGTTCGATGATGTTGGGGCTGCCCTCGCCCTGGTGCCGCTCTATCGCGCGGATGAGCCCATTGGCGTGGTGCAGCTTGGCGGGCCGCGGTTCGCGGCTGAGATCGCCGATTTGCTGCAGCACGCAGCGCCCACCATTTCCGAAGCCCTGGCGATTGCCACCCCCCAGTTGGCGGTGACGGTGGAAGAGATTGGCAGCGGCGATGCCGGTGCCTCTCAGCTGGATCAAATCAGTGGCGTGGTGCTTGCCACCGCCCTCGACATGCTGGAGGCGGACCGCGCGGCCGTGTTCCTGCACGACCGGACAACTGACCAGTTGGTCAGCCGGACCAACCTTGGCTATGGCCCGGTAGAGGTACGCCAGTCGGCCCGTGCGGGGCTGGAAGGGGCGGTGTTCCGCGACGGTGTCGCGATGGCGGTGCCGGATGTGTACCAGGACCCGCGCTTCAATCCTTTGTTGGATCGGCGTACCCAGTATCGCACGCGCTCCCTCCTGGTTGTGCCGGTGGAGGGCAGTTCCGGGCATCGCCATGGCGTGGTGACGTTTGCCAACAGCGCCAAAGGCAGCTTCAGCGAAGCCGATGAACGGCGTGCCCGCGCGCTGGTCTCCCAGATCGGCCTTGCCATCGATCATGCCCAGACCCGCGATGAAGTGCTGGGCATCAAGGACTATACCGAGCGGGTGCTGGCCTCGCTCACCAATGGCGTGCTCACGATCGACGTCGCAGGGCAGCTGACCTTCCACAACAGCGCGGCGGAGCGAATCCTGCGCCGCTCTCTCGATGGGTTGCGCGGTCAGCCTGTGGGTGAAGTGTTTACCGACTACAATGCCTGGATGCTGGAAGCGATCGACGCGGTTGCCGACGATCCAGCAGGCCAGCAGGTGGTGACCAACGATCTGTATATTGAAAGCGATGATAGCTGGGTGGCGGTCAACATCACGATCGCTGCCATGAAGGACCGCAGTGACACCCTGGTCGGGTTTATGCTGGTGCTGGAAGATGTTAGCCGCGAGCAAGAATTGCGGCGGACGATGTCGCGCTATATGTCCAACGAAGTTGTAGACCGACTGATCTCTGACAGTTCGATCCAGCTGGGTGGGCAAAGCCAGACTGTCACGGTGCTGTTTTCAGACATCCGCGGCTTTACCGCGCTGACTGAGCGCTTGGGTGCCGCAGAAACCGTGACCATGCTGAATACCTACTTCTCCTTCATGGAGGACGTGATCGCGAACCGCAGCGGCGTGGTCGACAAGTATATCGGCGATGCCATCATGGCGTTGTTCGGCGCACCCATTCCTTCTGATCGCGATCCAGATAACGCAGTGCAGGCGGCGATGGACATGCTGACCGCACTGACCATGCTGAACCAGCGCCGTCAGGCCGAGGGCATGATGCCGATCAAAATCGGCATGGGCATCGCGACGGGCGCCGTGATCACCGGCAACATCGGGTCAGCCAAGCGGATGGATTACACGGTGATCGGCGACCCCGTGAATCTCGCCAGCCGCATGGAAAGTCTAACCAAGCTGTACGGCGCGCAGGTGGTGATCGATGGCGATACCGAGGAGCGTTTGACCCTTGATGTGCCGCGACGGGTGCTGGACTTGGTTCGGGTTCGCGGTCAGTCGAAGGTTGTGCGCTTCGTCGAGGTGTTGATCGGCTCTGGCGCAGACCGTGTGGCGGGCATGGAGTTCTATCGCGAGGGCTTTGATCACTATGTTGCAGGGCGGTTCAGTGCGGCCTTGCCCGCCTTCACAGCGGCCCTGCAGGCCTGTCCCACCGATCGGGCGGCCGGGGTGATGATTGATCGCTGTCAGAAGCTGATTGCGAATCCACCCGAAGACTGGGATGGCGTGACCCGCTTCGGCGACCGCTAGCCGCCAGCCAAAACCGCACATCCGGCGGCATTTTTCGCAAAGCTCGACGCGCTTTGCTGCCGGAGGGTACGGTCCGCGCCATGTTTGGTTCTCCCGACGGCCTTGCCGGCCTTGCGATCTCGCTGCTGGACGTGTTTCGCGACATCGAAGTCGCGGTCACGCTCGCCCTTATCCTCGCTGGCGGTGGTGTGCTGCTGCTGCTGTGGTTTGCCCTTGGCATCGCAGCCCCTGCTTTCGCCCAGATCGGCCGCGCGATCCGCGTGGTGCGGGGGGCCGAGACCCGGGGCCGCTTCGCCCAGTTGCTGCCGGAGGTGGATCAGGTCCTGGGACGTCAGCGCCTGCTGCGCTCTGGCTGGGCCCGCTATCGCCAGGGCTTCGTCGCGTCCCCCCCTGGTGTTGGGGACCCCTGGCGGGCGCGCTCGTCTGCGGCGCGCTATTACAGCCTGAGTGGGTTGGAGCAGGCAGGCCTTGACCTGAAGCTGTTCCAGGCGCTGCCGAACTATTTCATCGGCGTTGGCTTGATGCTCACCTTCATGGGGTTGGTGGCAGCACTCTACTTTGCCTCGCAAGGTGTGGGCAGTGCCGACGTTAAGGACGCCCAGGCGGCCCTTGGCTCCTTGCTGCAAGCGGCGACCTTCAAGTTCCTGACCTCGATTGCAGGCTTGTTTGCCTCGCTGGTGCTGTCGATTGGCTATCGGTTGTTGACCATCGAGTTGGGGCGCCGGGCAGATCGCTTGGCCCGCCTGCTGGATGACCGTGTTCCCGTGCTCGACCCAGCCGAACAAGGCGCACAGCAGGTGCGGCTGCTGGAGCAGATGCCCGGCATCCTGGCCCAGCGCATCGGCGAAGAGTTTGAGATCCGCCTGCGCGACACCCTGCCGGAGATCTTGGCCGACGCGACCGACCGGTTCGGTGCCAGCGGCAATGATCCCGTGGGGCAGATGCGGCTGTTGATGGAAGAGTTCCGCGCGGCCTTGAGCCAGTCGACCTTTGCGGAATTGCAGGGGCTGGCGGACGCGCTGATTGAAATCCGCGGCTCGTTGCGTGGGTTGCACACCGGCTTTCGCGACAGCGGCGATGATTTTGCCAAGCGCGTGGAGCAAAGCTCAGCGGCGTGGCAAACCAACATTCTCGATAGTGGTCGGGTGTTGCAGGACACCTTGGCGCAGATTGAGCAGACCGCTAGCAAACTGCGCCTTGCCGCCGAGCCCGTGGGCAAAGTGGCGGAGCGGTTTGACAAGGCAGCCCAGGATATTGTCGCCGCAGCCGATGCCATCCTGCGCTCCCAGGGCCAGATGGGACAGGTTGCCGAGGGGCTGGGCCAGACAGCCAATGTGCTGAAAGCCTCCATGACCGAGTATCGAGAGCGCTTCGCCGAGGTTGATCGCTCGCTTGGGCAAGCCTTCAAGGTGTTTGCCGAGGGGTCGGAAACCCAGCGCCGCCATATCCAAGATTTCGTGCGCGAGGTTGACCAGCACCTCGACAAGGCGCTGAGCGCGCTTGGCACGGGTGTGGCCGAACTGACTCAAAGCGTGGAAGACCTGCAACGCACGTTGGCCAGCGGTCGCACCCCATGAGCGACAGCACGGACATCCTCGAAGACCGCGAGGAAAGCTACTTCGTCTCCATGACCGACTTGATGGTCGGCATGGTGTTCATCTTCGTGATCATCTTGATGTCCTTCGCCCTCAGCTTGAAGGAGGCGGAACGCTCCAACCGCCAGACCGTCGAGCAGGTGGCCAATGTCGATGTCGCCCGCGGTGACATGCTGGAGCGGCTGCGCCAGTACCTTGCCGAGCGCGGGGTCTCGGTGGAGGTTGTGTGGGAGCACGGCGTGCTGCGTCTGCCGGAGGATGTGCTGTTCGCCTCAGGCCGGGCCGAGCTGTCGCCCGAGGGCCTGACGAACCTCGCCGCCCTCGCCAATGGCTTGCGGGCGGTGCTGCCTTGCTACGCCGGTGCTGCGTGGCAGCCGGAAACCTGCGGCGAAACCTATGGCGGGCGCCTGGAAGCGGTGTTGATCGAAGGGCACACCGATAGCGATCCCGTCAGCCCGGCTGCGTGGTTTCGCTCCAACCTCGGGCTGTCGGCATTCCGCGCCATCAACACCCTCGACCGCATCGTCCAGGTGGAGCCGGTGCTGTCACAGTTGGCCAATGACCGCGGGGAGCCGCTGTTTGGCGTCGGTGGCTATGGCGAGTCCCGCCGTCGGGTGATGGATGAGCGCACCGATGCGGACAAGCGTCTGAACCGCCGGATCGACTTGCGGTTCTTGATGGCCACGCCGCGCCCGCCGGAGTTGGAACGAGTGGAGCGGGAGTTGCGCCCACAATGACCCTGCGCGCGGCGCTGCGCTATCTGGCACGACCAGAGGGGCCGGAGCCTTTGCCGCCAGCCCCGACTGTGGCCGCAACAGCCGAGCGTCTGGCGGATCGTTACCCTGACCGTGACCTGCGCCCACCTCCGGAGGTGGCCGCCGCCGCCGCAGCCCGGGTGGTGGACCGGATCACCGCCTCCGCCCCGCGTGAGATCGCCCGGGCAGACTGGCGCGAGGTCGTCTGGCACCTGTGGCGTGGTACTCCGGCGCTGGTGGACCATCCGATTGCCTTTGAGCTGTACCTCAAATGGCTGGAGAAGCTGGCGCGGCGCACGGCCTGGGCGCGGCTCGCCCAAGTGTGGATGGCGGAGTTTCACAGCGGTCGACCGCACCTTGATCGCATCGGCGCACTGCTGGCCGACGCACCGCTGATCTGGAGTTGGCGCCAGCGCCACCAGCGGTATGGCGTGTTCGATCCCGTTGGCGGGCCGGAGCGATTGGCGCGGGAGGTGCTAAAGGCACCGGTCCCGGTGATTGAGACACTGGCGGCTGCTGGAATCGCGCCTTGGTTGCTGGATGGTGGCTTCGCCGAGGCCGCGTTCGCGGCTGCCCTTGGCTTGGTGCGCGCGATTGGTCCGGATGCCACCGTGCAAGGCCGCTTGCTTGATAAGTTGATGCCGTGGGCCTTCGCGGCCCAGGACGGCAGCTTGGCGCTGCGCTATCCCGTGCAGCGGCGGTTGGTGCTGCAGGCCCTGCTGATGCCGTGGCGTCAGAGCCTGCCACCGGCGGACTTGCGAGCACGGGTTCTGGGGTTGGTTGCGGCGATCGCGCGGGAGCCGCGGCGTTTCCCGCAGGATTGGCCGGAGCCGGAACCAGTGCAGGTGCTGGGACGCCTGTTGGCCGAGGACGCAATCGATCGCTTCTGCCAAGTGGTCGAAGCCCTTGGCTATGAGAATGAATGGGCCTATCGGCGCAGCTTCTGGGGCGGCTATCAGCAGGCCGGTGCTGTGCGCGACGCGCGTCTGGTTGTGCCGGGGGAGCGGGCAGGACCCTGGCAAGCCTTGGTCGACAGTGGGCGGGAGAGTGTGTTGCTGGTTGATCTCGGTCGGGTGATCGCAGCCGACTTCAGCCATGGCGGCAAACTGTATCTCTGGCGTTCGTCTAACCCGGCTGCTCCTGCCCTAGGGCAGGAGCGCTATGGGCTGGAGCAGTTGACCCGCCACTCCGACAATCGCGGTCTTGCCCACTCGCGCCCCGACCTGGGTACCTGGCAGCGGGAGGCGGCCCATTGGCTGGCCCGCGAGGCAGGCATCGACCTCAGCCAGCGCGACTACATGCCGTCGGGCTGGCGCTAGGGCAATCACCTAAGCCAGGATGTAGAAGGCGATCCCTTCGTAGCGCATGTGCGGCAGACCGCTGATCACAGCATCGCGCTCGGCTTCGGTTGCGGTGAAGAAGTGAACACCGGTTTGCGTGTTGAAGAACCGGTACAGCTCTTCTTGCGGGCCGAAGTCGCCCGCGAAGGCACGGTAGGCTGTGCCTTCGTAGCTGAGCGCCGGATTGTTGGCGCGAATGGAATCGCGTTCTGCCGTGCTTGAGGTGAAGAAGTGTGAGCCAGTTTGGGTGTTGAAGAACCGGAACACATCCATGGTCCCAACTGCGCCGGTGGGGGCAGAGAAGCTGGTTCCCTCAAACCGCATATGCGGCATGGTCTGCTGGATCGTGTCGCGCTCGGTCACCGAGTTGGTGAAGAAATGGAAGCCGCCCTGTGTGTTGTAGAAGCGGAACACCGAGCTGGAGGGAGAGGTCGGCGGTGCCGTGACCGTGACCGATCCGGTGAGGGTGTATGCGACGGCTGATGCTTCATTGGGAGCACTGACCCCAATGAAATAGGTTCCTGGACTGTCGACTGTTACCTCGACAGACTCATTCTCGACACTGGTCTGCGCGGATCGGCCTACCACAGCGCCAGCGCTACTATACACCGTGAGATCAGCGTTTCCGCCGAGCTTGGTCAATTGCGTGCTGATCGTCGCAGGACCAGTGATGGTGAAGCTGAAGAAATCAGCGAAATCTGACCCACCAACCGTTTGCGTTACAGATATCGTCGGGATGGAGACGGCCGTGGCGACCGTGATGGTGTTGCCCGCATCACCCGCTGGCGTCGTCGGCGTGGTGGTGGTTGGTGTGATCGGTGTCGTGGGTGTTGTCGTGGTAGTCGTGGGTGTCGTAGCAGGAGCGCGCGGTGACACCGGCAGATAGGCGCCGATACTGGTGCCGCTTGGTGTCAAGGCACCGGTTAGGGTGTAGGGTGAGATGCCCCACAGATAGGGCTCAACGGACACCGTGTAGGCTTCCCCGGCATCGGCGGTGAATGTGACAGACTCGGCCGTCAGGCCGGCGCGTGTGCCCTCTGCAAGCAAGTAGCCGCTGGAGGTGTAGATGCGAACGTCCAAATCGGCCGACAGCCCGGACAGGCCGATCTTCATGGTGCCGTTAGAGCTTGCGATGAACCGATAAGTATCCCGCCACTCAGTGGCACTCAGCGTGTCGCTAAACGTAAAGTTCGGACTGGCAAAATCCATCGGCAACAGTAATTGGTCACCACCTTCCGTTCTTGGAGTCGGGCGGTTAGACGAGCCACCGTAAAGAATATTTGCCGCAAGCAGATCGTTGGGACCCAGGCTAGTCATCCCATTCACGAACGGATACATGATCTCCGTTCTAAGAGAGGAGTGTCCGAGCCCTATTGCGTGCCCCACCTCATGGATGGCGGTGCTGAGATACTCTGCAGTGGTGAAGCTGTCGCGGGAGTCGAACGTGATCACCGAATGGGTTGTCGTGGTCCCCTGCCGCCACCAGTTGGCAGTGCCGACGGTACCACCAGGACCGTCAATCGCGCGCTCACCAACGCGGATTTGGGCGCCACCACCGTCAGAGACTTCGACAAAGTCAATGCCAGCAGAGGCTTCCCAAATATCAAACGCTTGTCGGACCAGGCCGCGATAGCTCGGGTCAATCTGCGAGGTGATCTCTTGGTAACCTGTCACCGCTTGGGCGAACATCGCCGAAAGATCGAATTCCGCAAAGCTCCAGGTAATCCGCGCGCCACTTGTTCCTCCACCCCAGGACGAACCAGTCAGTGTATAGGGTGACGTACCACCTCCGCCGCCAGAGTTGGCGCTATCTGGTGTCCCAAGACCCAGACACAGGGCGCACACACAGGTGACAGGGACGGACGCTCCTTGGAGCATGGAGGCGTCGACAGCAGAAGCGGTTAGCATGGGGCAGCTCTTGAGTTGGCGGTCTCAGGGCGCAAAGCCGCGCGCAAGATACTCAAGGTCGAGGGAAAAGCAATTGACATGAATCACGGATTCAGTGTGTGGCATTCCACAATACATGACGGCATCGTCACAAGGTCAAAAACTAGAACCCGCCCGCACCTGTGCCAGCGCCAATCGCCATTGGCCGGGAGAATGCAAGGCGTCCAGGCTCGGCTGGGTGGTTCAGCATGACAGCGGTCGCGGTCAACCGGACCGAGTGGTGCGACTCCAGGCAGGCATGAAAGGCTGCACGGTCAATGCGCACCACTGGCAGCAGTCCCTGCTGCGCTAATCTGTCGCGGTCGACCGCGGAAAGCTCGGCGAAGTGCTCGACCACCAGGGCGAAACTGGCGCAGCGACCGCTGCCGCTGCTGTCCGCGACGGTATGCTCCTTCTCCAAAATCACTTGATGGCCGAGGCGCGGGCTGAACAGCACTGGAACCGTGAACCGCCCGGCATAGGCCTCAATCCAACGCAATGCCAAGAGGCCGGGATCGAAGTCAGCAGTCTGAAAGCTGTGGCGATAGGCCAGCTTTTGGGTGATGGCGGCGCCAGCGCTGACCAGCGCGTCACCACCGTCAAAGCGGTCTGGCGCGGCATGGCTGACGCTGATAGCAAGGCTTGAGAGCAGCCCAAGGCCAACCGCGCGCAGTGCTGACAGACCCACCCGGTGCATGCCGTTCCTCCTGCGGGCTCAACAGTGGTCGGACCAAACAGTGGCACGGGTCGCGCCTCGCGTCGCGGTGGATTGTGCAGCGGCGCGAAGAAAGGTCGCGACGGGACCGGTCGAACGCGTTACAGTGGGTGTGCGGTTGTCGGGTCGGATGGGTTTCCTTCAGGACGAGGCCGGTAGTTCGGCGGTACCGATGGTGGTGCCCCGGTGTGAAACGTGCGTTCGCGGTATGGCCGGCTTGGCCGGGCCGCGGTGTTGAGCAGAGGTACAGGGCCACATGGGTACGGGTAAGAGAGACTGGGATCGCGATCGGCCACGCCGGCGGGGTTTTGACGACGACCACTTCTCACCGCGCGATGCGTTCGGCGGCGGCGGCGGCGGATTCGCCCCCCGGCCACCACGCCCTGCGATGCGTGCGCCGTTGGTGGCGTCGGGTCCAGTCGTTGAGGCGAAGGTCAGCTGGTTCAATGCCGAAAAGGGTTTTGGCTTTGTGCAGCTGTCGGATGGGACGGGCGATGCCTTCCTGCACGCTTCGGCGCTGATGCAACTTGGTGCCCGCGCACCGCAGCCGGGCACCACCATTAAGTGCCGCCTGGCGCAGGGTGCCAAAGGGCCGCAAGTGGCCGAAATCACAGAAATTGACGAGTCGACGGCCTCTGCTGCGCCGCCGCCGCGTGCTCCGCGAATGGGCGGTGGTATGGGTGGTGGCATGGGTGGCGGTGCCGGGGGCGGCTTTGCGCCGCGGGAGCGCCGCATGGACGACCGTGAAACTTCCGAAATGTCTGGCCACGTGAAGTGGTTCAGCCCGGAAAAGGGTTTTGGCTTTGTCGTGGTTGGCGACGGTGGCAAGGACGTGTTCGTGCACGTGTCTGTGCTGCAGCGTGCTGGCCTCGCGGGGTTGGAGCCGAACCAGCCGGTGCGGATGAAGGTTGCCCAGGGCATGAAGGGTCGCGAAGCCGTGACCATCGAGCTCGGCTAACCGCTCCCGTCAGGGATTGGTCGGAAACGGCGGCTCTCGGGCCGCCGTTTTCATGTTTGGGGCGGGAGTTTGGGTTGGGCCCATCTGCACCACCGCGCCATCGCTCAGCACCATCCAGCCGTTTGCATTTGTCAAACCACGCCAGCCGCTTCCACCATCCCCCATGGGGGAGGGACCAATGGCTGACTATATCGACACTTGGTACGCGCGCACTCGGGCCACAGCCGATCAGTGGCCGCAGCTGACCGGCAGCGTGCGCGCCGATGTGTGCGTGATCGGCGGTGGACTGGCGGGCCTGACCACAGCGCTGGAATTGGTTGAGCGCGGTCGCAGTGTCGCGCTGGTTGAGGCCAACCGCATTGGCTGGGGTGCCTCTGGTCGCAACGGTGGGTTTGTGTCTGCTGGCTATGCCTGCAGCATGGACCAAGTGGTGCGCAAGGTCGGCCTGGACCATGCCCGCGCGCTCTACGCCCTCTCCTTGGATGCTGTGCGCACGGTGCGGGAGCGGATTGAGCGGTTTGCGATCCCCTGCGGCCCCGTGACACCGGGTCTTGTGAAAGCTGCATTGGCGCAGGACGACCCCGACCTTATGCAACGCACGCGCGAGACATTGTTTCAGCGCTTTGGTGTCGAGCGACACTATTGGTCAGCCGCTGAGGTACAGGAACGGTTTGCCACCCGCCGTTATGGCGCGGCATTGCTGGATAGCGCAGCCTTCCACCAGCACTCCCTCAACTATGCGCGTGGTGTTGCCGAAGCGGCACGGGCCGCGGGCGCCTTGCTGTACGAGGATAGTCCCGCCCAGGCCGTGGAGGGGGTGGGTGCAGGTCACCGCGTGCGGACCGCCAGGGGCGAGGTGCTGGCCCAGCATGTGGTGTTCTGTGCCTCCGGCTATCTCGGCTGGCTCAATCCAAGGTTGGCGTCAGCGATTGTGCCGGTGGCAACCTATGTCATGGTCACCCCGCCCTTGGGCGAGCGTCTGGGCACGGTGATCCGCGTTCCCCATGGCGTGTCGGACACGCGGTTCTGCAACGACTATTACCGACCATTGGCGGACACACGGCTGATGTGGGGTGGACGGGTGTCGACTGCGGAACCATCGGCTGAGCGGATTGGCGCGATGCTGCGCCGGGACATGCTGGCGGTTTACCCCCAGCTTCATGACGTGCCTGTGGAGGTCGCGTGGGGCGGGCGGATGGGCTATGCCCGGCACAAGATGCCGCAGATTGGCACGCTTGGGCGCGGGGTTTGGTATGCAACCGCGTTTGGCGGCCACGGCATGGCGCAAACTGGCGTCGGTGGGCGCCTGATCGCAGCGGCCATTGCTGAGGGCGATGACCGCTATCGCCTGTTCGATCCCTGGGGCCTGCAATTCACCGGCGGCAGCTTGGCGAAGCCCGTGGCGCAGGCGATTTATTGGGGTCACAAGCTGCGTGATGCGTGGCGGGCCCGCCAAGGCCCCGCGCGCACGACGGGAACCGCCTGAGCCCGGCAGAAAGGCTTTTGGCGGCGCGGCCCGCGCACAGAAAAACCCGCCTGACAACGCCAGGCGGGTTTCCCAAGCGTGACTGTGAGGGTTGGCGCTTAGAAGCGATACCCAACACCGACGCCGACAATCCACGGGTCCAAATCAACGTCGGCCGTGATACGACCCAGCGGACCGTTGATGGTGACATCGGTCGACAAGAACAGCTTCTTGACGTCGATGTTCAGGTAGAAGCGGTCTTGCAACTGGATGTCGACACCAGCCTGCAGCGCCCAGCCGAAGCTGTTTTCATAGTCAACCGTGCGGGCGACACCACCACCGGCCTTCTCATTGTAAAAGAAGGTGTAGTTGATGCCGGCGCCGACATAGGGCGAGATCCAGTTCTTCGGCAGGAAGTGGTATTGCAGGGTCAGGGTCGGCGGCAGCAGCCACACAGAGCCCAGGTTCTGGTCACCGAGGCCAGCCGGGTTTCGCGCAGTCACACCATGGCGGGTGGTGGCGGCGATCAACTCCAGGGCGATGTTCTCGGTAATGAAGTAGGAGAAATCGACCTCCGGCACGAAGGCATTGTCCACCTTGGCACTGCCCGAGATGCCGGTGCCGTTCAGGGCCAGCTTCGCGCTTTCGTCCGGCAGCACGCCGATCATGCGACCGCGGACCATGAAGCTGCCTGCTTCCTTGCCAGACACAGTCTGGGCAACGGCAGCATCAGACCAGCCGACAACCGCAGCACAGAACGCTGCCACCAATGCAATCTTCTTCATAACAGCCACCCTCTCCAAGGTTTGCGGACTGACCGACGGGTCACTCCCATGACCCGATGGCGTCCGGGAGACATTGCTCCAGAACGTGCGCGTCCCTGCGCCGGTCGGATTGTGGTAGCAGTATGACTATTTAACGCCAATGCATGGCATGCGACACGCGCGCACACTGTGTCGGGATGTTACATTTATAGCAAAGGACTATGAGCAATTTGAGCAACAATATGCTCGAAGCAAAATCGTTCGGAAATCCAACAGTTTGATCTATGCGCCTTGCTCTGATCCTTGCTTTTGCGTGCAAAACCGGGGCGCTGGTGTCGTCCGCTGCAGCCAATTGTCCCGTGGATACTCTGCCGCAGCCTCGATCAGATGCAGGGCAAACGCGCAACGGGACCGGGTGGAGCGATTGGCGCCGCTGCGGTGCGGCACCTGGCCATGCAGCACGACGACGGTACCCGCTGCGGCTTCCAACGGCACGAACCCGTCCTCCGGCAGGGGGGAGGGGTCAAAGGTTTCGAATCCCACCCCCGTGGGGCTGGTCGGATCGCGATGAAAACGCTGGCGCAACGCTTCGCGATGCCCGCCCGGCAGCGCCCACAGGCAGCCATTGTCCACGGTCGCGTCTTCCAAGGCGATCCACAAACCAGTGACGCTTAGCGGATTGGTGTAAAGAAAGGTTGAGTCCTGGTGGGAGACAACCTCGCCCCCAATCAAGGCGGGCTTCACAATCACCATGGACTGGATCAACACAGGATCGTCCATGCCGATGCCGCGGGCAATCGCCGCCAGCGCGGGTCCCTGGCAGACCGGCGCGTAGACCGGGTCCAGTTCGTGCAGATTGTGGCCGATCTTGTTGATCGCGCCGCGCTTGGGGCGGATCAGTGCTCCCGTCGCATCCAGGGCCTCGGCCTCCAGGAAGCAGCGGACCTGATCGCCTGAGCCAAGAAACCAGTCGTCGGCAGTGCGCACCTGCTCCGTCGTGGTGAAAACAGAGCGGTGCTCGGCGGGATCAAAGGCATCGATGATGGCGTAGGCGCGCTCAATCAGCGCCTGACAGGTGGCCCGATCCAGGACATCTGGCACGATCAAGAACCCGTCCTGGTGATAGCGCGCAAGATCGAGGGTCACGGTGCCACCTCAAAGATCGCCTCGATTTCCACGGTGATGCCGATGGGCAAGCCACCCATGCCAACGGCTGAGCGGGCGTGGCGACCGCGCTCGCCAAACACCTCCAGGAACAACTCCGAGCAGCCATTGATCACGGCGGGGTGGTCGCCGAACTCCGGCGTGGCGCGCACCAACCCCAGCACCTTGACCACGCGGGTCACGCGGTCCAGCGAACCCAGTTCCTGCTGGGCCACGGCCAGCAGCATGAGACCGGTTGCGCGCGCATGGGTCTTGGCGGTCTCGGTGTCGATCTCGGCGCCGACCAGCCCCACCAAATGCTGCCCCTCCGGCGTTTGCGGCCCTTTGCCTGCCAGCGTCAGCAGCGCGCCGGAGCGCACGGCATGGACATAGCTGCCCATTGGCGGCCCAACTGGTGGCAGCACAATGCCCGCAGCAGCCAGACGATCCTCAATGCTCATGGTGGCCCCCCACACTTAGACAGTCACCGATGGCCCGTCGACGCCGCGGCGTCAAGCACTGGGTGCGTCAAGAGGTGGCAGCGTGCGGTGTGGTCGGGGGCAAGGCGGATGAGGGGGGGGGATTGGTGCTGACAGGTTGCGATTGCGCGCGGACAGCGGGTGTGGAAGCTACACCCCGGCGGGGGCGCCAGCGGGCTTGGGAGATCACCTGCCAGAGGCGCTGGTCCGCGCGCCCGCGCAGCTGCAGGCGTCGCAGCGGGGACAGAGGCGATCAGAGCTTGGCTGTAAGGATGGGCCGCTTGCGACCAGAACCGCTGCCTCGGTGCGGCCTCCACTATCTCCCCCAGATGCATTACGGCAATCCGGTCGGCCAAATGGCGGACCACTGCCAAATCATGGCCGATAAACACCATTGCCAGCCCGCGCTGGCGGGCAAGGCTGCTCATCAGGTTAATCACCTGCGCGCGCACCGACACGTCGAGGGCTGAGACCGGCTCGTCGGCGATCACCACAGCGGGGTCGAGGGCGAGGGCGCGCGCAATGCCAACCCGCTGGCGCTGGCCACCCGAGACCTCGTGCGGAAAGCGGCTGGCGAGCGATGCGTCCAGTCCAACTTCGCCCAAGAGAGCCTGTACCCGTGCGGCGCGGTTCGGCCTGCCGTGAACCCGCAGCGGATCATCAATGGCCTGACCAATGGTGCGGCGCGGGTTGAGGGCCGCCGATGCGTCTTGAAACACCATCTGCAGGCGCGGGCGGATCGCGGTCAGCGCGCGCTCACTGGCGTGGGTGATGTCCTGACCGTCGAACAGGATGCGCCCTGCATCCACGGGGGTGAGGCGCAGCGCCAGCCGGGCGAGGGTGGACTTGCCGCAGCCACTTTCGCCCACCAGGGCCACAGTTTCGCCGGCCTGCACAGCCAGCGACACACCGCGCACGGCTTGCACCAACCCCGCCGGGGTTCGCCACGCCTTGGTCACGGTGTCGAGCTGGAGGAGGGGGGTCATGGTGTTGCCCCTGGATGGTGGCAGGCCACCAACCCGGCACTGCTGGCGCGCAGCTCCGGCATGTCCTCGCGGCACCGCTGGCTCACCCGCGCGCAGCGCTCCGCAAAGCGACAACCGGGTGGGGGTGGAGATAGGGATGGCAGGCCGCCGGGAATCTCCGTCAGCCGGGGCAGCATCGGCGCGTCGGGGCCAAAGGGTGGGCGTGCCGCCAGCAGCCCCTGGGTGTAGGGGTGCTGTGGGGTTGAGAACAGCGCATCGACGGCTGCCACCTCCACCAGCCGCCCAGCATAGAGCACGGCGACGCGATCGGCCAGCTCCGCCACCACACCAAGATCATGGGTGACAAGCAGCAGGGTCAGCCCCAGGTCCCGCTGCAAGTCTGCCAGCAGCCGCAGAATCTGGGCTTGTATTGTGACGTCCAGCGCTGTGGTTGGTTCGTCCGCGATCAGCAGCCGTGGCTCCTGACCCAGGGCGATGGCAAGCGCGACCCGCTGGCGCATGCCACCCGATAGTTCATGGGGCCACGCCTCCAGCAGCCGCTCGGCATCGGGCAGGCCAACAACATGCAGCAACCGACTGGCGGCGGCGCGACGCTCCGCGCGGCTGCCGGGCATCGTCTCGGCGATCTGATCACCGATGCGATGCACGGGGTTGAGGGCAGACATCGGGTCCTGGAACACCATCGCGATGCCGCCGCGTCGAAGATGCTGCAGTGCTGTCGGTGCTGCCCCGACGATCCCATGGCCTGCGACGTCAATCTGGCCACGGACGGAGGCGGCAGTGTCGAGCAACCCGGCGATCGCCAGAGCGAGGGTGGACTTGCCGGAGCCGCTTTCGCCAACTAACGCCAGCGTTTCGCCCGCAGCGACTGTGAGTGAGACATCGTCCAACGCGACCAACGGCGGGCGCCCGCGGCCTGTGAACACCACCGACAGGTTGCTGACGCGGAGCAGGCTCATTGCCGATCCCGGGGGTCGAGGGCGGCGGTCACGGCCTCCCCCGCCAGGCTGACGCTCACCACCGTGATGATGATCGCCACCCCCGGAACGGCGGCAACGAACCATGCCCGGCGCAACAGCCCGCGCCCCTCCGCGATCATGGAGCCCCAGGACACCAGGGCCGGGTCGCCCAGGCCCAGGAAGCTCAGCGCACTTTCCACCAGGATCGCGACGGCAACCACAACACTTGCCAACACAATCACCGGGCTGGCGATGTTCGGCAGGATCTGACGGATCAGGATTTCACCCGACCCCATGCCCATGACGCGACACGCCGCCACGAGATCGCGCTCCCGCCAACTGGACACCTCAGCGCGCACCACCCGCGCGGTTCCAGTCCAGGAGCTGACAGCAATCGCCAAGATCACCGTGCCGACGCCGGGTCCCATCACGGCAACGAGGGCAAGGGCTAGCACGAAGCCGGGCACGGTCTGCACGGCATCGGTCACCCGCATCAGACTGTCATCCACCAAGCCGCCGAACCAGCCAGCGAGGCACCCGACGGTGACGCCAACCAGCACGGCAGCGGCGGCGGCGGCGAAGCCGACCAGCAGGCTGACCCGCGCGCCATGGGCGAGACCGGCGGCAAGGTCCCGGCCCAGCCGGTCGGTGCCGAGCGGCAGGGCAGCGTCCTGAAATGGCCAAATCAGCGGGCGGGCGACCATGTCTTGGGGATCGCCAGGGTACAGCCACGGCGCGGCCAGCGCGATGGCACCCACCAGCACCAAGGTGACAAGACCAGCCAGTGCTGGCACGTCGCGACGCAGGCGTCGGGCAAAGTGCGTCATCGCAGGCGAACCCGCGGGTCCAGGGCCGCCATCACCAGATCGACCACCAGGGTAACGGTCAACACGATCACGGCAGAGACCACCACCAAACCCATCAGGGTCGCGAGGTCGCGCGCCACTACGCTGTCGTAGGCAAGGCGCCCAAGGCCTGGCAGGGAAAACACACTTTCAATAACCACGGCCCCGCCCAGCAAGGTGGAGGCTTGCACACCAACCATCGCGATCACCGGCAGGACGGCATTGCGGGCCAGATGCGCCCACAGCACACGCCGCCGGGGCACGCCTTTGGCGCGCGCCATCCGCACAAAATCAGCCCCTGCCAGATCAAGCATCCCGGCCCGCATCAAGCGCAGATGCACCGACACGAACAGCAGCGCCAAGGCCAGAGTCGGCAAGATCAGATGGCGGGCGATGTCCAGCACCCGGGCCATGCCGGACAAGCCCGATGCTGCCGTTTCAAATCCACCCACCGGCAACCAGCCGAGGGTGACGGCAAACACCAGGATCAGCATCAGCCCAACCCAGAAGCTGGGCATCGCATAAATCACCAGAGCTGCCGCCAGGATCAGCCGGTCACGCCAGCGGCCAGCCGCTGCGGCTGCGCTGACCCCCAGTACCACGCCGAGGCTGACCGCGAAGGCCGTCGCCGTCAGCATCAGAAGAAGGGAGATAGGCAACCGCTCCGTGATCAGGGCAAGCACGGGGCGGTTGTGCACCGGTGACACACCAAAGTCGAACTGTAAGAGCCGCAGCAAATACAACGAAAGCTGCACCAACAAAGGCTGGTCCAGGCCGTAGCGCGCGCGCAGCTCGGATGCCAATGCGGCATCGCCGCCGCCCCCCGCGATCACCATGGCATCCACGGCATCGCCGGGAGCCAGATGCAGCAGCCCAAAGGTGCCGCACGCAACCAGCAAGAGCACCGGCAGGGCCAGCAGGAGGCGACGGCGGATCACCGGCCACGCTGCCGCCAAAAAGGATCCCAGTCCGCGCGATCCCGTCCCCGGTGACCCGGCCATCGGCCCGCCTAGCTATCGAGCCAGAGGTCGGCCCAGTTGGACATCGCCCAGCGTGGCAGGTTGGAATGATTGCGCAGCCGACGGCTGGCAACAGTCAGGAACGTGAACTCCACGGCAGGTATCACAGGCAGGTCCTCCATCGCCAATTGCTGGAAGCGATGGTAGTGGGCCACCCGGCGCGCTGGGTCCAGTTCACCTGCGGCCTGATCAAGCAACTGGTCCATTGCCTGGCTGGCATAGCCATATTGGTTGGACCAGGGCACGCCGGGCGGGGTGCCCGTGCGATACAGGATGGTGGTGGAGATTGCCGGATCGTTGCGAAACACCGGGCTGCCCGTCGCGATGTCGAACTGGTGATCGCGATAGATCGCCTGCAAGTGCCCCGGAGCGTCAAACCGCTGGGGTTGGCAGTCGATACCAACTTGCCGCAACGCTTGGCGCAAGTACTCGCCCAGCAGCACCGTGTAGTCGAACCACGGCGCAGGCACCAGCTTGAGCGAAAATCGCATGCCATTGGCGCCACGGCGATGCCCCGCCTCGTCCAGCAGCGCGTTGGCGCGGGCCACGTCGAAGCCATAGCGCGGGGTGTCGGCGGTGTAGAACAGTCGGCTGGTGGTCGGCACTGGGCCTGTTCCGACGGTGCCGTGACCGTCGAACACGTCGCGCACCACCCGCGGTAGGTCAAGGGCGTGGTGGATCGCGCGGCGCACCCGCACGTCCGCCAGGATTGGATTGCGCAGGTTCAATTCGATCAATGCGTGGTAAGTGCTGCCCTCATAGCCGCGATTGACCACCTCCAGCGC
The DNA here is from genome assembly GCA_004292755.1 of Alphaproteobacteria bacterium. Classification (GTDB taxonomy): domain Bacteria; phylum Pseudomonadota; class Alphaproteobacteria; order Elsterales; family Elsteraceae; genus RDXE01. Next base: position 51,301 of record RDXE01000037.1, read on the forward strand.
TGGTACACCGGCCAGCCGCTTCAAGTCCGCCAGCGGGACGGAGGAGAAGCAGGAGAGTTGCAATTCTCCTGCCTCGTGCGCGGCTGCGATGGCCCCCTTGTCCGGCATCACGCGGAAGACAATGCGATCTAGATAGGGTTTGGGGCTGTCCCAATAGTCGGGATTGCGGTCCAGCACCACGAACTGGCCCGCGCGGTTCTCGCCCAGCCGGAAGGGACCGGTCCCGATCGGCGCCTGGTTGCGCGGGTTCTGCGCGACGTCCGTCCCCTCATAGAGATGGCGCGGCAGCACGGCCGTTAGGTCGGGCAGAGCGTTCCAGATCAACTGTGCGGGCGTTGGGCGGCTGAACCGCAGCACGGCCGTGTGGGTGTCTGGCGTGTCAACGCCGACCAAGTCGCGAAACACGATGCGCCCGAAATTCGACAGCCGCCGCCACACCTCCAGCGCGGAGTACTGCACGTCGGCCGAGGTAAAGTCGCGCCCATCGTGCCACTTTACCCCGCGGCGGAGCTGGAAGGTGACCGATAGGCCATCGGCCGAGGCCTCCCATCCAGTTGCGAGGCGGGGCGACAGGCCGGAGCCGTCGTAGGTCATCTCGGCCAGGGGCTCGATGATTTTGGAGGCGACCAGGAACACAGCGTTGGAGGCAACCATCGCCGAGTTCAGATTGCGCTGCTCGGTGTTGTAGGCCACTTGCAGCGTGCCACCGCGACGCACCGTGCCTTGCGCCCAGGCCGGTGTCGCCGCGAGGGCACCGCTGCCTGCCAGCACCAGCCGTCGCGATACAGTCCAATCGGTCATCGCTGCCTCCCACGAACACGTCGAGGCCGAAAGCTGGCACGCCGGGCGGGGTCCGACAAGACTGGTAAGGCCAGGGTCTGGTCCAGTGTCAGCCAGCGGCACATGGACCGCTTTTCAGGCCTAAACGCCGGGTCGGGCCAAGCTGCGCAGCAACTCTGTGTAGAGGGCGACATCATCCTGCTTGTTCTGGGCGATGGCGGCATCGCGGCGCTTCAGCAGTTCCTCTGGCGCCAGACCCTCCAGTGCGGACGGGCCGGTCGGAGCGCCGGAGCGTTGCAGTGTGCGCGCCACACTGCTGATCCCAACCTTCGGCAGGACCGCACTCGACACGCGCTCCAGCGCTTGGAACAGAAAGTCAGTGTTATAGCCTGCGACGAACCCCATGGCGGCGGCCGACAGATTGACGGGGATGCCATCATCCCCAATCACGGTGTCGGTCAGCACCATCACCGTGCCGCCGGCGACCACACCTAGCACCACTCGATTGAAATACTCGGGCACTCGCACAGGATCGAAGGTTGAGGTGTTGAGGAACCCGTGCAGCGCCCGCAGCAGCGCGACACACGCACCCAGCCCGCCATAGCAGAACGGCACCAGCACCCCGAAGGTCAACCCCATCCAGTTTGTAAGCGACATGCCCGCATCGCCAAGGGCCGCGCGTTGTACCTGCGTCGCATCAAGGGGGGCGCCAAAGATGCGAAAAAACAGCTCGCTCATCATCACCAGAACGCCAAACAGCGCCGTGAGCTGCCATAGCCGCCACATCTGAAGGCGCGCTGTTCCCCAGGAGCGATTGGCGCGGATGGTGGCCAGCGCAACCCCCAGCGGGCTGCTGTCACTCTCCTTCGGTGGATGCGGGCGTGAAGCGCGAATGGTGGTGGCCGTGACCGGGCTGAGCACGCGCGTCAAGGACGCTAGCGCCGTGTCCAGCGTGGTGCGCAGCTCTGCCGTGATCGCGCCCTCGTCACGGCTCAAGTCCTGCTGCACCTGCCGCACGGCGGCGACCGCTGACAGGAAGGTTTGGCGATGGTCGTCGGGGACTTGGGCTTCCTGCAGACCGAAATCGACCAGCAGGAGGGCATCGTCCAGCTCCGCCAGCAAGTCGGCGGGCCAGGTTGGCTCGGTCATCGGGACCTCCGGGATGTCGGGGCAGTGGGGGCAAAGCGGCGGCAAGCGGGGTCAAACTCAGCGCGCTCCACATCCCAGAGTGGGCTGTCGCGGTCGCTGGCGACGGGGTCGTTCCAGGCAATGGTGGGCAGCAGGGTCGCGGGCACCTGCCAGCGCACCTCGTTCAAGCTGACGCGGAACTGCTCCAGCACCCAGCTGCGGTCGGCATAGCTGGTGTGGTGCTGCGGCAGGATAAAGGCCAGCACTTGCCAGCCAGCCCCATGGTTCGCTTGGCGCACCACCAGCTTGAACAGATGGTCGGGCACGGCGACGGCAGGGCCGCGGCCCCGTCCGGTTGCCAGTGTGGCGGGCAGACCGGCTGCAGAGAACACTGGTCCAGTGATCACCCACACTCCGCCAAACCGGTTGGCCCAGGCGCCGGTGCGGCACTCCAAGTCCAACCATGCGGTGCGGTTGAACAATCCCACCTGCGGCACGGCATTGGCGACCGAGTGGGAGAACCGCCCGGCATCGGGAGAGATCCGCTCGACCAGCGCCTTCTGGGCTAGATGGCCGCGCTCCCATCGTGTGGTGGGGTTGGCCGTGGTGCTGCGATAGCTGTCATGGGTGGGCGACAAATCGGGGCCCACCAAGGGCTGGCGCACCAAGGAAAGCCAGCGCGTCGGGCGTGCCTGCGTCTCACCGGCAGCACTTTGATCGCGCGGTGGCACGAAATGCACCACGCTGTGCGGTACCGCCAGACGGGTGGAGCCAGCGCCCGCCACATCACCATCCGCGCGGTCAAACCAGCTGAGATAACCGTCGAAGCAGGCGAGATAATCATCGCCCTGACGGTCGGTCGTGCGGGTCAGCGGTGCGCCGTTGCGGCGCATTACCAGTCCTGGATTGTGGAAGACAGCCAGACTGCGCGGGTCGCCCTCGGCCACGCGCGGCACCGCGCGATGGGCAGGCAGGGCACAATCCACTTCCCCCGTCGCGGGGTGACGCTCCACGGCGCTTGGAGCCGTGGTGATGAGAGTCAAAGAAAGCGCAATGATCGCTACGCGCATGTCAAATACTAATGTGATGAAGGCGGGCGTCGCAACTGAAGACGCCGGAGTAGAAATGTATAATGACAGTAAATAACCACACCAATTCAATTCAATATCCTGATGTTACTGCGTTACTCGGCTGCTTTTCGCAAGGCTGTCCAAGCGCGCAAGGCAGCCATCGCGCGCGGGGGTGGCCGCTTGCGACGGCCTGCACGCCGCCGCTATGGTCCCGTGCGACACAGGGGGGACCATGACCAACCAATCAGCCATTCGGGCGATTCTGGCGCGCGGCGCCGTAATGCCGATCTTGACCATTGAGGATGCCGACAGTGCTGCGCCGATCGCTCGTGCCCTGGTGGCAGGTGGCGTGATGACCTTCGAGGTGGTGCTACGGACGCCTGCCGCCCTGGATGCGGTGCGAGCGATGATTGCTGCGGTACCTGAGGCGAGCGTTGGGGTCGGCACTCTGTTGACGGCCGATCAGGTGGCTGCGGCCGCGGCGGCGGGGGCTGCCTTCGGCGTCTCGCCGGGCTTGACGCCTGCGCTTGCGGCTGCGGTCACGGCTCACCGACTGCCGTTCCTGCCAGGGGTTCAGACGGCGAGTGAGGTGATGCTGGCGCGCGAGGCCGGGTTCCTGGCGCAGAAGCTGTTTCCAGCCTCGGTCGTTGGTGGGCTGGCGTGGCTGGACTCTCTCGCGCCGGTGTTTGCCGACGTGGTGTTCTGCCCAACCGGTGGCATCCGCGCGGACGATATTCCGGATTATCTGGCGCGCCCGAATTGCGTGACCGTTGGCGGCTCCTGGGTTGTGCCGAAGGCGCTGGTCGCTGCGCGCGACTGGGCGGGGATTGAAGCCTTGGCGCGGCGGGCCAGCGCGTTTCGCAAGGCTTGAGGCGTTTACAAGCCTTTCGTCCGGTGCCTATCGTTTTTGTGCGCGGGCTGGGCTGCCCGCGACAGAAAAATAGTCTCGGGGGAGGGGACCCATGAAGCGTCGGACATTCCTGGGCGGCACTGTTGCCGCCTCGACAGTTGTTGCTGCACCAGCAGTGGTGTCAGCCCAGGCCGCTTGGCCAAACCGCCCCGTGCAGGTGATCGTGCCGTGGGGTGCTGGCGGCGGCACTGATTATCACGCCCGGACCATGGCAACCTTGCTGGAGCGGGAGTTCCGCAATCCCTTCACAGTGGTGCAGCGCACCGGCGGCTCGGGCGTGGTTGGCCATTCAGCCATCGCCGAGGCAGCACCCGATGGTTACACCATCGGCACCGTGACAGTCGAAATCGGCATGATGCACTGGGCGGGTCTGACCAAGTTGACCGTGGCGGACTATGCGCCGATCTCGCTGTTGAACCTGATTCCAGCAGGCGTGCAAGTGGCGGCCAATTCGCCCTGGCGCACCTTGAAGGATATGGTGGATGCCGTGCGCGCCAATCCAGGGCGGCACAAGTCGTCAGGCACTGGACAAGGCGGCATTTGGCATCTGGCGATTGCTGGCTTGCTGAACAGCATGCAGATTCGCCCCGATGCTGCCCCCTGGGTGCCCTCGGAAGGGGCAGCCTCTGGCTTGCAAGACTTGGTTGCCGGTGGCGTGGACATCGTGCCCTGCGCAATTGCCGAAGCCTCCACTCTGTTGCGGGCGGGCCGGGTGCGCAGCCTTGCTGTGATGACCGCCAGTCGCGTGCCAGCCTTCCCGGATGTGCCAACGGTGAAGGAGGCGGTGGGCTCTGATTGGACGTGTGAAAGCTTCCTGTCGCTGATGGCGCCGAAAGGCACCCCGGCCGACGTCGTGGCACGGCTGGATGCAGCCGTGAAAAAGATCATGGAGGGGCCGGAGTGGAAGCAGGCGATGGATGCCCGCGGCTTTGGCGTCAACTACATGGGCGCAGGGCAACTGCAGGCGTTCGCCACCCGCTCCAACGAGGCATTCGGTGGCGTGATGCGCGCCCTCGGGATCGCCCGCACCTAGTGGTCTGATCACACCTCGGATGTGGCTGCGGGTGGGCAGGCTGCCGACCCGCAGCCCACCAGCGGTGGGAGCGAGCGCGAGAAGGGGGCACCCGGCGTGCGGTTCAACAATGCTGTGTTGGGTGGCCTGCTGCTGGCGGGCGCCATTGCGATTGTCGTTACAGCCAGTGGCTTTCCCAACGTGCCGGGCCAGCAGTTCGGACCGCGCCACTTTCCCTACCTGATCGCTGCCGGGTTTGGCGTATGCGGTGCGCTGCTGGTGGCCCAGGGGTTAGCCACCCGCCGAGCGACGGGGGAGGCCTGGGTACGTTTGGGGGATTGGATGACCAGCCCCCGGCACCTCCTCAATGTCGGTGTCGTGCTGGGTGCCATGCTGGTCTACTGGTGGGCCGCACCGGTGCTGGGCTTCATTCCCACGGCTTTCATCCTGCTGGCGCTGATGATGCGCTGGCTGGGGGCTGGCTGGCTGGGTGCGGTCTGCGTCGCCGCTGCCACAACAGCGATGATCCATATCAGCTTTTATTCCTGGCTGCGGGTGAGCCTGCCGCTGGGTCTCATGCGGGATGTGCTCTACCCATGATCGACGGCGTGTTCTGGACAGCCCTGGCCCTGGTGTTTGAGCCGCAGACGCTGATGGTTGGTCTGGCGGCAGCGATGTTCGGCCTGTTCGTCGGTGCTGTGCCGGGATTGAGTGCGACCATGGCGGTCGCACTGCTAATCCCTGTCACGTTCTTCATGCCGCCCGTACCAGCGCTGGTTGCCGTGGTGATGACCACGGCGATGGCGATCTTTGCTGGCGACATCCCGTCGGTGTTGCTGCGCATTCCAGGAACCCCTGCCTCGGCCGCCTATACCGACGATGCCTTTGCGATGACCAAGCGCGGTCAGGGTGAGTTGGCGATGGGCATCTGCTTGGTCACCAGTGCGATTGGCGGATTGTTCGGTGCCGTGGTCCTGGTGCTGCTGGCGCCGATACTGGCTGATTTTGCCATCCGGTTTTCCAGCTTTGAGTATTTCTGGCTGGTTCTGCTCGGCTTGACCTGTGCGGTGTTTGTCTGCCACGGCAATATGATCAAGGGAACGGTATCGCTGCTGCTGGGATTGTTTATTGCCACGATTGGCTTGGATCCGCTGGCCGGGTTCCCGCGGTTTACCTTTGAGGTGCGCGATCTCTACTCGGGCCTGCCGTTCATTGCGACCATGGTCGGGATGTTCGCGGTCTCAGAAATTCTGCGCACGGTGACAGCGCTGGGTCAGCCGTTGGAGGTGGTGAAGCACCAATTCGGCAATGTGTTTGCCGGAGTGTGGCGGGTATTGCGGCGCTACCATTGGAACATGTGGCGGGGCAATGCGATTGGCACGGCGATTGGCATCCTGCCGGGGGCCGGGGCGGACATTGCGGCCTGGATCAGCTATTCCGTCGGCAAGCGCTTTTCTCGTACGCCAGAGACCTTTGGGAAGGGCTCTGAGGAAGGTTTGGTGGATGCCGGTGCGGCCAACAACGCCGCAGTGGCTGGCGCCTGGGTTCCGGCCCTGGTGTTCGGCATCCCCGGCGACAGTGTGACGGCGATCGTGATCGGCATGCTGTTCTTGAAGGGACTGCAGCCCGGACCGATGATTTTCGACAATTCGCCGGTAGAGACCACCGCGCTGTTCATCGCGTTCTTTGTTGCGAACCTTGCGCTGCTGCCAATTGGATGGCTGGCGATCAAAGCGTCGGGCTACACCTTGTCGATCCCGCGCGCGTATCTGATGCCGATCATTTTGCTGTTCTGTATGGTCGGCTCCTTCGCTGTGAACAACGATCCCTTCGCCATTCTGGTGATGCTGGTGATGGGAGTGGTTGCCTTCTTGATGATGGAGAACGACATCCCCATCGCACCAGCAATTCTGGGCATGGTGCTGGGGGATCAGTTGGAGAAAACCTTCCTGACCAGCCTGATGAAGGTGGATGGAGAGGTGTCCCGCCTGATCGAGCGCCCCATTGCAGCTTGGCTGGCGGCGATCACGGTTATCATCTGGGCGATGATGCTGTGGAGCGCGTGGCGCCAGTGGCGGGCTGCGAAGACAAGAGCTTAGCCGCCGGCCGCAAGTACCTCCGCACGGCTGGGACAACCGCGGCGACCGCCGAAGCGGGTGCATTTCAAGCTGGCTGCGACACAGGCGAAGCGGGCTGCCTCAGCCATTGGGCGGCCTTCCAGCAAGGCAAGCGCCAGTGCCCCGTGGAACACATCGCCCGCCGCCAGGGTATCGACGACGCTCACCTCCGGCGCTGGGCAGTGGTGGAGGGTGCCCCCCTCCAGCCAGCGATAGCCGTCAGCGCCGCAGCTTGCCCCAACATGACCAGCGTGATTGGCCGCCACCTGACGCAACCCCGCCTCAACGCAAGACAGGCCCGTCAGAGCCGTCAGCCCAGCGTCGGAAAACACGGCAAAGTCAGCCAACGGCAGCAAGCGGTGCAGGTCACTGGGGGGGCCAACCTCGGCATCCAGCATGGTCGGCACGCCCGCGGCCCGCGCCGCGCGCAGGGCGGCCTCGGCGCCATCGGGCCAGCGAATGTCGGCATGCACGAGACTGGCCGTGGAAAGCATGGCGAGTGGTAGCCACGACGGATCGGGATCCAGGTCCGGCTGATGGTAGGGCACCACAAGGCGCTGCCCGGCACCGTCGACAATCACTGCCGCGTGGGAGGAGCGACCACCCGCAACGCGCCGGATGCCATCCACCTGTAAGCCGTCGCTGGCCAGCGCGGCGATCATCTCGGCTCCCACCTCGTCCTCGCCGACCCGGCCCCAGATGGCTGCCGTACCGCCCAGGCGCACGAAGGCGGCCGCAGCAGACACAGCCATGCCATCCACCACCTGAGTGGCCGCACGGGCCACGGCCTTGGCCGGTGGCGGCGGGATGGTGTCGACCTGATAAATCGCTGTGTTGCACACAGCACCGACGGCGATCATGTGGGGCAAGTTAGGCACAGCGGCGACGATAGAAACCGCGCCGGGCGCCTGTCCATTGCGATCAGGACTTGCCCGCATGCATGGCATGGACAAGCTGTGACAAGGCGCGCAAAGCTGATCACTGACCAATTCGGGGGAACCGCGATGATCAAGGCATGGATGAGCCGCAGCGTTGCCGCGCTGGCACTGACACTGTCGATCGGCGTTGGCGCAGCGCGCGCGCAGGTGGTGGAGATCGAGTACTGGCAATACACCTTCCCGCAGCGGGTAAAGGCAATCAACGAGCTGATCACCAAGTTCCAGCAGGCGAACCCGCAGATTCGCGTTAAGCACACCGATCTGCCCTACAATGATTATCGCACCCGGATTGCTGCGGCTCTGCCAGCCGGGCAGGGGCCCGATGTGATGCAGTTGTTCTATGGCTGGCTGGGAGACTACACCCGCGCCAAGTTGCTGCAGCCATTGCCAGCCGATGTCTTCCCGCCTGCCCGCATTGATGCCGAGTTCTTCCCCATGGTGCGGGAGATGAAGGTGGACGGGCAGTACTACGCTCTGCCGACAGCCGTGCGCTCGCTGGCTCTGTTCTGGAACAAGCGGCTGTTTCGGGAGGCGGGCCTGGATCCGGAAAAGCCACCCCAGACCCTGGATGAGTTGGTGGAGATGGCGAAGCGCCTGACCCGCCGCGATGCTGGTGGCAACCTCACCCAAGCCGGGATGGCCGTCGACCCGGCTGCGCAAGACCATCATTGGTGGCGCGAAGTGCTGGTGCGCCAGTTTGGTGGCACCCCCTACAGTGCCGATGGCCGGACGGTCACCTACACCTCGCCTCAGGGCTTGGCAGCAACGCGGTTCTTTGCTGACTTTTTCACCACCCACCGGGTGGCTGAAGTGGGCTTCATGACCGATCAGGTCACGCAGTTCCGCTCCAGTCGCGCGGCGTTGACCATCGACGGCTCCTTCCGCCTCGCGGCGTTTGATGGTCAGCGTGGGTTGGAGTATGGCGTGACCACCCTGCCGACCCACAACGGTATTGCCTCCAATTTCGGTTCCTATTGGGTCAACGCGATCACCACCAAGGCTACCGGTGCGAAGCGGGACGCCGCGGCGCGCTTCCTGGCCTATCTGGTCTCGCCCGAAGCGATGGAGCTGTGGCTGCGCGAAGTGGGCGAGCTGCCTGCCCGTGTCGAGGTTGCCAGCACCCCGGCCAACGCCAACCATCCGAAGTATGGCCCGTTCATTCGGGGTCTGGAGACAGCCGTCGCCACCAACTTCGTGGACGAGACGGCCCAGCGCCAGATCATGATCGACTTTGTGGACCGTCTGAAGATTGCCGGAGCGTCGGTTGAGGCGGCACTTGCCGAAGCGGCGCGGGCGGAACAAGCCCTGCTGGATCGCGCCAACAGCCCGCGCTGATGGCTCAGTCCTCCGGATTTGGTGGGGCTCTCTATGAGGGCCTCACCATTGGTCAGAAGCGCGCGGTGACGGCTTGGCTGTTTCTCGCCCTGCCGATCGTGTTCTACGCGCTGGTGCGCTTTTATCCAACGGCGCAGGCCTTTTGGCTGTCGCTCACCAACTGGAACCTGTTGACGGCGCCGGGGTTCATCGGGCTTGCCAATTACCAGCGGATGATGGTCGATCCAGTCTTCTGGCAAGTAATGGGCAATACTCTTCTGTATCTGGCCTTGGGGTTGCCGCTCAGCTTGGGGCTCGCCTTCCTCATCGCCTATCATTTGGACCGTGTGCGCGTGGGTCATGCGGTGATCCGTGCGCTGTATTTCATTCCACACATCACGACGGCCGTGGCGATTGCGTGGGTGTGGCGTTGGTTCTATCAACCAGTTCCTGTCGGTCTGTTCAACGAAGTGTTGACGGTCGTCGGTCTGCCGCAGCAGCCGTTCTTGCGCTCCACCACTCAAGCGCTGCCTGCGGTGTTGGTGCCAGCGATCTGGTCGCTGCTTGGGTTTCAGATCGTGATCTTTCTGGCCGGATTGCGCGCAATTCCGCAAAGCTATTACGAGGCTGCGGCGATCGATGGTGCTGGGTCGTGGCAAATTCTGCGCGAGATTACGCTGCCCCAATTGATGCCAACTCTGGTATTCCTGTGCGTGCTGACCACCATTGGCCTGCTGCGAATCTTTGATATTGTTTATGCAATGACCGGTGGTGGCCGGGCTGCACCGGGTGGACCGCTGAACAGCACCAAGCCGTTGGTGCTCTACATCTATGAATCTGCCTTCTCCAGCTTTGAAATGGGGTTCGCTGCGGCGCAAACCGTGGTGTTGTTCCTGATCCTGCTGGCCATCACGATGATCCAACTGAAAGTATCCAAGAAATGACCGGCTGGCAGACCGCCCGCCCCGGGCGGGTGATCGCGTGGACATTGCTGGTGCTGGGCGGCATTGTCATGGTGATGCCCTTCGTTTTCATGCTATCAGCCTCACTCAAATACAATCACGAGGTGTATGAACTGTCGCTCTGGCCGAAGGAGCCGACCTTGGACAATTACCGCTATCTGTTTCAAGAAACGCGGTTTGTGTCCTGGTTCGTAACGTCCCTGATCGTCGCCACCATCACGACGCTGTCGGTATTGTTCTTTGACAGTCTGGTTGGTTATACGCTTGCGAAGTTTGAGTTCCGTGGCCGACAGGTGGTGTTTATTGCCATTCTGTCAACACTGATGATTCCAACCGAAATGTTGGTGATCCCATGGTACATCCTGGCCAAAGATATGGGCTGGCTGGATACCTACTGGGGCATCCTATTTCCAGGGTTAATGACCGGGTTTGGTACGTTTCTGATGCGCCAATTCTTCATGAGTGTACCGAATGACTTAATTGAAGCCGCACGCATTGACGGTGTGGGTGAGTTTCGGATTTGGTGGCAGGTGGCCCTGCCGCTGGTCACACCGGCCTTGTCGGCGCTGGCGATCTTTGTTTTCCTTGGTAACTGGACTGCGTTTCTGTGGCCGCTGATCTCCACCACCGATAAGGACATGTACACCTTGCCCGTTGGCTTCGCCTCCTTCACTGGGGAGTTCCAAACCGAGTGGGAGATGATCATGACCGGCGCAATGGTGGCGACCCTACCGGCGTTGGTGGTATTCATTTTGCTTCAGAAGTATATCATTCGCGGCATCATGCTGGCCGGGTTGAAGGGCTGAGATGGACCAAGATACCTCCCGTTTCCCGTCCCCTGTGTACAAGGACACGGTGCTGGCGCCGCTGTTCGAGGGCGTCAAGCGCTACCACTGGCGGTATCAGATGCAAATCAACTTCGCCCATGCAGTGATGCTGGCGGAGCAGGGGTTGCTGACCCCGGACGAGGCGCGGCTGATCCTTGATGGCTTGACCGACATCCTGGAGGCGCTGGACCTCGACTCCCTGGTCTACACCGGCGAGCACGAGGACTTTTTCTTCTGGGTTGAGAGCGAGTTGCGCCAACGCCTTGGCCCCGACGTGGCGGGTCGGTTGCACACCGGACGCTCCCGCAATGACATCGACCATACGGTGTTCAAGCTGGCATTGAAGGAGCGCTTGGCGCAGTTTCGCGACCAGCTTGCCTCTCTGGTGGAGGCCTTGATCCGGGTGGCGGAGCGGGAGGCGGCCACCATTGTGATCGCCTACACCCATGGTCAACCAGCGCAACCCACCACGTTCGGCCATTACCTTGGCGCCATCATCGAAGTGCTGCTGCGCGATCTGGACCGGCTGGAAGAGGTGCATCGCACAGTGGACCTCAGCTCGATGGGGGCGGCGGCGATCACCACCACCGGCTTCCCGCTGGATCGTGAGCGGGTGGCAAGCCTGTTGGGCTTTGGTGGGGTGCAAGAAAACAGCTATGGCTGCATTGCCGCGTGCGACTACACCTCCGCCACCTACTCTGCTGTGAAGCTGGTGTTTTTGCATTTGGGCCGGTTCATCCAGGATTTGAACCAGTGGACGGGCTTTGAAACAGGGCACCTCTACGTGCCCAATGCCTTTGTGCAGATCAGCTCAATCATGCCGCAGAAGCGCAATCCAGTGCCGATCGAGCATCTGCGCTTGATGTCTTCGCTGGCGATTGGCCGATGCGACACCATTCTCACCACGCTGCACAACACCCCGTTCACCGACATGAATGACAATGAAGGGGAGGTGCATGCCGCGGGGTACGAGGCGTTTGACACCGGTGCCCGGGTGTTCAGCCTGCTGGCCGCGTTGATCGAAGCGGTGCAGGTGGACCAGGCGAAGGTGCGCGCGCACATCGAGTCCTCCTGCATCACTGTCACAGAACTGGCTGACACCATGGTGCGGGAGGAAGGTCTGCCATTCCGCATTGCCCATGAGATTGCCGGTGGACTGGCGCGGGCGATGATCGCCGCCGGGGAAGGACCATCAACCGTGCCGTTTGAGCGCTTCCAGCTGCTGTTCGAACAGCACGCCAAGCGTCCACCGCGGCTGGATCAGGCGAGCTTCCGCGCAGCCCTCTCGCCAGAGCGGTTTGTCAGCGTGCGCACCGTCCTCGGCGGACCAGCACTGGCGCCGCTGGCGAAGGCGCTGGCAGGGTATCGCACGCGCCTGTCGGTTGAGCGCGACCATCAAGTTCAGCATCAAGTGGATCTTGAGGAGGCCGCCGAGCGCCTTGCCGCCCAGGTGAGCCTGTGGCGCAGCGGCGGGCTCGGCTGATGGCGGCCGTCGCGCTGCTCAATTTGGTCAAGCGGTTCGGCACGACGGAGGTGGTGCGCAATCTGTCTCTGGAGATCGCAGACGCAGAATTCCTGGTCCTGGTTGGCCCATCGGGCTGCGGCAAGTCCACCACCTTGCGCATGGTCGCGGGGCTGGAGGATGCGAGCGGTGGCGACATCCGCATCGGGGGACGCTTGGTCAACCGGGTCCCGCCGAAGGATCGCAACATTGCGATGGTGTTCCAGAATTACGCGCTCTACCCGCACATGACGGTGGCGCGCAACATGGCGTTCGGCCTGCGCGCGGCAAAGCTGCCCGCGGCCGAGATCGCCCGCAGAGTCGCCGATGCCGCCCAGATGCTGGGGCTGGAAGCACTGTTGGAGCGTCGGCCAGGCGAGTTGTCCGGCGGTCAGCGCCAACGGGTTGCCATGGGGCGGGCGATTGTGCGCGAGCCCGATGTGTTCCTGTTCGATGAGCCGCTATCCAACCTGGACGCCAAGCTGCGCCACTCCGTGCGCACGGAGATCAAGAAGCTGCACCAGCGGGTGCGCACCACCTCGCTCTACGTCACCCATGACCAGATCGAGGCGATGACCCTGGCGGACCGCGTGGTGGTGATGCGTGATGGCCGGATCGAGCAAGTCGGCACGCCCTTGGAGGTGTATCAGCGCCCGGCCAATGTGTTTGTCGCAAGCTTTATCGGCTCCCCCGCCATGACCTTGCTGGACGGGGTGGTGACGGCCGAGCGGTCTGTGCGCCTGTCGGACCAAGTTTCCTTGCCGGTGCCAGAGCGCCCAGCCCTCACGGCCGGGCAGCGGGTGATGCTGGGTGTGCGTCCCGATGATTTGACGGTTGGCGAGGCCGTTGGCGACAGCATGGTCGGCTTCCATGCCGCGGTAACTGTGGTGGAGCCGCTGGGTCCGGGCACCCTGGTCACGCTCGATGTCGGCGGGCGCGAGGTGACGGCGACCACCGATGGCCGGCGCCTGCCGAGCGTTGGCCAAGTCCTGCCGCTGCGGGTGGAGCGGGAGCGGTTGCATCTGTTTGACCCGGATACCGGCCTCGCCCTGTGATCCGAGGGCACTCCCCGGTCGCCACCATCATCATCGCCCGCGCGGTGCGTGATTTCGCCGATGGATTTGTGGCCGTGCTGCTGCCGGTCTACCTCACGCTGTTGGGGTTGGATGCGTTGGCGATTGGTCTTGTTGCGACGGCGGCGCTGATCGGATCGGCGGCGATGACCTTGGCGTTTGGGCTGTTGGGTGGGCGGTGGGATGTGCGCGGACTGCTGATCGCCGCAGCCCTGCTGATGGCGGCCACGGGTTGGGCCTTTGCTGCGCTTGACGGTGTGATCGTGATTGCCCTGGTGGCCTTGGTTGGCACCATCAATCCCTCCGCTGGCACGGCCAGCCTGTTTGTGCCCTTGGAGCATGCCGTGCTGGCCCGCAGCGTCAGCGACCAAGCGCGCACCCGCAGCTTTGCGCGCTACAGCCTGGTTGGCGCATTGGCAGCCGCGGCCGGATCGCTGGCCGCGGCCAGTCCAACCGGTCTGACGGCTGTGGGGGTGGCGCCGCTGACGGCGATGCAGGCGATGTTCGTGCTGTATGGCCTGCTGGGGGTGGGGGCAGGGGTGATGTATCGCCGTCTGCCGCCGCTGCCCCCTGCGGCCGGGCAGCCCCCGTCGGCCCTCGGCCCCTCCCGGCGGCGGGTGTTCCATCTGGCGGCACTGTTCAGCCTCGATAGCTTTGCTGGTGGCATGGTGGTGCAATCTCTGTTGGCGCTCTGGCTGTTTCAACGCTTTGATCTCTCGCTGGCCGAAGCCGCGTGGTTCTTCTTTGCCGCGGGTCTGTTGTCTGCCGCCTCTTTGCCCGTCGCCGGATGGCTGGGGGAGCGGATTGGGTTGGTGAACACCATGGTGTTCACCCACATCCCGGCCAATTGCGCGCTGATGGCAGCAGCTGTCGCGCCTGATCTGACCTTGGCGTTGGGATTCCTGCTGCTGCGAGCCCTTTTGTCCCAAATGGACGTGCCCGCCCGTTCCTCCTACGTCATGGCGGTGGTGACTCCGCCGGAGCGGACCGCAGCCGCCAGCGTCACGGCCGTCCCGCGCAGCCTCGCCACCGCCGCAGCTCCCCTGTTGGCCGGGGCGATGGTGGATGCGGGGTGGACCACGGTACCCCTGTTGGCAGCAGGCGCCTTAAAGCTCATCTACGACCTGCTGCTGCTGACGCAGTTCCGCACCATCCGCCCGCCCGAGGAGGCGGGGTGGTGAGGGGGGGACGATGGTCGAGTTCGAAAGGTGCGGCTACACCGTCACTCCGGCGATTGTCTTACGACGACGAAACGGATATTAAAAGAATATAGCACTCTCGGAATTGATGGTGCTTGGTTCGCCAACCCGTGATGGTTCAATCGAAAGGATTGGTTCCAAACTTGGTCCTGGCATGCTATCCTTTTGGAAGATGCTAAGGAAACTGACGCTTGATCGGCAAGCGCTGCGATTTTTGTAATCCACCCCTCCCGAACTACACTCTTTTGAACCCGTGGGAGATACTATCCTGGTACACCAAGACGAACTGACGCCCCGTCAGGTGCGCGAGGGCCGGGCACTGTTGGCCTGGTCGCAGGCTGACCTGGGAACAGCGACGAAGATCGCCACGTCGATCATCGCTGACTTTGAGCGTCGGTCGCAGGCGCTGACGGCGGACCAAGCAGCGGCGATTCGGACTGTTCTAGAGACGAAAGGTGTCCACCTGCAACCAGATGGCACCGTGATCGGCCCTCCAATTCGCCTGGGTGGCGGTCGGAGTGGGGATGGTGGGGCTCTCCTCATCAATGTGACGGACCTTGCCCAATGGGCGGAGCGACGCGAGGCGCAGGGCAACCTTCCGGAGCTTCTGTCGAAGTTGGCTGTCGCTGAACTTGGCTCTGGCCCGCAGGTGCATTTCCCTGCGCAGGAAAGCGTTCAATCGAAAGGTTGGGATGGAGTCACAGAAGCCCCATCAGAGACTGGGTATGTGCCTAGTGGAACGACCGGTTGGGAAATCAGCACAGAGCGAGTTAACATCAAAGGCAAGGCGCAAGAGGACTATGAAAAGCGGACAGAGGACGCGGGTCACCTAGATCGAGTGCAATCGACCTTTGTATTTGTCACTCCACGCAGTTGGTCAGATAAGGATACTTGGGCGCAGAAGCGGCGTGCCGAGGGCAAGTGGCGTGATATCCGCGCTTATGACGCAACCGACCTTGTGCAATGGATTGCCCGGCACCCAGCCGTCGGTCTTTGGCTCGCCGTTCTGATTGGCAAGCGTCCCAAGGGTACGCGTCAGCTGGAGGAAGTGTGGGCAGAATGGTCACTGGCGACGCAGCCGCCACTGTCAGAAGAGTTGATTTTGTCGGATCGCGATCCTGAAGCAGCGCGGGTGTTAACTTGGTTACAGGGACAGCCTGCTGTACATGCGATCAAATCTGAAACTGCGGAGGAGGCCGCAGCATTTGTCTACGCAGCGATCAACACATTACCAAAAGACTGTGCATGCCACTATCTTATGCACGCCGTCGTAACGCATGATCCTGACGTTGCGCGTCTGCTTGGCGACTGTCGTGAGCCGCTGATCATTGTTCTGCTGGCCCCAGATGCTGGATTGGCGAATCGCATGGCGAGGAATGGTCACTACGGTCTATTGGCCTATGGCGACGGTGACGACACCTCAGGCGATGAGATAACACTGTCGCGCCCGTCGTCTGGTGCAATCGCTTCGGCACTTGAAGCCATGGGCCTTCCGCGCCAGGGAGCTGAGGCGCTGGCCAGAGACTCTGCCCGCAGTTTAGCCGTGTTGCGCCGCCTGATCCCCTTGGCTGCGGGTCGCTTGCCAGCCTGGGCGCGGAGCGCCCCATCAAGAGCATTTCTCGCTGCAATGCTTGCAGGAGGATGGACCGAGACCAGGGAGGGCGACCGTCGCATCCTTGAGCGTCTGAGCGGCATGGCATACGCCGACATTGACGCTGCGCTGACACCGTATACCGCTGCGCTCGACAGTCCTTTGCGCAAAGTCGGCGACGCGTGGAGAGTCGCCTCGCCCCGTGACGTTTGGTTCCTTCTTGCCAAGCATCTTTCAACCAGCCAACTTGACACATTTCAGAGTGTGATCATTGATGTGCTTGGATCGGAGGACCCGAGATTTGATTTGGCGCCAGATAAGCGATGGATGGCTGGTGTCTATCGTATTCACCCAGAGTATTCTGGTTGGTTACGAAAAGGTTTGAACGAGGTCTTGATCTTGTTGTCACTGTTTGGCGACCGCACACTCGCGGCGCGCGATGGCTCGGATCGTGCCGAACAGGTTGTCCGAACGCTTCTGAGGGGTGCGACAGGCCGCCGATGGTGGTCCTTAGCCCGGAGTTTTCGGTTATTGGCAGAGGCGGCCCCATTCGCTTTCCTGGACATGGTTGAAGCAGGCCTGTCGGCACCGGATCGGCCAATCGATGTGTTGTTTGAGGTCGGCGAAGACCCGTCCGTGAGCCACGCGAACATCTGCGAATTGCTGTGGGCGCTTGAGGTGCTGGCATGGTCGCCAAACTATTTTTCTCGCGTCGTTGACCTGCTGGCACAGTTGGACGCGATCGATCCCAAAGATAACAATCGCGTCAATCGCCCCGAGAACAGTCTTTGCAGTCTCTTCTTGCTTTGGTGTCCTCAGACCTACGCCAGCTATGATCAGCGCATGATGGTCCTGGACCGGTTGCTGCACCGCCACCCTGAGCAGGGGTGGCGATTACTACTGAAGCTTCTGCCGAAGGGTCCCGGGTTCTGCGTCCCAACGCCGCAACCACGCTGGCGCGACTTTTCCGAGCATCAGGCCACGCCGATTACGCGTTCCCAAATAAGGCAGGGTGCGATTGCCGTCTCGGACCGTCTGATGACTGCAGCGGGTCACAGCCTCGAGCGTTGGGCGACTTTGGTCGACCGGTTGCCTGACCTTGCACCTGACGTGGAACGCGCCATCACGGGTCTAGCGGAGGCTGGGGCGCGCGGTAGGGGTGAGCAGGGCATCGACCAGTTGCGGTCCGAACTACGCGATTTCCTTCATCGGCACCGGAGCTTTGAAGATGCTGCCTGGGCCTTATCACCGACTGTGCTCGATCAGATTG
This sequence comes from Alphaproteobacteria bacterium, assembly GCA_004292755.1. GTDB lineage: Bacteria > Pseudomonadota > Alphaproteobacteria > Elsterales > Elsteraceae > RDXE01. The sequence continues at coordinate 68,993 of RDXE01000037.1, forward strand.
AGGAGATCTATAACAACATCACGCCAGAAGATTTGATTGCCCGGTACTACTGGCTCTTCAATGCCTATGCTCAATTGCCATCACCAAAGATGCAGGGATTTGAAGCTACAAGAACAGAACTTCTTGAACATCAGAAGTCAGCCGTATTTGAGATTTTTCGTGTCTTGCACTTTGAGGGCCTTGCTGCATTAGCTGCCAAAGCTGATCATGCGGGTCTCATCGGTGCCGCGCTCCATCAGGATACGATCCTTGCGTCCGAGCAGGAAGAGATCATCAAGTGGTCTCTACTCTGCGCTGGAAGCAAGGAGCGTGATATCGGTTATGGTTTGATCCGGGCCATTTTCGCGGACGCGGGGGAGGTCTGGGCATCAACGCTTCTCACCCGAGCAACGTCTGAAAACTGGGGGAACTTGGCGATTATGTCGATCCTTCACGCCCTACCATCAAGGCGGTGGACTTGGGATCGTGCAGCAAATATTGGAAAGGAGATAGAAAACCTTTACTGGAGTGAGGTTCAACTCATCCGAATCGAGGGTGGTGAAGAAGATATTGAATTTGCTGGAAGGAAATTGCTTTACGCGGGGCGTGCTCACCATTCCATTGAATTCCTCGCCGCTCATATTAATAAGAGTATTTCCAAAGACTTGCTTGTCGAGACGCTAAAGCGCGCTGTCGAAAATGACCATAGCGGATCAGAAATACACGCTTATTCCATAAGCAGAATTATGAAGTGTTTAGACAAAAGAAGTGATATAAATGAGAATACGCTATTTGAACTGGAGTGGAGATACCTAAATGTATTGAGATACTCAGAGCGTCCCCCTGTCGTATTGATGCGATCACTAGCACAAGACCCAAAGACGTTTATTGACATTATCAAGTTGGTGTATGAATCTGAGGATAACAGTGAAGTCATTAGCGAAGTCGAAGATCACGATCAGAGACAGAAAATTGCGAAGCACGCCTATCAGCTACTGGAAATATGGGACCGAGTGCCTGGGTCTGATGATGCGGGTCTTATTGACCATGCCAAACTTTTCGCCTGGGTAACCCGCGCACGAAGCCTTGCAGTTGATGCTCGAAGAGGACGGATTGTAGACACCAAGATCGGAAAGGTCCTGTCAAGCTCATCGATAGATGCAGATGGGGCATGGCCACAACAAGCAGTGCGCGACATTATCGAAGAGATCCGTAGCGAAAGTATGGAAGACGGCTTCATGGTCGGTTTCCATAATAGTATTGGCGTTACGTGCCGTGGGATTTACGATGGAGGGCGGCAGGAACGCGATAGGGCCGCGCAGGTCAGAGACTATTATAAGATCATTGCGCCCAAGTGGCCGCGGACCGCAGCCCTGTTGGAGAAGATCGCGTCGAGGCTCGACAGCGACGGTCGACGTGAAGACGAACGTGCCGCACGTAACGACTGGCAGTGATTGCCGCGATGGGGCGAATACTTGGTCCAGTGGCGGTGACCGTGGCTGCTATCCCAAGCTCAAGTTGGCAGCCGTCAATTGACTCGGCAGCACGCCAACCCGGATCACGCTGTTGCCATCGCCCAGATCCAAGAGGGTATCGGATCCCGATACGGTCAGGCGCGCCAGCAGATCGGCTCAGTCTCACTTCGCATTATTGATTCGCAAAGCAGCAAAATGACAAGAATTCAGGCAGGTACAACACGACATGAATGAGAACATCAATTATACAGTCAACTCAAAATCATGTATAGGAGCAAGGTTGTTCTGAGGAACCGTGCTATCGCGCCGGTTTTTTGCCAAGAGAGAACAGGGCCAGCGCCAGCCAGACCAAGCCGAAGGTTGCCATCTGGACGATGCCGAATGGCTCGCCCTGCACAACGGCAATCAGCAATT
>RDXE01000012.1 GCA_004292755.1 Alphaproteobacteria bacterium
GGGCGGGAGTTCACATTGGTGCTGGCAGGTGGGTTTTCCGACGACCGTGGCGCCTATCGGCGTGGCGATGTCGCGCTGGCTGCACCGGGCGAAATCCACCAGCCCGTCGCGCACGACGACGCCGATTGCGTCTGCCTTGCCGTCGTCGAGGGGCGCTTGGCGCTCACTGGACCGGTTGGCCGCCTGCTAAACCTGTTCGTGCGGTTTTAGCGCGGACGATAGGCGAAGCGGGGCACACGCAGGTTTGGGCTGCCGTGCAGCTGCACGGTTCCTTCCGCCTTCATCCAAGTCACGATCGATTGGCGCACACCGGATCGTACAGGCACCACGCCATGGACGAACCGGTGGTCGCTTGGGAAGATGACAGCTGTGCCCGGTGAAGGGCGGAATTGCAGGCCCTGGTTCACGAACACCAGATCCCCGCCTTCAAACTCATCATTGAGGTAGATCAGTAAGGAAAGGTCGCGGTCCTGCACCCGCTGCCACTCGCCCGTGCTGTCGGGGTGGTCCGCATCGGCGTGGGGAAGATAGTGACCACCAGCCTCATAATGCAGGCACACCGGCCACTCCCAGTAGTCGGGCCAGACATTGTAGACGGGCTGAGCAAACTGCTCGAACAGACGACGGATGGTGCCATTCACGAAACCGGCAACGTGGAAGAGCTCCGCCATCTGTGCTTTTCGCTCACGCTCATCCACACCGATGACCTTCTCACCCGTGTCAGACAAAAACGCCGTTGGCAGAAAGTCGGGATTGGGGGTGAGCCCGATGCGCAAACGCGCCACGGCTTCAGCCGAGATCGCGTTCTTGATGATCACCAACCCCTGTTCCACGCCCACCACAGGCTGAACGTCATTGCCATAGAGATCGGCCGTGTAAGGGCTCTCTCCAATCGTGCTGAGGTCTGCTTGGCGATGCTGGGCGAAGTACAACGCCGTCAGGTCACGATAGGCCTGAGGGTCGTAGGGATGGATGGCAATAGCACGGCGGAATGCCGCCTCGGCCGTGACAGGATCACTGGCATTCAGGGCCGCCACTCCGTCCGCATGGGCGGCCAGCACCAACTGGGAGAGAAGGTCATACACCTCGGCCGTGTGGCCGTGGGCGGTCAGGCTGCGGATCAGATGCTGACCGGCCATAATCGGGTCGCCCGCAGCGATCTCGGCCTGGGCCGCTGCAAGCGCGTGGTAAGGGGTGGCGAGATCGCTCATTCTGCTGCCTTTCGCCTGGGAGCCATCACTGCACCGACTTCGTCCACTGGAGGGCGCGATCACCTCGGCGGAAACGCGAAGCGAGGCACTCTCAACAGTGGACTGCCGGTGTTGAGCGGAGTTCCCTCCGCTTTCATCCACGTCACGATGGTTTGGCGCATACCGGAACGCACCGACAGCACTCCATGAACAAACCGGTGGTCACTGGGAAAGATGACCGCAGTCCCCGGCGAAGGGCGGAACTGCAAGCCCTGGTTCACGAACACCAACTCACCGCCCTCAAACTCATCATTAAGGTAGAGGAGAAAGGATAGGTCACGATCATGTGCGCGTCGCCATCCGCCCATGCCATCAGGGTGCTCAGAATCGGCGTGGGATATGTAATGGCCATCCTTCTCGTAGTGAAGGCAGACCGGCCACTCCCAATATTCCGGCTCGAGATGATAGAAAGGCTCTGCAAATTCCTCCAGCAGACGATGAATCGTACCGTTTACAAACCCTGCGACATGAAACAGCTCAGCCATCTGAGCCCGACGCTCTTGCTCATTGACGCCGTCAGTCTTCTCACCGGACGCAGAGAGAAAAGTCGTCGGCAAGAAATCTGGATTAGCAGTCAAACCAACGCACAAACGTGCTGCGGCATCAGCAGAAATGGCATTCTTTATGATCATGATGCCCTGTTCAATAACGACCGTGCGCTCCATGTCAAAACTATACCGACTGGCCGTGTAAGGGCTCTCCCCAATCGAACCGAGCTCGAAATGACGGTCCTGTCGAAAGTACAGGGCCGCTAGGTCGCGATAGGCTTGAGGATCATAGGGGTGAAAAGCAATCGCCCGCCGGAACGCGGCCTCAGCTGTGATGGTGTCGCCCGCCGCTAGAGCCTCATCCCCCTCCCTATGAGCGCCCACCACCAGGGCGGTGAGCAGCTCATAGACCGCAGCCGTGGGGCCATGGGTGGTGATGCTATGGACCAAGTGCTGACCGGCCGCGACCGGGTTGCCCGCTGCAATGGCGGCCTCGGCAGCGGCAACAGCCTGCTGCGGGTCGGCTGTCATCCTTGCGCCCACGGCAGGTTGCTGGCTTTCCACCCGGCGACGCGCCCGCGGTGCCGCTCGCCATCGGGCGGACCCTCGAAACCATCGGCGATGTTGTAGCACGCCGTGTAGCCCACTGCCGTCAAGGCGCGGGCGGCGGCCAGGCTGCGCACACCGCTGCGACACAGGAAGGCGATTGGTGTGGCTGGATCGGGGACAGCGGCGCGGACTGCGTCGACAAACTCACCATTCAGCACCATGGTCGGAAAAATCTGCCAGGACAGCCGGATGGGCGCCTTGTTCAGGCTGGAGAGATCGGGCTGGCCAACAAAGTTCCACTCCGCATCCGTGCGCACATCAACCATGACTGCTGCCGGTGTGCTCTTCAGCAGAGACCACGTGTCCAGTGGGGAGAGATCACCAGCATAGTCGCTCATTCTGCAGCCTTTCGCGTGAGTGCCACCACTGCGTCTGCCCCGCGCGCCAAATCTGCAATGAGGTCAGATGCCGCTTCCAGGCCGACCGAGAGCCGCAAGAAGCCCTCGGTGATGCCCAGGGCCAAACGATCAGCCTCCGGCATCGCGCGGTGGGTGGTGGTGGGCGGGTGAGTGATCAATGATTTCGAATCCCCAAGATTGTTGGAGATGTCGATCAGCTTCAGGGCATTCAAAAACGCAAAGGCACCGGTGCGGCCACCGGCCACTTCAAACGCCACCAACGTGGAGCCGCGCTGCATCTGGCGCAGCGCCAAGTCCCGTTGGGGGAAAGAGGGGTGGTGCGGGTACAGCAGCCGCGTCACCCCCGGCATCGCTGCCAGGGCATCGGCCACCGACGCAGCACTGTTTGTCATCCGCTCAACCCGCAAGGGCAGCGTTTCCAGCCCCTTCAACATCACCCAAGCATTGAACGGCGAGAGCGCTGGCCCGGTGTGGCGCAGGAACGGCTCAATCTCTGCCTTGCCGAAAGCATCGTCGCACAGGATTGCCCCACCCAGGCAGCGGCCCTGACCATCAATGTGTTTGGTGGTGGAATACGTCACCACATCCGCACCAAGGGCCAGCGGCTTCTGGTAGAGCGGTGTGGCGAACACATTGTCCACCACCAGACGCGCGCCGTGCCGGTGGGCAATCTCCGCCACCGCGGCGATATCCACCAGTTCCAGAGTTGGATTGGCGGGGCTTTCGCAGAAGGCGAGCTTGGTGGTAGGGCGAAACGCCGCCCGCCACGCGGCCAGATCGGTGCCGTCCACAAAGGTTACCTCAACGCCAAAGCGCGGCAGGATCGTCGACAAGATGTAATGGCACGATCCAAACAAGGCGCGGGCGGAAACCACATGGTCACCGGTACGCACATGGCAGAGCATCGCGGCATAGACAGCCGCCATGCCGGACGCCGTCAAATGACAGGTCTCTGCCCCCTCCATCAACCGCAGGCGTTCCGCCAACATCGCGAGGGTGGGGTTAGAGTAGCGGGAATAGACGAAGCCCGGCTCCTCCCCCGTAAAGCGGCGGGCAGCACTTTCTGGCGAGTCGTAGACATAGCCAGAGGTGAGGAACAAGGCCTCCGACGTCTCGCCAAATCGGCTGCGGTCCGTGCCGCCGCGGACGAGCAGGGTTTCGGGGGACAAGTGATCAGGGGGCAGACGCAAGCTCATAACGGAAGTGTAGTGGCACCAGTGCTGGCGCGCTAGCAACCCTTGCAGTCCCGCTGCGGCACCGCCACAGTCTTTCGACAGGACAGCCGGCGGGACGGTCGGCGAGGGAGGACGACCATGCTGATGCCGGTTCCAGACGCGTCCCTGTTGGCGCGGCGGCGGGAGATCATTGACGATCTGCGCGCCTTGTTGCCCGACGAGTGTGTGATCGCCGACCCGATTGCGCTGCGCGCCTATGAGTGCGACGCATTGACCCTCTACCGCCAATTGCCAATGGCGGTGGCCTTGCCGCGCACCACGGCAGAGGTGGCAGCCGTCCTGGCCTATTGCCATCGCGAGGGTGTGAAGATCGTGCCGCGCGGCGGGGGTACGTCGCTGTCCGGCGGCTCCCTGCCCGTTGCTGATGCCATCACCGTTGGCCTGTCCAAGATGAATAAGGTGCTGGAGGTTGACTTCGACAATCGCTGCGCGCGGGTGCAGCCAGGGGTGACCAATCTGGGCATCACCAACGCGGTGCAGCATGCCGGGTTCTACTTCGCGCCCGACCCGTCCTCCCAGATTGCCTGTTCGATTGGCGGCAATGTCGCGGAAAACTCCGGCGGTGTTCACTGCCTGAAGTATGGCTTGACCACCAACAATCTGCTGGGGATCGAGTTCGTCACCATCGACGGCACGGTGATGCGCTTTGGTGGCAAACACCTGGATTCTGACGGCCTCGATTTGCTGGGCATTGTCACGGGGTCGGAGGGGCTGTTGGGCCTGGTCACAGAAGTGACTGTGCGCATCCTGCGCAAACCCACCACTCAGCGCGCCCTGCTGCTGTCATTCCCAACGGTGGAAAGTGCGGGCACCTGCGTGGGCGCGATCATCGCGGCCGGGATCATTCCAGCGGGTATGGAGATGATGGACAAGCCTGCGATCCACGCAGCCGAAGCCTTCGTGAAGGTTGGCTACCCGCTGGATGTTGAGGCGCTGCTGATTGTGGAACTGGATGGGCCGCCGGTGGAAGTGGACCACTTGGTCGCCCGCGTCTCGGAGATCGCAGCGGGGTGCGGTGCCGTTGGCAATCGCGCCAGCACCAGCGAGGTGGAGCGGATGGGCTTCTGGGCTGGGCGCAAGAGCGCGTTTCCCGCCGTCGGTCGCATCGCGCCGGATTACATCTGCATGGACGGCACCATCCCGCGCAAACGCCTGCCCGAAGTGTTGCGCGCCATGGATGGCATGGCCAAGCATTATGGGCTTGGGCTCGCCAATGTGTTTCACGCGGGCGACGGCAACCTGCACCCGCTGATCCTGTTCGACGCCAACAAACCCGGCGATGTGGAAAAGGCTGAGGCGTTCGGCGCCGATATCCTGCGCCTGTGTGTCGATGTCGGCGGTGTGCTGACGGGTGAACACGGGGTGGGCGTGGAAAAGCGCGATCTGATGACCCACCAGTTCGACCAAGTCGACCTGGACCAACAAATGCGCGTCAAATGCGCCTTCGATGAAGGCGGCCTGCTCAACCCCGGCAAGGTGTTCCCGGCGCTCACCAACTGCGCCGAGTACGGCAAGATGCACGTCTCCGGCGGCAACCTGCCGTTTCCGGACATTCCGCGGTTTTAGGAGCGGGCGTCGAACCGATGGCTGCGCGCGACATCATCCGGCACCAAGTGTTTGTCAGCTCCCCCTTCCGGGGTTTGGAGACTGAGCGGAAACTGGTGTTCGGTACACTGCTGGATATGGACTGTGTTCCTGCCGGGATGGAGTTGTTTCCTGCTTCGGATGAGAAATGGGATCTGATCCGCCAAGTGATCGACCTATCCGATTATTATGTCGTGATCCTTGCTGGGCGCTATGGATCGGAGGATGAGACGGGACTTGGATTCACCGAGAAGGAATATGATTATGCAGTCTCTAAGGGCATTCCAATCCTTGGGTTTTTGCACGGTGAACCCCATACCTTACCCGTCGGGTACAGCGATGTGTCTGAACCCGCCCGCACCAAACTTGCCGCGTTCCGAGAAAAAATTGAACATAGGATGGTGCGATACTGGACGCACCCGATGGAATTGGCTGGCTACGTCGTTACCAGCATCAACCAAGCGATACGCACCTTCCCCCGTCCCGGTTGGGTGCGCGCAGATCGACCTCAAAGTCTTGAAAAAGATGTAGAAATACTGCAACTACGCGCCAAAGTCAGTCA
>RDXE01000074.1 GCA_004292755.1 Alphaproteobacteria bacterium
CGACCATCCTGATCAGCCGGACCTGAGGGTCTTATTCGCTGAAGGCGCTTTCAACCTGCTGACTGGTCACCTCAAACAAGGCGACCTCGCCGAGGCCCAAGCGCTCCTGGCGCGGCTGGAGACGCTTGTCACCGAACATCCTGATCAGCCCGACCTGAGGATCGAACTCGCAAAAGGCGCCGTCAACCTGCTGACTGGTCACCTCAAACAAGGCGACCTCGGCGCGGCCCAAGCGCTCTTGGCGCGGCTGGAGACGCTTGCCACCGACCATCCCGATCAGCCGGAACTACGGGTCCAACTCGCCAAAGGCTCATTTAATATTCTTTTGGCCCACCTAGAACAAGGCGATGGTGCCTCCGCACAAATAACACTTGATCAGATGTTAGAAATTGGGAAGAAACATCCAGATGAAGCAGATCTGCAGGCCATTATTGATAGGATTATTGCAATGCTTTCCCAATTTTTCACCCAGGACGAATAGCCTCGCACCAAACTCTGGCGAGACCATCCCCCTCAACCGTCAACGCTACCCTGCGGTTCCCAGCCAGGCGCCTCATCGCCACCCTTTACCCCGCTGAGGACGCCGTCCCCAGCCCCGTCCTCACCTCCCCCATACCCACATTTTCCTGAGACACTGTCACGCTCGCGAAGCAATCGATAGAGCCCGGCCCGTCAGGCGGACGCGCGAACTGCCATTCCATTGACGCTGCGAAGTGATGCGTATGGCGTCACTTGACACCGAACACTTGGCTCGATACCTTCGGTCATGAAGATTAGAAGCGTGGTCCACAAAGGATTGCGACGTTTCATCGTAAGCGATGACGCCAGCGGTTTGCAGCCTGCCGTCGTGTCCAAGATCCGCCGAATGGTGACTTTCCTCCAAGACATGGACAGAGAAGACGAACTGTGGACGGTGCCGAGTTGGAAAGCGCATCTGCTGACCGGCGACCGCAAGGGTACCTGGAGCCTGTTCGTGACGAAGAACTGGCGGATGACGTTTCGGATCGATCAGGACGAGATCGAGATCATCGACCTGGACTACGAGGATTACCATTAGGAGGTGGCTGTGAGTCCGATTTCCGGTGTCCGCTTGAAGAGCCCTGCGCATCCGGGCGGCTTTGTGAAGCATGAGATCCTTGAGCCTCTGGGCCTGTCAGTCACGGCGGCGGCTCAGGTGCTTGGGGTGACGCGAGCGACGCTTTCGACGCTGCTCAATGAGCGTGCGCACCTGTCTCCAGAGATGGCCTTGCGGATTGAAAAAGCTTTCGGCGTGTCGATGGATACGCTGATGCGGATGCAGAACAGCTATGACATCGCCCAGGCCCGCAGCAGAGAGGGGGAGATCAAAGTCACGCCCTTCAAGGGTAAGCCACTCGACCCACAGTCCGCAACGAACTGAAGGGGCTGAATGGCAAGGTGCTCACTCGAGTGGTATTTCATTAGCCGCAATCCAGAGTGGATGCTGGGATTGAACCATCTGTCGGCAGCGCTGGTGACAGCTCCGACAATGCCCGGGCAGAGACCATCAGCGGCTTCTACAAACCCCACCACCATTCTCCCCCCCCCCTCTCCCAATGCCCCCACGCCTCCTGCGGCAATGTCACGCTTGCGAAGCGTTTGCATTTGCGTTTGCGCTGTGGCAGGGTCTCGGTGTTGCGAGTGCCTCGCACCCGCAGAACCAATCGCGAGGTTTGTTATGCGCCGTCCCCTGCTTGCTCTTGTGGCCGCTGCTGCTGTGTTGACTGCTGTTCCGGCGCTGGCTCAAGAGGTGAACATCTACAACAGCCGTCACTACTCCTCGGATCGTCAGCTGTGGGACCTGTTTACCCGCCAGACTGGCATCAAGGTGAATGTGATTGATGGCGAGTTTGATGCCCTGGTAACCCGGTTGAAGTCCGAAGGGGCCCGCAGCCCTGCCGATGTGATGATCGCTGTCGATGCCGGGCGTCTGGCCGCGGCTGCGGGTGACGGGATTTTCCAGCCCATGCAGGTGCCAGAGGTAACCGCAACCATCCCAGCCCACCTGCGGGACCCCAATGATTTGTGGTTCGGTTTCTCGGTGCGGGCGCGGGTGTTCATCGTGCCGAAAACCTTGGCCGCTGCCGACACGCCCACCAGCTATGAGTCGCTGGCTGATCCGCGGTTCCGCGGTCAGGTGTTGATGCGGTCTGGCACCAACATCTACAGCCTGGGCCTTACCTCCTCGGTGATCGCAGCGCGCGGCGAAACCGCAGCGGAAACCTGGGCCCGCGGCGTGGTTGCCAACTTCGCCCGCCCCCCGCGTGGTGGTGACACAGACCAAATCCGCGCTGTGGCAGCCGGTGAGGGCAAGATCGCCGTGTCGAACACCTATTACTTCGGCCATCTCGGTCGCTCGTCGCGTCCAGAAGACAAGGCGCTGGTGGACAGCCTGCGGGTGGTGTTCCCGAACCAGGATGATCGCGGCACCCACGTGAATGTCTCAGGCGTTGGCATCACCCGCACTGCGCCGAACCTCGCCAATGCCCGCAAGCTGGTGGCGTTCTTCGCCTCGCCCGAGGCGCAGCGCTATCTGGCGGATGTCAACATGGAATACCCCGCCAATCCAAACGTTGCCGCCCATCCATTCCTGCGCGAGCTGGGCGGGTTCAAGGCCGACCAGTTGAATGCCGCGGCCTTCGCGTCGACCAACGCGACCGCGCGGCGGGTCAATGAACGGGCCGGCTGGAACTAGACCGGGTTGAGGTCGCCGTCGCTCACCCAACGCCCACCCGCGTGGCCGTGACCACCCGGTCGCGGCCACCCAGGTCGGGCAGCACCTCAATCTCACTCAACCCCGCCTGACGGCAGAGGTCCGCCACGGCGGGGCCTTGCGTTAGGCCGATTTCAAAGGCAACCCGGCCACCGGGGCCAAGGGCACGGCCAATATCCCCCAGGATCACCCGATAGGGGGCAAGGCCATCGGGGCCACCGTCCAAAGCCGTGCGCGGGTCAAAGCCAACCTCCGGCGCCAACCCCGCCAAGTCCGGTGTGGCGATGTAGGGCGGGTTGGACAGGATCAGGTCAAACACCCCAGCCCCGCGCGGTACCACCAGCCGCTGGTCTGACCAGCCACCTTTGGCAAAGCGCACCCGCCCGGCCAGTCCCAGGCGCTGGGCATTGGCCCGTGCCACCCGAAGCGCGCCAAGGCTGATGTCCAGACCCAGCGCAGTCATCTGCGGGCGTTCGCTGGCCAGCGCCAGAATCAGCGCACCACTGCCGGTACCAAGGTCGAGCGCGCGCCGCGGTGCCGGGCAGCGCGCCAACACGGCTGCCACCAGGGTCTCGCTATCGGGACGGGGGTCGAGCGTCGCTGCACTGATGGCCAGCGGCAGGGACCAGAACTCCCGCTCGCCGCGGATGCGCGAGACGGGTTCGCGCTGCAAGCGACGCTGAAGCCGACGGCGGAACCGCTGGCGTTCGGCTGGGGAGACAACACGCATCGGCTCCAGCAACAGGCGCGTGGCAGGCAGCGCCAAGGCATCGGCCAACAACAACCGGGCGTCCAGCGCCGCACTGTCGATGCCCACCGCCGCCAGGGCTGCCGTCGCGTCCGCCAGCGTTGCGCGGACCGTCGCCACCCGGACAGCCCCTAGAGATCGGCGAGACGGGCTGCCTCGTCCTCGCGGATCAGCGCATCCAGCAACTCGTCCAACGCCTCGCCCGCCATCACTTGATCGATCTTGTAGAGGGTCAAGTTGATCCGATGGTCGGTCACCCGGCCTTGGGGAAAGTTGTAGGTGCGAATGCGTTCGGAGCGATCACCGCTGCCAACCTGGCTCTTGCGACTGGCGGAGCGCTCAGCTGCGAGGCGCTGGCGTTCGGCGTCATACAGCCGGGCGCGCAAGATCTTCAGCGCCTTCGCCTTGTTCTTGTGCTGGGATTTTTCATCCTGCTGGCTGACCACCAAACCAGTGGGCAGGTGGGTGATGCGGACTGCTGAGTCAGTGGTGTTGACCGACTGACCACCAGGACCGGAGGAGCGGAACACATCGATCCGCAAATCCTTTTCGTCGATCTGGATGTCAACATCCTCAGCCTCTGGCAGCACGGCGACCGTGGCAGCCGAGGTGTGGATGCGGCCCTGACTCTCGGTGGCAGGCACCCGCTGCACCCGGTGCACACCGCTTTCAAACTTCAGGCGCGCGAACACGCTGCGACCGGTGATGGTGGCGATCCCTTCCTTCAACCCGCCAAGGCCGGTGTCGGACACCTCCATCACTTCAAAGCGCCAGCCACGGGCAATGGCATAGCGTTCGTACATGCGCAGCAATTCGGCCGCGAACAGGGCGGCTTCGTCCCCACCGGTACCGGCGCGCACTTCCAGGATGGCGTTCTTCTCGTCCGCTTCGTCCTTCGGCAGCAGCGCCACCTGCACCGCGCGCTCCAGCTCGGGAATGCGGCTTTTCAGCGCCTGGAACTCTTCTTCGGCCAAAGCCCGCATTTCCGCGTCGGTGCTGGCGTCGGCGATCATGGACGCCAGTTCGACCGCCTCGTCCCGAGCCGCTTTCAGGGCTGCCGCCACCTCGGCCGTGGGGCCCAACTCGGCATACTCGCGCGAGAGTTTGGCAAAGGTCTGCCCGTCCATGCCGCCTTCACGCGCGAGCATGGCCCCCAACTCCGCATGACGGTGCAGAACCCGGTCGAGAGTGGCGTCAAAACTCACCTGTCATCCTCCTCAAGCCCGAACAATCGCCGGGCTGCCGCGTCCAACGCCGGGTCGGCCGCGCGCAGCACCTCCGATGGCCGGTGCAGCAGCCGCGCCAGCAACCGCCGCGTGGCTTCTTGCGCATCGTCAGGCGCCTCCGCCAGGGCTTCTACCCGCAAGGCTTCGGCGTGGCGCCGAAGTGCCGTGACCACTGGCGCTGCGGAGCGGGCGGCGACGTCTTGGCGAAACGCGCGTCGCTGTTCATCGACGATCGCAAGCGCGGGCGCAAGGGCTGCCTGACGCCCCTGACGCCCAGCCGCAGCAATCCGCTCCAAATCATCGAGAGTATAAAGAAATACCCCGTCCAGATCGGCAACGCCGGGCTCGATATCCGGAGGCAGCCCGGCATCCACCAGATAGAGCGGGCGAAAGCGGCGCTTGCGCTGCAGCGGCTTCAACAGCGCCGTGGTGATCACCGGGGCACCCCGCCCGACCGAGGCCACGATTACATCTGCCCGCTCCACGGCGGCGGCCAAGTCCTCCAGGGGACAGACGGCGCCGCCCAGCGAGCGCGCCAGATCGCGGGCGAGAGCTGGCGCGCGGGCCATAACCTGCCAGTGCAGCAGGCCCCCCAGCCGCAGCCGCTCGGCGAGAAACAAGCCGATATCTGCGCCACCGACCAGCAACCCGGTGATCGGCTCCAGCGCGCCGAAGACATCGCGCGCGATTTGGTGGCAGGCCGCCGCGATCGACACCGGGCGGGTGCCGAGGGTGGTCTCGCTGCGCACCCGCTTGGCCGTGGTATAGGCGCTGCCGAAGACCTGATCCAGCAGCGGACCAGCCGTTCCCGCCGCCAGCGCCTCGCGATGGGCATGCTTGATCTGACCCAGAATTTCCGGCTCGCCAACCACCTGGCTCTGCATACCGGCCGCGACAGCAAAGACGTGGACGAGGGCCGCATCCCCTTGCAGGTCCAACACGGCGGCTGCGGGTGGCAGGTCGGCCAAGTGGATGGCGAAGGCACGGCGCAAGGCACCGGGCACATGCTCCACACCGATCCACTCCACCCGATCGCAGGTGGCGAGGCCAACCACCTCTGCCACGCCGTCGCCCAAACGGGCTGGCAAGGCACGCTCGGCCAACACCTCGCGCCAATCGAGCGGAGCCGTCAGGTGATCGACGCCGACGATGGCCAGCGCGTCCGGCAGCGCCGGTGCCGCCATTCAGGCTACTCGGCTGCTTCGGCCGCGGTGCTGCGCGCGGCTTCGATTTCCGCGGCCTTCTTCTCCACCAGCGAGACCAAGTGATCGACGATGTCAGCGTCCTTCAGGCGGTGGTTCGGCACCCCGGCGATGTAGACTTGATGGGTACCATTGCCGCCACCGGTGAAGCCGATGTCGGTCTCCCGCGCCTCACCCGGACCATTGACCACGCAGCCAATCACCGACAACGTCATCGGCGTGGTGATGTGGGCCAGCCGCGCCTCCAACGCCTCCACAGTCTTGATCACTTCGAACTGCTGGCGCGCGCACGACGGGCAGGAGATCACATTGACGCCGCGGTGACGCAGCCCCAGCGACTTCAAGATGTCAAAGCCAACCTTGACCTCTTCCTCCGGCTCGGCCGACAGCGAGACGCGGATGGTGTCCCCAATTCCAGACCACAACAGCATGCCAAGCCCGATGGAAGATTTCACGGTGCCAACACGCAAGCCGCCAGCCTCGGTGATTCCCAAGTGCAGCGGGTAGTCGCACGCGTCCGCCAGGCCTTGATAGGCCGCCACTGCCAAAAACACGTCCGAGGCTTTGACCGAGATTTTGAAATTGAAGAAGTCGTTGTCTTCCAGAATCCGCGCATGGTCGAGCGCGCTTTCAACCATCGCCTCTGGGCATGGCTCGCCATACTTCTCCAGCAGGTCTTTCTCCAACGACCCCGCATTGACGCCGATGCGAATGGCGCAGCCATGATCCTTGGCAGCCTTCACCACTTCCCGCACCCGCTCGGCCGAGCCGATGTTGCCAGGATTGATGCGCAAACACGCAGCACCCGCCTCGGCCGCCTCAATCGCGCGGCGATAGTGGAAGTGGATATCTGCGACCACAGGGATTTTGGCTGCGCGCACAATCTCCTTCAACGCGCGGGTGCTGTCCTCATCGGGGCAGGAAACGCGGACGATGTCGCACCCAACGGCTTCCGCCCGGCGGATCTGATCGACCGTGGCGCCGACATCCGGCGTTGGAGTGTTGGTCATGGTTTGCACCGTGATCGGCGCATCACCGCCCACCGGGACTGAGCCGACCATGATTTGCCTGCTCTTGCGGCGCTGGATCTGGCGCCACGGACGGATCGCACTCATGCCTTTCAACCCCACACCTGACTGTTAGGCAAAAGTGCGACGCCTGCGCGGTTGGATCAAGTGCCGCCTGCGCTGCCCCTCAGTGCGTGCGCCGGGGTCAAACCCGTCGCGCGGCGAAAAAGCCGTCTACCGCCAGCACCAAACGCTCGGAGATGCGGGTTTGCGTGCTGCGCTGCTGCAGGGCGCGCTCATCCTCAGCGTTGGAGATAAAGCCCATCTCCACCAGGATGGAGGGAATATCCGGAGCGCGCAGAACAGCGAAGTTTGCCTGCCGATGGGGCCGCTGGATCGGGGAAAACGGTGGGGCAAAGCTATCGAGCAGGCTTTGCGCCATGCGGTTGCTCGCGTTGGCGGTGTCCCGGTGCATCAGATCGACCAGGATGTTGCGCACCTGCCGCGAATGCTTGGTCAAATCGATGCCGGCCAAGCGATCAACGGCGTTCTGGCTGGTCGCCAGGGCCCCCGCCAGATCATCCGAGGCCGTCTCCGACAAGGTGTAGACGGAGAAGCCACGGGTCTGCGGATTTTGCACGCTATCGGCATGGAGAGAGATGAACAGTTCGGCGCGCCGCTCGCGGGCAATCTTCACCCGATCCCCCAGCGTTACGAAGCTATCGTCGTTGCGGGTTAGGATAACTCGGTAACGCCCGTTGGTTTGCAGACGGCGGGCAAGGTCCTTCGCGACGGCGATGGTCAATTCTTTCTCATGGGTCCCGCGCACACCAATCGCGCCAGGGTCTTTGCCACCGTGCCCGGCATCGATGGCAATCACCCGTGGAGGCACCGCGGGCCGGGCGGCTGGACCTGACGCGCGCGCCGTGGTTTGGGCCAGCGCATCGCCCACCTGCCAGAACGCCCCCGCCCCGACCAATCCGCGCAACAGCACACGACGGTGCATACCCCATCACCTCCTGGCTGCCGATCTTAGGATATGAATCGAAGACCGGCCCTCAACCGGTTCTCATATAAGGAAGAATCACCCCTGCCGTCAACCCATTGGCGGCAGATTTTGCCCACCACGCTGCTGATTACCCAATCACCAGCGGCTCCGGGCGTTTCTGGACGGTGTCGCGGATCCAGCGGGCGGCTGGTTGATCGAACCCCTCAAGGTGGCGGTTGAGGGCGTTTGGCAGGTCCTCGGCCAGTTGGGTGCGGGCGGCCTCGGCATCGTCATCGGCCATCTCGGCGATCGCGCGCAGCATCTGCATCAAGCTGGTGTGATCGGCTGCATGGCCGGTCAGGCCGGGGAAGCCGGTATCGACCATCAGCGCTTCTTCGTCGCCAAAATGCTCCTCCAGGTGGTTCAGCAAGCGGCCGATCTCGCCAGAGAGGGTGAAGGCTGGGGCATCCACTGCCAAGCTCCACAACCGCTCCATTTCCACATGGTCAGCATCCATTTCCGCCTGCCCAACGCTGGCAGCGTTGAGACTGACCCGCATGATGGTCATGGTGTCCCCTTTTCTCGCGGTTGCCCGCGCTCGTGGTCTGAACGAAAGGCTTGGCATCCCAGCACTTCGGTCAAGCCACCGCTTGGCTCAGCCCTCCCGCCGCACCAGCCCCCTCGTGATCTCTCGCCGCCCTTAAGCAGCGTCCGCTGCCTCCGGCTCGGCTGCCTGCGCCGAAGCGCTGGCGGTGCACCGTTCCAACCACAGCTGCAAGGCGTGATCCAAGCTGGCGTGATGCACCACATACCATTGCGACAGCCAGTTGGTGACGGCGCGGCGCACCGCGTCGTAGCGCCCAGCCTCGGCCGCTCGGACCAGATCGCGCAATCCGCTGGCGGTCTGGCGATGCTCTTGGATGTGGGAGTCCATGCCTGGAGCTGCGGTGTCCAGCATCAACGCCTCTTCTTCGGCGAAGTGTGCTTCGAACGCAGCCAGCAAGCGGGTCAAGCACTCCGCCAAACGCTCATCGGGCTCGTGTGTGATCTGCTGCCAGGCGGCTTTCAGATCGGCATGCTGCCGCTCCAGCTCCAGCGACTCCCGATTGGGGTTCCGGCTCATCCAACGTGGCCCATCGAACATCACTGCCCTCCTGGCAGGGGAATGCGACGGAGTTCTATAGCGTGCCCTCGGGCCTGCTGGATTGACACGGATCAAACGGCGACAGCATGTCGCGTGGATGGCAAAAAACCGACGAAGACGCCCAGTGCCTGCGAATTGGTATAGCTCCTATGTTTCGCCATCGGGGTGCTTGAAGACAGCGCTGGACGACCAAAATGTTGGTTCATCGTCGCTGACCAGCCGACAACCGGTCTCCCCTCCTCCCCGGACGGCGGTCCCCTTTTGCGACGAAGCCTCGAAGGCGAGGTTCGCGCCCGGCCGGGTTCTCCCCTCCTCCAACCGGCCGGGCGCTTCCGCGCCCGCTTAGCGGTTCCCCGCCGAGGAATCGACCACCGGTTGGCTGGAGCCAATGCGCGCGGTCACTTCGATTTCGACCTTCATGCGCGGATCGACGAGGCCACACACTAGGGCCGTGGCGGCCGGGCAGATTCCAGCCATCACCACCCCCATCACCGCCCCCACCTGCGGCCAGTCCGCAGCGTCCGTGACATATGTGGTGACCCGAAGCACGTCAGCGAGGCTGGCGCCAGCCTGCGCCAATACGTCGCCGATGGTGCGCCAGCACTGCTCGGCCTGTGCCGTCGCATCGTCTGCGATGGTCATGGTGGCGTAGTCAAACCCCGTGCAACCCGACACATAGACCATGTCGCCGTCGACCACGGCACGGGAATAGCCCCACGCCGCCTCGAAGGGCGACCCTGTTGAGATCAAACGGCGCATGGTTGGCATCCTTTACGAGGCAGGCGTGGATGGACCCCCCGGCACAATCCCCGGCGGCAAGGCGATAGCGGCCTCGGCAATCGCGCCGGAGCGGGTGAGCCAGATTCGCTCGCGTCGCTCGGCAATGTGGGCCAGCGCGCGACGCAGCGGGCGCAGCCGATGGGGCTGGCCAACCAGATAGGCGTGCAGCGCAATCCCCATCACCAGCGGCTGACGCTCCGACTGCTCCAGCATCTCATCGAACGCATCGACGATCATGTCGGCAAACTGCTGCGGGCTGTCCTTGCGGCCAACGATGGACGGGATGTCGTTCAATTCCTGCGGATAGGGGACCGAGAGAATATGGCCGCGGCGGCAGCGCATCCAGATCGGCTGGTCGTCCTGGCACCAATCCAACAGATAGCGATAGCCTGATTCCTGCAGCAAATCAGGGGTCACGGGGCTTTGGGAAATCCACGGACCCAGCCAGCCCGCGGGTGGGCGCCCTTCCTCGAGGGTCAACCGCTGCGTCGCCTCGGCGATCAGGGCGGCCTCCTCCCTCTCGGGCAGCACACCCTGCCGCTCGGCATTGGTGCGACCGTGGCCAACAATTTCATCGCCACGGGCACGGTGGGCGGCAACCAGCTGCGGGCAATAATCATAGATCGCACTGTTGACCAGAACCGACACCGGCAGGTCCAGCGCGTCAAACAGCTCCAACAGGCGCCAGGCACCAATCCGATTGCCCCAATCGCGCCAGGCGAAGTTCAGCACATCGGGCTGCGGCCCGCCGGGTGCCAGTTCCGCCCCCAGCCCCTCCCCGAAGGCAAAATGCTCCAGATTGAGCGCGACATAGACCGCCAGCCGCTTGCCCCCCGGCCAAGCGTAGTCTGGTCGCGCTGGCAGCGGGTGATAGTCGTAGCGTTGGTGGCTGGTCAGTCGCATCTGGCCCCCCGGCTTGGAGGCCCCCGATACTGGCCTCGGTTTTGGTTCTGCCGCAGTTGCGTCCCGCAGGGGAAGTGGTTTCACTCCCCCCTCCGCTTGCTTCCCAGGACGCCGCCATGGACCTCGCGACTTTGCTGACCGCTGCGTTTCTCGGCTTGGTCGAGGGGCTGACGGAATTCATTCCGGTGTCGTCCACCGGGCATTTGATTCTGCTGGTCGACCTGCTGGGCTTCCAGGGACCCCCGGGACGGGTGTTTGAAATCGTCATCCAGCTCGGTGCGATTCTAGCGGTGGTGGTCGCCTACTTCGCCCGGCTGTTGGGCATCGCGTTCGACGCACCCACTGACCCCGGCGCCCGCCGCTTCATCGCCGGGGTGCTGATTGCCTTCCTGCCGGCAGCAGTGGTTGGCGTGCTGGCCCATGGGTTCATCAAATCCGTGCTGTTCAGCCCGTGGGTGGTTGCGGTGGCACTGATTGTCGGTGGCGTGGCAATCCTGGTGATTGAACGGCGGCTCTATCGCCCGCGCTACACGGCTGTGGAAGAGTTTCCGCTCAGCCTCTGCCTAAAAATCGGGCTGGTACAATGTTTGGCAATGATTCCAGGGGTTTCCCGCTCCGGTGCAACCATCCTGGGCGCTTTGCTGTTGGGAGCGGAGCGGCGGGCTGCGGCTGAGTTCTCGTTCTTTCTGGCGATCCCAACCATGCTGGGTGCTGCCACCTATGACCTGTACAAGAACCGCGCACTGCTCGACGACAGTGGACTTTTGACGATCGCTGTCGGGTTTTTGGTGGCGTTTGCGGCGGCGCTGGTGGTGGTGCGCTGGGTTGTTGGCTTTGTCCAGCGCCACGGCTTTACCCCATTTGCGTGGTATCGGATTGTGCTGGGCAGCGCGATGATCCTGGTATTGGTGCTGCGCGGCTGATTGTTTGGCATCCACCAATTCCTTGCCTGCTTTATGGGCATTTGCATTCGTTGTCATCTGGCGAACGCACAGAGCCCAACTCTTGATCTTGCGGCAGTGTAACTCAACTCCTTGATTTCATGCCCTCTGTGACAGATCGGTGGCGTTCTGTGCGCCGCAACATCCCTGGCACGGGAGTTGCCATTGATCCCGTGCTGACCCCCCACGGGTCCTGTCCAAGAAAGGGATCGATATGAGCCTCTCGCGTCGCCACTTCCTCGGTACGGCTGCGGCTGGTGCTGCCTCGCTGGCTGCGTCACGGGTGTCGTTTGCGCAAGGTGCGCCGATCAAGATTGGCATTCTGCACTCGCTGTCCGGCACGATGGCGATTTCTGAGACCACACTGAAAGACGTCATGCTGATGCTGATCGAAGATCAGAATCGCAAGGGTGGCGTTCTGGGCCGCCGTCTGGAGGCTGTGGTTGCCGATCCTGCGTCCAACTGGCCGCTGTTCGCTGAAAAGGCCCGTGAGCTGATCAGCCGCGACCAGGTGTCGGCCGTGTTCGGTTGCTGGACATCGGTGTCGCGCAAGTCAGTTCTGCCGGTGTTCAAGGAACTGAACAACATCCTGTTCTACCCAGTCCAATATGAGGGCGAAGAGAGCGAGCGGAACGTGTTCTACACGGGCGCTGCGCCGAATCAGCAGGCGATTCCGGCCGTTGACTATCTGATGTCCAAGGATGGTGGCGAGGCCAAGCGCTGGGTCCTGGCGGGCACTGACTATGTCTACCCGCGCACCACCAACAAGATTCTGGAAGCCTATCTGCTGTCGAAGGGCGTCGCCCCAGCCGACATCATGATCAACTACACGCCGTTCGGTCATTCTGACTGGCAGACCATCGTCGCGGACATCAAGCGGTTCGGCTCCGCTGGCAAGAAGACTGCCGTCGTCTCCACCATCAACGGCGATGCCAACGTGCCGTTCTACAAGGAACTGGGCAACCAGGGCATCAAGGCAACTGACATTCCCGTCGTTGCCTTCTCCGTTGGTGAAGAAGAACTGGCAGGTATCGACACGAAGCCACTGGTTGGTCACCTGGCAGCCTGGAATTATTTCCAGTCGGTGAAAAACCCGGCCAACGAAGCCTTCATCAAGCGCTGGCAGGAATTCACCCGCAACCCGCGTCGGGTCACCAACGATCCGATGGAAGCCCACTACATTGGCTTCAACATGTGGGTGAAGGCAGTGGAGAAGGCTGGCACCTTCGATCCGGACAAGGTGATTGACGCCTTGCCGGGCATCACGGCCCCCAACCTGACCGGTGGCGTGTCGGAAATGCTGCCAAACCACCACATCACCAAGCCGGTGCTGATTGGCGAAGTGCGCGACGACGGTCAGTTCGACGTGGTGTGGCAGACCTCCGGTCTGGTCCCCGGCGATGCCTGGTCGAAGCACCTCGAAGGCTCGAAGGACCTGATCGGCGATTGGGTCACCCGCAAGTGCGGCAACTTCAACACGGTCACCAACCGCTGCGGCAGCTAGTGGCCTGATCGCAGCGTTTGGCTGCCAAGCACCCCTAACCCCCGCTCCGGCAGACTGGCACTGAACCGCCAGCCGCCGGGGCGGCCTTGGGGTATCTGATCTTGCCGTGCGGAGGTCTGATGACCGTCTCCCCCCTCCGTTGGCTCTGTGCCTGCGGTCTTTGGTTGATCCTGGCCGTTGCTCAACCGCTGCAGGCCCAACCGGCCACCATCCCAGCCGATGCTGCAACGCGCCTTGCCGAAGATGGCTTCTCCGCGACAGAGGCTGCGATCGGCCTGATTGCTGCGTCTGGTGCGCCGCACGCGGTTGCAGCGCTGGAGGCGATGGCTGATCGCCGCCTGCTGTTCTGGAAGGATCCGGCGCGCGCCATCTGGCGCGATGCAGCGGGTGCGAGCTTTGATCTGCTGACCGGCGAGGCCGTCGCCAGTCCGCCCGCCGGGGCAAGCCTTGTGCGGGTCAACAACCGCCTGCGCGGTGCGATCCAGGCTGCCCTCGGCACGCTTACCCTGCTGTCTCCTGATCCGCAGCGGCGCCTGCGCGCCGCCGAGGCCGTGCTGCGCTCCCGCGATCAGGCGGCGTTGGCTGATGTCGAAACCGCTCTGGCGCGGGAAACCGTTGCCCGTGTCCGCGTTGCCCTGTTGGAGGCGCGCGCGGCTTTGATCCTGACCGGCACCACCGCTGACCGCCCGACCCGCGAAGGTGCAATTGCGACGCTGGTGGATGTGGCCGACACCACGGCCCTGACGGTCTTGCGTCAGGTGCTGCCAACTGCAGATGCCACCTTGAAGCCAGTCATTGAGGCCGGCATCGCCAGCATCGAGCGGACCATGGCGATCCGCGACGTGGCACAGACCGTCTGGTTCGGGCTCTCGCTGGGTTCGGTGTTGCTGCTGGCAGCCATTGGGCTGGCGATCACCTTCGGCGTGATGGGCGTGATCAACATGGCCCATGGCGAGATGGTGATGATCGGCGCCTACGTCACCTTCGTGGTGCAGGAGGTGATCCGCACCCACGCCCCGCATCTGTTCGACTGGTCGCTGCCGATTGCGATCCCGCTGGCATTTGTGTGCGCTGGGGCCGTGGGCATCGCGATTGAGCGCGGCATCATCCGCTTCCTCTATGGTCGCCCACTGGAAACTCTGCTGGCGACCTTTGGTGTGTCGCTGGTGTTGCAGCAGGCAATCCGCACCTGGTTCGGCCCGACCAACCGGGAAGTGGGTGCGCCGTCCTACATGTCTGGGTTCTTTGAGGTGTGGGGCCTGCAGATCACCTACGGGCGGCTGTGGATCCTGGTGTTCACCTTGGTCGTGTTCGCCTGTCTGTTGCTGGTGCTGCGCGCCACGCCGCTGGGCCTGCAGATGCGCGCTGTGACGCAAAACCGCCGGATGGCCAGTGCCATGGGCATTCGCACCCGCTTTGTCGATGCGATGACCTTCGGCCTCGGCTCCGGCATTGCGGGCATCGCGGGGGTCGCCCTCAGCCAGATCGACAATGTCAGCCCGAACCTGGGCCAAAGCTACATCATCGACAGCTTTATGGTCGTGGTGTTTGGCGGCGTTGGCAATCTGTGGGGTACCTTGGTGGCAGCCTTCACCCTTGGCATCGCCAATAAGGTGCTGGAGCCGTTCGCAGGCGCGGTGCTGGGCAAGATCCTGATCCTGATCTTGCTGATCCTGTTCATTCAAAAGCGCCCGCGCGGCTTGTTCGCGCTGAAGGGGCGAGCGGTGGAGCAATGATCACACTGCGGCTGATGCGCGCCCTGGCTGGGCGGGAGCAAGTGTTCCTGGCCCTGCTGGCCGCCCTGATTGTGCTGGTACCGGTCGGAAATCTGGTGATGCCGCCGGACTCCGTCCTCCACATTCCAACGGGCACAGTGGTGCTGTTGGGCAAGTATGTCTGCTACGCCATCCTGGCCATCGCACTGGATTTGGTGTGGGGCTATTGCGGCATCCTTTCCCTGGGACATGGCGCGTTCTTCGCCCTCGGTGGCTACGCCATGGGCATGTACTTGATGCGTCAGATCGGCACCCGCGGGGTCTATGGTCATCCTGTGCTGCCAGACTTCATGGTGTTTTTGAACTGGAAGGAGCTGCCGGTCACTTGGTGGGGGTTTGACTGGTTTGGCTATGCCATGCTGATGGTGGTGCTGGTGCCCGGTGTGCTGGCCTTTGTGTTCGGCTGGCTGGCCTTCCGCAGCCGGGTGACCGGTGTGTATCTGTCGATCATCACCCAGGCGCTGACCTATGCCCTGCTGCTGGCGTTTTTCCGCAATGACATGGGCTTCGGCGGCAACAATGGCCTGACCGACTTCAAAGACATTCTGGGCTTTCCGGTGCAGGCGCAGTCCACCCGCGTCGGCTTGTTTGTGCTGAGTGTGGCGACTTTGGCGGCCACCTTTGGGCTGGCGCGCTGGCTGGTCGGCTCCACCTACGGCAAGGTGCTGGTGGCAATCCGCGATGCGGAGAGCCGCACGCGCTTTCTGGGCTACCGGGTGGAGCATCACAAGCTGCTGGTGTTCACCCTGTCGGCCATGCTGGCGGGGATCGCAGGCGCGCTCTATGTCCCCCAAGTGGGCATCATCAACCCGTCGGAGTTTGCCCCCACCAACTCCATTGAGGCGGTGGTGTGGGTGGCAGTTGGCGGGCGTGGCACCCTGGTGGGGGCGGCCCTGGGGGCCGTGGTGGTCAATGCCTTGAAAACCGTATTCACCACGGGGGCCCTGGCGCCCTATTGGCTGTTCGCCCTGGGGGGCCTGTTCGTGCTGGTCACGTTGGCGCTGCCGCAGGGCATTCTTGGCCTGCTGGAGCGGCGGCGTGCCGCCAAATCCACCGCAGTCAGCCCGAAAGCAGCGGAGTAGTCGGATGGCAAGCCTTACCTCTGCCTTGCTGTACCTGGACGACGTGCAAGTGGCCTTCGACGGCTTCAAGGCGCTGCGCGGCTTGTCTTTGATGCTGGAACCGGGCGAGATGCGCGCGATCATCGGCCCCAATGGGGCTGGCAAGACCACTATGATGGACGTGATCACCGGCAAGACGAGGCCTGACACTGGCTCGGTCCTGTTCGATGGCGGGCGGGTTGACTTGACCCGCCATGACGAGGCGGCGATCGCTGGCATGGGCATTGGGCGCAAGTTTCAAAAACCCACTGTGTTCGACAGCCACAGCGTCGCCGACAACATTCTGCTGGCGTTGAAGGGGCCACGCGGCCCGCTGTCGGCCTGGTTTGGGGCACGCAACCGGATTGAGCCCGCGCGGATTGACCGGGTGCTAGAGGTAGTGCGCCTGTCCGCCTTGCGCGACCGGCTGGCCGGCAGTTTGTCCCACGGGCAGAAGCAGTGGCTGGAGATCGGCATGCTGCTGGCGCAAGACCCAAAGCTGCTGTTGGTTGACGAACCAGTGGCGGGCATGACCGACGCGGAAACCGAAACCACGGCCACACTGCTGAAGGACATCAACCGCGACCACTCGGTGATCGTGGTGGAGCACGATATGAGCTTCGTGCGGGCCCTGGAGTGTCGGGTGACCTGCCTGCACGAAGGAGCCGTGCTGGCGGAGGGGCGCATCGACACCGTCGCCAGCAATGAGCGTGTGATTGAGGTTTATCTGGGGCGCTGAACCATGCTGGCAGTTGACACGATCGACCTCTCCTACGGTGCAGCCCAGGCGCTGCGCGGTGTGTCCGTTACGGCCGAAGCAGGCCGCGTCACCTGCGTGCTGGGACGCAATGGCGTTGGCAAGACCTCGTTGTTGCGCGCCGTGGTCGGCCAACAACCAGTCAGCCGCGGCAGCATCCACTTCGCTGGCAGCGACATCACGCGTCTGGGCAGTGAGGCCCGCGCGCGCGCGGGCATTGCCTATGTGCCCCAGGGGCGCGAAATCTTCCCGCTGTTGACGGTGCGCGAGAACCTGGAGACCGGCTTCGCCTGCCTACCCCGCAGCGAGCGCCGCATACCGGATGAGATTTTTGAGCTGTTTCCCGTGCTCGCCACCATGTTGCGCCGCCGCGGCGGTGACCTCTCGGGCGGCCAGCAGCAACAACTCGCCATCGGCCGCGCGCTGGTCACACGGCCAAAGCTGTTGGTGCTGGACGAACCGACCGAGGGCATCCAGCCCTCCATCATCAAAGACATTGGCCGCACCATCCGCTACCTGCGCGACCGTGGCGACATGGCGATCCTACTGGTGGAACAGTATTTCGACTTCGCCCACGAGCTGGCCGACCGCTGGTTCGTGATGGACCGCGGCGAAATCACCCTCAACGGCACAGCCGAAACCATGGACGCCGACGACATCCGCAAGCGCATGAGTGTGTAGGGGGGAGTTCGGGTGCCGCAGGCCAAGAGCAGCGGCGCAGACGGCACGCCCTGACGGGCAGACCCGGTCACCGGACGGGTCCTGCCAAAGCCCAACCGGGCGAGACGGCGGTCTCTCCTTACAGCAGAGCGGGCCGGTCAGAGACGGGACCTCGCCCCAGCGCCCGTCTGCAAGGTGCGGGCGTCTCAGCACTATGGCCTGGAGCAAGCAAACAGGCCCCAAGCGGGAGCCTCATCTTCGATAGGCTGCGGGATTCTGGCGGAAGGGATGGGATTCGAACCCACGATACGGTGTTAGCCGTATAACGGTTTAGCAAACCGCCGCCTTCAGCCACTCGGCCACCCTTCCGCCGAACGCATCGGCTTGTTCGACACGGCGTTTGCCCCGCCGGTGTAGGGGTGTGACGGGCTGGTGTCAATGATTGATCGGTGCTGGGGCTGCAAATCGCGTTGGGCGGCCTGGGCTACAGCCCCATCTCCAGGGCTTCGGCGGCGGCGAGGGTGCTACGGTCGTAGCCGCGGCTGGCGGCGAGCAGCTGGCGCGTGTAGGCCTCCTGCGGGGTGCCGGTGCGCAACACCTCGGCGTCCAGCGCCTCCACCACGCGACCAGTGTGCATCACCACCAGACGGTCGCACAGGTTGGTCACCACGGCGAGGTTGTGGGTGACCAGCACCAGCGTCAGCCCGAACTCCCGCCGCAAGCGGCGGAACAGGTTCAGGATTTCTGCCTGCACCGAGACATCCAGCGCCGAAGTTGGCTCATCCAGCAGCAGAATGCGTGGCTGCAGGATCAAGGCGCGCGCAATCGCCACCCGCTGGCGCTGCCCACCCGACAACTGGTGCGGATAGCGAAAGCGGAAGCTGGGGCCCAGGCCAACTTGGCGCAACACCCGGTCAATCCGCCCCTCCACGTCATCCAGCCCATGGATCTGGCACACCTCCGCCAGCACGCGGTCGACCGTGTGGCGGGGGTGGAGCGAGCCGTAGGGGTCCTGGAACACCATCTGGGCCAGCCGGGCGGCTGCCAGATCCCGGTGGTGACTGCGCACCTGACCCGCCAGGCGAATGGTGCCCGACCACTTGGTGTTCAGCCCGGCCAAACAACGCAGCACGGTGGTTTTGCCGCAGCCGCTCTCCCCCACAATCCCAAAACTCTCCCCGTCGCTGACTGTGAAGGACACCCCGCGCACCGCGTGGGTGGAGCCAAAACGAACGTCCAGGTCCTGGACCTCAAGCGCCAGTGAGGGTTGGGTCATGCGTGCATCCAAGCGGGGTCGCGGGTCAGCACCTGTAGGTCACCCGGCGGCGCATCAATGGTGGGCAGGGCTGCTAACAGGCCGCGGGTATAGGGGTGGGTGGCGGCGTGCAGGTCCTTCGCGCGACACTCCTCCACAATCCGGCCGCCATACATCACCAACACCCGGTCGCAGAAGGAGGCGACCAGATTGAGGTCATGGCTGATCAGGATCAGGCCCATACCGCGCTCGGTCACCAGATCATCAATGATCGCCAGCACCTGGGTTTGCACGGTCACGTCCAGGGCCGAGGTTGGTTCGTCCGCAATCAGCAAATCGGGGTCCGGGATCAGCATCATTGCGATCATGATGCGCTGGCCCATGCCACCGGACACTTCGTGCGGGTAGCGGTTGAACACTGCCTCGGGATCGCGGATGCGCACCGCCTTCAACATGGCAATCGCCCGCTCTCTCGCCTCCGTGCGGCCAACCTTGCGGTGGATGCGGTAGGCTTCGGCAATCTGCTTGCCCACCGTCATCACCGGGTTGAGGGAGAATTTCGGGTCCTGCATGACCATCGAAATCTGGCCGCCGCGGATCGCCTGCATCTCCGCCGGGCTGGCGGTGAGCAAATCGCGGCTGCCGCTGCGACCGTTGAAGCGAATGGCGTCAGCGGTCACGCTGCCGGGCTTTTGCACCAGACGCAGAATTGCGCGCCCAGTCATCGACTTGCCAGAGCCGCTTTCGCCAACGATGCCCAGCTTCTCCCGCCCCATGCGGAAGCTGATGCCGCGCACCGCCTCCACCGTGCCTTTGTCAAGGTGGAAGCGGACGCGCAGGTTCTCCACGCTGAGAAGATCAAAGCTCATCGCTGTTTGGGATCCAACACTTCGCGCAGGCCATCGCCCAGCAAGTTAAAGCCAAGGCTGACAATGCAGATCGCGAGGCCAGGGAAGGTGCCAACCCACCACTGGTCCAGCAGGAACCGCCGCCCGGTGGAGATCATCGCCCCCCACTCCGGCAGCGGTGGTTGGGCGCCCAGGCCCAGAAAGCCAAGACCCGCAGCAGTCAGAATCACCCCCGCCATGTCGAGCGTCACCCGGACAATCAGCGAGGACAGACACATCGGCACGACATGGAACAAGATGATCCGCGCGTCCGACGCGCCCAATTGGCGCATCGCGGCGATGTAATCGGACTGGCGGATGGTCAAGGTTTCAGCCCGCGCCATGCGGGCATAGGGGGGCCAGCCGGTCACCGCAATCGCCAGGATCGCATTCTCCAGCCCCGGCTTCAGCACGGCGACCAGCGCCAAGGCCAGGATCAACCGGGGGAAGGCCATGAACACATCGGTGATGCGCATCAGCACCCGATCAATCCAGCCCCCATAGTAGCCAGCGATACAGCCAATCGCGAGACCGACCGGCGCGACCAGCACCGCCACCAGCACCACAATCATCAAGGTGATCGGCGCACCGGCAATCAAGCGGGAGAGGATGTCGCGTCCCAGTTCATCGGTGCCAAACCAGTGGGTTCCCGAGGGCGGGCGCAGGCGGTTGGCGGTGTCTGCGGCAATCGGGTCAAACGGCATCAGAATTGGCGACAGCGCGCTGACCACGATCAGGGCCAGGATGATCGCCAGCCCCGCCATGCCAATCGGGTTGCGCTGAAACGCCAACCAGCCGAGATAGGCCTGCCCCAAGGCGGCTTGACGGCGGGATTGGGGCGTTTCCGCCAACAACCATGCGCGAGAGATCAGAGTCATGGCGATCACCGCGCCCGCGGGTCGAGCGTGCGGTACAGCACGTCGGCCAGCAGGTTAAGAGAGACAAACACCAGCCCCACCACAATTGTACCGCCCAACACCGCGTTCATGTCGGCATTCAGCAGACTATCCGTGATGTAGCGGCCAAGGCCTGGCCAGGCGAACACGGTTTCCGTCAACACCGATCCTTCCAGAAGATTGGCATAGCTGAGGGTGACCACGGTGGTCAGCGGCACAGCCACATTGCCCAAAGCGTGGCGCCAAACCACCCGTGCCTCCGATGCACCTTTCACCCGTGCCGTGGTGATGTATTCCTGCTTCAACTGCTCAATCATGAAACTGCGCGTCATGCGGCTGATGTAAGCAAGGCTGAAATACGCCAGGATGGAGGATGGCAGAATCAAATGGCGTGCGGCACTGCCCGCCGCTTCCCATTCGCCTTGCAGCATCGCATCAATCACCATCACGCCGGTGATGGGATCAACGAAGTCTTGATAGGCGATGTTGATGCGACCCGGCCCTGGGACCCAGTCAAGCTTGGCGTAAAACACCAGAAGGCCAACGAGGCCCAGCCAGAAGACCGGCACGGAATAGCCAAACAGGCCGACGACGCGGATCACATGGTCGGGCCAGCGGCCTTGGTGCACTGCGGCGAGCACCCCCATCGGCACGCCAAGGGCAACACCCAGCAGGGTGGCGACGGTCGCCAATTCCAGGGTTGCTGGGAACACCCTCGCGATATCTTCCAACACAGGCCGCGAACTCAACACCGAGCGGCCAAAATCGCCTTCAAAGACTTTGGTGACGTAGACAATAAACTGCTGCCACAGCGGCAGGTTCAGGCCCATCTCCTCACGAAATCGATCCACCACATCGGCTGGGGCACGGTCGCCCAAAGCTGCCAGGGCCGGATCAATCGGCATGACTCGACCGATGATGAAGGTAACCAGCAGCAAACCAAAGAACGTCAGAGCCAGCGAAACGATCAGCCGGACCACCGGCTGCACCACGCGCTGCCCAAGGGAAGCTGATGCCATGAGATCAACAATCCAGCGCCAAGAGCGAAACCACGAAAGCCCAGGTCATCACGACCAAGGCACACCTCTCGCTGATCTGATCGCGGACGGAGTGCAGTTGCACCACACCCCGCCTGCGACCGATCCAGTCTGCTAGTTCTTGGTCAGCTGGTAGTAAAGCGTCGACCCGAAGGTGCCGCCGATCACGAAGCCGTTCACATTCTGGCGCATCACAGCCACTTCGATCTGCTGCAACAGCGGCGCGAAGGGCGAGACTTGTTGATGCTCGCGCTGCAAGGCTTGGTAGGTGGCTGTGCGGACTGCGCCATCCCGCTCCGCCACGGCCGCGGCCGTGCGCCGGGTCATGTCGGGGATGTCCCACGCATTGCGCCACGCCAGGGTTTTGGAGCGAGCGTTGTCGCTGTTGTCTTCGTTCATCGCGAAGGTTTCAGCATTGGTGTGCGGGTCGAAATAGTCCGGCCCCCACTGCACCATGATCATGTCGTGGTTGCGCGCCCGGTACTTGGTCAGCACTTGGCGGCCGTCACCCTGGATGATTTCCACCCGGATGCCACCGCGCGCCAGCGAGGCCTGGATCGCCTGCCCGATGTCGGTCTCCGGCTGGCGGGCACGGACATCGAAGGTGATCGAGAAGCCATTCGGATGGCCCGCACGGGCCAGCAGGGCGCGCGCCCGCTCCACATTGAAGCTGTAGGGCTTGTCTTCAATCGCACCCAGGAACCCCTTGGGCAGGAAGCTTTGGTGCGGCAGATAGGTGCCACGCACCAAGTCCCGCTCAATGCCTTCATAGTCGATCAGCCACTTGATGGCTTCGCGCACTTCGGGCTTCGACAGGATCGGGTGACGTTGATTGAGGGCGACATACATGATGTAGCCCAGGTCACCCTGCACGATCTTCAGTTGCTGGTTGTTGCTGATCGCTGCGATCTGATCCTTGCCCAGGTCGCGGGCGATGTCGAAATCGCCCTTCTCCAGACCAAGGCGCTGCGCTTGCGGCTCTGAGACGTGGCGGATCACGACCCGGTTCACCTTCGGCGCGCCACCGTGCCACTCCCGATTGGCTTCCAGCGTGACCGATTGCGAGGCCGTCCAATTCCGCAGCCGGAACGGACCCGAGCCTGCCGAGTTGGTCTTCAGCCACGTGTTGCCCATGTCGGTCCCGGCGTTGGACTGCACCAGCCGCGAGTCAACAACGGAGGCAACCGTCGCCGTCATGCAGTTCAAGAAGAAGGTGGGGGCCACCGGCTTCTCAATCTGGATGGTCAAGGTCGTGGCGTCGACGGCGCGAATCCGCTCCGCCACGTTGTCCTTGGTGAAACCGAACTGGGTGAGGATGAAGGCAGGCGACTTGTTCAAGATCACCGCGCGCTGCAAGGAGTACGCAGCATCGGCAGCAGTGATCGGGTTGCCGCTATGGAATTTCAGTCCTGGCTTCATCTTGAAGGTGTAGGTCAAACCATCGGCTGACACCTCCCACGACTGCGCCAGTTGCGGGGTCAATTCACCGCGTTTCAGCGGATCGGCGATCAACAGCCGATCATAAACGTTGGTCACCACTTCCGAGCCCGAGAACTCAAAGCTCTCGGCTGGGTCAGCGGTGATCATGTCGTCAATCGACTTTGCCATCACGATGGTATCGCGTGGCGTTTGGGCATGAGCTTGCGGCAACCACCCCGCGGCCGTCGCCAGCAGCAGGGCAGAGAAACCAATCACAGCGGTACGCATGTTTCGTGTCCCCCTCCGGACAAAACCGCGATCAGCCTGGGGGTGTTTCCGCGGCCTTGTCAACGCGGTGTTGCCCGTGGGTGCTATTGCCCAACGCGCCAGTCCGGCACGCCATAGCGGGCGAGGATCGCCGCCAATCGCCCGTCCGCGCGCATCTGTCGCACGCCAGCGTCGAGCAGCGCTGCATAGCGCTGCCCCTCTGGCCGCGCATTGGTGAAAGCGATGCCGATGCGCACAGGTTCACCAGCGGGGCTCGTCTCCAGGCGGTCGCCGCCATCGACCTGGGCCGCCTCAAACCGCAGCACCGCGACATCTTCGATCAGCACATCCGCGCGACTCGACAGCACCAACCGGATCAAACGCTTGGTGACATCGTCGCCACTCAACAGGCTTACCCGCTTGCTGTCGCGCCGGTGAGTTTCAATGTAATCGTCGAACGGATCGCCATAGGAATAGTCAGCGATTGCCACCAAGGTGCGTGTGGCAAGATCAGCGATGCTGGCCACCCGCGGTGACCCACGCGTCACGGCAAACACACTTTGGGACAAGCCCAGATCTTCCTCACCAAACACCATGCCGCGGGTTTCAGGGGAACCGATCGACGCACCAATTGCGCCGTCGATGGTTCCGGCGCGCACCTCCGCCAGGGTCCGGCTCCACGGTAGGGTTTGATAGCTGACCGTCAAGCCATGGGGTTGGAACACGCTCCGCGCGATTTCCACCATATAGCCGGGGTCGCGGCTGCTGGGCTCGCAGTTGTAGGGACACCACACATCAGCCCGCAGGGTGATGGTTGTCGCCGTTGCCGTCAGTACGGACGGTCTAGTCTCGGCCAGTGCAGCGGCACTGCTGATCACCATCAACCCAAGACACACCAGTCCCAAGTGCTGCAGTTTCATGACCAAGCCCTCCTGCTTAGCCACGATGCGCGGGGTGTGTGATGGCTCGTGTGTCAGAGGTTAGTCAAATCGGTGACGCGTCATCCCGCAGCGCCAGGTCGTGATCCGCCCAGGCGAGGCCAAGGCTGGGCACGGTGACGCTGCGCTCCCCCGCAAGCACGGTACCCGCATGCCAGACCCGGTGACCCGTCGCAGCGACCGCGGCGGTTGCTGCAGCGGCGTCGCTGGCACGCACGATCAACGCAAAACCTGCCCCCATGGTGTAGGTGCCATAGGCTTCCTTCAGATCAATCGGGCCCGCGGCGCGCAGAAAGCGGAACAGCGCGCCCTCATCACCCGGTGTGTCAATCTGGTAGGTCAACGGCGCGGCCAGCCGCATCAGCTTGCGCCAGCCATGGCCGGTAATGTTGACGGCATAGCGCAGTGTGATCCCCGCATCCTGCACCGCCGCAACGGCATTGGCGTAGAGCGGAGTTGGGGCGAGCAAGGCTTCGCCGTAGGTCCGCCCATCGCCGATTGGGGTTTGATACCCCTCGGGCAAGCTGTCGGCGATGCGACGGCAAAGGGTCAGGCCATTGGCATGCACCCCAGAGGCCGCTAGGAACAGAATGGCGTCGCCCGGCGCCACATCGCCGACAATCCGGCGCGCTTTCGGCTCAATCAAGCCAATGCCAGAGCCTGCCAGCACAATCGCGTCTGGCTGCACCAGCCCCTTCAGGGCCGGGGTCTCTCCGCCGCCCCAAACGGCACCCGCCAGCCGACACCCCTCGGCGAAGCCAGCGGCAAGGTCGCGACGGCGCTGGTCATGACGAAACCATTCGGCATCGCCCACGGCCGCATGCATCGCCACCACCAGCGGTCTGGCACCCGAGGTGACCAAGTCGTTGACGATGGTGGCAACCGTGTCGATGCCAATCTCGCGATAGAAGCTTCGACCCGTGGCCGCCAGCACCGCATCGGCCACGATGTTTTTGGTGCCCAACCCTTCCTCTACATGGGCAAGGTAGGCGTGGGGCAACTCCACCAAATAGGCACTCTCGCCGCGGATGGCGGGCGGTTCGGTGAGGCCGTGGGCTGCCAACGCGCCCCGGGTGGTGCCTGCTGCTGCCTGGCATTCCCGCTTGAAGGCATCCAGCAGGTCGTAATCGACACCGCTGCCTTGATAGGTCAATCCGCTCATCGCCATCTGGTCCTGTGGTCGGGTCGGCGGACCATGGACAGAGGCACGAGCGCGCGCAAGGTGCTTGCAGCCGGGCGCGCCTCGCCAGACACTACCGCAGGCCGACCCACGCAACGGAGGACACCATGAAACGAATTCTGGCGGTGCTTTGGTCGGATGGCGATGAGGCCACGATTGCCACAGGCGCCATCGCCCTGGCGAAGCGTTTCCAAGGCCGCGCCGTTGGCCTCGTGGTGCGCCCCCCGGCGGGGGAGTTTATGCCGACTGGTGATTTCGGCATGGCGCTGTCGCAGGACTATATCGAGAAAATGCAGGCCGACGCGGCCCAGCGCGCGCTGCGCCATCGCCACGCGTTCGAAGCAGCCGTGGCCGCGGCAGGCCTGTCCGCCCATCCCGCACCGGGCGAGGCTGGGGCGGAGTATCTGGAGCAGGATGGCGCCGCCTCCACGGTGATCGGCACAGTGGGGCGGGTGTTTGATCTGCTGGTGATCGCCAAGCCGCAGCCCAAGCGCTCAGCCGAGACCGAAATCCTGTTCGAGACGGCGCTGTTTGAAACCGGGCGCCCGGTGTTGATGCTGCCGGAGGGCGTTGCGGCGCCGAAGCCGGGCGGCGTGGTTGCGATTGCCTGGAACGGCTCGGAAGAAACCGCCCGCACCATCGCCTTGGGCCTGCCGCTTCTAGCCGGTGCTGACCGCGTGGTGGTGATGGAAGCCGACGGCTTCGGCGTGCCCGGCCCAACCGCCGAAGATGTCGCCGAATACCTCAGCGCCCATGGTTTCGCCACGCAAGTGCGCCACTTGACCGGGATCAGTGCGGCCGAGGATGCCGGTGCCGCCTTCCTGCGCGAAGCCGCCACCATCGGCGCCGATCTGATGATCAAAGGCGCCTACACCCAAAGCCGCATCCGCCAGCTGATCTTCGGCGGTGCCACCCGCCACATCCTCACCAACGCTGGCCTGCCGGTGTTGTTCGCCCATTGAGGGGGTGAGACGACCGAGGCGCCGGACGCTGCACGGCTTGGTGCAGGTCTTCCATGCTGGCGCGCATGCCGTCGGTGCGACCGCGCAGGCCGGTGGCGGCCGCGTTGGCTTGGGCGACGGCATCGGCGACGCTGGTCATGCTCTCGGCAACCACCGAGGTCCCGCGCGAGGCTTCGGAGACCGAGCGGGCGATTTCTTGGGTGGCGGCACCTTGCTGTTCCACGGCGGCAGCGATCCCGGCCGAG